>CAWHXK010000013.1:0-33376 GCA_963833255.1 uncultured Actinomycetes bacterium
CTGCTGCTCTCGATCGTCACGATCGTGGCCGCCTGGTCGGGCTACTCGGCCGCGAAGTGGGGCACCGAGTCTCACTCAAGTTCGCGAAGGCCTCCGCGACCCGGACGAAGGCGAACCGCTCCTTCCAGGAGTCGCTGACCTTCCGCACCGCTGATGGGATCCTGTTCGACAGCTGGTTCGCGGCCTACCTGACGCACAACCCGAACGGGATGCGCCTCGCCGAGAAGCGCTTCCGACCCGAGTACCGGGTCGCGTTCGAAGCCTGGCTCGCAACCCACCCGTTCACGAACCCGGACGCGCCGGCGGGGCCGCAGGAGATGCCCCAGTACATCCCAACCGGCGAGGCGCAATCGCGTCTGCTCGACGCGAGTGCCAACGCCTTCTACGCGCAGGGTCAGAGGGCTGCAGAGACGGGCGACGAGTACGTGCGAGTGACGGTCATCCTCGCGAGCATCTTGTTCCTGGTCGGGCTGAGCACCCAGTTCCCGCTGCTCGGCGTGCGCCTTGCCATGATCGGTGTCGGCGCCGGGCTGCTCATCTTCGCCGGCGTCCTGATCCTCACCCTCCCAGGCCCTCCGTGAACCCGAATCAGCAGCCCACAATCGTCCAGCGCCGCTCGCCCGATATCGGCCATTGTGGCCGATAGCGGGCCGAGCGTCTCCGTCGTAGCGTTGGGCCGTCGGCCGATCGGGAGGAGAAACTGCGCGACCGGCGGTTGAGCCGGTCGCGGTGAGAAGGAGTGCACATGTCAGCTGATAGCGACGCACCTGTCGATCTCTATATCGCGGCCGGCAGCAGCAGTTCGAGAGCATCCTGTCTCTCCGAGATCTTCGACCGCTGCGAGAGGAGCAAGAAATGACTGGTGACGATCACACCAGCGAGACCCCGGGTGAGGCCCTCCAGTCGACAGGCGGTGCTCACGGGCCGCAGCGGCTCGACGACGCGTCGCCCCAGGGCGACGATGCTGGCCCGCGCCAGCGACCGAGGCGCCAGCGCCGGAGGCAGAGAGCCCTCCGACCGGGCCGCCTGCGCCAGGTGCGCCGAGCCCGGCTGCGGAGAAGAGCCCTGCGCCCAAGCGCGCCCGCCGGTCACAGAAGCGGCCTGCCGCGAAGGGCGGCGCTCACGAGGCAGGCGGTCCTCGAGGCCGAAGGTCCTACCTCACCTGACGCCGGCCGAGCGGGCGGCGCAGGCAAGGCCGCGCGGGCGGAGGTGCCGCGCTCGATCCACGGCGAGTGGGGTCCGCCGTCGAGCCGGCGCGATCCGGTCGACCTGCTCTAGGAGCAGGCGGCCACGCGCGTGCCGGAGCTGGTCCCGATTCGCTACGGGCGGATGCTCGTGTCGCCGTTCACGTTCTTCCGCGGCGCCGCCTACCTGATGGCGTCCGATCTCGCGGACGGCCCCAGGACGGGGCTGAAGGTCCAGCTCTGCGGGGATGCGCACCTCTCCAACTTCGGTGTATTCGCCTCGCCCGACCGGCGGCTCGTCTTCGGCGTCAACGACTTCGACGAGACGCTGCCGGGCCCGTTCGAGTGGGACCTGAAGCGACTCGTCGCGAGCTTCGCCGTCGCCGGCCGCGACCGCGGCTTCGGCGGCAAGCAGCGACGAGCGATCAACCGCGCAGTGACCCGCGCCTACCGGGAGGCGATGAAGAGGTTCGCGGGCATGGACACACTCGCACTGTGGTACGCGCGGATCGAGGTGGACGAGATCATCCGAGTTGCTCGGGCAGCAGGCGAGACAAGAAGCAGACCAAGCGGGCGGACCGTGACGTCGCGAAGGCCCAGGCGAAGGACAGCCTGCGGCGTTCGCGAAGCTGACGCACCTCGTCGACGGCGAGCCGCGGATCGTCAGCGACCCGCCGCTGATCGTCCCGGTGGAGGATCTCGTACAGCCGAGGCGAGCACAGCGGGCTCGGCGAGTTCCTGCACGGGCTCGTCCGCTCCTACTGGGAGACGTTGCCCGGCGACCGGCGGCGGCTGCTCGAGCGCTTCCGCTACCTGCACTCTGCGCGGAAGGTCGTCGGCGTCGGCAGCGTCGGCACGCGCGCCTGGATCGTGCTCCTGCTCGGCCGCGACGAGAGCGATCCCCTCTTCCTCCAGGCCAAGGAGGCACAGGCATCGGTGCTCGAGCCGTTCCTCGGCAAGAGCGCGTTCTCCCAGCACGGTCAGCGGGTCGTCGAGGGCCAGCAGCTGACCCAGGCCGCAAGCGACATCATGCTCGGCTGGCTGCGTGCCACCGACGCTCGAAGGCGTCGAGCGTGACTTCTACGTCCGCCAACTCTGGGACGCGAAGGGGTCGGCGGACATCGAGACGATGAATCCGAAGTCGATGAGGACCTACGCACAGGTGTGCGGCGCGGCGCTCGCGAGGAGCCATGCCCGCTCCGGGGATGCGATCGCGATCGCGAGCTACCTCGGAGCATCCGATGCGCTCGACCGGGCCCTGTCCACGTTCGGCGAGGCCTACGCCGACCAGAACGATCGCGACTACGAAGCTCTCAAGGCAGCGGTGACATCTGGCCGCGTGAAGGCCGAAATGGGCGTCTGACAGTGGCCCCTCACGCGACGAAGGGACGACGACGTTGAGCGGGCACGTCCGCGACCAGGCGGAGCTCCCAGCGAGGACCTCCGGGCGACGCCGCCAATAGGATCTCCGTTGTGACGGCCGCGCCGATCGCGTCTTCTGCCGCTGCCAAGGCTTCGGGTCTGGTGCTGCTCACGTTGGCGTCGGCGCAGTTCGTGATGGCCCTGGACATGACGGTGATGAACACGGCGATCGCGACGGTCGCCAAGGACGTCGGGACCGATGTGACCGGGATCCAGCTGGCGATCACGCTGTACACGCTGGTGATGGCGTCGTTGATGATCACCGGCGGGAGGGTCGGGGAGATCATCGGCCGCAAGCGTGCGTTCACGATCGGGTGCGTCGTCTACGCGTGCGGGTCGCTGACGACGGCGCTTTCTCACAGCCTGACGGTGTTGATCATCGGCTGGTCGTTCCTGGAGGGGTTCGGCGCGGTGTTGATCTTTCCGGCGATCGTCGCGCTCGTCGCCTCGAACTTCGGAAAGCCGGACCGGCCGCGCGCGTACGGGCTCGTGGCGGCTGCCGGCGCGATGGCCGCCGCGGTGGGGCCGGTGATCGGCGGCTTCTTCACGAGCTATGCCTCGTGGCGGTGGGTGTTCGTCAGCGAGGTGCTGATCGTGATCGTGATCCTCGCGCTTGGCGCGGCGGGTGAACGACACACCGCCCGAGAAGGGCGCCAGGCTCGACCTGGTCGGCACGGCGCTGTCGGCGGCCGGCCTCGGCCTGATCGTGATCGGCACCTTGAAGTCGGGTGCGTGGGGGTTCGTGCGGGCCAAGCCGGGTGCTCCCGAGTGGCTCGGGCTCTCGCCGGTGATCTGGCTCGTGCTCGCGGGCGGCGTGGTGGTGGGCCTGTTCGCGATGTGGGAGAACCGGCGTATCGCGCACGGCCAGGCTGCGCTGATCGACCCGAAGATGCTGCGGAACATCCAGCTGCGCGACGGCGTCACCTCGTTCTTCTTCCTGTTCCTCGTGCAGGCCGGGATCTTCTTCGTCGTGCCGCTGTTCCTGTCGGTCGCGCTCGGTCTGTCGGCGGTCGCGACGGGCGTGCATCTGCTGCCGCTCTCGCTGATGTTGCTGCTCTTCGCGGCCGGAGTCCCCAAGGTGTTCCCGCACGCGAACCCGCGGCGGGTCATCCGCCTCGGGTTCATCGCCATGTTCGGCGGGCTCGTGCTCCTGCTCGCCTTGCTCGACTACGGCGCCGGAGCGGAGATCGTCACCTGGCCGCTGCTGCTCGCGGGTGCCGGGATCGGCTCGATCGCCTCCCAGCTGGGGGCCGTGACCGTGTCGGCGGTGCCCGACGAGCAGAGCGGCGAGGTCGGCGGAATCCAGAACACCGGCACACAGCTCGGCGCGTCGATCGGCACCGCGCTCGCCGGCGCCGTGCTCATCTCCGCGCTGACCGCCTCGTTCCTCACCGGCGTCCAGAACAACCCGGCCGTCCCCGACCGCGTCGCCGCCCAGGCACAGACGAAGCTCGCCGGCGGCGTCCCGTTCATCTCCGACGCCGACCTGAAGGCCGCGCTCTCCGACGCGCACGTCCGCCCGCGGACAGCCGACGCGATCGTGCAGACGAACGAGCAGAGCCGGATCGACGGGCTGCGCGTCGCCGTCTCGATCCTCGCGCTCTTCGCGCTCATCGCCCTGCTGTTCACCGGAGGCATCCCGACCATCCAGCCCGGCGCCCAAGCCAAGTCCGCGAGGGCGCCGTGACCACCGACGTGCAGATACCGACGACGAACACCGCTTTGAGTAAGGGCAGGATGGAGGCGTTCAGCGACGCCGTGCTGGCGATCGCGATCACATTGCTGGTGCTCGAGCTTGCGGTCCGGCCGCCGGGTTCGCCGCTGGAGCAGTTCCTGCGCGGCTGGCCGTCCTACTTCGTCTACCTCGTCAGCTTCCTGACGATCGGCGCAGCCTGGATCGGCCACAACAGCCTCACCGACGACCTCGACCACGTCGACCGGATCTTCCTGCGCCTGAACCTGCTCTTCCTGCTTTCCGTCGCGTTCCTCCCGTTTCCCACCCGGCTCGTCGGCGAAGCGCTGGACAAGGGCACGGCCTGGCAACGGGTGGCCGCGACCGTGTTCGGACTCACGGTGCTGACGACCCGCCTGTTGTTCACGGCGATGGATGCCTACGCTCGACGTGAGGGGCTACGGCGATCTACGCCCGATAGCGACTTGGAGGACGCGCAGAAGAAGTTCCGCATCACCGTCGGTGCGTATGCGGCAGCGATCGCTCTCGGCTTGCTGGTTCCCCGTGCCGCGATCGTGCTCTATTTCGCCGTAGCGGTGTTCCTCGTCGTGCCGTCCCGGGCCGTCGCCCAGGCGATCTTCAGAGGCCGGCAAGAGAAGCCTTGAGAGCGTTCGTTCCTTCATCCCTCCCAAGCGGCCGGCAATGAATGCGCCGCCGACCGACCCGGCGCCGGGCGGCGCCGGCCCGCCCCGTCACTCTCGCGTCCCCGCCCGCGGGCAGAAGGCGGCTGCGAAGGGCGCTGCGGTTGCGAAGCGCGGCCGTCTCTGGATCGAGAACCAGCCGCCCGATTCACGCAAGGGCGCGACGATCGGTTGGGTGCGCCGGTACCAGGCTTCCAACGGGCAGCTTTTCGCAGTCCTCCTGAGCGCGTACTTGCTCCTGACCCTCATACCCGTGTTCCTCGTCACCGCGAGCTACTCCTACAAGGACCCGACCGCGCTCGCCGACCGGATCGAGCACCGCCTCAGGCTGAGGGGCACAACGGCCCAGCTTTTCTCGTCGGTGATGGTCGGTACGGGGGAGCACAAGATCTCCGCCGTCCTGATCGCGATCATCGACCTCTTCTTCTTCGGGCTCGGGTTCCCCCGCGTGTTGCAGATCGTTCACGCCCGCTCCTGGGGGATCGACCTGGGCAAGTCGGTGCTCGCCGACCAGGCGCGGTATGTGGAGGTCCTCGTGGCTCTCGTCCTCGGTGCCGCGCTCTTCGTGGGTCAGACAAGGGCTCTCAGAGGAGAGCCGTCCTGGATCGGCTGGGTCCTCGATCTCGGCTGGCTCGCGCTGCTGCTCGCCTTCTTCATCTGGGCGCCGCGGATCTTGCTCCATCACCACGTCCCGACGCGGAACCTGGTCCCCGGCGCCGTCTTCACCGTGCTCGGCTTCGTCATCCTGCGGCTGATCTCCGCGCTCCTGCTCACCCACTGGCTGAACTGGTACTCGACGACGTACGGTGCGTTCGGGATCATCATCGCGATCTTCTTCTGGCTCATCCTGATCGGCACCGTGCTGGTCCTCGCCGCAGCCCTCTCACCGGCCTTCGCGCAGCGGCGCGACCTCCTCGAGGCTCACGCCGAGGATCGGTCTTGACGACTCGCATCGTTCTACTCGAACGGCAGATGGCGCGGTTCCTCCGAAAGCCGGTCAGCGTGCGGGGCGCGGCAACGGTCATCGTCTCCACGACGGCGCTGATCGTCCTCGCAAGCGGTCTGCTGATGAGGGTGCTCGACCATCGCGAATACCCGAACGTCTTCATCGGGATGTGGTGGGCGATCCAGACCGTCACGACCGTCGGCTACGGGGACGTCACGCCCAAGGCGATCGCCGGGCGGATCGTCGCAGGTGCTGTCATGCTCGAAGGGATTGCCTTCGTCGCGATCGTCACCGCCGCGGTCACCTCGACGTTCGTCGCCCGCGCCACCAAACAGTACGACGTCGCCGCAGCCGACGCCGACAAGAAACGAGATGCCCAGATCGATTCGAGCCTCGCCGAGATCAACAAGCGCCTCGACAACCTCGAGACGCTGCTACGCAGCCTCACAGAAAGCTGATCATCCCTCTACAGCGCCATCAGCTCGTTCTCTTCGATCGACCGCTCCTTGTCGATCAAGCTTCTCCGGACGCGCGCTATCGGAATGCCAACGTGATGACCGCGCGTGACGTCGAGAGTCACATCGACATCCTCGCGATCGCTTAGTGCTCCCGGTCGTAAATCTCATCATGGTCATGCCACCGGCTGGAGCTGAGGTTCGTGGGCTGCCCGAAGACAGCCGACGCAATCGTGCAGACGAACGAGCAGAGCTGGATCGACGGGCTGCGCGTCGCCGTCTCGATCCTCGCGCTCTTCGCGCTCATCGCCCTGCTCTTCACCGGAGGCATCCCGACCATCCAGCCCGGCGCCCAGGCCAAGCCGAACCCGGGTCAGCGCCGACCTAGCCATGAGCAGCGCCGAAACGACATCCGATCACGGTCGTGTGGAGGCGGTGCACGATTGGCTGGGCCGCCGCGCCGATACGAGTATCGGTCGGCTGGCGTTGCAGTGGTTCCGCGCCTACTTCGCGGCGAGCCGCAGCTCGGGTTGCGCGGCGACCGTGTACTCGACGCTGTCGGTGCTGCCGGCCGTGCTCGTGGTCGCTGCCGTCCTCCACCCGTCGAGCGGAGACGTGAACGTCTTCGCGCAGCGTCTGGTCACGCATCTGAAGCTGAACGGGGCCACGGCCGACCTCGTCCAGGGCACGTTCGGCAGCGCCTCGTCGAACGCGCTGGCGGCGAGCCTCACCGTGTTCGTCAGCTTCCTGCTGTGGGGTATCGGCATCGGCCAGATCTACCAGGACGTCTACGCGCGCGCCTGGCAGGTCAAGGTCGGAT
Organism: uncultured Actinomycetes bacterium; assembly: GCA_963833255.1. Classification (GTDB taxonomy): domain Bacteria; phylum Actinomycetota; class Thermoleophilia; order Gaiellales; family Gaiellaceae; genus 3-1-20CM-4-69-9. Next base: position 7,201 of record CAWHXK010000013.1, read on the forward strand.
CGCTGGCCGACCAGGGGCTGTTCGCGATCTTCTTCTTCGTCCTCACCGGCGTCCTCGCTCTTCCCCTGATCGCCGCCACGCGGCTGCACGACACGGGCTGGCTCGTGCTCGTGCCCGTCTGGCTCATCGGCTCGACGGTGTTCTGGCTCTGGGTGCCCCGCTTCCTGCTGCACCGGAAGATCGGACTGCGCGCGCTGCTCCCGGCGCGCTGCTCGCCTCCGTCGTGATCGGTGGGACAGCCGCCACCTCGCCGTTCTTCCTGGCAGCTCCGTTGAACGCGAACGGCAAGACCTTCGGCTCGTTCGGCGTCGTGATCACGTTCATCGGCGCCGTGTTCGTGCTGATCACGATGTCGCTCGTGTGCGCGGTCTTCTCGCCTGTGTGGGCGAACTGGCGCGAGACGGAGAAGCAACGCCGCGGCACGCGATGACGGCCGATCCCGATCGCAGCGACGAGCCCGAGCAGATCGAGCTGCCGCCGCCGAAGCGGACGCTGCTCGGGCGCCTGGCGCACTGGGTCGAGCACGCGCAGGCGCTGAAAGGCTGGGTGCAGGAGGCGCGCGGAGGCTCGCCGGCACTCGATGCCACCTTCGAGACGATCGAGCGGGACTCCCACATCGGCGGCGGCATACTCGCCGGCGCGCTCTCCTACCGGCTGTTCGTGTTCTTGCTGCCGCTCGCGTTCTTCCTCGTCTCCGGCCTCGGACTGCTGGCGAGCGCCCTGGGTGTGCAGCCGCACGTCGTCGTCAACTCGGTCGGCATCGCCGGGACCGTCACCAAGCAGGTTCAGGGCGCGGCCAAGGGTTCCTCGAGCTGGTGGGTCGCGCTCACCTCGCTGCTCGTGCTCGCCTACATGACCAGAGTCCTGCTCCGGGCAGTCGCGATCGTCCACGCACTCGCCTGGGAAGGCTCGGCCGCCTCGGTCAAGGTGCAGCTCCCGCCAGCTCGAGATCTTCGCCGCAGCACTCGCCGGCCAGCTCCTGCTCGTCGCCGGCGTCGGCGCCGTCCACCACCAGACCGCGATCGGCGGCATCATCGCACTGGTGGTCTTCGTGCTCGCCCTCGCCGGGCTCTGGCTCGTCGTCTCCCTCCACCTGCCCCACGCCGACGCACGCTGGACCGACCTGATCCCCGGATCACTGTTCTACGCGATCGGCTTCGTCGCCGTACAGATCTTCAACGTCCTCATCCTCGGCCAGATGATCAAGGAGAAGTCGACCACCTACGGCGCGCTCGGAATCGCAGGCGCCATCCTCCTCGACCTCTTCCTGATCGGCCGCGTAATCGTCGGAGCCGCCGTGGTCAACGCCACACTCTACGAGCGCAGCTCCCGCTCACAACCAAACCATGCGTAGCCGCGGCAGTTCAACCTGGGCACGACCCACTGACACTCCTCGGGCCTGAAATTTCTCGGACTTGGAATGGGGACTCCGATCCCGGCGCCAGCCTCCGCGGCGAGATCGGCAGCCCGCTGGGCTTCGCCAACCAGGGAAGCCCGGTCGCCCGAGTGCAATCCGATAACTGCGGAGCAATCGGCGTGGGTTCGATCAGCTCGACCGGCAGCTCGCGATCTTCGCCCAGGCGGCGGACCTGCGGGCGGTGACGCGAACGAGCCAGCAGTTCACGACGACCGCGCTCTGCAAGAGTCTGAGCGCAACCGAGATCTTCTTCCAGGAGAAACTCGAGTCCGATTCTCCCGAAGAGGGAATCACTAACGCAGGCCCATTCAGGCTCTGGTATTCGCGCGCGCGCGTGAACTTATGTGCTGCGTATCCGAGTATGTGCTGCGTATCCGAGCGGCGAACTACCGTCGGGTGACCGGCCGCGCGCCGTTCGACGCCCAGGTGTACGAGGAGGCAAACGTCGCGTGGTTGCCGCCGTCGCTGTATCCGAGACGTTCGAGCCGAGTAACTCGCTGATAGTCGGTAGGAGTCGGGTCTTGCCCGGTCCGGCTCCCATGTGCGCGATTTTCAAGTGGCAGGACCCCCGGCTACGCCAGTGTTCGGGAGTCTCGCCGAGCTAGCCTGCGGGGTGCCAAAAATCGCGTTCCGCCTGCAAATCGCTGTGTCCTGCGACGCGGACCCGAGTTTTGACACCCCCGCACCATCCTGCTCGAAACCGGCTGCGGTTGCCCCCGGCCCGTAGGCGTTCAGCGGCTGCGGCGACAGTCTCGCCGGCAACGGAGCTCTCTGAGGGCGCGGCGAGCACGCGGACCCCGTTTCCAACAGGCTCGGTACCGGGAGTAAGCCTCTCGCCGACCGCTGATACGGTGTATTGGCACTCTCAGCCGAGAGTGCCAACGACCATCACAGAAAGACCAGTCACAAGTCAGAAACCGCTTGATGATGTTTCGGGAGGCTTTTCATGAATCTGCAGCCGCTTGGTGACCGCCTGATCGTCGAGGTGCTTGATGAGGAGGAGTTGACGGTGAGCGGGATCGTCCTGCCGGACACCGCCAGGGAGAAGCCGCAGCGCGGTCGCGTGTTGGCGGTCGGCCCGGGTGGGCGGGACGAGGACGGGAAGTACATCGAAATGGATGTCGTCGAGGGGGACGAGATCGTCTTCTCGAAGTACGGCGGCACCGAGATCAAGCTCGGAACCGAGGATGTTCTGATTCTGCGTGAGTCGGATGTGCTCGCGAAGGTCGTCAACACCGGTGGCAAGCGCAAACGTAAGCTCGCCGGCGCCACCGCCTAGTAGCTCGTATCCCTCAGGAGGAAGAAATGGCTCACAAGGAGCTGAAGTTCAATGAGGATGCGCGCCGCGCGCTTGAGCGCGGCGTGAACATCCTCGCCGACGCGGTCAAGGTCACCCTTGGCCCGAAGGGGCGCTACGTCGTGCTCGACAAGAAGTTCGGCGCCCCGACGATCACGAATGACGGCGTCACGATCGCACGTGAGATCGAGGTCGAGGACGTCTTCGAGAACCAGGGGGCACAGCTCGTCCGTGAGGTCGCCACGTCGACGAACGACGTCGCCGGTGACGGCACCACGACCGCGACGCTGCTCGCCCAGGCGATCGTCCGCGAGGGCTTGAAGAATGTGGCCGCTGGTGCGAACCCGATGGCGCTCAAGCGCGGGATCGAGCAGGCGGTCGAGGCCGTGGTCGAGGACCTGAAGTCGCAGTCGAAGGAGGTCTCGGGCAAGGAGGACATCGCCCGGGTCGCCACGATCTCGGCGCGTGAGCGCGAGATCGGCGACGTGATCGCGGATGCGATCGAGAAGGTCGGCAAGGACGGCGTCGTCAATGTCGAGGAGGGCCAGACGTTCGGTCTCGAGCTCGAGTTCACCGAGGGCATGCAGTTCGACAAGGGCTACCTGTCGCCGTACATGGTGACCGACCCCGAGCGCATGGAAGCGGTGCTCGAGGAGCCGTACATCCTGGTCGCGAACCAAAAGATCGGCGCCATAAAAGACGTCCTGCCGGTGTTGGAGCAGGTGATCCAGGCCGGCAAGCCGCTCCTGATCGTGGCGGAGGACGTCGAGGGCGAGTCGCTCGCGACGATCGTCGTCAACAAGCTGCGCGGCACGTTCACGGCCGTCGCCGTGAAGGCGCCCGGGTTCGGAGATCGCCGCAAGCGGATGCTCGAGGACATCGCCGTCCTCAGCGGTGCCGAGGTGATCACCGAGGAACTGGGCCTCAAGCTGGAGAACACGAAGCTCTCGCAGCTCGGCAAGGCCCGCCGCGTCGTGATCGACAAGGACAGTACGACGATCATCGACGGCAACGGAAAGGCGGACGCGATCAAGGCCCGGATCAAGCAGCTGAAGGCGGAGATCGAGAACACCGACTCCGACTTCGACCGCGAGAAGCTGCAGGAGCGGCTGGCGAAGCTGGCCGGCGGCGTTGCAGTCGTCAAGGTCGGCGCTGCGACGGAGACCGAGATGAAGGAGAAGAAGCACCGCGTCGAGGACGCGCTCCAGGCCACCCGCGCCGCGCTCGAGGAGGGCATCGTCCCCGGCGGGGGTGTCGCGCTCCTGAACGCGGTCGACTCGATCAAGCTCGACGAGATGGAGGGTGACGAGCGGACGGGGGCGCAGATCATCGTCCGCGCGCTCGAGGAGCCGCTCCGCCAGCTCGCCTACAACGCGGGTCTGGAGGGCTCGGTCGTCGTGAACAGCGTCCGCACGGCCGCCAAGGGCCAGGGCCTGAACGTCGACACGAACGAAGTCGAAGACCTGGTCAAGGCGGGGATCATCGACCCGACGATGGTCACGCGCTCGGCGCTGCAGAACGCGGCCTCGATCGCGAAGAACATCCTCATGACCGAGGCGATCGTCGCCGAGCCACCCGAAAAGGCCGGAGCCGGCATGGGCGGCGGCATGGGCGGCATGGGCGACATGGGCGGAATGATGTAAGGCAAGCTGGCCATAGAACCTAAGCGGTCGCTTCAGCGAGAAGGCCGGCCAGAGGGCCGGCCTTCCTGCGTGTCTAGCGCGATCCCGAGGCGTCGCCGCCGGGGACGGCGATCGAACGCGATCGGGATTCCGACCAGAGCCAGAAGGCGGCGAAGCGCGCCGCCAGAACGTCCAGTGGTGTTCCGCTCACCAGACGCGGCAGCCACTGCGGCGGGGTGCTGCCGGACAAGATCACGATCTACCGCGGCCCACTCGTGCGGCTCTACGCGCACGACCCGGAGAGGCTTCGCCGGGAGGTGTGACGGGTTGTCTCCCTGAGGTCGCCCACCACTTCGGGATCAGCGAGGAGCGCCTGATCGAAATCGGCCCTTATTGAAACTGAAGGTGTACGCCGGAGGAACGCAGCGAGATGATCTCGTGGGGCGAGCCGCGGATGTTGTTGCCGCTGCCGGCGATCAGGCGACGGCGTTCGTCATCTTCGGATCGATCGTGATTCCACTCGCGATCCTGACGGCCGTGTGCTGGTTCTTCTGGAAACACCGGCACGACGACTGACGCGCGAGTGCGGGGAAAGCCAAAACCAGAAAAGAGCGACCACATCGTGCGCCGCTTGGGCGCCGCGATCCGACGACGGGCTCCGCCGAGCCTGGCCGCGGCAAGCAGTAGTTCGCTCTGCTCGTGTCGAAGTGCATGGCCGTCGCGTTTTGGCGGAAAGGCGACAGCTTGCGGGAGGAGCGGTGTGTTTTGGCGGGCGGTCAGTTGTGCGGTTGTGCGGCGTGGTTGCTGTCGGGCGGCGGCTGAGCGGAGCGGCGGCCTGCCGTGCGGGCTCGCCGCTGGGCGCGTAGCTGCCTACGGGTGTGTTGGAGCTGCCGGTTGACTTCGGTTCGGGCGAAGTAGCGGCTGATGACTCGCCAGGCCCGGAAAGCACGCCCGAACGACGAGGCGCCCCCGGAGGGAGCGCCCCGTCGTGTTCGTCGCACTCCGCCGCTTAGCGGCGCCGCCCGCGCGCGAAATAGCCCATCGCGAGGAGAGCAACGACGATGATTACGACCCACAGGATAGTGCTGAAGACGCACCCCCTTTTGACGACACACGTTCGTTCCGTCCATTCGATCCTATTCAAGGAGCGGCTTGCAAACGACGAAGCGCCCTGAAGAGCGCCACGTCGGGAAGCAAGAGCGGCTACACCCAGTGCAGGAGTCAGGCTCAGCAGCCATGGGGGAACAACTTCAAACCGGTGATGGGGTGTAACCCGGCGAAGTTCAATGCGTGTGGCTTCTGCGTGTGCGGGATGTCGAAGAAGCCGACACCACTGATCTCCACGACCACCCCAAGGTCCTGCCACTGATTCGTTGGCTGCCCGCAGCGGGTTGTGAACTTCTTGCGGGCGGCAATGATCGCCTTGCGGGCACGTCCATTCTTGGGGATGCATTGCGCCGCCGGCATCTCCGCGATCCCGTAGGCACCAGCATCGAACAAGACAAGATGGATATCGCTGTCGCCTTCAGCCTTGAACTTGGTGATTTGAACGACAATTCGCCACACCTGACGCTCAAACTGGGTCGATCGTGTCTTCGGGGTCGGGTGAGGCTGGGCGAGCGCATTGATCGCCGCGAGCGTTGTGTTCTTCGGGTGCAGGTTGACGAGGTTGCGCTGCGGGTCACTCAGCGTCTTTAAGCCTCTCAGCCGTACGTTGCAGCCTTTCTCAGAAGCCTTCTCGACCCGCGCAGGCGCAGCAGTAACGGCGACGGTGGCTAGGAGTGCAACTGCGACGGTCCCGGTGATATGTCGTCGTCTCAATTGGGGAAACTGAGGTCGCAATCCTTTTCATAGGTCTCTCTCGCGCCGGGGAAGGCCCGCCCTCTGCGGGCCTTCCCTGCGACGAGATAGGCGCTTACGCCTTGATCGAGCGGTTCGTCTTGTGGACGATGACCTCGCCGGCGGTCACCTTCGGGGGATCGACGAGGATGCTCTCGAGCTTCTCGTCGCGCACCCACTCAGATGCGACACGCGTCGACTCGTTCGCCTGCGCCGACGTGTCGAAGAGGCCGATCGAGCTCATTACGCCCTCGCCGGTGTCGATCAGGAAGTAGCTGCCGAAACCAGGCAGCTTGCTCAGACGCGGTGCCAGAGTCTCGTTGACCTTCTTCGTCAGCTCGGCCTTCTTGCTCGCGTGGATGCCTTCGTAGCGTCTAACAGTGGCAAACATATGTTGCTCCTAACGTTCCTATTCAGGTTGGAGAACTCGAGTCGAGCCCTCCTGGGTGCACTCAGGCCAGGTTTCGCAAGTCGAAGAGGAACCTCGGAGCCTCAAGCGGCTTCCGCGCTAGAACCTACGCGCTGACGCAGTGTAGCCGCGATCTCGTTCCGCCGCGGACCCGCTTACGCCGCGATCGTCGCGAGGACGGAAGGAGGTGGTCAATCCTTCCTCTGAGAGGCGGTTCGGACCCGCGAACGATGAGGCTAAAATGCCCGGGTATTTGTAGCCGCCTCCACCGTCGCCATCGTTGCTATCGCAGCGGCGGTCATCGTCGTCGCCCTCCTGGCCTTGTATGTCCTGCCCCGAGGCGGCCGACGAAAGCGCCCACCTCCCAGTTAGCCAGCGAACGGAGTCGCCTAAAGCGGATTTCGACGGTGCGGGGGATTCTGTGACCGCGCTCACGAAGTGGCAGCCGGCGGAACGTCAGTACTGACAGCTCCGTAGTTCGCCGAAGCCGAATCCGCGTCACGCCCGATTCGGAGTCGCGCGCTCGGGGCGAGCATCAGGACATCAGCCCGAGAAGGAGGTTGGACGATGCCCGAAACCCTGACGATTACCGACAACCGGACGGGGCTCTCGTTCGATGTTCCGATCCAAGAGGGAGCGATCCGCGCCACAGCGCTCAGAGAGGCGAAGCTTGCAGCGGACGACTTCGGTCTCGTGAGCTACGACCCGGCGTTCCTGAACACGGCCTCGGTGCGCAGCGCGATCACCTACATCGACGGCGACTGCGGCATTCTGCGCTACCGCGGCTACCCGATCGAGCAGCTCGCGGAGAAGAGCACCTACCTGGAGACCGCGTACCTGCTCGTCTTCGGCGAGCTGCCGACGAACGCCGAGCTCGCCCGCTGGTCAGACGAGATCACGCACCACACATTCCTGCACGAGAACGTCAAGAGCCTGATGCAGGGCTTCCGCTACGACGCGCATCCGATGGGGATGCTCGTCAGCGTCGTCGCGGCGCTGTCGACGTTCTACCCCGAGGCATCGAAGGTCGACGACCCGGAGACCCGGATGCAGCAGGTCGTGCGGCTGATCGCGAAAGTGCCGACGATCGCCGCGTGGTCGTACCGGCACAGCCGCGGCCTGCCGTACGTGTATCCCGAGAACGACCTCGGCTTCGTGGCGAACTTCCTCTCGATGATGTTCCGCATCGCCGAGCCGAAGTACCTCGCCGAGCCGGCGATCGAGCACGGGCTCGAGGTGCTGTTCATCCTGCACGCAGACCACGAGCAGAACTGCTCGGCGAACGCGATGCGCTCGATCGGATCGAGCAAGGTTGATCCCTACTCAGCGCTCGCCGGCGCGGGGGCTGCGCTGTACGGGCCGTTGCACGGCGGCGCGAACGAGGCCGTGCTGAAGATGCTGACGGAGATCGGCGACGCGAAGTACATCCCCGGGTTCATCGCACGCGTCAAGGCAGGCGAAACCAGGCTGATGGGCTTCGGCCATCGGATCTACAAGAACTACGACCCGCGGGCGAAGATCATCAAGCAGGTCGCCGACGAGGTGTTCGAGGTGACCGGCCGCAACCCGCTGCTCGACATCGCGCTCGAGCTCGAGAAGATCGCGCTCGAGGACGAGTACTTCGTCAGCCGCAAGCTGTACCCGAACGTCGACTTCTACTCCGGGATCATCTACCAGGCGCTGGGACTGCCAGCGGCGATGTTCCCGGTGATGTTCGCGATCCCGCGCACCTCTGGCTGGCTCGCACAGTGGCTGGAGGGGATCCAGGATCCGGAGCAGAAGATCGCCCGTCCGCGGCAGATCTACACCGGCGCGGACGAGCGGTCGTACGTCCCGATCGACGAGCGTACGACGGTTCCTTCCGGCATGACCGCCGGCGTGTAGACGAACGCAGAAGGGGAGCGGAGGTGTAAACCTCCGCTCCGCTATATGGCGCCCGAGCGGAGTGACGCCGTCGTCGTGGGCGTGGGGATCGTGGGTGCGGTTGCGCTCTACTACCTCGTCGAGCTCGGCTGCCAACGGCCGCTATTGCTCGAGCGCGACACACTCGGCTCCGGCTCCACCGGCCCCAACCGCTTCTCACCAGTGGTTAATGAGCCGATAGTTAGGTCGTGCCGTTTCGGCGCGGCTGAAAGAGGCGGAGAGGCAGCGTCGGTCCGAGCAGCGGCAGCTTCGCCCCCGTCGCTTGGCCGAGCGGCGGCTCGAACAGGAGGTGCGCCAGCGGGCCGAAGAGCAGGCCAGTGCTGTCTCGACTCGCAGCCGAGCCTTCTCGACGTTCTGTCGTAGAGCTGAGTCCACGAGGTCGAGGAACTCTCCCTAGTAGGAGGTGCGGTCGAGGTCGAGCGCGCGGCGAAGTTCCTCGGACGCCTTGAGCTAGGGGACGAGTACGTCGTCGGCATCGCTTGATGAAGCCTCGCCGAGATGCGCAACGCCGTTCCGAGCAGGATCAGAAGCTCTCTTCCCAGTCGAAGTCGGCTAGCTGAAGCCCAAGGTCGCCGGCCAGCGCCGGGACGCGCGTCGTGAACTGCCTCGTCGCCTGGTGCCGCTCAGTCTTCAGCAGCGCCTCGAGCCGGGACGCCGCATAGTGTGCTCCGCCACGCTTGAGACGTTCGTAGCTGCGGGCGTTACAGCACACGGGTGGTGGGGAGCGGCGCGTGCGCCCCGAGCCGCAATGATATGCAGCGAGACTTCCTCGACCCGGAGGGGTATCTGGCCGCAATGGGCTATGAGCTGGACGGCGTTCGTTCGGCGATCCTGCCTGCCCGCCGCCTGCTCGAACTTGCGCGCGGCGCGGGGCTCACCGTGATACACACGCGCCAGGGGTTTCGGCCGGATCTCGGCGAACTGGCGCCACACGCGCGTGCGAGAGTTCGAGCGGGAACTTCAGCGATTGGCAAAGCTGGGCCGCTCGGTCGCTTCTTGATTCGCGGCGAGCGAGGGTTCGAGATCGTCTCGGAGCTCGAACCGCTCCCGGGGGAGTTCGTGATCGACAAGAGCGCCAATGGCGCGTTTTGGGGAACCGACCTCGCGGCCATTCTGGCGGCGAACGGGATTCGTGCCTTGATCCTGGCCGGCGTAACGACCGACGTCTGCGTTCATTCCACGCTGCGCGAGGCCAACGACCGCGGCTTCGAGTGCCTGTTAGTAAGCGATGCCTGCGGCTCGGGCGATCCGGAGGCGCACCGCGCTGCTCTCGAGATGGTGACGGTTGAAAACGGGGTGTTCGGCGTGATCGCTGACGTTGAGGCAGTCGCGACGGCGTTGTCGCAGATCTAGGGTCATGCGAGCTTCTCGATCGCGGTGGAACGCACGCCAAGCCAGTCGCTGTCGCGTTTCCAACAGAAGGCGACACCGGCGGTGGTGGTCGGCCGGTATCTGGCGTCCCTGTTCTGGGTGCGCAGTCGGTAGCGCAGTCACGCGAGGGCGTGCGTCTCTAGCCTCGGCTGGTTCGCTGGCAGGTGCCGGGGTAGCGCGAGCGAAAAGATGGTGCGTCCTGGGGTTGAGTTGACGTCGATCCTGCCGTCCATGAGCGCGGCTAGCTGTTGCGCAAGGGAGAGGCCGAGGCCGCTGCCTGAGGCGACGGTGCCTTCGATCCGGTAGAAGCGCTCGAAGATCAGGTTGAGTTCAGATGCGGCGATGCCCGGTCCTGTGTCTTCGACACTGATCCGCCCGCGATCGTCGGCGCCTGAGACGATGACCGAGATGGCGGTTCCGGGTGGCGTATGGCGAAGCGCGTTTTCGACGAACACGCGGACGATGCGCGCGATGTGTTCGTGGTCGCCGAGAGCGACGATGTCTCCGCGAACGCTTAGGTCGAGTCTGTGTCGCTGCTTCTTCGCGGTGGTAGACAGTTCAAGAACGACCAACGCGGCGACCCGGCTAAGGCCAACTGGCTCGCGCGAGAGAGGCATGCGGCCTACGTCCAGCCGTGCCAGATCAAGCAGGTCAAGGGAGAGCCGGGTCAGCCTGTCGAGCTGCTCTCGCGTCGTTTGGATGAACTCGCGCTGCGTATTGCGATCGAGATCTTCGGCGTCGAGCATCTCGAGGAATCCACCGATCGAGAACAGTGGCGTGCGCAACTCGTGTGAGGCGTTGGCGATGAACTCCTTGCGGGCGCTGTCGAGCCGCGCGAGCTGCCCGCGCATCGTCTCCAACTCTTGGGCTAGTTGCCCAAGATCGTCGCGGCTCGGATCCTCGATCGGATCGTCGAACTGCCCCTCGGCGATCCGTCTCGCGGCTACCCTCAGGCGTCCGATCCGGCGCGCGAGGATGCGGGCAAAGAGGTAGCCGAGCGGGAGAACCGCAAGCACCGCCGCGCCGGCTGCGAGCAGGATGCGGTGACTGATCAGCGCCGCGCTGCGCGACTCGGCGCGGAGCGGTGCCGAGAGAAGCAAGACGGTGCCGTCGGACGCGAGCGGGACGGCGGCCTCGGCGTGGCGCTCGTGGGCACGCGCCACAACCCCGCCTACGGCGGCATGCGTCGCCGCCGCCCGCCTCGCCACCGGGTCGTTTTCGATGTCTGCTGCGCTTGCCCCAGTGCGCGAGTCCTCTTTGACGCTGAGAACCTCTCCCGACAGCGGCTTCGACGGAGCCAGCAGCGTCGCACGAGCGTCGCTCGCGGCCGAGGCGTTGCTGATGAAATCCGGACCGAGCGGCGCGCTCTCATAGACCTTTCGCTGGTAGCGGGCATCTCTGAGCAGGGCAGCCTCTCGCGCCGCCACAAGCCGGCTTCCCAACGAAGGCACGGTTGCGCTGTAGACGATCGCCAGCGCCACCAGGTTCACGACAAGCAGCGCGATGCTCAGCCTCAAGCCAACACCTCGGAACCTGAGAAGCCTCTCGCCCACAACCGCTCCGCGTCTCGGCAGTCCAATCCGCCAGCCGAAGTGTCCGCTGCGCACGTTGCTGCCTCGTTAACCATTTCGCGACGCAGATTGCTGCTGCGTTAACCACTCGTGAAGCAAATCCCGCTTGAGGATCGGACACGTGTGGCCGGACTACACCAGCTCCGCCAGGAAACGAGACAACCGCCCGCCAATGTGCCAACGGGCGAGCATCCCCATTAAGCTAAAACCGCGCGCTCAGCCGGGCCCCTGTCGCACTTACGCCAAAACGCGACATTCAGAACGCCAGACGCGGGGGCTGCGAGATGGATGTAGGAGCGCTATAGATCGCTGCGAAGCTTTGACTTAGCTTCCGAAAGGTGCTGCAACCCGGAGCGATGTGTGCGGAAGCGGGATGGCCCACGTCCTCCGCGCTGCAGCCCTCTCCAAGTGGCTGATCGCGTCGTCAAGCTTCACGTTCGCTTCGGCGATCCCCGGTGTCTCGGTTGTCGGTCATGTTGGATCTTTCCCCCTCATATCAGACTCACCCAACAGCCAAAGCCCCTGCCGGCGTATTTCTAGGGCCGCGTTGCGAACGATTGAAATAGCCGCCTCGTCATGTCCCTCCCATGGGTCCTTCTCTAGAAGGGGATCGATGCTGTCGTAGAGACGCTCCGAAAGCTCAAGCGCGGAGCGCCCCCCTTCCCGAAGCAGCTCGATCGGATCATCCATCCGAGGCATCATCCGCCTCCCAGGACGGGGTCGCAAATCGCCCCTGGCGTCCCGCTCAGAGCTTCTCGCGGGCGATGCCGTCCTTGTCACGATCCAGCCCGCGGTTGTACCTCATCGCCGCAAGGGCAACCGGCCGAAGTGCTATTCCGGGAGGCGTGAGACGCCGACCTAATCGTGGTTGGCAACCGAGGCCACGGCGGGTTCGCCAGCCTCCTGCTCGGCTCGGTCAGCCACCAGGTCGTCCGCCACGCGCCCTGTCCTGGTCCCCGTCGTCCGCAAGGCCAACAGCTAGAGACGCTGCGCTCGCCGGTCTTCAGTGTCTTGATGTAGGCCACGGGGACTTGGTGTTCAGACCCGGCGCTTCGGCTGCTGACCCGGGGCGCCGTCGGAGGGGGCGCCGCCCGTCGGTTGACCGCCGTGGGCGACTGACACACGCCGGGGCGGAGCGAGAGGCGCGCGGGTGGGTTTGGATCCGCCGGTGGAGTGTTATCGTCGCCGGAGCTGCTCGGAGGAGATGGTTGAGGTGGCGACGCGGGTACTGATCGCCGGCGGGGGCGTCGCGGCCCTTGAGGCCGCGCTCGCCTTGCGGGAGCTTGGGGACGGTCGCGTCAGTGTGGAGATGTTGGCGCCCGAGCCTGAGTTTTGGTATCGGCCGCTCGCCGTCGCAGAGCCGTTCGGTCTCGGTGAGGTGAGGCACTTCGACCTGGGCGAGCTGGCCGCGGCCGCCGGGGCGATCTTCTCGCCGGGGGCACTCACCAGCGTCGACGCCGGAAGCCGGCTTGCCCACACCTCGGTCGGTAGCTCCGTTTCTTACGACGTTCTGCTTGTCGCCTGCGGAGCCGGTCCGACCCCGGCCGTGCCCGGCGCCCTGACCTTCCGCGGCCCGGCGGATACCGAGAGGATGCGCACGCTGCTCGCGGAGATCGTCGCCGGTCAGGTCGGGCGGGTCGCTTTCGTCGTGCCCTGGGGAGCCGTCTGGTCGCTGCCGATCTACGAGCTTGCCCTGATGACGGCGGCCTACCTCGCGGAGCGCGAACTCGTTCACGTCGAGTTGGCGCTCGTCACCCCTGAGGAGGCGCCGCTGCAGCTGTTCGGGCGGGCGGGGAGCGAGGCGGTGCGGCAGCTGTTGGAGGAGCGGGGAATCGCGCTTCAGACGGGCTCTGCGCCGGTCGAGTTGGTGGAGGGGGAGCTGCGCCTCGTCCCCGAGGGAACGATCGCGGCCGACCGCGTGGTCGCTCTGCCACGTCTGCGCGGACCGCGGATCGACGGCCTGCCGCAGACGGTCGAGGGATTCCTACCCGTCGACGCGCACGGCCAGGTGCACGGTCTTGCCGACGTGTTCGCCGCCGGTGACATCACCAGCTTCCCCGTCAAGCAGGGCGGAATCGCTACGCAGCAGGCAGATGCAGCCGCCGAGATGATCGCGGCCAACGCCGGCGCAGACCTTGCGCCACAGCCGTTCCGGCCGGTGCTGCGCGGGCTGCTGCTGACGGGACGACGGCCGCGCTACCTGAGGCACGAGCTCACCGGCGGCGCGGGCGACGTCTCGGAGGCCAGTCCCGAGCCGCTCTGGTGGCCGCCGGCGAAGATCGTCGGCCGCTACCTGGCGCCCTTCCTCGGCGCCTTCGCCGGCGTCGAGAGCCCACCCGAGGCGCCCGCCGCCCCGGGCGCCGTGGCGGTCGAGGCTGAGCTCGACGCCGCAAGCGTCCACGGTTTGGCCGCGCTCCGGTTGGAGTTAGCGCGCGATGCTGAAGGCGAGGACGGCGCGACGGTCGCAGATGTGATGTCGACCGATCCGCTTGTCGTTGCCCCCGAGGACACGCTCGGGGAGGTCGCCGAGAAGATGCGCGCAGGCGACCTTGGCTCGGCCCTTGTCGCCGACTACGGGCGGCTGATCGGCATCCTCACCTCTCGCGACCTGTTGCGCGCGTTCGCGGGCCGCGTCCACCCGAGCGAGGCGCGCGTCCGCGAGTGGATGACGGCCGAGCCCGTCGCGGTCCCGGCGGCGACGCCGATCGAGGCGGCGGTGACGCTGATGACCGAGTACGGCTTCCACCACCTCCCCGTCGTCGACGACGAACGGCCGACGGGAATGGTTGGCCTGCGCCAGGCGGCGCGTCAGGCGCGCGGGCGGACCGGGATCGGTCTCGGGTTCTGACGGCGACCGGGATCTGCGCCGGACCAATGCCGCGGATGGCGAACAAGCAAATCAGGACGAACACACGCAAGGCCTTGCAGCCGATGACCGAGTTTTGACACCCCATAGGTCGGACCCGCGCCTGGACACCTCGGGGAGTGCCGTCAGAGGATCCGTCGGCCGCTGTGCCAGCCGAAGCGCTGCTCGGCGAGCCGCGGCGGGCCCGCGATCACCCGCGCCCAGCCCGACGCGGCCTGCCACACCGACGGGTCGTGCAGCAGCCGCTGGATCGTCTCGTCCAACTGCGTCCCCTCGAACAGGAAGATCACCTCGCGCTCGGAGAGCAGCACGTCGTGCCGCTCGATCCCGACCGCTTCCAGATCGAACGGGGGGCCTTGCTCGACCAGCGCCGCCGCGTCCGCTAACACCCGCTTCCGGAGGGGGACGATGATCCCGACCAGCTGCGGCTGCTCATTCGCGATCGCGCTCGCGAGGAGCTCGTTCAGCTCGCCCAGGACCCCGAGCCCGATCGTGCTGACGCGCAGCGGTGGCGCACCGCGCCGCTCGATCCGCAGCGTCGGGTAGCCGTTCAGCCGCAACGACCGATCGCGCACGATCTCTACCCCGAGCACGTCGGTGTAGCGGACGAGTCGTGCTTCACCGACCGCTTGGCCGCCCGTGAGCGTTAATCCCTCGTCGGCCAAGGCGACGCAGCCGGAAGCGGGAGCGTCCTCAGCCTCAGCCCAAATCGCCGCGTATGAGCTCATTGGCGAGCCGCTGACTGTCGGCCCTGAACCGGGCCGTTGGCGGGGTGCGCATGGTGTTCAGCCTCCTTCGAGCGGCGGCGACCGGCGGCCGGAGCGGCGAGGGCGACGTGCCCGCCGTGACCTGAGCAGACATCAAGCGATTGCACTCGTGGAGATCCTCTCGTGGCAGTCCGCACATCATCGAGTGGCAGACCGCTCCCCTCATCGGTTGATCGACGCATCCCTGCTCGGTAGTTCTCCGCATCGCCGCGGTTGCGTCCCGTCCCTTGGGCTCGAAACTCTTATCGCCAGTTCGGTCAGTGTGGCGGCGGTGTCATTCGCCGCGGGCGTCGGTTGGAAAGTGGAGTCGGCATCAAGGCCGTCCGCCGATCGTCGAACCTGGTTGCGCGAGGTCGTGGGCGAATGCGAACTCGACGAGAGCCGCGCGGGAAGCACGGCGCGGCGGTCGAAGGTGCAGCGCTCTACGTCCGCGACGGCTGCATCAACTGCCATGGTCCGAATGGGCTTGGTGGGGTGCCGAACCCGCAATCACCGGACAAGACGATCCCGCCGCTCTCGGGAGTCGCCTTCCGCAAGCAGTTCAACACCGATGCCAAGATCATCGCCGTGATCCGCTCCGGCAGTGTGATCGGGCGGGCGCCGATCGTGAGCATGCCGCACTGGGGCGGGATCATCCCCGACGATCAGCTCAGAGCGCTCGTCGCCTACTTGACGACCTGAAGCCGCGTCCCCGAGGGAGGGTTACCCCGCAGGCGTGGGACTCCGGCGTCGTGAGTCTCATCCGACGGCTCCGTCACACGGCGTTTTTGGGCTCGAGTCCGACCACGAGGATCTCACCGGCGCCGGCTCAAAAGGTGCCTCGTGACGCACTCACTTCCAAGTACGCCGAACTTCGGCCTACGATCGCGGCGTGACGAGCAGAAACTTCCGTCGTTTCGTTATCGCATGTGCGGTCTTCGTGGGCATCCTCGTCGCTGGAACGATCGGCTTCCAGATGATCCTCGACGAGGGGTGGGTCGGCTCGTTCTACAGAGCGGTCGTCTCAACCACGCTCACCGGGCTCGCGAGCGCGCCCGAGTCCAACGCGGGAAAGATCTTCACCGTCTTCCTGCTCTTTGCAGGCGTGGCAGTCTTCCTCTACCTCGCGGGCGTGATCGTGGACGTCATGACCCGCGGCCTCGTCAGCGAAGCGCTCATCGAGCGAAGGAGGAAGAGGGTCATCGAGGAGCTCCGCGACCACGTCATCATCTGTGGCTACGGCCGAGTGGGCCGCCGCGTCGCTGCGGAGTTCAAAGACATTGGGATTCCCTTCGTCGTCGTCGACATCAATCCCGAGCCGGTCGAGGCAGCCCAGAGCGAGGGACTCCTCGTCGTACTGGGCGACGGGACAGAGGACGCTGATCTCCAGCGGGCGGGCATCGCGTTCGCGAGGGGCCTCGTCGCCTCGGTCGATTCCGACGAGAAGAATCTCTACATCACGCTCTCGGCGCGCGCCCAGCGTCCTGACCTCGTAATCGTCGCGCGCGCATCAGACGAGTCGGCCGCCAAGAAGATCGTCCTCGCGGGCGCGAATCGGGTCGTGCAGCCCTACTCTCACGCCGGCCTCCACCTTGCCAACTTGGTCGTCAAGCCTCAGGTTGCCGACTTCCTCGACATCGTCACTACCGCCGGCGGCCCGCTGCCCGGCATGCGCTTCGAGGAGATCGAGGTGACGCGGGAGTGCGGCCAGACCGGCAAGACCATCGGCGAGCTTCGGATTCGGAACGTGACGGGAGGCGCGGTGATCGTGGCTTTGCGGAAGCCCGATGGGACGTTCGACGCGACGCCGGGCGCCGATGCCGTTCTGGGCGAGGGCGACGTGATCATCGGCGTCGGTACGACCGAGGAGATGCAGCGACTCGAAGAGCTCTTCGCCCCACGTCATATGACCTCCAGCGACACCTGACCCGCCCCCTGAAGGACTGATCGCGTAGCAGTCGGGACGCCAGTCCGTTACCGACTGCTACCGCGCGTGGAGCGCCTCAGCAGGTTCAGCCTGCGAGTCTCAGCACGTGCCTGCGTTGTACGGGTACGGCTGGTCGCGGTAGAACGCCTGCGCTCCCGAGAGCGTGTCCCAGTAGACCGGGTTCCGTACAGTCTGCGTCTGCGTGACGTAGCGCGTCCGCGTTACCCAGCGGTAGCGGTAGATGTAGCGCCCGCCCCCCTTGGCGCGCTTAGCGTACGGCGTCTACGCCGTCTGGCCAGACGGCGACGGCTTCGCCGACAACTGCGACGGCGCGTTCACGTGATTTCCGAGGCCGCTGCCATCCGCCCACAAGGTTCTTGCTTCCGTGAGATCCTCTTGCGCCCGACGCGGCGCACATTGGGCCTCCAAGCCGTAAATCCGAGAAGGAGGGAGCCGCGGAGCTTCAGCCCGACCGGTACTACCTGCTCGGCGACGCGGGCAGCTTCTTCTTCGAGCCCGGCGGCGACAACGACGGGTTCGAGTCGCCGGAGGCGGCGGCCGAGTGACCGCGGACGCAGACGGTCTGGCCCTGACCGATCGGCGCAACGCGCCCCGCGCGGAAATGCGTAGCGGCGGGCATCCGTCGCCGGCCCGGGGCAGATGCGGTACATATAAGAAGAGCGCGGCAGGCGGGCGCCGCCGGCGCCATGAGTGCGTAGTTAGACGAGGCCGCCGCGGCGGAGAGACAGGTCACGGTTCTGGACGGAAGTGTGACGTGAGCCATCTGCTCACAAGCGAGAGCACCCGCTCCCGGGCGGCCATAGGTCTTGCGTCATGTTGTCCCGGCGCCATCGGGGGCGTCTGACCGGAGGGTGGGTTCGACTTCAAGTATCTTCAGCGAGGTGGCAGAGGATCGAGCACCGTCGACATTCCAGGACAACTTCGTCCGGCTGCTCGGTCTGCATGGGCTCAGCCAGCACTTCACCGCCCAGCTGCTCGGCGTGTCGGAGGCGACGATGAGCGCCTGGATGAACGGGAAGGCCACTCCGTCGCTCGCGAAGGCAATCGATATCGCGGAGCTTTTTCAGATCTCGACCGATCGGCTGATGGGCGCGGAGTTTTCACAGCTACTCACGACCGAGCTTGCGAATCCCGAGCGCTTCGAGCTCGTCGAGAAGCGGATCAGGCGCGGCGGGACGAAGCTCACCTCGGTGTGAGCTCGGGCGACTGGGAGTCGGGATTCGAGGACTGGCCTCAGCCGCTCGGGAACCCCGAGGCCGAGCGTTTCAAGTGGGTCTCGAGCGAGGCGGAGGGCGAACTCGTATGGAGCGTCAGCGGGCCGGGCGAGGGGCGGCCCTTCCACGAAGAGCAGCTTCGACAGGCGTGGGGGAGAGAGCCGAGCACCGCCTCGGGCGACGTCCTCGGCATTGCCACCCACACGCCCAACGCAGGTGGCGAGCGGGCACTCGTTCTTATCTATCCGTACTTCGGGGCAGCCGTCCCCGCGAGCATCGCGGGCTGGTTTCTTCAGGCATTTCCAGACGCCGAGCTTCGGAAGACCAGCTCATGAGCTGTCGAGCTCTCCCCAGTCGTCTTTGTGGAGCCTTGGCTAGAATCGCCTCGGATTGCGCGCTCTTGAAAGAGTTGGGAGAGCGTAAGTTGTAAGAAGTATGTAAAAGTGCCTGCAAAATGGCACAATTTGGGCGGTTAGCTCAGTTGGGAGAGCACCAGCTCGACAAGCTGGGGGTCACTGGTTCGAGCCCAGTACCGCCCACTAAGAGAAACCCCCGCAGGCACGGGGGTTTCGTTTGTCACGGTTCGCTGCATTGTGGCGGCCCATTACTGGAGTGCCCGCCGGATGGCTGTTGTCAGGGTCGCTATGTCGGCAGGCGAATATTGCAGGCGGCCGTGGCTGGAGCCGACGTACAGCGCGGGCGTTCCAGGGATACGATCAGCGGTCGCTTGTGTTGCAAACGCTTTAGCCTGGTTAGCGACCGCTGGTGAGCCGATTGCGTTAACGAGCCGTGGCACGTCCATCCCGGGAACGCTTGCAGCGGCCGTCTGAACGAACGCATCATCAAGCCACCCGGTGTTCTCAATCCCCTGGTTGTAGTACGTGACCTGCATGAAGTTGAACATGCGGTTCTGCTGACCAGCCGCGAGCGCGGCGTCGCGTCCGAGTACTGAATCAGGGCCGATGAAGGCGATCGGACGCGCGACAACCTTGAGCTTGCCGGTTCGGACGAAGCGACGGATGATCGTCGGCATAACCGTCGTTTCGAAATCGCGGCAGTGCGGGCACTGGAGGTCGACGTACTCGATCATCGTCGCGGGCGCGGTGGGCGATCCGAGGAGGTTCCCGTGCTGCGGTATGCCCGCAAACAGCTTCTGTCCTGACGCGGCGCCAGGAAGCGCGTTCGTCAACGTTCCCCGCGAGGGGACTTTCGCCGACGAGCCGTTCTTGCCGGCGACCGTGTAAGCGACCCCGGCGACCACCCCTCCGATCGCAAGCGCCGCGACGGCAACAGAAAGCAGCACCTTCGGCGATGCGCGTCTGCGTTCGCCCTTGCGGCGAACAGGCGGCACAGCGGCTTCGCGCCGAAGCTGCCTCGCCTTCTTTGCTCGAGTCATCCGCTCTCACCGTAGCCGCGTGGCTCGAACACGGCGAGGAGTAGAAACACGAACACCAACGCGAACCCGGTCAGCGCGAGCGTTGGGATCGTCATGTAGCCGAACTCATTGATCCACTTCACTCCACAACCGCCCGGAGCCGATATCAGGCACGAACTCGATTGCGAGACGACGCCGTTCTCCACGAGCAGGTGGTACACGGATATCCCGGCGCCCACGATCGGCAGGGGAAGGAGGTAACGCGCAGCCCTGTAGTCGTTCGCGAGCGCCATGAGCAACGTCGTAATCGAAAGCGGATACATGCAGATCCGCTGGAACCAGCACAGCTCACACGGCACGAAATGCGCAATCTCAGAGAAGAAGAGACTCCCTCCCGTCGCAATGGCCGCAACGGCGAAGGCCAGCCACAGCTCATACCCCGCCACGCCCTCACGCAGGGCACGGAGCGGCCCGCCGACGCCAAAGACCTCCAGAACGCCAACCAACACGAAGGTCGCGACGAGCACCTGCCCCGCAGCGCCAAGGCCCGCAATGAGGACAATCACATCGTGCGTCAAGACGCTCAACATCATGCGTGATCCAGCCGCACTCCCCAGCGCCACCTCGTGAGCGACCTCTGCTCGAGCCTCACATGAATCGCTCCCGCTCAGGCGAAGCTTGCACACCCTTGCGACCGGAGGTCACCAAGGAGGTTCGCCCTCGGTCGCTTGTTGCGCACGGTCGAGGTAGACGACGAGTCCTAGCGCGAAGGCCGCGGCGGCGGACCAGACCGTCAGCACGACAAGAGCACGTGTCACGGTGGGAGGGAAGATCGAGAGCACAATCGGGTGCAGAAGCACCGGATAATTGATGAGCGCGACCCAGATTCCGAGAAGGCCCAGCGCCCCGCCAGCCATCCCACGCGTCTTTGGCGAGCCGAGGGCGATCACCGCGACGCCGACGAGCACGAAGACCAGCTCAGTTCCGACCTCGCCCCATTTCCCGCTCGTGGCGTAAGGGTCGAAGGCAAATCCCGCTGCCGCCATGACCAGTCCTACGCCGGCGGCGATGCCGAAGGCGGCTGCAGCGAGGGGGACTAGCGACCTTCGCCGAAAGAAGACAAGCAGCGAGAGCAACACAAACGGCACGCCGGTGAGGAGCCACGGCCACCAGGCTGGTGCGGGAACACGCCAAATGTCCCCTTGAAGCCAGGTCGGTTGTCCATCGAGGACGAGCGGGATCCTCCAATGGGCGCGATCGATCCCAGCGGGCAGAGCGCGCACGCGGTTGTCGTGCCAGGTGACGCTTCGTCCTGACGAAAGGCGCTGCCAGCCGACCGCATGAAGTGGCAAGCCTCTTGTGAGCCCGGCTGCTCCCGCCGTGGGCGCGGATGCGTTCACCTCGACGCCCCTAGGGGTGAGGCGGGCAAACGGTTCGTGGAGGTATCCGAGGATGATCGCGGTGTGGCCGGGCGCGACGGTTAGACGAACGGCGCGGTCGCTCTTGTGGATTCGAGCTGAAATGATTGGCCGTAGCAGCGCGGGGAAAGGAACCACCGAAGTTTGGTAGTCGACGGCGATGGTGCCTGAGCGACCGTGAGCACTCGCGTTTGAGGGCACCAAGAGTGCTGCGGCCGCAAGAACTACAAGCCAGGAACCGCGCGGAAGCAGTGCGATGCGAGTCACGTCCTGTGCCGGACGCCAAGCGCGAATGTGCCGTAAGGGCCGGGCATCCTGCGGGCCGGGGATTCAGAGCTTTCGCGCCCGATCCTATCGTTGTCGCGGCGATGAATCGTGTCCGGGCATCAGGCTCGCGTGCCAGGTCTCAAACAGGCCAGGGGCGAGACCTGGGTTGTCGATCTATCTCAGTGCAGGCAGCGGATTGACTGCTGCGCCCCAGACACGAACCTCGAAGTGCAGATGCGGACCTGCAGCGTCGCCCGTAGCGCCGACCCGTCCGATCACCGCACCTTTGTCCACTGGCTCCCCGACGTGAACGTCGATGCTGGACAGATGTGCGTACATAGATTGCACGCCACGACCGTGGACGAGGATCACGAGGTTGCCCCATCCGCCGGCCATGTAGCTGGCCCAAACAACTTTGCCGTCGGCCGCGGCCTTCACTGGGGTGTTCTCTGCAGCGCCGAGGTCGATGCCGCTGTGGAAGCCGAAACCACGCGGCCCGAACGGGGAAGTCAGTCGTGCACGAACAGGCCAGGCAAGTGAGATCGGACAACGCGGCAGTCGCGTCGATTCCAACGAGAAAATCGTCTGGCGCCCGGCGACGCCGTCCACCGGGAGATGCACCGAGCGCTGGAAGCGGACGAGGGCCCCCTCAACGTGCTGTTCGAACGCTCCATCAAAAAGCCCCGAGGGGAAGCCATGCCAGGCGAGCAAGAACTGTAGTTCCGCAACGTCCCACCCGGAATAGCCGACGTGAAGACTACGAGCCCCGAGCTCGTGCTTCCCCCAACGGCCAAAGGCCTTACGCAACCTCCGGCGGTCGTCGAACGGATTAGTTCGGCCGAAGCGCCTGTCGAATCCCCTCAGCGCCTGCTTGGTCGCCGGCCCGGCGAGTCCGTCGACCGGGCCCTCATAGAGCCCCTGCCGGATAAGCCCAACCTGGAGCGCCGCGACCGGGGCGCTTCCCATCGAATGTCCCAGCGCAGGAGCCAGAAGCGCCACGACCGGCACCACAAACCACACGAGCAAGAAAGTCACCGGCTTCACCGTGCATGTGAACCACCAACTCCTGCGCCTCAGCACACCCACGGCTGTTCGAGATGCTCCTGGGCTTCCCTCCTGCGTGTCAGCAGAGTGTCAGCGTTGCGTGTCTTAGCGAGACGAACGGTGTCCGACGCGAATCCCGGAAATCCCGTTGGGCTCCGCATTTGGCCACACCTGGGGACAAGCGTCCAAGTCCCGGCCTTACTCGACAAGCTGGGGGTCACGGGTTCGAGCCCAGTACCGCCCACTCGAAAGAGGCCCCGCTACCGCGGGGTTTTCTCATTCAAGGTCCCGGCAGAATGGCAACGCTCGGGCTCCGAAGCTCCGCGTCCAGCGCTTCGTCGCTTAGGGCCGCGCCGCAGATCATAGAATCCGGCGCGGTGGGCACCGACGAAGTCGTCTTCATCCCCCAGTGCGCAGAGTGCGGCGAACGCTGACTATCCGGCGACGAGGAACGCTGGCTCGCTTACCTCGACACTGACGAGCTCATCTTCTACTGCCCCGGGTGCGCTGAGCGGGAGTTCGATCGAAGACGCGATGACCAACGCGTTCATCAGCTACGCAGACGAGGACCAGGAACTCAGGCGGTGCGCGCGGGACGCGTAGAAACCGCGCCGTGAGACCTTTCCCGGCGCGCAGCAAACTGCGCGTCCGATCGCATGAACGGGAACACTCCCACCCGTGAGCGACGGGTCGCATTCGAGCGAACACGCTGTCGGTCGTCGGGCGGACCGGGTCGCCTTCGTCGTCTACGGCACGATCACCGTGCTGGCCGCCGTCGGCGGGCTAAGACTCGAATCCCAGTCTCTAAAGGCGCTGCAGGCGGCGGCAGTGTTGCTGGTGGTCGCGGTCGCTGCCTGGTTGGCCCACTCGATGTGGCGAGTGGTGACAGCGCGAGCCCGGCAGGCCCCCGAACCGGACCGCTCTTACGAGCTACACGAGGTGCTGAGGTCATGGCCGATCGTCGCGGCTGGGTTCCCGGGAGCTGCCTCTATGGTGCTTGCGGCGGTCGGTACCTGGTCGGTCGCGACCGGGCTGCGGGTGGCGCAAGGCCTCGGCATTGTTCTCCTGTTCGCCGCGGGTCTCCTCACGGCCAGCCTCGCCGGGGCGACCCGCTCCGGACAGCTCGTCTACGTGCTCGCGCTCCCATGTGCTGGTCTCGTGATCGTCGCTCTAGAGGTGGCGGCGCACCACGTGTAGGAAGCGGACCTAGCCACCCGCGATCCTCGGCTTACTGCCTCTTCGCGTAGTTCGACGAGCCGCCGAAGTCAACAATCACGCACGCCTCGTCACCGACGGTCCACATGTCATGTCCCGGCGCGATGTGAGCGGCGTCTCCGAGGGCCGACCTCGCCTCCCGTCCCATCCTCCATCACAATCTTCATCCGGCCCGATAGCACGTGGAGAAGATGCGGCACCTGGCGACTGTCGGTAGAGCCCAGTACCGCCCACCTCGTAAAGGCCCCGCTAGAGCGGGGTTTTGTTTTGCGTCAGACAGAGAGAGGGGGCCCCGAAGCCCCCTCGTGCCAGCGAAATGTCAGCAGGACCGGCTAGACGGCACCGAGTCCCGCCTTCTCCATGCGCCCCGTCAGGTCGTCCCGATGCAGCGCTTAGCGAACTCCTCCGCGTAGACGTCGAGTGGGACGCTTACTTTGGAGTGGCCTGCGATCTTGCTAACCGGTACGGGGTCCAGGCTAAGCCGGACGATCAGGTGAGGGATGTGTGACGGTCGGGGGATTCTTGTCGGATTCTCTTCGATTACTGAGGGGTTGGTCCCTGATTGCCGTCGCGCGTTAATTCTCTTGTCGTTCCGACTCCACGGCCGTTCGGGCGGTGGGTGACCGTCAGTTGTAGAGGGGAGTTCCAAATGGCGACTACAGTCGCCGCGAACAGTTGGATGCCGCGCCGCCGCAGTGGCGTTGCAACCGCATTTGGTGCGCCGGGCCGGGCGTTGTCGGATTACCGTCGGCGGAACCCTGAGTTGGCGAAAGCACTTGGGCACGTGCAGAGGTATGTAGCGGAGGGGCGCAACCTGCTCGATCTCGACGATCAGGAGGCACCGCTTCGAACGGCGGGGGTGCGGCGGCGATCTGAGGATCTGTTGACGAGGGACCTCAAGAGCCTCTCGATCGATTCGGCCTGGGATCTCGCGAACGAACTGAAGCAGGAGCTGCTCTTCCTGGGAGATGTCTCCTACGTGTGGACACAGCTCGAGTACGAAGCGCAGCGGGACAAGGCGCCAAACATGTGGCATCGGTGGAGTGATCACCTCGAGTCGAGCAAGCTGCAGGCGTTCCTTGCGGCCCGAAGCAACGGCCCCGTTGACCGCCCGGTCCAGCTGGACGCGGCGCGGTCGTTGAAGAAGCTGTACGAGCTGCGCGCTGAGGCCGGGATGGAGCGGCGCGCACGTGCAGCGCAGAAGTGCCGCTACCTAACACTTCTGATCCCCATCCTGTTTTCGCTGTTGCTCGCGCTGTCGGCGGCGATCAACGAGGTCGGTCGGGGTGGGATGTGGAGGATGATCGGCCTCGCCGCCAGCGCGGGCGCTCTTGGCGCGACACTGAGTGGGATCTTCCGAGTCCGCGATCGTCTGGTCGAGCTTGACGATCTCCGCTCGTTCTGGCCTGCGATGCGGATTCAGCCGTTGATCGGCGCGACGGCGGGGTTGTTCACGCTGCTCGTGCTCGAGAGCGACGTGAAAACTTAAGCTCGCTGACGATGCTGAACCAACGCCGTGGGCCGCGTGGGCTCTGTTCACCTTCGTCGCTGGCTTTTCCGAGCCATTCTTCCTTGGCTTGGTCCGGCGTGTCGCCGTGGTCCCCGACAACGATTCGACCCTTTCCTCACCCGAACGGGCGCCGTCTTAGAGTCGGTCGGCTAGGCACGCAAGCGCGTGCGGCTGTCGCGCAAACGATTGCCGTCGCCGTTCGTGACTACCTAGGAGCGCGCTCGTAGCTGACTCGACGGCGCAGGTTGCCATGGTCAGCTGGATCGAACCAGATCGAGATCAGCACCACGCCACGCATCGCCGGAGAGTCCACAAGTTCCGCGTACTCGAGCGCACTGGTGATGCCCCGGTCCGCGATCGCAGCTAAGGCATCATTGTTACTCGAACGTTCCGCAGCAGTGTGGGCCTTTTCCCAACAGCGAACCTCGGCGTGGAGTTCTTCTCCATCATCGCGTCGGATTCTGTAGTCCACCGCCCAGCCGTCCTGCGAAGGCGCAGTGAGGTCATAGGATTCGAGCACTTCGGCCATACGCGCCACCGTACCTTTCCCATCGAAAATCCGGCCTGCTTCGCAGGCCATGTGATTTCGATCGGGCTTTTGTCTGATTCGATGCCGCAGTGACCGAGACCGGCTGGGCCGGCATCGGCGACGATCTCGGAAGGGCGTTCCCGTCGGACGCGCGTGCGACAATGCGGCCGATGAACTTGCCCGACGGGGTGGCGCTGCGGCCGCTTGACATGAATCGCGATCTCCGGGGCTCCTTCACGGAGGTCTTCCGCGAGGAGTGGGACACCGGCATCTCGCCGGTGCAATGGAACATCGTCAGTTCCGAGGCGGGGACGCTCCGCGGTGTGCACGTTCACATCCGGCACGACGACTACCTGACGACGCTCCGGGGTCGGGCGAGCGTTGGGCTCCGCGACCTTCGTCGCGGGTCGCCGACGGAGGGGATGAGCGCCCTCGTCGAGCTCGCGGAAGAACCGCTCACGGCGCTCCTCATTCCGCACGGCGTTGCGCACGGGTTCTACTTCGCTGAGCCCTCCTTGCACCTGTACGGCGTGACGAAGTACTGGGACGTCGGCGACGAGCTCGCCTGCCACTGGGCAGATCCCCGGTTGGAGAT
>CAWHXK010000014.1:0-9429 GCA_963833255.1 uncultured Actinomycetes bacterium
GATCCGCGGCATGGAGAAGCTCCGCCTCGCGACCGAGGTCAAGCGCCCCGACTCACAGCAGATGAGCGACGACGGGTCGTGGCCGAATGACCCCGCCGCAAGGACATTGCGCGCCGGCGGCGAGCGGATAGCACAGGACGAGCGCCTGACCCCGGCGACGAACGACCGCAACCGCTGGCTCGGTCTCGTCGCGCTGACGATCGGCGTGGCGATGATCATCGTCGACGCGACGATCGTCAATGTCGCGATTCCGTCGATCATCCGCGACCTCCACATCGGGATCACCCAGGCGGAGTGGGCGAACTCGATCTACTCGCTGGTCTTCGCTGCGCTCCTGATCAGCGTCGGCCGCATCGGCGACGTCACCGGGCGCCGTCGCGTGTTCATCTGGGGCCTCCTGGTCTTCCTCGGCGCGAGCCTGATCACCGCGCTCGCGCCCTCGGGAACCGTCCTCCTCGCCGGCCGCTTCCTCCAGGGGGTGGGCGGAGCGCTGATCCTCCCCTCGACGCTCTCGATCGTGAACGCGACCTTCCGCGGGCGCGAGCGGGCGATCGCCTTCGGGATCTGGGGCTCGGTGATCGGCGGGATGGCGGCGCTCGGCCCGCTCGCCGGCGGCTGGTTCGTCACCAACCTGAGCTGGCGCTGGGCCTTCTACGTCAATCTCCCGATCGGAGCGCTCGCGCTCGCCGGCGCCCTGCTCTATGTCGGCGAGAGCCGCGATCCGGACGCACGGCCGGGATTCGATCCGCCCGGCGTCGCGCTGTCGACCATCGGCTTCCTCGGCGTCGTCTTCGGGCTGATCGAGGGGCAGACCTACGGCTGGTGGACCGCCCAGCAGGACTTCCTCGGCCTCTCACCCGGCGGGCTGTCCGTGATCCCGTTCGCCTTCGCGCTCGGCGTGCTCTCGCTCGCAGGGCTTCGTCCTCGTCGAGCGGCGCCGGGCGCTCGCGGGACGGCCGGTGCTCGTCGACTTCTCGCTCTTCCGGATCCCGACCTTCCGCTACGGCAACGTCGCGGTCCTGATCGTCGGGCTCGGCGAGCTCGGGCTCGTCTTCGTGATCCCGCTCTTCCTGCAGTCGGTGCTCGGACTCTCGGCCTTCGACACCGGGCTCGTGCTGACCGCCCTCGCCGCAGGAGCATTCCTCGCCGGCGGGCTCGCCGCGCCTCTCACCCGCCGAATCGGGCCACACCGGGTCGTGCAGCTCGGTCTCGCGATCGAGGTCGTCGGCATCGTCGCCGTCGGCCTCACCTTCTCCGCCGACCGCCCCGCCTGGCAGTTCTGCCCGCAGCTCTTCGTCTACGGGATCGGCGTCGGCTTCGCGACCGCGCAGCTGACGAGCCTCATCCTCGCCGACGTGCCCCGCTCCCAGTCCGGAGAGGGATCGGGGATCCAGAGCACCTCGAGGCAGGTCGGCTCCGCGCTCGGGATCGCAATCCTCGGCACCGCGCTCACGACCGGGCTCGCCTCCGGCACCCGCGCCCGCCTCGAAGCAGTCCCCTCGATCCCGCCTCCACAGCGCGCCGCGATCACGGCCGCCGTCGAGCGGAGCGGCGGAGCAGTGCTGCCCGCCTTCCGCCGCTCGCCACAGCTCCAGCCTGCGGTCGCACCGGTCGAGGAGGCGTTCGTCGCGAGCGCGCGACGAGCCGCCTTCATCGCCGCCGCGTTCGTCCTGGTCGGGCTCGCCGCCGCCTTCAGGCTCCGGCCCGGCGGGCAAGACGAGCCCCAGCCGGGGCCAACCTAGCCTGCGGCGGCGGCGGCTTCAGAGCGCCGCGAGCTGAGCGGCAACACGCTGTTCCCACGCCGCGGCACGAGGAAGCGGTACGGGCCGCCCCCAGATCGCGCGCAGCGCGACCCCGTGCAGCGCACCATGGATGAGCTCGTAGGTCCCCTCCGCGCCGAGGGCGCGGGCACGCTCGAAGCCGCGCCGCGACGAGGCGGGCGAAACGCCCGGCACGCCGGGCAACCAGCGATCGAGCGAGCCATGGAGAACATCGAGTCGCTTCCCGCGGAGCGGCTCCAACGACAAGCGGTCGGGGATCCACGGTGCGAGTCCGACCACCCGTTCGACCGACGCCTCGTCTGCCACCGAGATCGCGACCGCCCCGCCCATCGAGAAGCCCAGCAGCAACATCTGCTGCGGCACCCACCGCGTGGACGGCAGCACGCGCGTCCTCGACGCACGACTCGAGACGCCGCCACGACTTCACGCGATATCGAACCTCCGCGAACACGAACTGCGGGAAGCGCGGCGCCAAGCCGCTGCACGAGCCATTCGAGCGACGCGCTCCAGGTTCCTTCCACCTCGGCGCTCTGACCGCCGTTCACGCACACGACCGCGGTCGCGCCGCCGCCTGTGAGTCGCATCTCGGCGCCGGTCGAGAGCTTGACGACCTCGGCCGGCGCCGCCGTCATCCGGACGCGCGCGCGACACGCGCAGCGAGGCCGTCCAGTGCCGCGTTACCGCATGCGCATCGCACCCCACCATCGTAGGCGCCCTCGCAGCTTGCACCGCGGGCCCGGTGGACGATGGACCTTGAAGGGCTCGCTGGCAAGGCAGCCGGTGGTACGAGGGAAGTACAGACATGGTGAGGAGCGGATCACCATCCGAACGCGCACACACGGACGATGCTTCCTCGCGGATCGACCCAGCGCACATCGCTTGCGCGATCGTTGGCGGGTGGCGAGCTGGACGGCGCCTGCGTGCGCCGGGACGCCGTGAGCCGGGCACGCCGGACTACGCTTCGCCAATGGCGGTGGCGCCGTGATCGGTTGGGAGACATCGGAGCGCGTGCTCGAGTCCGGCGCCTTCGAGTCGCGCCAGCGGGTGTTCGTCGCGGAGCCCGTGGTCGACGCGTGCGAGGCGGGCGCCCGCACGCTCGGTGTCACCTACTGGCGGGCGGTCGACCGCTTCACCCGCGGCGTCGTCCGTGCGAGCTGGACGGGCGGCGGAGGCAAGCTGAAGTTGCTCGGCGGTGCGACGCTGCTCACCTTCGGGCAGCCGGAGCTCTCGTTCGACGGCGGGCTTGTCAGCTGCCGGCACGCGATCCAGGGTGGACTGCTCGCGCTCCGAGCCGGCGGCTCCGTCTCGCTCGCACAGCGACCCGAGGGCGACCGGCAAGAGCTGAGCGTCATGGTCGAGGGATACCTGCCACGGCTCGCCGCCCGCGGCGGCGCGCCGCCGTGGACCGGGATGCTCTACGCGAAAGGGCAGAGCCCCTTCCATGCCGCGGTCAGCCTCCGCTACTTCGAGCTCCTGCTGCGGAGCGGGGACTCGTGAACGTCACCGTCTTCGGCGCAACCGGCGTCGTCGGACGAGCGCTCGTGCCGCTGCTGGCAGAGCACGAGCTGACCTCGGTCTCGCGCACCGCACGCGACGAGCCCGGCGTCCGCTGGCTGGTCGCCGACGCAGCGAGCGGCGACGGCGTCGCCGCGGCCCTGGAAGGGGCCGACGTCGTCTACTACCTCGTCCACTCCCTCGGCGCCCAGAACTTCGAGGAGCAGGATCGCGCGGCAGCGGAGACGATCGCGCGCGAGGCGACGAACGCAGGCGTACGGCAGATCGTCTACCTCGGCGGGCTCGGCGCCGACGACCCCGACGCGTCACCGCATCTGCGCAGCCGCCGCGAGACCGGAGAGCGGCTCGCCTCCACGGGCGTCCCGGTGACGACCCTGCGCGCGGCCATGATCGTCGGAAAAGGGAGCGCAGCCTTCGAGACGATCCTCGGCCTGGTCAAGCGGCTACCGGTCATGGTGACGCCGAGCTGGGTCTCGACGCCGACACAGCCGATCGCGCTCGACGACGTCGCCCGCTACCTGGCAGGCGTCTGCAGCAACGAAGCCACCTACGGCGAGGGCTACGACACGGGCGGGCCCGAGGTGATGACCTACCGGCAGATGATCGAGCGGATCGCTGCCCTGCTCGGCCGGAAGCCGCTAATCGTCGAGGTCCCGGTACTGACGCCGTACCTCTCCTCGCTCTGGCTGAACCTTGTCACGCCGGTGAGCGCGTCGGTCGCGCGGCCGCTCGTCGAAGGACTGCGCAATCCGACGATCGCGCGCGAAGAGCGGATCCGGAAGCTGCTGCCGCTCGAGCTCACGCCGTTCGACGAGGCGGCCCGGCGGGCGCTCGCGTGAGCTGCGCGGCCCCTCCTGCCGACGCGCCGGGCTATCTGGCCTCGCGCCTGGTCCGCCCGACTTCTCTAGCGAAAGAAGTATGTGCGCGCGTTCTGCGGGCTTCCTGGACGGCGGTTGGCACCCGTGTAGCCGATCCAGACAACAAAGTATGGAGCCTTTATGGAGCCCCGTGGTTGCAACCGGTGGCAACCGGTCGCAATCGCCCGGCCCAAGAACGGGCCAGATCAAGCCAAAACCGTCGCCACCGGTTGCAACCGCTCGCCGTTTGGAGCGCATGGTAAGGAGGGGGTCTCCGGTTCGAGTCCGGAAGAGGGCTTCGAGAAAGCCCCTGGAAGCAGGGGCTTTCTTCGTTCTTGGGGCGAGACGACCCGGCGGCACAACCACCCGAAAAGGTGAGAAAAGGTGAGTCGGAGTCGCTTCGCTGGCCCGAACACCACATCAAAGGCCCCGCGACGTGCGAAGCGCCCGGGGCCACGGACAAAGGAGAGTGACCTCCCATGTCACAGGCAGCATCGCAAGTCGCCGCCGCCCGCGCCCAGCAGCGCGACGAGCGGCAGAAGCCCCGGCACCGAGGCATCAGCTTCCGAGAGACCGTGGGCGGCCGGTCGTACTACGTGCACTGCACATCCAGCGTGTGAGGGCGGAGGCGAGCTGCTCGTGGTGGGGGAGCGACGACGTGCAGGCTCACGAGCATGAGTCGCTGCACTCACCACATGCTCACCACAGGGCTTGCAAGAGCGCATGGACACAGGGCTGGCGCTGCGATCTCCAGCTGTATCAGCAGGCGCTCGTTCGCATGAAGGGCGTGGATTCTCAGAGAGACTCGTCCATCGCTGTACGTCCATTGCCGTGCGTGTATGGGGTGTACCCCCCTCACGCACGGGACTCCGAACTGCGTAGTCCGACGGGGCCTCCTGAGGAGCTGGAGCAAGCTCGGGGCGACCGCGTTACGTATCGCAGCAGTGCAGCAGTGCATGACCGCAGTAGTGCATGACTACATCACATGCTGCGACTACGGAGTATCGAAAGACCTGCCGCCAGCTGCAGGTCCGCCCCCCGGCTATCGCTGCTCTACGGGTCTTGCAGGTACGGCCCGACGACGTCGCAGAAGACGCTGAAGCCGCTCAGGAGATCGGGATGTGGCCCATGTAGCCCAGCCAACGTTTCGGAGATGAAGTCACCCACCGGATTGTTTGGATCCCCGGTGTACTCGAAGACATCGACCGCGGTGAAAATCCCAGCATCACGACTCAACGTCGGACCATGGGTGATCGACAACCTCTCATACAGGCCCCCGGTAGTAGTCACGATCGTGACCGTCCCCGCTTGCTCGTCGATCACGAGCGGCGACGTTTGCTTGATCGGCCCCGCGAAGGAGAGCGTGGTTGACTTTCCATTGTCGGCCGTGAAGACGCCGAAGAAGGTCTCGCTCATGAAGTACGTGCCGTTGCCCGTGTCGCGGAAGACCAACGTGCCGTGACCGGCGGTCGTTCCCGAGAAGCCGCAGACGTTGGAAGGCTTCGTGAACGAGAAGTGCGTGACCTGCGTCGATCCCGCCGCGAGACCCGTCGCCGCGGTGACGCACGCAAGCACCGTCGCGATGGCCACCAGTAGAAGCTTCCTTCGCATGACCTTGCCCCTCCCTCTCCGATCGTGACATGAGTCTCTACCTCGCGTTACTGCGGATCAAGAACTTCTCGTCACCGCAACGGAACGTTAATGTCGCGGTTGAGCCGCGGCGTGGTGGAGGTCCCGTGGGATTCACGGAACGCGCTGATCGACAGGATTCGTCAGTTGGACGCGGCGACCCCGACGATTCGCACGTTCGAGAACGTGGGTGTGAGCCTGCCGGTGGTGTTGACGCTTCAGCAGAAGATCGAGTTGGTGGAGATGATCGAGTTGTGGGGGATCAGGTCGAGGGTGGTTTGCAGGAGGGTCTGCCAGAAGGGATTTTCGGGTTTCGTTCGGCGCTGATCGATGACCTTCACGACTCGGGGGAGTGGCCGAGCTTGGCGGAGCCGAGATTGTCGAACGATGAAGGAGGAGCTAGATGGCGGACCTTGCGGACATCGCCACGGCAACGACGGCGGGCTACAAGGAGGTTGTGCTTGACCGGGGTTCGGGTGCGAACCCTGCGACGAGGTATGAGGTCGTGTTGCTTTTCTGTATGTGTTCAGTCGCCACTTGGGCCGTTGAGGGCCTGGATGGAGCCGTTTATGGAGCTTTCGCGTCGCGAACCGCGGCTACGAAGGCTGGATGTGCTCGTTAGACTCGCGGTCGTGGCGTACCCGGCCTAGTTGATCCGATCTTCACGTCCTCAGCCGTGGATATCCGCCTCGGCTGCTGAAAGCTGGATCGACT
The DNA here is from genome assembly GCA_963833255.1 of uncultured Actinomycetes bacterium. GTDB lineage: Bacteria > Actinomycetota > Thermoleophilia > Gaiellales > Gaiellaceae > 3-1-20CM-4-69-9. The sequence goes on from CAWHXK010000014.1 coordinate 6,497, forward strand.
AGGAGGGAAGACAGATGCTCTACGAGCCGACGAGGTTCGATGCTCTGATCGACGAGCCGTGGGTTCCGGCGCGCGTCGAGGACGCGATCGCTGCGATCGTCGCCGACGCCGACGCTGCGTTCGATCCGACAGCGCTCTGGCCCGCACACGAGTGGGATGCGCGGGAGAAGCCGCTGCCGCTATCCGGCCTGTACGTCGGTGCGGCCGGCGTGATCTGGGCACTCGATGAACTCCAAGAGCGCGGCCACGCCGGGTCGTCGCGCGACCTGGCCGCCGCCGTGGTGCGCGCGGTCGAGCTCGAGCGAGCGACGCCGGACTTCTCGGCGGACGAGCATTACCGTCCTGGTGCGCTCATGTCCGGCGAGACGGGGGCACTGCTCGTCGCTTTCCGGCTGACCTCCGACCCGGCGCTCGCGGACGACGTGCACACGCTCGTTCGCGGGAACGTCGACAACCCGACGGACGACATCAGCTGGGGAGCGCCCGGGACGCTCCTCGCCGCTTTGGCGATGGGCGAATGGACGGGCGAGCGCCGGTGGGATGAGGCTGCCCGCGAGTCGGCCACCGCACTCCGGGAGCGCCGCGGCGACGACGGGCTGTGGCGGCAGGACGACGACTACCGCGGCCTCAGCACGCTACACGGCGTCGCGGGAAACACACTCGCTCTGCTCCGTTTCGAGCCAGACGCTGCCGTCGCGCGCGAGAGCGCGGCCGTTCTCTCGCGACATGCGTTCTGCGAGGACGGCCTCGCGAACTGGCCCGGCTCGCCGCGTCCGCAGCTCACGCGGCCACGAGACGGTCGGATCTGTCTGCAGTGGTGCACCGGCGCGCCAGGTGTCGTCGCCGGCGCCTGGGAGTATCTCGACGAGGACCTCCTGCTCGCCGGTGCCGAGCTCATCTGGGGTGCGGGCGCCCACCGGGACGAGAAGGGCCACGGCCTCTGCCACGGCACCTCGGGTAACGGCTTCGCGCTCCTCAAGGCATTCGCGCGCACCGGCGACGAGCGCTGGCTCGAGCAGGCGCGCCGCTTCGCCGTCCACGCCCTCGCCCAGGCGGAGCGGATCGCCGCCGCGAACGGCCGCCGCCGCTACTCGCTTTTCAACGGAGACGTCGGCACCGCGCTGTTCGCCGCCGCCTGCCTCGACGCCGATCCTCGTTTCCCAATCGTCGACGTCATGTAGAACCAGCCAGCAACCGCGACCCGGCTTGCGGGTCGGTGACAGGACATCACGCTCCCATTAGCGACGGGACCGGATCGCCGCGCGCTTTGGCGGTAAGGGCGTCGGCGAGGTAGGCGTAGAGCGAGCGGCGCTGTAGCCGGCAGGTCTGATCGACGGAGAGCAGTCGTTCGATCGTGCGCTCGCCGCCTTGCGAGCGGCTGCCGAGGGAGAGCTTGCGGTAGATGACTGCGGCGCGCAGGCCGCGCTCGGCCGCGTTGTTGGTCGGCTCCACATCGTCGACGTCGGCGAACGTCCAGAGCGCCGGCCATAACTTCAAGAGGTTCTTCGCGAGCGCGCGAACATGTCGCTGCCGCTTGCCGGTCGAGCCCCACTCGAGCAGCGGCCGCATCTGCGTCTTGATCGTCGCGACGCGCTGTTGCAGTGCGGCGCGGTCGCCGTCGTGTTGGAACTGCTTCCAGGCGTGGAAGACGTCCCAGGTCACCTCGAGCGCGTCGAGTCCGAACGCTTCTTGAGGTCCCCGGACTGGGGGTCCACCGGCTGCTCCAATAACGAGCGGACCCCTTGGCTTGGCTCGGCATGATGATCTCCCCGTTTTCGCACGCGAGCTGTTGCCGCCCCGGCAACGGAGGATGGAGCCTCTATGGAGCCCCGTGGTTGCAACCGCTGGCAACCGGTTGCAAATCCGATCGGCGCGGAAGCCGCGAAAACAAGCGAAAACGTTGCCGTAGGTTGCGACCAGTTGCGGGAAGCAGCACATGGTAAGGAGGGCGTCTCCGGTTCGAGTCCGGAAGAGGGCTTCAATCTACGAGCTGGATCGAGCGAGATTCGAGGTTTCGGAAGGAGCCTCTTTCATGAGTGCGGGGAAGATGTGTTCGAGCGACCTGCTCAAAGCTCCACCGGCCAATGCGCAGGTACCGTGTCGTCTGACGCGAACACCTTGCGAAATGCCGAATTCTGAATTGCTCTGCGCGTGGCGGCCCGCAGGAGGTCTTGACCGAGCGCCAGAGGTGCAGCTCGCCGACACGCTCGCGCTGCTGCGAGCTGCTCACTGAGGTGGCACTGGGCCAGCTTGGCAGACGATCGGATATCGTGGCGAACCGAGTCGTAAACCGAGGTGAGGCCGGAGGCCTCGAGAGGGGGAAACTCATGCGTTTCCGATTGGTGCTCGCGGCGTTTGCCGCCGTGCTGTTCGCCGTTTTCCCGACATCGGCGGGCGCGATCATTGGCGGCCAGCCCGATGGGAACAACCATCCGTACGTCGCGTATGCGGACAACGGCGTGTTCGCCTGCTCCGCGACTTTGTTGTCACCGACGGTCATGCTGACTGCTCGCACTGTTTAGCGACAGCACGTCGGCCTATGGCGTCAACACGGTCACAGGCGGGTCGATCGTCCGCACGACCTTTGATCCCGACTTGACTCAGGCAAACCCGTCCCGCGTCTGGCATTGGGGGACGTACTACTTCGATCCGCAGTTCGCGATCGGCTCCGCCGGCGGACTGCCGGCCTTCGACACGCACGATGTGGCGATCATCGTCTTCACGGCGGATGGGTGCCACGTCTCCAAGCAATCGGAATCCCGTCACGAACTTCTGCGGTCCAGATACCTGGCAAGGGAAACCGGTGGTCCAACACGGCGTTCTGCCGCAGCAAGGGCTTGTCGACACGCTGCGGAACCAAACGCCGGTCGAGCCTCGTCGGATACGGGGTCCGGGCTGCATCCGCGGGGGCGGTCTCCCTGCGCGGGTCCGTG
>CAWHXK010000015.1:0-278459 GCA_963833255.1 uncultured Actinomycetes bacterium
CGCCGTCGCCCAGGTCATCCGTCTTGCGACAGAGCAGGACGACCTCGCTCGATTCCGGCCTGTAGTCGGTGAACCAGGTCACGTCGCGCCAGCCCGTCCACGCGAGCTCGATGCGGAGCGCGTCGAGCGTCGGCACTGCCTTCGCCTTCCCGGTCCCCTGCTGCCAGCGGATGCGGACGGCTGCGTCGGGTCGCGGATCGATCGTCGTCTCGAGCAACATCTCTCCGCCGAGGCGCGTCACGCGGTTGAGCATCCCGAGCAGAGGCAGGTGGAACGCACTGTGGTAGAGAACGCCGAGGAAGAAGACGGCGTCGAACGGCTCCAGCTCGTGCAGCTCGACGGCCGAGCGCAGGTCGCCGTAGACCCAGCGGTGCGGCGCGCGCAGCTGTCCCTCCCACTGTTCGTGGAAGTGCCGGTCGGAGGCGAAGTCGGAGAAGACGAGCTCCGAGGGCTGAAGGTGCTCGTCGATCCAGAGCGCGTGCGTGCCGTGCTTCGGCCCGACCTCGAGCACGCGCTTCCCCGACCAGTCCCGCCCCGCGAGGACGTCCTCCAGCCCTTCAACCGTGAGCGTGAGGTCGAAGTTGCTGTCGTCGACGGTCGAGGGCCGCTTGTCGCGCACCCTGCGCGCGTCCCGGTGGAACGTCGTGTGCAGGTCCAGCTGCTCGCGGTAGTCGTAGTACGGCACGTAGCTCGCAAGCTTGAGCCTCTTCGCGGACCAGTCGACCGCGCGGCGGCCGGTCCTCCAGACGACGGCACGCGCCCTGGCGGGGACTCTCATTCCGGCCACGGATGCTCGCGCAGAACGTCTTCGTTCACGTCCGTGCCCCACCCTGGTCCCGGCGGAATCGTCAGCTTGCCGTCCGCAATCGCAGGCACCGAGGTCGTGAGCTCTTCACGCCACGGGACGTCGTCCACGTCGACCTCGAGAATGCGCACGTTCGGGATCGCAGCGCACCACTGCGCGGAGATGAACGTCGCGAGATGGCTGTAGTAGTTGTGCGGTGCGCAGTTGACCTCGAACGTCTCGGCGAGGTCGGCGATCTTCTTCGCCTGGTGGAAGCCGTTCCAGATCACGTCGACGGATGCGACGTCCATCGCGCCTGTCTCGAAGAAGGGACGAAAGCCGCGGTTCGTGTAGAGGTTCTCGCCGGAGCAGATCGGAATCGCCGAGCCGTTCCGAACCGCGGCGAGTGAGACGGGATCGAAGGCGTCGACCTCGAGCCACATCAGGTCGTGGTCCTCGAGGGTGCGCGCGATGCGCAGCACTCCTTCCGCGGTGAGGTTGAAGTTGAGGTCGACGATCGGCTCGGCCTGGCCCTGCGTCCCTTCGGCGAACGCGTCGAGCAGCTGCACGAGCGCGTCCTCGAGCTCGGGTGACGGATTGCGGTCGAGCCCGTCGCCGTGGAAGCCGGGCATCAGCACCTGCGGCTCGTCGCCGGGGATGACGATGTTCGTCTTGAAGGCCGGGAACCCACGCTCGACGACCTCCGCGCCCAGCTTGACGACGTCGTCGTACGAGGCGAGCTTCTCGGTGTTCGTCACCTCCCAGGCGCGCGCCCGCGTGGTGCCGCAGTGCGACCAGTAGACGTCGACGTCATCGCGCGTCGGCCCGCCGAAGAGCTCGTACACGGGAACGCCGAGTGCCTTCCCCTTGAGGTCGAGCAGCGCGTTCTCGATCCCGCCGATCGCCTTCTGGATCACCGAGCCCGGGCTCTGGCGCGTGGCGCGAAAGAGATCCCAGACGATCCGCTCGACGGCGCGTGGGTCGCGCCCGACGACCTGCGGGGCGAGATCCTCGACGATGCCGGCGAGCCCGCGCGGCGAGCCGTGCGAATCCGTGATCTCGGCCCAGCCGACGGCGCCGTCGTCAGTGGTGGCCTTGAGGAAGATCCAGGGACGCCAGCCTGCGTCGCAGTAGAGCGTCTCGATCTGCGCGACTTTCATCCCGCGGCAGGATACGGAGGTTACTGGCGGTCGACTCGGGGCAGCGTCGCCTCCCCGGAGTCCACCAGAGCGCGGGCGCGGGCCCAGTCCTCCTCGTCGTCGACGTTGAAGCCCTCGTGGTCGCGGGTGAAGAAGGGCGCGACGACACGGCCCTCGCGCGTGCCGGTCTGCGAGACGACGCGCGTCCAGGCGATCTCGAGCGCGCTGTTCTGGACGTAGATCTCCGGGAGGGCCTGATACTGGCCTGCGTGCCAGGCAACGTCGAGCTGGGACTGGTCGAGCAGCGGCCGCATCACCTTGCCGTCCACGACCCACATCTTGCCGGGGTGCTGCTTGACGAGCTCCACCGCACGGATCGAGTCGGCCTCGGGCGTTGCGAGCAGCTGCTGCAGTCCGCGCTGCAGGACGTCGGGCCCACGGAACGGATTGGTCGCGCGCACGATCGCGAACAGGTCGTAATGCTCACCGAGACGGTCGAGGGTGTAGCGCAGCCACTCGATGTCGGGCGATGTCGACGTCGCGAGCTCCTGGGGACGAAGAAACGGGACGTCGGCGCCGTAACGTTGCGCGACCTCGCCGATCTTGCCGCTGTCGGTCGAGCACACGACGCGATCGAAGATCCCTGACTGCCGTGCGCTGGCGACGGCATACGCGAGCAGTGGATGCCCCGCGAGCGGGCGGACGTTCTTGTCCTTCACGCGCTCCGACCCGGAGCGTGCCGGGATCAGTGCGACGGCGCTCGGCATACGGCTTCCGCTTCGTCGAGGAGACCTTCGAGCACCGGCGCGGGAACGCCGAGCCGGTGCGCGGCGCGCACCGCGGCGCCCGTGATCGCGTCGAGCTCCGAGGGGCGGCCGGCGGCGATGTCACGCGCGGTGGACGAGGTGAGCGCGGGTGGCATCCCGTCGATGATCTCCCACTGCGCCTCCGGCGTGAGGTCGACTCCGTCCGCTCGGGCAACCGCGCACGCCTCGGCAACGGCTTCCTCGAGCCGCCGACGCCAGGCCGGGTCGCTGCGCAGCTCGCCGATCGGCTGCTGGGTGAGGGCGGTCGCCGCGGCGACCGGCGCCTGCCGCGCCAGCTTCTCCCACAACACCGCCGCCTCACTCCCGTCCTCGCGAACGTCTGCACCGGACCGGCGGAGCAGCTCGACCGTCTCCGCGCCGGCGTCGGCGGCGACGGTCATCAGCGTTCGCGGCGTGTTCTGCACGACCACGCCGGGCCGGTCGAGCCAGGCCTCGATCCACCCGATCGTGGCGCCGACGACGCGAGTGTCCGGGATGCGCCGGCGGATCGTGTCCATGTGCTCGATGCCGTTCAGCAGCGGGACGACGGTCCCGACCGGCGCCTCGATCCGCCCGAGCGCATCGTCGAGCGCGGGCGCTTTCACCGTCACGAGGAGGAGGTCGACCGGCTCGCGGAGCCCGGTGGTCGCCTCGGGGCGCACCGTCTCGTCCTCCGGGCCGTGTCGCAGGGTCAGTCCCTCGGACGCGATCAGTGCGGCCGTGTCCGGGCGGGCGACGCAGACGACCCGAACGCCTGCACGGACGAGCCCGACGGCGAGCACTCCGCCGACGGCCCCGGGGCCGAGCACACCGACTGTGGCGGAAGCCGTCACGGCCACTCAGGCCACGTCCCGGTGTCGGACATGGTGACGGAAGTGTGACGAGTTCTCCACAGGCGCAGAAGGCTTTCAGGTCTTGGCCGGATCGGCGATCAGGTTGACGTACTTCCACTCCGTGTAGACGTCGAGCGCCTCGATGCCCGCTTCCCGCCAGCCCGTGCCGGACTGCTTCACGCCGCCGAAGCCCATGTGCGGCTCGCTGCCGTGCGTGCCGCCGTTGACGACGACCACGCCCGCCTCGACCTCGTCCGCGAAGCGCATCGCGCGATGCAGGCTCGCGGTGTGGATCGCCGAGGTGAGCCCATACGGCGAGTCGTTCACGAGCGCGATCGCCTCCTCGAGGTCGCGCACGCGATACAGGAGCGCGACCGGGCCGAAGAGCTCCGTGCGCGAGAGCGGCGCGCTCGGGAGTGACGTCTTCGACGACGGTCGGTGCGAGCCACCAGCCCGGCCGGTCGAGCCGCTTGCCGCCCGCCGCGACGTTCGCCCCTTCGACGGCGCTCAGGATGCGTCCGAGACTCTCCTCGCTGATCACCGGCCCGGTCTCGTAGCTGCGCGCACCGGCGAGGAAGCGCTCGCGGAACTCGTCGTACACGGAGTCGAAGACGACGACGCGGCTCGCCGCAGCACACCGCTGTCCGGCATTCGAGAACGACGACGCAAGCGACCACTCGACCGCCCGGTCGAGGTCCGCGTCGTCGCAGACGACGAGCGCGTTCTTCCCACCCAGCTCGAGAACCACCTTCGCGAGCCGCGCACCCGCCCGTTCCGCAATCGTCCGGCCCGTCTCGGCCGAGCCCGTGAAGCTGACCAGGTCCACGTCGAGCGACTCGACGAGCGGCGGCCCCGCCTCCGGGCCGAGCCCGTGGACGACGTTCAGCACGCCGGGCGGAAGAAAGTCCTGGCAGAGCTCGCCGAAGAACGCGGCGGACGCCGGCGTGTGCTCGGACGGCTTCAGCACGGCGCTATTCCCGCAGAACACCGCCGGGAACACCTTCCAGGCGTAGTTCGGCAGCGGGGTATTGAACGAGACGATCAGGCCCGCAACCCCAACGGGACGGCGCGTCACCAGCACGGTGCGGTTCGGCATGGCCGAAGTGGTCGTTCGTCCGTAGAGACGCCGCCCTTCCCCCGCGACAAAGAAGCCCATCTCGACGGCAGCGTCCGCTTCGCCGAGCGCGAGCTCGAGCGCCTTTCCCGTCTCCTCGGCGACGATCGCCGCGGCCTCATCGCGACGCTCGCGCAGCGCGAACGCGAGCTCGCGCACGATCTCCCCACGTTCCACCGGCGTCCTGGCGGCCCACTGACGCTGAGCGCTGCGCGCAGCCGCAACCGCCGCCGCGACGTCGGGCTCCTCCGAGCGCGGCACCGTGCACAGGACCGAGCCGTCTGCCGGGCGCAGCTTCTCGAAGCGCCCGCCGCCAGCCGCTTCCGACCGACGGCCGTCGATGAGGTTTCCGATCTCTAGGCCCACCGCCCCCGAACGTACACTCACCGGACGGTGATCGCTGTCCAGCTCTCAGGCGGCCTCGGCAATCAGATGTTCCAGTACGCAACGGGACGAGCGCTCGCGGCCAGGCACGGAACGCAGCTCGTGCTGGACTCGAGCTGGATCGCGGGGAGCGTGGGCGGCAGCGTCACAACCGAGGTCCGCCGGTACGAGCTCGGCTGCTTCGAGCTCGACGCACCGCTCGCCCAGGTCGAGGACGTGGCTCGCCTGCGACGCACGCTCGTGCCGAGCCGCCGCCCCGTGCTGCAGGAGCTGGTCGAGCCGCAGTTCGGGCAACCGTGCCCCGAGCTGGCGCAGGCCGGCGACAACACGTACCTGCGCGGGTACTGGCAGAACGTCGACTACTTCGGCGACGCGGAGACGCTGCTCCGTCAGGACTTCACCTTCAGCCCGGCGATCGCCGAGGAAGAGGCGGAAGTGGCACGACAGATTCGCGAGTCCGCCGAGCCGGCCGTCTCGGTGCACGTGCGCCGCAGCGACTACGTCACCGACCCCGGAGTGCGGGAGCGAATGGGAACGCTCGAGCCCGAGTACTACAGCCGAGCGCTCGACGCACTCGGTTCCGGCGTCGGCAGCGTGCGCCAGTTCGTCTTCACCGACGATCCGGAGTGGTGCACGAAGCATCTACGTCTGAGCGACCAGGACGTCGTGGTCGGGGCAACGCGCGCCGAGGGCGACAAATGGGCGTCGATCATGCACCTGATGACGCTCTGCGACCATCACGTCCTCGCGAACAGCAGCTTCAGCTGGTGGGGCGCGTGGCTCGCCCCCAGCCCGGCGAAGATCGTCGTCGCGCCACGCCCGTGGCTACAGGACGCACGCTGGGACGAGAGCGGCCGGATCCCGGCCGACTGGGTCCGGATCGACCGTCGCGTTCACCAGGCAGACCAGCCGCCGTCGACGATGACGTTCGCACCGGTCACGTAAGACGACGCATCCGAAGCGAGGAAGACGACCGGGCCGACGACTTCGCTGAGCCTCTGCCATCCGGCCGAGCGGCATGCGCGCGGTGTACGCATCGAGGAATTCCTGCGGCTGCTCGTTCCACACGCCGGCGAGCGTGAGCGTGTTGACGCGCACGCCGCTCTTCGCCCAATACGTTGCGAGGTAGCGCGTCAGGTTGTAGAGCGCCGACTTCGAGACCGAATAGGCGACCGGCTTGAAGAACTCCTCGCCGTCCGTGCGCCTGAAGTCGTAGAGCTCCTGGACCGGTGAGAGCATCCCGTAGATCGACGAGACGTTGACGATCGAGCCGCGTCCGGCGTCCGCCATGCGCGCACCGATCACCTGGCAGGCGAGCAAAGTTCCTTTCACGTTCACGCGCATCACCTCGTCGAACGACTCCGCCGGATAGTCCTCGAACCGGCCGACCTCCTCGGCCGGCGCGTCCGGCGGTGAGTCGAGGGCGGCGGCGTTCACGAGCACGTGCGGCGCCTGGGCAAGCTTCGCCGTCGCCTGTTCGATCGCGCCGCGATCGGTGACGTCGACCCGGAACCCACGCACGCCGTCGCTCTCCTCCGTCTCTTCGATGTCGAAACTCGCGACCTCCGCTCCACGCGCCGCGAGACCGCGCGCGATCTCGCCGCCGAGCTGGCCGGCGCCGCCGGTCACGACAGCGACCTTGCCTTCGAGTGAGAACAGATCGGTCATGCGCGTTGAGCCTCCCACACCGCGTCGCAGAACTCTCTCACGCAGCCGTTGCCGCCCGGACGGGAAAGCACCCAGTGCGCCAGCGGTTTCACCTCGGGCCAGGCGTCCGCCGGCACGACCGGGACTCCGACCGCGCGCAGGCACTCCGCGTCGTTGATGTCGTTGCCGAGGAATGCCGTGTCCTCGAGAGTCACGCCCAGGTCGACAGCACGATCCCGCACGACCGAGAGCTTGTCGTCGACTCCCTGCACGCAGTCGACCTCGAGCTTCTTCGCGCGCGCACCGACGATCGCATTCTTCTCCATCGACACGATCAGGTAGCGAACTCCGACCTCGTCGAGGCGCCGCAGGCCGAGACCGTCGCTCCGCGAGAAGGCAAGCGATTCCTCACCGCGCTCGTTCACCCAGACGCGGTTGTCCGTGAACACGCCGTCGAAGTCGAAGACCGCGAAGCGCACCCGCTCGAGCAGCGGCGAGAGCTCCGTCACCGGCGCGGAGCTGCGTGCGCCGCGACCGGTTCCTCGACGGGCTCGAGGTCGGCGAGCTCGACGTTCTCGTCCGGCGCGAGCCGCCGGCGCAGGCGGGAGCCCACGATCCGGTCGAGCTCGTACGGGCGGAAGACCGCCGTCGGCCGGCGACTTGATCGCAACGTCTTCCGCGGTGAGGACGTGCCCTTCATCGAGCTCACGCGCAGCGACGAGCTTCTTCCCCATCTTGCGGATCGGCGCCTCCTCGATCGGGAGCGGTCGCTTCACGCCGTCGCCGAGCGCGCCGGGCACGCGCTGCAGGTCGCGCACGAGCTTCCGCATTCCCTCCGGCATCAGCGAGAACGCGTGATCCGTGCCCTTGGCCGCATGGTTGAGCGTGAAGTGCTTCTCGATCACCCGCGCGCCCAGCATGTAGGCGACGACCGCCATGGCAATGCCGTTCTGATGATCGGACAGCCCGATCACGAGCCCCGGGAACCGCTCGCGCAGCGTCGTGATGACATTGAGGTTCAGGTCGTCCGTGTCGGCCGGGTACGCGGCCGTGCACTGCAGGACACAGAGCTGCTCGTTGAGCGGCAGGATCGCTTCCACCGCACGCTCCACGTCTGCCAGATCCGCGCCGCCCGTCGAGAGCACCATCGGCTTGCCGAACCCGGCCACGTGCCGAAGCAACGGAGTGTTGCGGATGTCTCCCGAGGCGAACTTGAACGCCGGCATGTCGAGCTCGGCGAGGAAGTCCGCGCTCTCGACGTCGAACGCCGTCGCGAAGAACGTGATCCCGACGCCGCGCGCATGCGCCTGCAGCTCGCGTACTCGTCGGGCGAGAGCTCGAGCGCCTCGCGATGCTCTCCGTACGTGCGTCCGAAGCTGAACTCGTTGTCGTAGGGCTGCTCGTAGAACTCGCGGGTGTAAAGCGAGCGGTTGGCGCGCTTCTGCAGCTTGACCGCGTCGGCTCCGCAGTCCTTCGCAGCGTCGATCAGGTCCTTCGCCTGCTGCAGGTCGCCCTGGTGGTTGTGACCGACTTCGGCGATGACGTAGCACGCGCCGCCGTCGTGGATCTCGACACCGTCGATCTGAGGCCGGCGCTCGCTACATCGCCGCTCCATGCTACTGACGCAGGGATCGCCTGCAGGCGTGTACTTCCCACGCTTCATGCAGCGCTCCCTACCACGAATCCTCCCGTTTCCGCTGATCGCGCTGCTTCTCTATCTCGCGCTGCCGTCGCCGCCTTCTCGAACACCTGGCTATCGCCGACCGACCATTGGATCGGGGGCGACCCGGATCCGCCGCTCTTCATCTGGCACCTGCGCTGGTTGCCGTTTGCCCTCGCCGGGGGACACAACCCGTTGCTCAGCAACTACTTGAGCTATCCAGACGGGTTCAACCTCATGTGGAACACGTCCGTGCTCTTTCCGGCGCTCCTGCTCGCGCCGGTGACGCTCCTTGCGGGAGCGATCCTCTCGTACAACGTCCTCGTCACACTTTCGCTTGCCTCTCCGCGTGGTGCGCGTACCTCGTCTTCCGGCGCTACGTGCACCGCAAAGAGGCGGCAGCGATCGGCGGGCTGCTCTACGGGTTCAGTCCGTTCATGTTCGCTCACGCGGGCGGGCATCCCCACATGAGCCTCGCGGTCTATCCCCCGCTCGTCCTGCTCCTGCTCGACGAGATCGTCGTTCGACAGCGCCGCTCGCCCTACATGCTGGGACTGCTGCTCGGAGCAGCGACGGGCTTGCAGCTCCTGACGGGAGAAGAGCAGGTGGCGTTGTGCTTCCTCGTCGCGTTCGTCGGGCTCGTCCTGCTCGCTCTCCTGCACCGCCAATCCGTCGCCGGCGCTTGCCCGTACGCGGTTCGTGCTGTCGGACTCGCCGCACTCATAGCGCTCGCGCTCGATGCGTATCCGCTGTACGTCCAACTTTACGGCCCGCAGCATGTGACCGGGCCGGTGCAGCCTCACAACGTCTTCGTGCTGGACCTTCTGCAGTTCGTCGTGCCTGGATACAGCCAGCAACTCGGCTTCGACGCGACGACCGACCTCTTCAACCGCTTCAGCGGTCCGACGGAGCTCGGCGGCTACATCGGGATTCCCTTGCTTCTCCTGGTCGGGTTCACTGTCGTCCGTTACTGGTCGGACAAGCTCGTCCGCTTCGTCGCGCTTCTGCTCGGGCTCATAGTGATTCTCTCGCTCGGACCGCGTCTGCACGTGGCCGGGCACTCGCTGTCGCTGCCGCTGCCGTGGGCGATTCCACAGCGCCTGCCGCTCTTCGAGAGCATCCTCCCCGCACGTCTCGCGCTGATCATGTTCCTGTTGCTCGGCCTGCTGCTCGCGGTCTTCGTCGACCGCTTTCCGCTCCGATCAGCCGGTAGCAAGGCCGCGCTGTGCGCCGTGCTTGTCGTCGCGTTGGCTCCTCTGCTGCCGGCGCTGCCGTACTCCATCGGCAGAGACGACACGCCGCGGTTCTTCGCGGCCGGTGCACACGCGATCCCGAAGGACTCTGTTGCACTGATCGCTCCGTTCGCGTCGCCGCTCGGCGGCACGTCCCGGCCGATGGTCTGGCAGGCACGAGCGGACATGCGCTTCCGGATGCCCGAGGGCTACGTCATCCACGGCAGTGGGCGCTTCGACCCGCGCGACGCCACGTCGCCACTCTTCAAACGGATGATCGCCATCCAGGCCGGCGATCTTGCGCCGCCTGTGACGGCGGACGCACGCCAACGAATCCTCTGCCAGCTCGAAAGGCTGAACGTGCGTAGCGTCGTCATCGGCCCAATGCGCGTGGGACGAAGCGAGAGCATCCGGCTTTTCCGTCGCGTACTCGGACGCTCCACCCGTAGAGACCGGCGGCGTCCAACTCTGGCCGAACGTCCTAGTCGCTGCGCGTCGCGGCTCCGGCTCCTGCGCGTAGTCGGTCGACGTCTGCATCGACAAGGAGGTGGGCGAGCTGCTCGAAGTCGAGCTCCGGCGCCCAGCCGAGACCGGCTCGGGCTTCGAAGCGTCGCCGACGAGGCGGTGCAGCTCGGCGGCGCCGCGCTGCAGCGCGGGATCGACTCGAACGTACTCCTGCCAGTCGAGGCCCACGTGGGCGAACGCGCACTGCACGAACTCGCGAACGGAGTGACTCTCGCCCGAGGCGACGATGTAGTCGCCCGGGTCGTCCTGCTGCAGCATCAGCCACATCGCGCGGACGTAGTCGCCGGCGTAGCCCCAGTCGCGCCGCGCATCGAGATCGCCGAGCACGAGCTCGTCCTGCCGGCCGAGGGAGATCGCCGCCGCTCCGTGCGCGACCTTGCGCGGCAGGAACTGCAATGGACGCCGCGGCGACTCGTGGTTGTAGAGGATCCCGGAGCAGGCGAACAGGCCGTACTGGCGGCGATACGAGTTGACGATGAAGTGCGCGTACGCCTTCGCGACGCCGTACGGCGTCACCGGGTCAAGGGGTGTGTCCTCGGTCTGCGGGCTGTCGCGCGGCTCGCCGAAGATCTCGCTCGACGACGCCTGGTAGAACCGGATCGACGGGTCGACGCCGCGGATCGCCTCGAGCAGGGACGTCGCGCCGACGGCCGCGAACTCGGCGGTCGTCACGGGCTGATCCCACGAGGCGGGCACGAAGGAGGGCGAGGCGAGGTTGTAGACCTCCTGGGGTCTCGTCCGCTCGAGCGCGGCGGCGAGCGAGGCCTGGTCGAGCAAGTCCGCCTCGATCAGCTCGATCCGGTCCTCGACCGCTTCGATGTTCGCGTAGGCGGCGGCGCCGGGCTTCACTACTCCCGCAACCGCGTAGCCGTGGTCGAGGAGCAGTTCGGCGAGGTAGGAGCCGTCCTGGCCGCCGATGCCTGTGACGAGAGCCCGCTTCACCGGGCCATTGTCCCTGCAGCCTCGGCGTATGCGGCGAGGGTGGCATCGGTCGACTGCGTCCCAGGAGAAGCGCTCGCGGGCGCGTTCCCGCCCCGCAGCGCCGAGGCTGCGCCGCAGCTCGGGATCGGCCAGCAGGCGCTCGAGCGCCGAACGCAACGCGACCGGATCGCGCGGCGGGACGACGATGCCGGTCTCCCCGTCGACGACGAGGTCGAGCAGTCCGCCGACGGCCGTCGCGACGACGGGCCGCCCGTGTGCCATCGCCTCGAGGCAGGCGACGCCGAACCCTTCCCGTCTCGACGGGCAGGCGACGACCGCGGCGCGCGCATACAGCTGCTGCAGCTCGTCATGCGGGACAAAGCCCTGCGCGCCGGGGACCTGTCCCCGCAGCGGTCCGTCGCCGGCGACGACGAGGTTCAGGTCGCCCGCCGCCTCGACAAGCTCGAGCACGCCCTTTTCCGGCGACAGGCGACCTGCATAGAGGACCTCCGGCGGATCGGCCTCCGCGCCGACCTCGGGCGGCAGGTCGACGCCGCTCGGGATCGACCCTGCACCTCGCGCGCGCCGAGCGAGCGAGCGCCGATCGGCGAGGTCGCGAGACGCCGCGATCACGAGCTGCGCGCCGCGAAGCACGCCACGCGCGAACGCAGGAGCACGCGCGGCGATCGCGACGTCCGTCCCCCACACCTGGACGACGTACGGCTTGCCGCTGCGGGCCGCGACCCAGCCGGCCGGAAGCCAGTGGGCGTGCAGGAGGTCCGCGTCGACAGCGCGGGCGGCGCGCACGAAGCTCGCAAGCAGCGCCGGCACGAACAGAGCCGAGCCAGGGCCGGCTGCGCAGGTTGCCGAGCACGCCGTGGCCGTACGCGATCCCGTAGTGCCGAAACTGCTCCGGCCCGATCACCTCGACGTCGACGCCACGCGCGCGAACGTGTTCGACCGCGTCGGCGACGAAACGGCCGGCTGCGTCACCCGGATACCGCGGGTACGACGTCGTGAGGACGGCAACGCGCATTGGTCGCTCGGGGCTCAGGTCGATGGCTCGGCTTCAAGCGCGGCCGATAGTCCCGCCGTCCTTGCCCGGCGCATGGTCTCTTCACCTTCGGCGCTGGATGCAGCGGCGACGGACACACGGATTCTGCCGCAGCCGTCCTGGGCGAGCCGGATCAGGTTTGGTCCCGAGTGCAACCGCGCGCGACCGGAGCCGAAGTGCATCGTCGTACGAGGCCGCATGACCGAACACCACCAGCACGCTCCCGCTTGGCGGCGGGGCGTGGACGCAGTCCGAGGCACTCGGGAACCGTGCTCCCCCTTCCGCGAGAAGCGTGGCCGGGTAGGCGATCGCCGCCGCAACGACGAGTCCCCACGCGAAGGCTGCTTGCCACACAGGCGCCCTTCGCACCGCGACCTCTCGACTCGGACCGTCACCGGCGTCCCACGCACGCTGCAGCGCGAGCGGGGTGATCGCCACAGCCGTCAGGGCCACGGTCCCGACAAGGCGTGAGACGACGTTGACGTCCGTGAGCTGGAGGTTGGAATCGGACCAGAGGATCACGGTGCAGCCGAGCACACTGGCCACGATCAGCGCGGCGAGGTACAGCGCGAGCCGCCAGGCCCGCACGAGCAGACACAGGCCGGCGGCTGCAATCGCGATCGTCAGCGACAGCAGCCAGAGATCGAAAGTGAAGAGATTGTTCGTGACGACGTGAAGGGAGTCCCACCCGCGTCGCAGGTCCGTGAGGAAATGCAGCCCTCCGGACGGCCCGTTGCTCGGAAGCCCCTTGGCCCACAACCAGATCTGCCACAGCAAGGTCGCCCCGACGGCGGCCAGGAGAACCGCGAGGAGACGAGGCCAATCCTTGCGTGCGCGGTCCGACGATGCGACCAGACCCGCAACGACAACGCAGCCGGCGAGGATCACGCCCTCGCGCTTCGTGAGCGCCGCAGCCGCCACGAGGAGCGATGCGGCGGGCAACTGCCACTCCCGCCGCTCCTCCAGCCAGAGAGCGACGAGCAGCGCCGCCGTCGCGATGAAGAATCCGAGCGGCAGGTCCCCGTACATGTCCACGGAGCGACTGCGGATGTCGGGCATGACGAAAACCATCGACACGAAAGGCAGCAGCAGGAGCGGCGTCACGCGCGTCGCGAGGAGGCCGAGGAGGGCCGCGACGAAGCCGACCCCGAGGAACCAGTACTGCAAATGCAGCGTGACGACATCCGCGGATCCGATCGCGTGCAAGCCCGTGGCGAGCAACGCCGGCAGGCCGGGCGGGTAGGAGCCGCCCGGAAGGGAGGCGAGGAAGTGCGGATCGAGGTGGCCGAAGTGGTAGAGCGCCTTGGCTCTCGGACCCCACGAGTCCCAGCCGTCGAACTCGATCAACCCCTGGAGGCGACCCTTGCGAAAGACGGCCTCGAGAGAGACCGCGAGCAGAGCGAGGAGAGCGGCGCTCCACATCGACACGAGCACTGCCGGCTCGGTTGCACCGCGGACAGGCTGTGTGCGTCTCCGTCTTCCGAGCAGCCAGGATGCGGCGAAGATCACCGCTCCGGTCGACACGGTGGTGAGCAGGTTCACCGGAATGCCGAGCACGATCAGCAGGGTCAGCGCGACCATCAGAGCCGCCACGCCGAGCAGGTACGCGACGCCGGCCAGACGCACGAGTTGTTTCCGAGTCGTCGCAGGCCGAAGCGCGCGAGAGGACCGCGCTCCCCAGCGCGGCCAGCAGAACATTGAAGACGACAAGTCCGACGATTGCGCGAACCGTCATGCGCCGATCCGCCCGAAAACGACACCGTTGCCGCCGTCCGAGAGAACGTGGAACCCCGAGCCGAGCGCGCTCACGTCGCAGCCGAGACAGAGAACCCACTTCGCGTCCGCATCGTCGCGCTGACGGGGGAAGAGGAAGCCCGCGTAGAAGTTCGGTGCGGCCCAGCCCCACGGCGAGTTCTCGTACTTCGGGCCGACCAGGACGCGATAGGTCGCATCACGCGGCATCCACAGACGCGCATCGTCCGCCACCCGGCCGCTCCCGATGAACTCGTCCGAGGGGAACGTTCGCTCCGCGTAGGTCTGGCTCGAGTTGAGCGACGCCCAATGATCCTGGCCCGGCAGCGCGTCGTGAAAGAACCAGCGAAGCGTGACGGCAAGCGTCAACACGACACAGACGGTGACGCCGATGCGTGCGAGGCTGCGCGCGGAACCAAACGAGGTGAAGTCGACGGACCTCAATCTGATCTCTCTGCGCGCGAACACGATGGGCAGCGCGAGCACCAGCACCGCGAACGCGTAGAAGTAATAGAACTGCATCGTCAGGTAGAAGAAGTTCGCCGCCATCGTCCCCGCCAGGGCGGCTGTCATCCCCCACGCCAGCGGCCGCACGCGCCGCGCGAGCGCCAGTCCCTCGGCAGCAAAGCGCCGCCCGAGCTCACGGGAGGCACGCAGCCGGAGGAACAGGTAGCGGAGGAAGAGGAGGAAGACGACCGCGCCGACGAGCCCCGTCTCGACGATGAGCGCGACGTAGAACGAGTGCGGGCCCCAGTTCGACTTGCCCGTCACGAACTCGTAGTACACCGAGAACGTGTTCAGCCCGAGCCCGAACAACGGGTGCGAGTGGATGACCTGCGGGACGAAGTCGTACACCGCGAAGTGTGCGTTCTCGGAGCGACCGCCCGTCTGCACGCGTGACTTCAGCAGCACTTCGAAGTAATGGCGGCGGCTCCACACGACTGCGACGAGAAGCGCGGCGACTGCGGTCAGCGGCACGACGAGCGCACGTGACACGAGCCGACGGCGGTACGGAATCGCAAGCACGAGCAGCCCGACGAGCAGCCCGAGCAGCCCGCTGCGCGAAAGCGTCGAGAGCATGACGAGGAAGAGGAAGCCGAGCACGGCCGCGAGCGGCACGCGCATCCTGTGCCCGCGCTCGAGCCTCAGGTACACCGGCAGCAAGGTCAGCAGCGGGATGCAGATCATCACGGCGAGATGGTTGGGGTCGGTTGTGAGCGCATTCGGCCTGTAGACGGCGGTGCCGCCGATCGCGCCGTACACATTGATCGAGCTCGCTCCGCCGGTCAGCGGCGAGAGCAGGACATGGTCGAGGTTCGTCCCGGCGCGCGCCGCGAGCAGCTGCAGGACGCCGTAGACGCCGTTCACGACGAGACCGACGGTCAGTGCGCCGACGGCCTTCCAGTAGAAGAGCGTCGAGCGCCGCGACAGATAGGCGACGCCGGCGGCGAGGAAGAGGAAGTGGAGGACGAACTTCACCATTCCCTTGCCCCACTGGTCGAGCGACTGCTTCGTCTCGATGTTGAAGAATCCGATCAGGTAGATCACGAGGAGCGCCGCGAAGATCGCCAGCACGATCACGGTCGTGCGCGGAAACCTGGGTCGGCCCCACTCGAGCGCGAAGGCGACGAGAAACATCACCGTGAGCACGTCGGCGATTCCGACCGCGCCGGCGACGTTCCACTGGACCTTCTCCCACGTCACGCAGAAGAGCGTCGCGAGGAAGAGCGTGCCGGTGATCTTCACTCGAGGCTCCTCAGCACGTCGGCGAGCTCCTCGACGCGCGCGCCACGGCCCAGGCGCTCGCGATCGTCCGCAGAAAGCGGCGTCCCGTTCAGCGCGCCGGCCTGCCATTTCCGATGGAGCTCCGTCAGCGCGGCCGTCAAGGCCGGAACGTCGTCGGCCGCAGCGACCACGCCGGCGCCGGTCTCACGGATCAGATCCGCCGCCGCGCCGTCCGGCGGCACGGCGGCCAGGATGGGCCGCTCCGCCGCGAGGTACTCGAAGACCTTCCCGGAGAGCACACCCTGGCCGCGGCCGTCGGCGTCCGGGATCAGCAGCAGCAACGCATCGGAGTCGCGCTGGAGCGCGAGCGAGTCGCGGCGCGGCACGTACGGATGGAGCTCGAGCCGCGGCCCGAGGCCGAGCGTCTCCGCCCACTCGCGGTCGGCGACGCGGAAGTCGCCGACGAAGCGCGCTACGACGTCGTCGAGGCCGGACTCGGCGAGCGCAGTGAGAAACGGCCGCGGATCGCGCTTCCCGAAGAAGCTGCCCGTATGCGTGATCCGGAAGCGATCGCCGCGGTGGTACTCGAGCCCGACGAAGTCGTCGAAGTCCGCGCCGTTCAGGATCGTCGTGACGACACCGGCGGGCTCGAGCTTCCGCGCCTCGTCGGCGATCGCCTCGGAGGCGGCCACGATCACGTCCGCCTGGCGCGCAACGAGCCGCGCAACCGATTCGCTTACCTTCTCCTTCGCGCGAACGGAAGCACTCTCGACACGGCGATGCGGGTGCGCGCCGACCGAGTCACGGAGATCGGCGACCCAGCGTGCACCCGTCAGCCGCTTCACCGCCGCGCCGACCAGGTGCACCGAGTTCGGTGGTGACGTCGTGATCACGACGTCGATGTCCTCGTTCCTCGCGATGCGAACGGCTGCCGGAATTGCAGTCAGGTTCCAGCCGACGTTCTCGTCGGGAACGAGCACGCGTCGCGAGAGCGAGCGCGCCTGCCGCGACAACCGGTCGAGACCCTGCCGGCCGTGGAGCTCGTCCGCGAGCTTGCGGGCGCGCGGCCCGAGATAGCGGGCACGGTGGATCCACGCCTGCGTCGGCGGAACGAGATCCGGGTCGGAGTGGATCCACTTCGGATCGTCCGGAGCCAGGACGTGCGTCTCGATGCCGTGCGCGGGTAGGTGCGTCGCGAACTTCAAGGGACGCTGCACCCCGCCGCCCCCTGCGGGCGGGAAGTACATGGTCACGAGCAGGACTTTCATTAGTGCCCCTGCAGGGGATGTTGCCGTGCTGCTGGATCGCGAGCACCAAGCCAGAGGCCGTACTCGACCGCAGCAAGGCTGGTCTGCCTTGCTAAGGGCGAGGGCGGGCTATGGCGCCGCGTGATCGCGGGCCAGAAGCCGGAGGGCATTCCCTGTAGGGGCACTAAGGGCGATGGTAGAGCGCGTAGCGCTCGTCCTCGTAGACGAGCGGCCAGGGCGGGCGCACGTCGAAGCGCTGCTTGTCCACCACGAGCCAGTCCGCGTGGTACCGGTCGAGGATGCCGACGTCGCCGGTTCTGAAGTAGCGATTCACCGAGTACCGGCGACCGTACGGGCGATTCGCCGGAGTGTCGGCGACGTGCGCAGGGGGTGCCGCGGCGACGTAGACGGGGACGAACCCCTCGATGCGGTAGCTCGTCTCGAGGTCTGAGAACACGATCGCGCGCTTCGGCACCTTCGTCTCCAGGGCATGAAGCAGTCCCGGCGTGAGAGCGTGGGAGTCCCGAGACGCCGCAGGTGTCCAGTCCCGAAAGCCGTGCACCGCGACGGGCAGGCAGAAGAGGAGAACGGCGCAGGTGACGATCGCGCTCCGCGTTTCGACGCGGCGCTCCCGGCGCAGTCCGACGACGACGGCGATCGCACCGCCGATCAGCGCAAGCCACGTGGCCCACGCCGGGCCGCCCTGCTCGAACGGCCCGAAGTCGCCCGGATACTCGATCTGCAGCACGATGCCGGCGGCGAGCGCGGCGGGAAGCACGAGCGCGCCGATCATGCCGGTCAGCACAGCCGTCCCACCTGCGAGTGCGAACGCGATGGGCGTGAACCCGGCAAGGCGCCGTGCCTGGGAGACGGAGACAGCGTCGGCGAAGTGCGGGAAGACCCACGGGAACAATTCGATCGTGAGCACAGCAAGCGTGCCGCCGAGCACGTACGCAGCCCAGCGCTGCCGGGCTGCAAAGGCCGCGAGCGGCACGAGCGCGAGGCCGGCGACGGCAACCGCGCCGCCGCGCGAGACGACCTCCGGACGCAACGCGTAATGGTGCAGCGAGTCGACGTTCAGCTCCGCGCCGTACTTGGTCAGCGCACGCCGGAGCTCCATCGTCGACGGCGAATGCGACGCAGTCTCGCGAACGAGCGGCAGGAGCCAGGCAAGCGCTGCACCCGCCGGCAGGAACAGCGCGGCCAACGCGACCGCTGAGCTGCGCAGGTCGCTGCGGGTCAGCAGGAAGCGCGCCACGACGAAGCCGAGCAGGGGAATGCCGAGGAAGACGGCGGTGCTCGTGTGCACGAGCAGCACCTCCACGCCGACGGCTGCCAGCGAAAGGCCGAGAGCCCAGCCGGGATGACGGAGAAAGAGGAAGAAGAGCGTGAGCGCGACGGGCACGAGCACGTGACGGTCGACCGTCCCGGGCTGGCTGAGCAGTGCGAACGAGCCACCGTGTCCGGGTGCAAACGCAATTGCGGTAACGGTCGCGGTGAGGACCGCAGCGCCGAGCCACATCGAGCGAAAGAGCGCGAGCCCGGCCTCGTAGACGACGGCGAAGGCAACGGGGGCGATCGCGCTCGGCTCGTGCAGCATCACCTGGGTCGGGCTGACGCCGCCTACCTTCGCGACGAGCGCGAGGAAGGCGTGCCAGAGCGGGAACGCGTACCCGGGGTGCAGCCCGCCGTCCGCGAACTCGTCGACCGAGCGGACGTGAAGGTCGCCGAATGCGTAGAGCTTCTGCACGCGGCCGAGGTGGAAGAGCGCGTCTCCAGTGATCGCGCCGGCCACGTGCCAGAGCGCGATGCCGAACGCGAGCCCGATGAGCGCCACGACGAGCGTGTCCCAGGCCGGAGGTCCCGACACGACGCGCAGCGCAAAAGGGAGCGCGACGATCGCAACTGCGGCGAGAACGACGAGCGCCAAGAGGATCGAGCTGTGCACGACGAGGACGAGTAGGAGCGCGGGGCCGAGCGCACCGAGCCCCCACGCCACCGTGGCCGAAGCGCCGCGCAGTCGCAGGGCGCGGGCGACGAGCGCGCCCGGCAGGAGCACCA
This sequence comes from uncultured Actinomycetes bacterium, assembly GCA_963833255.1. GTDB lineage: Bacteria > Actinomycetota > Thermoleophilia > Gaiellales > Gaiellaceae > 3-1-20CM-4-69-9. The sequence continues at coordinate 18,885 of CAWHXK010000015.1, forward strand.
CGAGGGAAGCGGCCACGAGACGCAGCCAGAGCCCGAGACCGTATGCCGGAAGCAGCCGCGCGATGCCGAGCAGCGGCAGGGCCAGCAGCAGGATCGGGGCGCCGCTAGCCCGGCGGCGTACTGCCCACACGGCCGTTCCATTCGTCCGCGAGCTCCCGCAAGCCAGGCCCCTCCACGCGCCAAGCGTCACGCGCGTGCAGGCGCATCCGCGCTTCGATTCCCGGGTCGCGCCTGGCTACGGGCGACAGCAGCGCACGGGCGGCGTACTGGCTTCCGGTGGCGAGTGCGGCAACACGTGCACCCACTCGGCTGTGGTGCTTCCGCCAGTAGCGGTGCCGGCTGCGCCACATCTCGTTGATGCGCCGCTCGGGGATGCCGGCGCTGAACTGCGACTCGTGGTGGACGACGGTGAGCTCCGGGAAGTAATGCGTTTCCCAGCCGGCCTGTCGCAGCCGCGTCTGCAGGTCGACCTCCTCCGAATAGAGAAAGAAGTCCTCGTCGAACAGGCCGACCTGGTCGAGCGCCTCACGGCGCAAGACGAGCGCGGCACCCATCACCCAGTCCACGGGCCGGACGCTCGCACCTTTCGACTGCTTGACCCCGAGCTGTCCGAGAGTTACGAGACCGATCGTGCTGACGAGCGGTGTCGGAAAGCGCCACGCCGAATCCTGCAGACGTCCATCGGGATAGACCAGTCGCGGGCCGAGGGCGGCGACCTGCGGATGCGCGTCCAGATACTCGGTGATCCGCTCGAAGCTCCAGTCGTCTGCAGTCGTGTCTTCGTTCAGGGCGTAGACATACCGTCCGGTCGTCGCCCGGATCACCGTGTTGTGGTTCGCGCCGAAGCCGGCCCGGTGTTCCTGCTCGATGACCCGCACCTGCGGGAAGCGCTCGCGCACGGCGGCGGCGGAGCCGTCCTCCGACGCGTTGTCGAGCACGACGATCTCGGCCTCCGTGCCGGCGAGCGACTCGAGACACGCCAGCAGGAGCTCACGGCTGTTGGTGTTGACGATTGAGACGCTGAGATCCAACGAGCGCGCGCTAACGCGCGAGGCCGCGCGCCACGAGCGCCTCACGCGCCGCATCGACCGAGTCAGTCGCCTCCTGTCCTTCGAGCCATTCGAGCAGCTCCTGCATCCCGGCCTCGAACGGAATCTCCGCGCGGAACCCGAGCAGCTCGTTCGCGAGGCCCGTGTCCGCGTAGCAGTGACGGATGTCGCCGGCGCGGTACTCGTTCACGATCTCGGGCTCGAGCTCCTTGCCGAGCCCGCGCGCGATCGCGTTCGCCAGTTCGGCGATCGACGTCGGCCTCCCCGTGCCGACGTTGAGCGTCCGGCCGTTGGCACCGTCCTCCTCCAGAGCGAGCACGCAGCAGCGGGCAATGTCACGCACGTCGATGAAGTCGCGCGTCTGATTACCGTCCTCGAAGACCAGCGGCGCACGGTCGTTGAGCAACCGAGACGCAAAGATCGCAGCGGCGCCGGTGTACGGATTCGACAGCGCCTGGCGTTCTCCGTAGACGTTGAAGAAGCGGAGCGCGACGGCGGGGATTCCGTACGCCGCGCCGACGGCGAGCACCATCTCCTCGTGGTCTCGCTTGCCGATCGCATAGATCGAGGTCGGCCGGAGCGGCTTCGTCTCCGCCGTTGGCTCGGGCTCGAGTGGTGTCCCGTCGTCGGCGAGCACCTCCCATTCGCGCGCGGCGAGCTGGCTGTCGGGGCGAAGGCCGGGCGCCAGGCCCGACTCGCCTGTTTGCGGATTCCCGTACTGCCCTTCGCCGTAGATCGACATCGACGACGCGACGAGGAGCTTGTTGATCTCGTCACGGCGCTCGAGCACTTCCTCGAGCACCACGGCAGCCCCGATCGCGTTGATCGACGTGTAGCGCTCGATCTCGTACATGGACTGGCCGACGCCCACCGCTGCCGCAAAGTGCACGACCGCGTCGACACCGTCGAGAGCACGGCGGACCGCATCGCGGTCGCGGACGTCCCCGGCCTGCAGCTCGACATCGTCGTCGAGATACTCGGGCCGCTCGCCCGCCGGATGAACCTGCGGGTCGAGATTGTCGAGGGCCCGCACCTCGTGCCCCTGGGCGAGCAGCCTGTCGGCAAGGTGCGATCCGATGAAGCCGGCTCCGCCGGTGACGAGAACGCGCATGACCGCGGCGGAGGCTATCTCAGCTCGGGGGCACGCGGACGCGTGACCCCACGTAGGTTCTCGACCGCGAGAATGACGGCGCCCGGCAGCGCCAGCGCGATCGTGACGACGAAGAACAGGAACCCGCAGGCAAAGGCCGACTCCTTGTCGACTCCCAGCTGTGTGAGGAAGCTGACGAAGAAGGCTTCCCGCACCGCCAGCCCGTTGATCGTGAACGGAACGAGAATGACGAGGAAGAGCAGCGGGCCCATGACGTAGTACGGGCGGGGCGACAGCTCGATGCCGACCGCGCGGCCGGTCATCCAGATCGCGAGAACGCGCACCGCCTGCACGCCGAGCGTCAGCAGCGAGACCCACACCATCAGCCGGACGTGTCCCCGAAAGACGTGTACCCCTTCGTAGAGCGCGCGCAGAGCACGCTCGATTCGCAACCTCCTCAGCAGAGGAACGAACCGGCGCAACGGACCGCGTGCGCGGTGCGAGAAGAACAGCACGCCGAGCACGACGGTCCCGACGACGAAGGCGCCCTCGATCCAGAGATAGGCCCCCACGTCGTAGTGCCCAAGGGCGAGCGCTAAGCCGACCGCGGCCAGCACGAGCGTGGCGACGCCGCCGAGCGCACGCTCGAGCAGGACGATCGCCGTCAGGTCGCCGAGCCGGCCGGGATGCCTGCGCGCCGTCTCGTAGACGCGGGAGGCGTCGCCGCCGACGGCCGTGGGCAGCACCTGGCCGGCGGTGTACGACACGAGGTAGGCCCGCATCAGCCAGCCCAGGCGCTCGCGGATCCCGCGCGCCTCGAGCAGCTTCTGCCACCGGTACGACATCGGCGGCACCCCTGCGAGCATCACGAGGACCGCGCCCGCGAACCACGCGAGGTTCGAGTGGACGAGGATGTGCACCGTCTCGCGCACGTCGAGCTGCCAGAGGATGTAGGCGAGGCACCCGCCGGTGACTACAAGCGTCAGGAGGACCCTGACGAGTCGCTTGCGGGTCATCCCGCGAAGCGTTCGTGCACGCGTCTCAGTGCGGCGACGACGTCGGCGATGTCGTCGTCCGAATGAGCCGGCGACAGCGGTAGCGACAGCACCTGGTCGCCGGCGCGCTCCGCCACCGGCAGCGGTGGCTGGCCGGCGAACCGCTCGCGGTAATAGGTCAGCTTGTGCACGGGCAGGAAGTGGATCGACGTCGCGATGTTCTCTTCGGCGAGCGCGCGCTGGTATTCGTCGCGTGTCGCGCCCGCGGCCTCGGCGTCGATCCGCACGACGTACAGGTGCAGGGCGTGCACGTCGCGGTCGTCACGTGCGAGCGGCGTGATGCCGGCGAGCCCGGCCACGGCTTCGTCGTAGGCCGCGAACTGGCGCCGCCTGATCTGGGTGTGCCGCTCGACCTTGTCGAGCTGGCAGAGAGCGATCGCCGCGAGCACGTCTGAGAGGTTTGCCTTGTAGCCCGGCACCGGGATGTCGTAGAGCGAGCCGTCGCCGCGGCGCATCAACCTCAGATCGAGGACCGCCTGCGCGAGGTCGCCGCGATTCGTCGAGATCAACCCGCCCTCACCGGCCGCGATGTTCTTCGTCGCGTACAGCGAGAAGCACGTGATGTCGGCGATCGACCCGATCTTCCGGCCGCGGTATCTGCTCTCGGCGGCGTGCGCTGCGTCCTCGACGATCGGGATCCCGAGGGCGAGCAGCGGGTCGAGGTCCGCGGGCTGCCCCGCGAGATCGACCGGCAGCACCGCCTTCGTCCGCTCGGTGACTGCCGCTGCAACGAGCGCGGGATCGATGTTGAGATCGTCTTCGAGCACGTCGACGAAGATGGGCGTCGCGCCGGTGTGCACGATCACGTTCGCGGTCGCCGGCCAGGTGATCGGCGACGTGATCACCTCGTCCCCGGGGCCGATCCCGAGGGCGACCAGTGCGAGATGCAGTGCGGCGGTACCGGAGGCGAGGGCGAGCACGTGCTCGGCTTCGAGGTACTCGGCCATGCGGCGCTCGAGCTCCGCTGCGCGCGGGCCTGTCGTCAGCCACCCCGAGCGGAGCGTCTCGGCCACGGCGGCGATCTCCTCCTCGCCGATCGCGGGCGGCTGGAACCCGAGCATGGTCGGGCGCCGGGCGGTTTCAGACGAGAGCTTCGACATCCGTCTCGAATCGAATCATCGCTTCAGCCTTCGTGGCGCGATCAAGGGCTTCCTCCCGGGTGTCGCCGACGGCGAGAACGGCGCCGGCCCGATCGGCTCCCCGCCGGAAGTCCTCGAAACGATGGCCGGGGCGCCGGTAGATCCGGATGCCCCGAATCCCCTCCTGGGCGAAGGCCTCCTCGATGCCGGTCACCTCACGCAGCTCGCCCGGCGGAGCGACGAGGAAGCGAACGCACGCGCCGCCCATGCGTGCGACCGGCGCGAGCCGGGCCGGAGGAACCTCCTCCCCGAGCGCTGCGGACAGGGCGGCGCCGTTCAGATCGACGCCGAGCGCGACGCGACAGAGCTCGGCGTCGTGACCGCCGCCGAGTCGCGCGGCGAGCTCGCCCACGCGAGGGCCGTCGGGACCAACCAGCACCTGCGTGTAGCTCGGGCCTTCCATGATCCCGACCGCCGCGGCTGCGGCGGCTGCCGCCTCGACGACCGCTCCGATCTGCGCCGGCTCGAGCTCGCTCGGCCACGCATGAGTCAGCGCCACGCCGAAAGCGGGCAGCGGCGCGGTCAACCTGTCGGTCACGGTGAGCGGATGGAAGTGCCCCCCGGAGGAGAACGCGTTGACCGTGACCTCGAGGCCGGGCACGTGCTCCTCGACGAGCAGCGTGGCGGTCCGAGCTGCGTCGAGGGCGACGCGCACCGCCTCGGCGACCTCGTCGGCGGAACGGACGAGCGTCAGCCCCCGCTGCCCCTGCCGGTCCGGTGCCTTGATCACGCAGGGAAACCCGATCCGCTCGGCAGCCGCGGTCGCCTCGTCGGGCCCGGAGCAGATCTGGAACTCGGGTTGGGGCACGCCTGCTTCCGCGAACCGCTCGTGCTGCCGCAACTTCGACGTCGAGAGCGCCGCTGTTTCGGGCGAGATCGCATGCGGGAGCGAAAGGCGCTCGGCGACGCGAGCCGCGATCGCCACGGGCCAGTCGATGCCCGGTGCGATCAGCCCGTCGACACGCTCCGCGCTCGCCAGCCGTTCGATGCCGGACTCGTCTTCGGTCGACACGATCGCCCGGCGATCGGCGTAGCGAAAGCCAGGTGCTGACGGATCGCGGTCGACGGCGATCACGTGCAGCTCACGTGCACGCGCCGCGGCGAGCAGTCCGAGCTGGGCCGGCCCCGCGCCTAGGACGAGGAGACGCTTGCCCGGGTCTCGTTCTGGAGAATCCCCCGCCACCACACCTCATTTTCGCGGTACCACGCGATGGTGCGCGCGAGACCTTCCTCGAACGACGTCCGCGCCGTCCAACCCGTCAGGCGCTCCATCTTCTCCGTCGAGCCGATGTGCCGGTCGACCTGGCCGGGGCGCTCCGTGACGAACGTCTTGAGGGACGCCGGCTTGCCGAATGCCTCGAGGACGGCGTCCGCGATCTCAGTGACCGGGATGTCGATGCCGGTCGCGACGTTCAGGACCTCACCCGCGACGTTGTCGAGCGGCGCCGCGATGATCGCCTCGATCGCCTCTGCGTCGTCGTCCACGTAGAGCCAGTCGCGGCTGGCATGCCCGTCCCCGTGGATCGTCAGCTCGCGGTCCTGCAACGCCTGTGTGATGAAGCGCGGGATGACCTTCTCGGGATGCTGCCTCGGCCCGTAGTTGTTGAACGGCCGGACGATCGTGACCGGCAGCCCGTAGGTCACGTAGTACGAGTACGCGAGGCGATCCGCGCCTGCCTTGGTCGCCGCGTACGGACTGCGGGGATTCAGCGGATGGTCCTCGTCCATCGGCGCCGCTTCGGCAGTGCCGTAGACCTCGCTCGAGCTGAAGAGGATGAACCGCTCGACAGGCGCCTCTCGGATCGCGTCGAGCAGGATCTGCGTGCCCTCGACGTTGGTCGTGACGAACTCGCGTGCGCCTTCCTCGATCGACTTCTCGACGTGCGACTCGGCGGCCGCGTTCACTATCACGTCGACGTCGGCGACGATCTCGCGCACGAGGTCGGCGTCGCGGATGTCCCCTTGGACGAAGGAGAGCCGCTCGTGGGACATCGCGCCGCTCAGGTTGTCGACGTTCCCCGCATAGGTGAGAGCGTCGAGAGAAACCACCTCGTACGGCGTCTTCGCCAGAAGATGGTGGATGAAGTTGGACGAGATGAATCCCGCCCCGCCGGTGACGAGGATGCGCTTGCTCACGCCGGGAGCCTAGTGGTTTGAACGACAGCCCCTTCCGGGGAAGGGAGAGACAGGCGCCGGGCCAAGCTCATGCCCAGAGACTTTCAATCCACTCCTGTGCGGGTCGTGATCGTCGACGATCACCGGCTCTTCGTCGACGCCCTGGCGCTCCTGCTCGGCCACGACGACCGGCTCGACGTGATCGGAACCGCGGGTGACGGCCGCTCGGCGATCGAGCTCGCCGTCTCGAAACAGGCGGAGGTCGCCGTGATCGACGTGCGCATGCCGGAGATCGACGGCCTGGAGTGCGCGCGGCGACTTCGCGTCCGAAGCCCCGAGACGCGTGTGATCCTCGTCACGGGCCTCGACGACGCGTCGCTACCCGAACAGGCGCGCGAGGCCGGAGCCGTGGCCTTGCTGGTGAAGGGCGCGCTCCACGACCAGCTCAAGGAAGCGATCCTCGCCGCCGCGCCCGAACCGCGGCTGGTGCACTAGAGCTCGCGGTCGATCGTGTAGATCGGGCGGCCCTCGACGTCGCGCTGGATGCGGCCGAGGTACTCGCCGACCAGGGCGAGGATGAACCCCTGGATGCCGAGGACGAACAGCACCGCGACGCCACCGAAGAGCGGACCGGGGAAGTTCGACTCGCCGATCCAGAAGATCACTCCGTAGATGCCGAGCGCGAGCGCGAGCAGTGACGACACCGTGCCGAGCAGCACGCCGATCCACTGAATCGGCTGCGGCCAGAAACCCGCCAGGACGTGCAGCGCGAGCCGCGTCAGGCGAAGCGGCGAGTAGCGCGACTGCCCGTGACGCGGGGCGTGCCCGACGTCGACTTCCACCACGCTCGCACCGCCGGACAGGATCACGGCCTTCGTGAACTTCTGCTTGCCGATCGAGCCGAGCATCGGCTCGACCGCTTCGCGCCGGTACGCGTTGAAGGCGCAGCCGAAGTCCGAGATCGCAACGCCCGTGAAGCGGCGCAGCATGCCGTTGATCACCCGCGAGGGCAGCGAACGGCCGACCGGATCCTTGCGCCCGCGCCTGCGTCCGCTCGCAACGTCGTTGCCGGCCTCGACCGCCTCGACGAGTCGTGGGATGTCCTCGGGCTGGTTCTGCAGATCGCCGTCCATCGTCACGATGACGTCCCCGCGCGCCCGCGACAGCCCGGCATGCATCGCGGGATGCTGGCCGAAGTTGCGTTTGAAGCGGACGGCGCGCACGCGCACGTCGGTTGCGTGAAGGCGCTCGAGCGCGGCGAACGTGCCGTCCGTCGAGCCGTCGTCCACGAAGATCAGCTCGAATGTGCGCGGCCCGGGATCGAGCGCTGCGACCGCACGCCGGTAGAGCTCGTCGATCGACCCCGCCTCGTTGAAGACCGTCACCACGATCGACAGATCGGGCGCAGGGAGATCTGCATCGGTGACGAGGCCGGTCTCGAACGCCTGTGTGCCAGCCATGGCAACAGAGGATAGTGCCCTGGGGATCCCTCTTTCGAGGGACGCGTCCCGCCCGGCCCCTGACGAAGCTCCGGTTGATGCCTGCGGCCTGGCTAGAACGTCGCCTGCTGATCGTGACCGCGGTCGCGCTCTACGGGGCCGTCTTCATCGCGTTTGTCGTGTTCGAGGTCCCGGGCCTCGGGCTTGGGCATTTCTTCTACATTCCGGTCGCGCTGCTCGCACTCGCCGGCGGGACACGCTTGGGACTGCTCGGCGGCTGCGTCGCCGCCGCTCTCTACGCACTGGCGATCGCCGTCACCCCGCGGATCCCGACCCAGGACGTCCTCACGCTTGCGATGGCGATCAGGCTCGTGACCTACTCGTCCTGCGGCCTGCTGATCGGCTGGTTCGCGAACGAGCACCGGCGCCACCTCGAACAGCTGCGGGAGTTTGCCGACCGCGACTTCCTGACCGGCCTCCTGAACACCCGTGTCTTCGACGACGTGCTCGCCCGACGCTGTAACGCAGAAGCGCCGTTTCTCCTCGTGCTCGGAGACATGGACGACCTGAAGCTGTTGAACGACACGCACGGGCACACGGCCGGAAACCAGAAGCTGCGCGAGCTGGCGGACGCGTTGCGCCGGCTAACCGGCTCCGAGGACGAACTGGCGCGCGTCGGCGGTGACGAGTTCGCGATCCTCATCGAAGGACGACTGGCAGGCGCCGCGCAACTCTGCGCGGAGCTCCGAGGCGACCTCGAAGCGCAGGATCTGCAGGTGACCTTCGGCTGGGCCGCCTGGCCGGAAGACGGACTCAGCCCGATGGAGCTGTTCCGCAAGGCCGACGACCGCCTCTACGCCGCCAAGCTCATTCAGAGGAACCACCGGGTCGTCACCCAGCTGGCGGGCACGCGCTAGCACTGGCGCGGGCGGCGGGAGCCGCCCGCGCAAAAGACCGCTCGTGCTAGGCCGCTTCCGCGAAGGCGACCGGCTCGTCGATCGTCGCCTCGGCAGCCCGCTTGCGGCTCGGGATCAGGAAGGCGGCCACGGCACCGAGGAAGACGACCGCCGCGCCGATCCAGAGGGCGGGCACCATCCCGTCGACGAACGACTGGCCGTCCGAGTAGCTCCCGTAGTGCGACCAGACGGAAGCGAGCACGGCCACACCGAACACTCCGCCGAGCTCGCGAATCGCGTTCTGCGCCCCCGAGGCCTTGCCCTCCTCCTCCGGTCGAACCGCGGCGAGGACGACGTTCGCAACCGGTGCCCAGAACATCGCCATCCCGATGCCCGAGACCATGAACGGCACGACGAGATGCCAGTACGGAGTCGTCGGTGTCGAGATCGCCGCGAGCGAGGCGAGGCCGCCGGCCTGCAACGCCAGTCCGATGCCCATCAACCGCGCGCCGCCGATCCTGTCGGAGAGAGCGCCGGCGATCGGGGCGACGAACATCGGCATGATCGTCCACGGGAGGATGCGCAGGCCCGAACCGAACGGCGAGTAGCCCTGCACGGTCTGGAAGAACTGCGACAGCAGGAAGATCGACCCGAACATCCCGAAGAACATCAGGAGCGAGGCGACGTTCGCGAGCGTGAAGACGCGGTTCTGGAAGAAGCGCATCGGCAGCATCGGTTCCGCCGTGCGCAGCTCCCACAGCACGAACAGCGCGAAGACGAAAGCGCCGGCCACGAGGGAGAAGACGATCTCGGGCGACGTCCATCCCTGCCCGTGGCCACGCACGAGACCCCACACGATCCCCGTGAGCCCCACGCTCGCCAGCGCGACCCCCGGCAGGTCGAGCTTGGCGGCAGGCCCGTAGGTCTCGTCCAGCCGGCGCAGCGCGAGCGGGATCAGGACGATGCCGATCGGGACGTTGAGCCAGAAGATCCAGTGCCAGGAGATGCCGCTCACGACCGCTCCGCCGACGAGTGGCCCGAAGGCGACCGCGAGGCCGGCGATGCCGCTCCACGCGCCGATGAACGCTCCGCGCCGGTTGGCCGGCACGCCCGCGCTCAGAATGGTCAGCGTCAGCGGGGTGATGATTGCGCCACCCACGCCCTGAGCCGCACGCGCGGCGATGAGCACTCCGGCCGACGGCGCGAGCGCGGCGGCGGCGGACGACACGGTGAAGATCGCGAGGCCGACCGCAAGCATCCGGCGCCGCCCGAAGCGATCGCCGAGCGCGGCGCCTGTGAGGAGGAGGACCGCGAAGGTCAGGGTGTAGGCGTTGACGGTCCACTCGAGGCTCTCGACCGTCGCATGCAGGTCCTCGCGAATGACCGGCAGTGCGGTCGTGACCACGAGGTTGTCGAGCGTGGCCATGAAGACCGCCGCCGAGGTGATCGCAAAAGTCCAGATGGTTCGGGTCTTGGCTGTCATGGATTCCTCCTTCGGGTCGTCAACTCGATCGTGCTGTTGCAGGAGAGGGCTGCGAATGCGGCCCTCTGGTGTCCGGAGGTACGGAAAACCGGCATATGCTTGTGAGTGGTCACTAACTTCAACTCCAAAAAAAGAGACTCAGCCGTCCTGCCGGCAGCCCTCGATGAGGCGCTGCGCCCAGCCTTCGTCGGCGCCGAGCAGGTCCATCGACGCGATCACGTTCAGAAGCATCCCCTTTGCGAAGAAGTGCGAGACCCGCTCCGGCGGCAGTCCCGAGACTCGCTCGACGTAGTCGACGAGCTCCCGGTAGCCGTTCCGCACCACGGTCCGAATCGCCGGGTCGTCGCAGGCCGCGTAGGCCTGCATCTGCGAATGGAGATAGGTCGGATCGGTCGCGAGCCGCTCGGCGTATGCCTCGCCGATCGCGTGCAGGGCCTCCTCGCCCTTGAGGCCGGCCGCGGCCGACTGCATCATCTCGAGCGTCCCGCGCATGCAGCGCTCGATCGTCGCGGTGAAGAGCTCCTTCTTCGTCCCGAAGAGCCGGAACACATAGGGCTGCGAGATCCCGACCGCCCTGGCGATTGCCTCCGTGGAGCCGCCGTAGAGCCCGTGCGCGGCGAACTCCACGAGCGCGGCCTCGAGAATCTCCTCGCGGCGCTCCTCGGCGCTCTTTCGTTCGGCGACTGGCATGGCTCGTATTGTTAGCGATTACTCACTAACTTGTCAAGTCACTTCTGCAGGAGGGCCATGCCGCGGGCCAGGCGCACCGGCTCGCGGCCCTGCTCGGCGGCGAAGCGCGCGAAGGCCTCCGTCGAGTTCACGTCATCCGACAGGAGCACGCCCCCGGCGCGGAGCGCGGGCCAGCCGGCGTTGAACTCGAACCACATGCACTCGAACGAGTGCTCGCTGTCGTGCATGAACGTGTCGATCGCGCCGAGCCGGTCGAGCAGCGGCGGCAGCTCCTCCTGGCTCCGCCCGAGCACGAGCGTCCAGCGCTCCTTCAGATCGGGCGGGATCAGCCACCCGGGCTCCGAGCCCGCCGGGATGCCTGCGCGGCCCTCCCCTTCGAAGAACGTCCCGGGCTCGTAGTCCCGGCCCACTTCTCGCGGGAGGTCGATCGAGTGCAGGTGCCCCTCGCCGTTCGCCTGCAACGCAAGGAGCGAGAACGCGGTGGAGAACCCGTTCGCGACCCCGGTCTCGACGGCGATCTTCGGTTGCAGCTTGCGGAGAACGGCGTACAGATACACGCCTTCCGTGTAGCCGATCGCACCGAGGGAGTGGCCGGCACCGCTCTCGACGACTGCCTCGTGGTGCTCGCGGCCCTTCTGGAGCAGGTGATCCATCAGGCCGCTGGCCTGCACTTCGCGCTCGTAGCCGTCGAGCACGGCTCGGCCGCCGAGGAAGCGCGCCACTCCGTCGCGAATGCCTCGCCGCTCGGCTGCACGGTATGGATGGCGAACATCGCGGAAGGCGCGGTGGAGACGGCGTTTCAGCCCGGCGGACACGGCCGCGGATCGTATCGTTGCCTGCGTGGACGCCCGAATCCTCCATCTGCCGGTCAATCTGGCCGGCACAGGTTGGGCACACGTGAACGCCCTGCGCCGCAAAGGCGTCGATGCGCGCCTGCTCGTCTTCTGGCCGCAGAAGTGGCGACCGGACGAGTACGACATCAACCTCGATCTGCCGCGACAGGGACTTCTCCGCCAGCAGGCCGTCCAGTGGCGCGCGCTCGCCAGATATCTGCCGCAGGCGGACGTCTTCCACTTCTACTTCGGCAAGACGCTCGTGCCGAAGTCGCTGAACTTGCCGATCCTGCGCGCGACACGGAAGAAGTCGGTGATGCACTTCCTCGGCGACGACATCCGGGGCAAGCGGCCTGAGGAGCTCGAGTACCGCAAGAAGTTCGACGCGTGCATCGTCGGCTCGTATGCCGCGACACGCTGGGTCCCTGATCCGACGGCGGTCGTCCCACCGGGTCTCGACCTGCGCGACTACTTGCCGGTCCCGCCCGTCGAGCGTGAGCGGCCGCTCGTCGTTCATGCGCCGTCGGACCTCGAGAAGAAGGGCACCCGGCATGTGATCGACGCGTGCAGTCGCCTGCCGGTGGATCTCGACGTGGTGCACGGCGTCCCGCACGACGAGGCGGTCGAGCGCTTCAAGCGGGCCGACATCGTGGTCGACCAGCTGCACTACCTCTGGCACGGCGTCTTCGCAATCGAGTCGATGGCGTACGGCAAGCCGGTGGTCACGCACCTCGATCCGGACGCAGTCCGCCAGACGGAAGAGGCGTTCGGTCTGAAGGTGCCGATCGTGGCGGCGACGAAGGACGATCTCGTGGAGAAGCTCAGGCCGCTCGTGGAGTCCTTCGAGCTGCGCAAGCAGCTCGGTCAGGAGGGCCGTGCCTACGTCGAGCAGGTTCACGATCTCGACAAGGTCGCCGACCGGTTCATCGAGATCTACGCCTCGGTGCTCGAGTGATGCTCCAGCGCCTCAAGGAGCTGCTGCGGCACTCGGCCATCTACGGCGTCGGCAGCATCATCGCGCGCGTCCTCGGCGTACTGCTTCTGCCGCTCTACACGCGCTACCTGTCGCCGAGCGACTACGGACTGATCGAGACGCTCGTCGCGCTGGCCGCCGTGCTCACCGCGCTCGTCGCGCAGGGGATGAAGAGCGCCTTTTTCCGCTTCTACTTCGACTCCGCGGAGCTGGAGCGCCGGCTTCTCGTGGTCCGCACCGCATTCTGGTACGTCATGGCCGCGTCGACGGTCGTCTCGCTGGCGGGGATTTTCCTTGCGCCGCAGATCTCCTGGCTGCTCTTCGGAACACACGATCACGGGCGCCTGGTCATCGCCGCGTTCATCGGCTTCTGGGCCGCGCTGAACTACGAGCAGATGACGTCGCTGTTCCGCGTCGAGCAGCGCTCGACCGCCTACGTCGCCGCGACGCTCTGCAACGTGGCGATCACGATCGGCGCCACCATCCTGCTCGTCGTCGTGTTCGACAAGGGACCGCTCGGTGTGCTCGTCGGCAACTTCACCGGCACGCTGATCGTCTACGCAGCACTGCTCGTGTACAGCAGACACGCGCTCGGCCTGCAGTTCGACCGCAAGCTCTATCGCGCGATGAACCGCTTCGGGCTGCCGCTCGTTCCGTCCGCCGTCGCGCTCTGGCTCACGAACTTCAGCGACCGCTTCTTCCTCATCAAGCTCTCCGACGCCCACGAGGTGGGCCTCTACTCGATCGGCGTGCGAATCGCGTCCGCGATCGTCCTGCTCCTGACCGCGTTCCGGATGGCGTGGCCCGCCTTCGCCTACTCGATCGAGGACGATCGCGAAGCGCAGCGCACCTACAGCTTCGTGCTCACGTACGTCGTCTACGTCTGCTGCTGGCTCGCGCTCGCACTCGGACTGCTCGCGCCCTGGATCGTGAGGCTGATCACGACGGAGCCGTTCTATCCCGCGCAGAACGTCGTGGCACCGCTCGCGTTCGGGGTCGCGGCGTTCGGCGGGTACGTCGTCGTGCAGATCGGCACCGGGCGCGCGCGCCAGACGCGATCGAACTGGCTCGTCAGCGGCGCAGCCGCGGTCGTGAACCTCACCCTCAATTTCGCTCTCATCCCTTCGTACGGGCGAATGGGCGCCGCGATCGCCACCGTGGTCGCCTACACGCTGCTCTTTCTCGGCATGGCCTGGCGCGCACAGCGGGTCTTCCCGGTTCCGTACCAGTGGCGCCGAGTCGCGACGCTCGCTGTCGCGGCGGTCGGTCTGACGCTGCTCGGCAAGCTGCTCGACGTCCCGCTCGGAGTGGCTCTGGCGCTGACGGCGGCGTTCCCGCTCGTGCTCGGCCTGCTCGGCTTCTACCTGCCGGCCGAGCGGCAGCGGTTACGCCGAGTCTTGCCTATCCTGGGCCGATGAGCCTCGTCGTGGACCTAGTCCGGGCGAGCTTCAGCCGGACGGATGGTTGCGAGCTCGCCCGTTGGAATCGCGTCCGGTTCCTGTTCCCGGGCGTCGCTGCGTCCAACAGCCGCTGAGAAGGCCACGGCACCGGCGGTGAAGCCGGCGGCGATCGCGAGAAAGACCACGCGTAGGCCGACGTGCTGGAGCGCCTGACCGACTGCCAGGAAGCCGAGCGGCCCGATGACCAGCGCGAACGTCATCACCGCCGTCAGCACCTTCGGTCGCAGCGCCTCCGGGGCGCGCATCGTGACGAGGGCGAGCACCGGGGCGTTGACGAGCGGCGCGCAGAAACCGAACGCGGCGAACACGACGAGCACGACCGGCCAGGGCATGCTGATCGCCAGGAACCAGAGGGGCAGGGCCATCCCGAGAATGGCGACGCCCGCGAGCCGTAGCAGTGGGACCTTGCGGACGAGGTTCGCCGCGACGAGGCTCCCGACGAGTGCACCCGCGCCGAAGGCCGCGAAGAAGAACCCGAGGATCTTCGGCTCGGCGTCGTAGCGGCGCAGCACGAGCACAGGGATCGTGGCGAACAACCCTTGCGCCGCGAAGTTGATGAAGGCCGCTGCGCAGGCCATCGGCCGAAGCAACTGGTCGCGCCACACGTAGCGCAACCCTGCGAAGAGGCCGCGTGACGACTCGTCCTGCTCGACTCGCTTGCCCACGCGAACGAAGGTGAAGATCACGACGAACGAGAACGCATAGGTCGCCGCGTCGACGATGAGAACTGCAGGCGCGCTGGTCAGGGAGATGAGCAGGCCGCCGAGGATCGGGCCGCCGAGCTGGGTCAGCTGCGTGATCGCCTGGACGAACGCGGAGCCCTGTGCGACGAGCTGCTCGTCCTCGCCGACGACCTCCGGGAGGATGAGACGAGACGACGCGTAGTACGGCGCCATGAAGCAGCCGATCAGGAACGTGAACGTCAGGAGGAGCGGAAAGGAGAGGTGGCCCGTCCAGTAGAGCACGGGCACCGCGGCCATCAGGGGTGCGCGCGCCGCGTCCGCGACGTTCATCGTGCGCTTCGCGCCGAGGCGGGCGATCAGCGAGCCGGCGGGAATGCCGAGAAGTCCGACGGGGAGGAGCTCGGCAGCGAGGACCCAGCCCATCTTCGCCGTCGAGCCCGTCGTGGTCAGGACGAACCACGGGAGCGCGACGTAGGTCATCGCCGAGCCGGTGAGCGAGACGAACTCGGCCGTCAGCACCGCGGCGAGGTTGCGGTTCCGGAGCAGCCCCATTTGGCCGAGAATATAATACGGACGTACGGTTTTGTAAAGTGGGAGGGTGCCGAAGGTCTCCGAAGAGCATCTCGAGGCCCGCCGGGAGCAGATTCTCGAGGGGGCCCGCCGCGCCTTTGCGCGCCACGGCTACGAGGGGGCGACGGTCGCGCGGCTGGAGGAGGAGATCGGCCTCTCGCGCGGCGCGATCTTCAACTACTTCCCGGACAAGTGGTCGCTCTTCTTCGAGCTCGCCTCGCGTGACCAGTACGAGCTGACGGCGCTCCTCATGGAGCAGGGGCTGGACGCGACCCTCCGGCACCTGACGACCGAGAGCCCGGACTGGATGGCCGTCTACTTCGAGGTGCTCCGCCGGCTGCGGCGCAGGCCCGAGCTGATGAAGGAGTGGCACGTGCGCGGCGGCGAAGGACGCGACGCACAGGTGAAAGCCTGGCTCGAAGAGCTGCACGCGAGCGGCCGGTTTCGCGGCGACGTCAAGCTCGAGGACGTCGCAGCTTTCGTCAACATCGTGGCCAACGGCGTGGCCCTTGCGACGACACTCGGCCTCGAGCTCGATGCCGACGCGCTGCTGAAGCTGGTCCACGGAGGGCTCGACCCGCAGTAGCATCGCCCGGCGTCCATGCGCGACATCACCGTCCTCGTCACCGCGTCGGGCGCCCCCGGCACCGCGGCTCTCCTGCGAGCGCTCCGTCAGAACGGCGAGCGCGGCGTGCGCATCGTCGGGACCGACATGTCGCCGCAGGCGATCGGACGCCACTTCTGCGACCGGTTCTACGTGGTGCCGCCGGGCAAGGACCCTGCCTTCGCGGACGCGCTGGTCGATGTCGTGCGGCGCGAGAACATCGACGCGATCCTGCCGCAGTCCTCGCACGACCTGCAGGCGCTCGCCGACTCGCGCGACCGGTTTCTCGGCACGACGGTGCTCGTCTCTCCGCCCGAAGCAATCCGAACGGCGAACGACAAGGCGGCGACCTACGCACTCGTCCAGCGACTCGGACTGCGGGCGCCCGCGTGGCGGCGGGTGAGCGGCGCCCGCGCACTTGCCCACGCAGCCGAGGAGCTCGGCTACCCCGACCGCGCGGTCTGCTTCAAGCCGGTCTTCAGCTCGGGCTCGCGGGGATTTCACATCCTCGACGCGACGGTCGACCGCGCGCGACAGCTGCTCGAGGAACGGCCGGGGAACCTCGCGATGCGCTTGAACGACGTCGTCGACCTGCTACCCGAAGAGGGCGGACCGGATCTGCTCGTGATGGAGCTCGCGCAGGGGAAGGAACGAACAATCGACGGCATCGCGCGCTCGGGCCAGGTGCTGCTCGCTCACGCGAAGACGCGTGAGTCGATGCGCGCCGGGCTCGCCATGTATTTCGAGACGCTGCAGGACCACTGGCTGATGGAGGTGGCGTCGCGCATCGTCGCCGAGCTCGGCATCGAGTACTTCTTCAACATCCAGCTGGTCGGCGACCAGGTGATCGAGATCAACCCACGGATCTCGACGATCGTCTACCAGGAGGACCTGAACCTCCCGTACCTCGGGATCAAGAGCGCGCTCGGCGAAATCTCGCGGGAAGAGCTGGCACAGCTGAGCGCCCGGGTGCGCCCGACGCGGCGCGCGTTGCGCTACTTCGATCAGGTCGAGTGGGACGACACGAGCTCGGCCGCCGGAACGCAGCTGCCTCCGCGTTCCTGAGCTCCTGCCAGCAGCCTCGAGTAGAGGCGATCCCAGCCGCCGGACGTGGCGGGATCGAAGCGGTCCGGATGCCAGAGGACGGCGAAGGCGCCGCCGAACTCCGCCGCCCGGTCCAGCAGCTGCATCAGCTGCGGCTCGGCGCGCTTTGCGGCGAGGCCGAGGTAGCGCTCCTCCGCGAGCGTCGCGTCCATCGCGGCGAGCGGCACCTCGATCAGGTCGAGCGGCTCTTCGCGTTCGAAGTCCCAGGGCCTGAAGGGCCGCGCGATGCCGGCGCGGAAGCCGAGGGCGTCGGGAAAGCCGAGCGTCGTGTCGTAACGGAGGCCGACGTCCACGAGCGGCGCGAGATTCCGGTGCGGATCGACGCGCAGGTAGTGGTAGCGATGGCCGGTGATCGGTCCGGCGAGCGCTTCGAGCTTTTGCTTCTCCGCCGCGAGCCGCGCGGGATCGTCCGCCGCGGTGTAGCTCCCGTGCAGGCCGACCTCCCCGCCGGCCTCGAGCAGCGTCTCGACGAGGCGCGGCCGCAGCCGGCCGTAGGCATCGGCGGCGGCGCCGTCGTGCGGGTCGTGATGGCTCGCGATCACGTAGAAGGACGAGCCGGTCGCGCCGCGGCGGCGTTCCTCCGCCAGGATCTGCTCGAAGCGCCAGTTGGGATCCGTGCCGCGCAAGCGGTGCAGCGGCACGGTCGCGAGCCCTGTCGTCTCACGCACCGCAGGGCCGAGCCGCGCGTGGCGAACGTTCTGCTTCAGCCGTGCGGCCGCACCGCGCAGGCCGATGCGCGTCCAGCGCCACGGCGTGTCGACGTCGTGCGTGAGCGCGATCGTGAAGCGCGGTCGATCGTCTCGCGTGGCGACGCCGAGCTTTCGCCGCAGACGCTCGAGCGGTGGATCGAGCGGATCCAGGCATGACCACTCGGCGCGAAAGCGGCCGTGCTCGTCGCGGGGACCGTTTCGCTCCTCGACGCGGGCAAGATGGAAGAAGCCGTCCGCGAGCTCGTCGCCGACCGGTCGCTCGCCGCGATCGATCTGCTCCCAGGCAGCGGCGTCGTACGGCAGGTCGTCGCCGAAGCCGAGCTCGGTTGCGCCGATCGAGTCGAGCACCCAGCGCGCACGTCGTTCGACGACGGCCGGAATCATCGAAGCGCGCTCCGCACGACCCGTGCGAGGTGCACGGCTCCGGGCTTCGGGTCGTCGCGCGCGAAGACCCCGTCGACGTAGGGCGGCCGTTGCAGGGCAGGGCGCTCGCCGGGCAGGAGCGTGATCGCCCAGCGCTTCCCGGCACCGTTCATGGTGGCCGGCGGGGGTGAGCTCTCACCGACGAGGTCGTCGTACGCGATGCGCGGCAGGTCGACACCGCAGGCCGTCGCGAGCCCATGCCATTGCCACAGCCGCGGGTTGATCTCCATCAGCTTGAAGCCGCCGTCGCGGGGATCGCGCTTGAACTCCACCTGCGACAGGCCGTAGTAGCCGAACGCCTCGAGGAGCCGCAGCGCTGCGTCGACCGCCTCCTGCACCCAGACGGCCTCGCCCACGCGGCAGGTGCCGACGCCCGGCGGAGTCTGGCGCAGCTTCCGTCCCGAGAAGACGCCGAGCGGGAGACCTGCGCGCGAGAGGTAGCTGCCGACGGTGTAGAGCGTGTCGTCTCCGCCGGGGATGAGCTCCTGCACCATCGGAGCGAATTCCTCGGCGCTCGTGTAGGCCTCCGCGACCTCGTCGAGCGTCGCGCAGCGAAACGCCTGTTTGCGGAAGCGCTGTTTGAAGCCGACCGGGTGCTCGGGCTTGACGAGCACCGGCAGGCCGAGCTCCTCGGCTGCGTCGCGGGCCTCTTGCGTCGAGCCGGGGTAGTGCGTGCGGGGCGCGTCGACGCCTGCGAGCGCTGCCGTGTCGAGTTGTTCGCGCTTGCTCTGCACGCGCTCGAGCAGGTCCCACGCGGGAAAGGGAGCAAGGACCTCCAGGTCGCCGAGATGCTCCGAGATCAGGTTGAGCTCACGGTCGTGCGTCGGAAAGACGACGACCTTGCCGAGTGCACGGATCGAAGCGACGAACCTCAGCGGGTCCGTGCCGGGATCAGCGCTCGGAAACGGCTCGGCGTAGCGCGAGCGGAAACCGAGCGCGCTCGGACGATGGTCGACGGCGAGGACGCGGATGCCTGCGCGGCCGAGCGAGCGAATCGCCGCAAGCCCGTTGACCCAGCCGACGTCCACGACCGCAGCGGGCACCTCGTGCTCTGTTCCAGCTCGTGTCATCGCGTCCGATTCTGCCGAGCGTGCGAGAAGCGACACACATTCGTCCCCGCTTCGAGACGTGAAGCCAATGCGGCCGTGCGAGAATAAAGGTGCCGTTTGCAGGCGCTTTGGCAGACGGGACAGGTCTTGGGGTCTGACCCAAAACAGCGCCAGTTGGGACATGCCGCGTCAGCGGAGGGCGTTGAGCGCCGTCAGGTCTTCCGGTGTCGGCTCCCATTCGGCTGCTTCCACGTTCGCGCGGACCTGCTCGGGCTTCGTCGCGCCGGCGATGACGGACGCGATCGCCGGTTGTGCAAGGAGGCCGCCGATCGCAACGTTCAACAGGGTCACGCCACGCGCTTGCGCAAACTCCTCGAGCGCTTCGAGGCGATCGAAAGTCTCGTCGGTGAAGACCTCGTCGCGCCCCGAGAGGCGCGTTCCTTCCGGACGGTCGGCCCCTCGGCTGTACTTCCCCGTGAGCAGTCCGCTCGCGAGCGGGAAGTACGGGAGCACGCCGATCCCCAGGCGCTCGCACGTCGGTAACAACTCTTCCTCCGCCTCGCGGCGCATCAACGAGTACTGGTTCTGCGCGCTCACCGGCCGCGCGAATCCCTGCTCACGACAGAACGCGTCGATCTCCTCGATCTGCGCGGCTTTGAGGTTCGAGTGCCCGACGTAGCGCACCTTCCCTTCGCGCACGAGCTCGTCGAGCGCACCGAACGTCTCCTCGAACGGGGTGATGCCGTCGGGGGTGTGGTACTGGTAGAGGTCGATCACGTCGGTTCTCAAGCGCTGCAACGACCCTTCGACCGCCTTGCGGATGTACTCGCGGGAGCCGCGCGCTTTGGTGCCGTCGCCCATGTCGCCACCGAACTTCGTCGCAAGCAGGACGGGATCACGCCGGCCCTCGAGCGCTTCCCCGAGGAACGACTCGCTGCCGCCCCGATTGCCGTAGATGTCCGCCGTGTCAAAGAGCGTCACGCCCGCGTCCACTGCGGCGTCGACGACTGCACGCGTCCCGTCGAGATCAACCCGGCCGCCGAAGTTGTTGCAGCCGAGACCGACGACCGAGACGTCCGGCCCTTCCTTGCCGAGGCGGCGTGTACGCACGGCCGCGGATGGTAGACCTTCACTGTGCTCTACCGCCGCCTCGGCTCGAGTGACCTGAGCGTTTCGGAGATCAGCCTCGGGTCGTGGCTGACCTACGGCGGCGGCGTCTCGAACAGGCAAGCCGAGGCGTGCGTGGACAAAGCGTTCGAGGTCGGGATCAACTTCATCGACACGGCGAACGTCTACGGAGGCGGCGGCGCCGAGGAATTCCTCGGCGAGGTCCTCGCGAGACGCCCACGCGACTCGTACGTCCTCGCGACGAAGCTCTATTTCCCGGTGAACGGCGACCGTGGGCTCTCACGCGAGCAGGTCTTCAAGCAGATCGACCTCTCACTCGGCCGGCTCCAGACCGACTACGTCGATCTCTACCAGTGCCATCGCTACGACCACGAAACGCCGCTCGAGGAAACGATGGAAGCGCTCACCGAGGTCGTCCGCCAGGGCAAAGCCCGCTACCTCGGGTTCAGCGAATGGACGGCCGACCAGATCCGCGCGGCACTCGCACTGGTTCCCGCGCGTCGAGAAGTTCGTGTCGTCGCAGCCGCAGTACTCGCTCCTGTACCGCGTCCCCGAGCGCGAAGTGATCCCTTTCTGCGAGGAGAACGGCATCTCCCAGATCGTCTGGTCGCCGCTCGCGCAGGGCGCCCTGACCGGGAAGTACAAGCCCGGCGAGGAGCCCGCCGCCGGGACGCGCGCTGCCTCCCAGCAGATGGGCTGGGCGATGGACAGCTACCGCGACGACGATGTCCTCGAGCGAGTGCAGCGGCTTGGGCCGATCGCAGAAGGCCTGGGAGTGACGATGGCGCAACTCGCGCTCGCCTGGGTGCTTCGCGAGCAGAACGTCGCGGCGGCGATCGTCGGAGCGTCACGGCCCGAACAGGTCGAGGAGAATGCCGGGGCATCAGGGCTCTCACTCGACGACGCGACGCTCCAGGCCATCGACGAAGCGGTCGCCGACGTCGTCGTCCGGTGAGCCCGCGGGGTTTCGCGACCGGGCTCGCTGAGCTCGTGCTGATCGTCGACGACGTTCAACGCGCCGCGGACTTCTATCGCGAGGTCGTCGGGCTCGAGCCCGAGAGCCCGGCCGACGAGGAGTGGGCCTGGTTCTTCGCGGGACCGGCGGACCGGTCGCAGCGAATCGCGCTGCACAAAGGATCACTCCTCTTCGAGGAGCATTCACCGCACCCCGAAGGTCATCGCTTCGGGAACGTTCACTTCGCCCTCGAGGTCCCGCGCGGCCGGCTCGACGCGGCCGTCGAACACGTTGGGGCGAGCACCGAGATCTACGGGCCGACTCGCTTCGACTGGATGCAGGCGACGTCGTACTACTTCTACGACCCGGACGGCAACCTGCTCGAGCTCTGGTCGAAGGACGCGTAGGCCCCGGCAGACTCGCCGGGGCCCGCGAACGACCTGCTTCGGACTCCTAGGCGGCCAGGCGCTTGCGCGCCTTCTGCACTGACGGCAGAGCCGCCTTGGCCTTCGCCAGCGGCCGTGCGCGCAGCGCGACGGAAGCGGGCTTCGCCGAGATCGTGATCTCTTCGCCGGTGGCCGGGTTGCGGCCCTTGCGCGGCTTCGTCGCCTCCTTGACGCGCACCACGAGCTGGACGACGCCGCCGATCCGGACCTTCTCGGCGTTCGCGAGCTCGTCGAGGACGATTTCCTCGAGCGCCGCCAGCGCGGCCTTGGCGTCGCTCTTGCTCAGGCCGCTGCGTTCAGCGACCTCGCTTGCGAGCTGTGTCTGCGTGAGTGGCATTCGTACTCCTTCGGTTGTGGGCGAAATGACGTAGGGATTCAAGCGGGGCTGCCAGACGGACGCTCCGGGGATCAGG
This sequence comes from uncultured Actinomycetes bacterium, assembly GCA_963833255.1. GTDB lineage: Bacteria > Actinomycetota > Thermoleophilia > Gaiellales > Gaiellaceae > 3-1-20CM-4-69-9. The sequence continues at coordinate 41,192 of CAWHXK010000015.1, forward strand.
TCACGACCCGGTAGACCTCGAAAACCTCCGCATACTCGCGGTTCACGTTGATTCCGTGGGTCCGGGCGACATTCCGGATGTACTCGGGGTCGCTGTAGCGCCGGTGCTGCTGGGAAGCGTACTTGCGAAGCGCGGCGACCTTACGCTCGATGTGGGGCTCTTCGAGGGCGAAGTACGCCTGGTAGGCGAAGTCGAAGTTGTTCCAGGGGATCTCGTAGCCGAGAATCGTCGTGCGCTTGAACGCGCGCAGCCCCTCGGCCGCGATCACCTGATGGTCCTGGTGGATGTCGTGCAGGCTCGGCTGGAAGACGGCGTCCGGCCGCCACTCCTCCCACAGCGCGACGAGCAGCTCGAGGATGTCCTGCCGGTGCTCGGGGAAGGTGCGCACGTCGAAGTCGTGCACCGTGAGATTCTCCCGCGTGATCCCGAGCTCGGCGGTCGCGTCCTCCACCTCGCGGGCGAGCGTGTCCGGCGGAAAGCCCTCCGGCAGCGACCTCGTGGCGATCGAGAACGCCACGTACCGCACCTCCGCGCCTTCCTCGACGAGGCGCGCCATCGTCCCGCCGGCGCCGAATTCACCGTCGTCGGTGTGCGGTGCGAGCACGAGGACGCGTTCCCAGGATCCGATCACGCGGCCCTTCCTATCACGACCCCCGTAGTCTTTGTTCCTCATGCCCCATGGCGACCTGGCCCAGCTGTCGGCGGTGATCGGCGGGCTGGGAGCGGCGGCGATGCTCCTTGCGCGCACACGCACCCAGCTCCTGGCCGGCCTCGCGGCGACCGCGGCCGCAGAGATCGGGCTGGCCGCAGCTCTGATCCCCGGCGCGGATCTCAAGTTGGTCGTCAACCCCGCGAGCCATGCAGCCGCCTTCGTGGTCGGAGTCGTCGCCATCGGCGCAGGGGCGTGGGCGCTTGCCCGCTATCCGGCGGTCGTGCCGGTGGCACTGCTCGCAGTAGCGCCGTTTCGGGTCTCGGTCTCGATCGGCGCACAGACGGCGTATCTGCTCGTTCCGCTCTACGTCGTGCTCGCCGCTGCGGTGCTCGCGTTCTCCTGGCGCGCACTGCATGGCGACGTGGGAAAACCGCTGCCGCCGCTGCTGGCCGTTCCCGCTGCCGCTTTCGTCGCGCTCGCGGGAACATCGCTGCTCTGGACGCGCGATCTGCGGCAGGGCAGCATCGAGCTTCTCTTCTTTCTCTTCCCCTTCTCCGCCCTCGTCGTCGTCGTTTGCCGCTCGCCGTGGCGCAGTTGGCACCCACGCGCGCTCGCGAACGACGCTCATTGCGCTTGCGGGCCTCTTCTCCGCCGTCGCCCTCTTCCAACGCGTGACCCACGGGCATCTGCTGGCGGGGGACGTGGAGCGGGCGAACGCGTACACGACGTACTTCCGCGTCACCTCGCTGTTCAAGGACCCGAGCATCTTCGGCCGTCACGTCGTGATCGCGATCGCCGTGCTGCTCGTCGCGATCTGGCTCGGCCGGATCGGCTTCTGGGCCGGAGCTGCGCTGCTCACGTTCCTGTGGGCCGGCCTCTTCTTCTCGTACTCGCAGTCGAGCTTCGTCGCGCTCTTCGCGGTCGGGGTGGCGATCTCGTACGTCCTCGGTGGGCCGAGACTGCGGCGCGTGCTGCTCGTCGGCGCTGCGGCCTGCGTGCTCGCCGGAGCCGCGTTCGTCGCTGCGACGGCGGTCAGCGACTCCGCGCGCCAGGCGACGAGCGGGCGCACCCGGCTCGCACGCGTGACGTGGGTCGTCTTCGCGAACCATCCGCTCGTCGGTGTCGGAATCGGCGGCCAGCCGCAGGCGAGCAGGGACGAGGCCAACACGGAGCTCTCCGCCAAACGCGACCGCTCGCACACGACACCGCTCACCGTCGCGGCAGAGCTCGGCTTGCTCGGCCTCCTCGTCTATGCCGCGCTGCTTGCAGGTGCGAGCCGGCTCCTCTTCCTCGTCACGCGCCGCGACCGCGCACTCGGGCTCGCCGCAGCCGCGGTGTTCCTCGCGCTGTTCATTCACTCGCTGTTCTACGCCGGCTTCTTCGAAGATCCGATCGTCTGGGGTGTGATGGCGCTCGCCGGCTGGGCGTACGTCGCCCTGCCTCGCACTCCACGGAGCGCGGCAGTCGCCGACACCGAAGACGCGGTCGAACGACGACGGCACAGGCGAGCGATCGGTTCCCCAGCTGCAGCATCAGGCTCCGCTGGCAGACTAGTTCGGCCGGGTGCGCCGCAGGATCCTTCTCATCGTTCTTCTCGTCGTGCTGCTGATCGTGGGAGCGGGAGCGGCCTACTTGCTCAAGTCACGGGAGCATCCGGGCGGGAAGCTCGACACGAAGCTCAGCGGCGTTTCGCAATCTGTTGCGACCAACGTCACGGTGACGGCGCCGCCCAAGAAGAAGGGCCGCTACCACCTCGTCGACGACAAGCGCTGCTGGGACAACTTCGGGGGTGATCCTGGACGCACGCTCTCGCGGCCCGGGATCGACATCGGCCTGCCGCTCAGTCACTTCTGGGTGGTCGGACTGCGCAGCTACATCGAGTATCCGCCCAGCTACTGCGGCGGCATCCTCTACGTCAACTCGTTCGGGGGAAGGACGGTCGCGCTCGACTCCCACAACGGGCACAAGATCTGGGAGCGGCGAGGCGGCAAGAAACCGTCGACGCCCGCGATCGCCGGGCCGCGCCTGATCGTGACGTCGCACGACGGGAACGCGACGGCGTACAACCGCTACAACGGGCAGACGCTCTGGCGCTTGCACGTCAACGCCAGGATCGAGTCGTCGCCCGTCGTGGTCGGGCGGGTCGTCTACTTCGGCGCGACCGACGGCACGGCTCTTCGCCGTCTACGTGCGCACAGGCAACGTGAAGTGGGCGTACGACACCGGCGGGCGCATCAACTCGAGCCCGTCGATCTCCGGCAACCGCATCTTCATCTCGACGTACGCAGGCTCGATCTACGCCCTTCGCGCCAGTGACGGGCACAAGCTCTGGGACACGTACCTGCGCCGCGACGTCCTCCGCTACGAGAGCTTCTATGCGAGCGCCTCGACCGACGGCAGGCGCGTCTTCACGATCGCCCGGTCGGGGAAGATCTATGCCCTCTCGGCGAGCAGCGGCCGTGTGATCTGGACCGCGCATGTCGGCGGGCTCGGCTACACCACGCCCGCGATCTCCCAGGGACGCGTCTTCATCGGCGGCTTCGACGGCTTCCTGCGCGCATTCCGTGCGAGCGACGGCCACCTCCTCTGGCGTCGGTATCTGGGCGGGCGCATCCTCGGCGGTTCGTTCGTCGCCGGGAACCTCGTCTTCACGTCGACGCTCGCGGAGCACACGTTCGCCATGCGTGTCACCGACGGCAAGATCCTGTGGCAGCTCCCCATCGGCAAGTATTCGCCGGGAATCGTCACGGAGCGCCATTACTTCTTCACGCTGAACGGCATCGTGATGGCGTGGCACGCGCGCCGCAGCCCGCAGATCCTCGCCGAGCACCGCCAAAAAAGGAGGTCAGCGCAGGGGCGGGTGACGACGGCGCCAAAGCGGGGAGCGCCTTAGGCCGAAGCTCGCCGCGCGCCACGCCGCGGCACGTGTGTTGTACGAAGCGCGCCGCAGCCTGCCCCTCGGATCCGGCCGCTCGTGCGACTCGTAGCCGAGCTCCTCGAGGAGGTCTCCGGCGACCTGCTCGAATGCCCCGACGTCCTCCGGGGACATCTGCAGCCGCCAGTCGCGCAGGCCGGCGGTGGGAGGACGGTTGAGGCTCTGCTGGTGCGGCTTCGCCGAGCTGCCCGCGACGTTCCCGACGTAGTCCACCATCGCCGGCTCGTACGGAAGCAGGGCGAACGTCGAGATCCGTCGCAGCACCGTCTCGACGTCCTGGACGAGCTCCTCGTAGCGAACCTCGAGGTAACGCGAGCCGCCGACCCGCCAGCCGAGCCTGCGCGCCGCCTTGACCTCGGCTCGCCACTGACAGGCGAACTCGGCGACGCTCTCGGGCTGCATCCAGGTCTCCGTCATCAAGCCCTTCGGCATCGAGAGAAACGACGTGGCCGCGTCGCGGCCGTCGCGGATCAGATGCACGAAGAGCGCATCCGGGAACAGCCGCTCGAGCAGGTGCAGGTTCTGCATGTACATGGGCGTCTTGTCGCCCCAGCGCTGCTTGCCACGCTCCTCCGCGTACACCGCGTACACCGTGGCGATCGCGGCTCCGATCGGCATGCCCGTGCGGAGCCGCATTACGCACCTTGTCGAGTGGCACGTTCCACTCCGCGAGCGTGTCGATGCGGCGAAGGTCGTCGACGAACGCATCGGGGTCGACGCGGCGGAGATGCCGGTCGGCGAGCTGCGGAACGAAATACGACTCGTCCGGGACGGCGAGCTCGGAGTGACGGTCGAGCATGACGCGCAGTAGCGTCGTACCCGAACGGCGCACGCCGAGGACGAGGACCGGCGGCCCGCCGGGCGTCACGGTAACTGCACGGGTGCCGAACGGTTTCCTGCGAGGTCCTGCGCCACGAGCAGCAGCTGATGACGTTTTGGCTTGACCACCTGCCCCTTGATGCGCCCGTACCAGGTCAACCGACCATGCCGGCGCGTCCCGTATGTGAAGACCGCGCGGTGTCTGTTGACAATCAGGATGCCGTGCCCAGGCTCGGAGATCGTGTAGGTGATCCTCAGCTTCCGGCCGTTGCTCCGGAGGTGGGTCGCAGTGATCGTCGGCTTCATCGTGTCGACGCGGATGGGGTTCGGCAGGTCGATCGTGCGGCCGGCCCGCTCGAGTGAGACGAGCGGCAGATAGACGCCGTCGGGCACGAGCTCGCCGTTTGCGTTGCGTCCGTTCCACCGCACGCGCACGTTCCCGCGCGGAAACGAGCCACGAGCCACCGTCACCTCGCTTGCGCCGACGCGGATCGCGATGGTGAGCTGATCCGCGCGCCGAAGCGAGAAGTCGATGTTCGCGACGGCGGAGTCGCAGCGGCAGACCGGCGAGAAGACCTTGTCGATGCGGGTCTGCGAGATCGGGCTAGGTTCGAGCTTGAGGTGCTGCGTCACCACGAAGGCGGTCGCCGTCACGACGAGCAGCAGCAGAGCCAGGATCGTCGGGGCGTTCCTCTTCATCGGTGCGCGATTGTACGCCGCGCATACCGGTAGCCAGCCAGACGACGAAAGCGATCAGCCCGACGCCGAGCCCGATCGTGATCACGTACCCGGCGGCCGGCACGTTCAGGAGCTTCACGCCGCTGAGCGCCAGCACACCGGCGAGACCGAGCCGGAGCGCGTCCTGAGGGATGTGCAGCGTGAACCGGCTCGAGATCCAGATTCCCGGAATCGAGCCGATCAGGAGCCACCCCATGGCGTGGAGGTCGACATTGCCCTGCACGAGGTGGCCGAAGCCGGCGACCCAGAGCAATGCCGCTGCGTGGAAGATGTCCGTCCCGACGATCCTGGCGATCGTCAGGGGGTAGATCATCACCATCACGAGACCGAAGAAGGTGCCGCTGCCGACGGACGTGAGCCCGACGATGAAGCCGAACACGACGCCGATCAGCACGGCGCGGATCTTGTCCTTGCGCCGCAGGACGAACCCCGCCTCGCTCGGCTGCACACCTCGCTTGACGAAGGTCTTGGCAACGAGGCCGGCCGCGCCGAGCACGAGCGCGGCCCCCACTGCATAGCCCTCGGCGGACTGCACCCCGTCGCCGTACGAGCGCGCCAGCCAGCCGGCGACCGCAACACCGAGGAGGGACATCGGTCCCGAGCCCGCGAACATCCACAGCGTCAGGTGCGCGTGCACGTTGCCGAGCCGCCGGTGGCGCACGGCGCCGAAGCTCTTGAAGACGGCGCCGTGCAGGATGTCGGTGCCGACCGCGTAGGTCGGCTTGAAGCCGAACACGATCACGAGGATGGGCGTCAGCAGCGCGCCCCCGCCCATGCCGGTGAGCCCGACCAGGACTCCGATCAGGAGGCCGGTGAGGGTGAACTGCCAGGTCAAGCTACGACCGGTACGCCTGGATCAGCACCTCGGCCACCTCTGGTCGCGAGAACTCCGTGGGCGGAAGCTCTCCTGCTCCCAGCATCTCTCTCACCTTCGTGCCCGAGAGGAAGACGTGGTCGTCTCCGCCGTGCGGGCAGGTCTTCGCGGAGGCCATCGAACCGCACGCCTTGCACCAGAACGAGTGCTCGAAGAACATCGGCTCGATGTCGAGCTCGTGCGGCTCGAACTCGTCGAAGATCAGCTGCGCGTCGTAGGTGCCGTAGTAGTCGCCGACACCTGCGTGGTCGCGGCCGACGATGAAGTGCGAGCAGCCGTAGTTCTTACGGCAGATCGCGTGCCAGATCGCCTCGCGCGGACCGGCGTAGCGCATCGCGGCCGGGAAAGCGGACAGCACGACCCGGTCGGACGGGTAATAGCCGTCGAGCAAGACGCGGTAGCACTCGACCCGCGTCGCGGCAGGCACGTCGTCCGACTTCGTGTCGCCGACAAGTGGATGGATCAGGAGGCCGTCGACCGTCTCGAGCGCCACCTTCGTCAGGTACTCGTGCGCACGGTGGATCGGGTTTCGCGTCTGGAACCCGACGACGCGGCGCCAGCCGCGCTCCGCGAACTCGGCTCGCGTCTCGGCAGGGTCCTTTGCCAACTCGGGGAAAGCCGGCTCGGCCCGCTCGAACACCGTGACGCGTCCCGCGAGGTAGAGCGGCTTCTGCTCGTAGAGCCGCGCGACACCGGGATGTGCATCGTCGGTCGTGCGGAATGCCTGCTGAGCCTCTCGCTCTCGGTCGTACTCGTACGTCTCGCCGACATCGAGCACGGCGACGAGCTTGCCGCTCTCGTCGGCGAGCGCAACACGATCGCCCGACGGCGCGGTCTCGACCGCCAGGCAGACGGGAAGCGCCCACGGCAGGCCGTTCGCGAGCCGCATCGTGTCGAGCACGGACTCGTAGTCCTCGTGGCCCATGAAGCCCTCGAGAGGCGACAGCGCGCCGCAGGCGATCATGTCCAGGTCGGAAAGCTCGCGCGAGGTCAGCGTCACGACCTCGAGCGTCTCGACGTCGTGAGGTCGTTCACCCGTCCGGTCGACCAGCGTGCCGCCGTGCGGCGCGATCAACTTGGTCTCGGTCGCGACGCTCATACTCGCACCGCTGCGGGGATCAGACCGCGCTCTTCGAGGTGCTGCAGGATGAGCTGCGCGCTCTCCTCGGGCTCGTGCTGCTCCGTGTCGATGCGCACCTCGGGATCGCTCGGCTCCTCGTACGGGTCGTCGACACCGGTGAAGCCCTTGATCTCACCCTTGAACGCCTTCTCGTACAGACCCTTGACGTCGCGGCGCGCGCACTCCTCGACGGACGTGGCGACGTGCACCTCGACGAACGTGCCCCACTCCTCGACGAGCTCTCGCGCCTTCTGCCGCGTCTCCTGGTACGGCGAGATCGCCGCTGCGATGACCGCGGCGCCGTGCCTGGTCAGGCGCGCGGCGACCCAGCCGATTCTCTCGATGTTCGCGTCGCGGTCCTCCTTCGAGAACCCGAGCCCCTTCGACAGGTGCGTGCGCACCGTGTCGCCGTCGAGGTACTCGACGATCGGGCCGCGCTCCTCGATCGCCGGACCGACGATGTGCGCGATAGTCGTCTTGCCCGAGCCCGACAGGCCGGTGAACCAGAGCGTGAAGCCGCCCTCCTGCCGCCGCTCCGTCTCCGGATGCTCGTGCGCGTAGATGTGCTCAGTCATTGCTCTCCTTCACTAGTCGCGTGTTGCCGTGGATGCCGCACTCGAGCTTGTCCGAGCCGGCCCAGCGTCCCGCTCGCTCGTCCTCACCCTCGACGACGGGGCGAGTGCACGGGATGCAGCCGATGGACGGATAGCCCGCATCGTGCAGCGGGTTGTAGGGAATCTCGTTGACGTGGATGTATGCCTGGACGCGCTTGGCGTCCCAGTCGACGACGGGCTGGATCTTCCAGACGCCGTAGCGCTCCGACCATTCGACCCGCTTTGCATCGGCGCGTGTCAGCGCCTGTTCGCGGCGGATGCCTGTGATCCACGCGTCGTAGGGAGCGAGCGCCCGCTCGAGCGGCTCGACCTTGCGGATGTGGCAGCAGCGGTCGGGGTTCGTCTCCCAGAGGTTCGGCCCTTCCTGGATCGCCTGCTGCGCGACGGTGATCACCTCGGGGCGCTCGAGCCGGAGCCCGTAGCGCTCGACGAGCCGGTCGCGGGTCTCGTAGGTCTCCTTGAAGAAGAGCTGCGTGTCGAGCTCGACGACCGGGACGTCGAGACCGAGCTCGCCGAAGACCATGTGCACGAGCACGGAGGACTGCCGCTGCCAGGAGCACGTCAGGCACATGCGGTCGCCGAACTGCTCGTAAGCCCAGAGCAGCGCCTCCTCCGCGGTCATCGCCTCGACGTCAGGAAGCTGGAGCTCCGGCACGGTCGCCAAGAAGCACCTCCTTCAGCGTGTCGCCGCGCAGGCCGCGGCGAAGCGTCTCGAGCGGGATGACCTCGTCGGGCGGGATGTTGCCGAGGTTCACGGAGGGACCGAACTGCTTGATGAACCAGACCTGAGCCGCTTTCGTCGGTGCCTCGAAGACGACGTTCACAGGTCCCACGGCCAGCGCGATCTCGCCGATCAGGTCGGTGCGCATGCCGCCCGAAGAATCGAAGATCCCGGCCGTGCCGCCCTCTCGCGCCTCGGTGATCACCTTCCAGGCGCCGGCGTCGAGCTCCTCCTGGAGCCACTGCACCCACTGCTCCGTGGTGTACTCGACCGCTGAGTCCTTCGAGCCGACCTCCGACAGGACGGTGAAGTCGCGCGCGAAGTCGGCGATCAGCTCGAGCTTCCGCTCCCGCGGAATCTCGATCGTCCCGTCGGAGATCTCGACGTGCCGGAGCCCGAGACCCCGCAGCCACGACTTGTACTCGTCGAGCTTGTCCTTCGCGTAGACGACCTCGAAGAACGTCCCGCCGATCACGACGGGCTTCTCGCGCAAGACATCGAGCTTCCGTCGCAGGTTGGCGGTGACGGCGGCCGTGCCCCAGCCGAGCTTGACGATCGAGATGTGCTCGCCGGCGACCTCGAGCACGTCCTCCCACGCACGAGGGCCGAGACCCTTGTCGATCACGTGGGTCAGGCCGTGGTGCGGGGTCAAGCCGAGGTCAAAGTCGCTCATAGAGCTCCTCGAGCTTCGCCTTCGCGCGCTCCTGCACGTCGTGGAAGAGCGAGTTGCCGTGCGAGTCGATCCCGACGGTGAGCGGACCGAAGTCCTTCACTCGGAACTTCCAGAGGCACTCGGGCATCAGCTCTTCCCAGGCGACCTCTTCGATCTCCTCGATCTGCGTCGTCTCGAGCGCGGCAGCGCCGCCGACGATCGCGAAATAGACCATGCCCAATCTCTGCATCGGCTCGATCGCCTCGTCCGGCAGGCCGCCTTTGCCGCAGATCGCCCGCACGCCGTATTGCGAGCCGAGCCCCTCCGTGAAGCGCACCATGCGCGCGGACGTGGTCGTCCCGATGCAGACCTTCTCGTACTTGCCGGGGCCGAGCTTGCGCACGCCGGGCGCGGTGTGCAGCAGAAACGCGCCGCCCAAGTCCATCGGCGGTTCGATGCCCTGGTCGAAGATCCGGATCTGCGTGCGGTCGCGGATCCCGATGATGTGTCCGTCGACCGTCACCTCGTCGCCGGCGCGCAGGTCACGGATCGCCTCTTCGCTCGCCGGGAACGTCAGCCGCTTAGAACTCACGGTCGAACTCCACTTCACCGTTGGCTGTGACGTGCGCGCTTGCACGACGCGCGGCCCAGCACTGGTAGTTGACCGCGACGGGGTTCAGCGTCATGTGCGTGTCCGCGTGCTCGACATGGCACGACAGCACCGTCACGTCGCCGCCGAGGCCCATCGGACCGACGCCCGTCTCGTTCAGCAGCTCGTACAGCTCTTCCTCGAGCTTCGCGACGTGCGGGTCCGCATTGCGCGTGCCGACCGGTCGCGCGATCGCCTCTTTGGCGAGATACATCGCGTAGTCGGCGCTGCCGCCGATGCCGACGCCGACGATGCCGGGCGGGCAGGGTTTGCCGCCCGCGCCGACGATCGACTCGAGCACGAACTGCTTCACGCCCTTCACGCCGTCGGCGGGGACGCACATCTTCAGGAAGCTCATGTTCTCGCTGCCGGATCCCTTGGGCACGCACTTCACGTCGAGCCCATCCCAGTCGGGAATGAACTCCCAGTGCACGATCGGGAGGCGGTAGCCGGTGTTCGGTCCGGTGTTCTCGCGCGTGATCGTGTGCACCGCGTTCGAGCGCAGCGGATGCTCGACGGTGGCGCGCTCGGTGCCGGTCTTCAGCGCCGCGTAAATTCGCGCCGGATGCAGGGGAAAATGCTCGCCGACGCGGCAGGTGTAGACGGCGATTCCGGTGTCCTGGCAGACGAGGTTCTTCTCGGTCTCCGCGACCGTGACGTTCTTCAGGATCGTCTGCAGAACGCGTTGTCCGGGGATCGACGTCTCGCGCTTTGCAGCATCTGCAAGCGCGTCACGCAGGTCCTGCGGGATGTCCTTCAATGCCCAGACGTAGAGATACGCCGCCGCATCTTCGACTGCGGCTTCGAGATCGGTGACTGTGATCGTGCTCATGAGCTCGCTTTCTCCGCTGCGGCCTTGCCTGCGCGGCGTCCGAACACACAACATTCCAGGAGCGAATTCCCCATCATGCGGTTGCGGCCGTGCGTGCCGCCGGCGATCTCGCCGCATGCGTAGAGCCCTTCAAGCGTCGTCTGGGCATTCGCGTCGATCACGAGGCCGCCGTTCTGGTAGTGGAGAACGGGATACGTGAGCAGTCGTTCGCGCAGCGGATCGATCCCGCCCGCACGGTACCGGCGCAACATGTACGGGAGGGAAACGTTCGCGTCGCTTTCCGGTATCCGGGTGGTGTCGAGGTACACCGCCGGCCGGCCGTCGGGCGTCTCGACGCCTTTGCCTTTCTCGACCTCCTCGACGATCGCCTGACTCACGGCGTCACGGGGCCCGAGCGAGTCCGTGAACTCGTCGCCGTCGGCGTTCAGGAGGACGGCGCCGTACGCACGCGTCGTCTCCGGAATCGAGTAGCCCTGCATGTTCTCCGGCCAGGCCCCTCCATTCGGGTGGTACTGCAATGCGTCGAAGTCGCGCACCTCGGCACCGAGGTCGACCGCGATCTGCGTCACCTCACCGGTCGCGCCCGGATGGTTCGTCGACAGCTCGCCGCGTTCCTCGGCGACGCGGAAGCACCGCCCGCCCGCTGCGAGGACCACCGTCGTGGCGACGATCGTGTGATCCCCACAGCGTGCGCGCCAGCCGTTCTCCGTCCGTGCGAGCTCGGCGAGCGGTGACTTGGGAAAGGTTTGGATGTCGGAGCCCTCGGCGTTCTCGCGCAGTGCGGTCGTGATCGCATGTCCGGTCCGGTCGCCGACCTGCAGCAGGCGCTTGCGCGACGCGCCGCCGCAGCGCGCGAGGCGATAGCCGCCGTTCTCGCGCGTGAACTCGACGCCGAGCTCCTCGAGCCAGTGGATTGCGGACGGCGCTTCGCCGGTGAGGATCTCGACGAGCTGCCGGTCGGCGGTCTCGTGTGAGGACTTCCAGACGTCGGCTGCGTGCTGCTCCGGCGAGTCGTCCTCTCCGAAGGCTGCCTGGATGCCGCCCTGCGCCTTGGCCGAGTTGCACGACTGCAGCGACCCCTTCGCGGCGAGAGCGACCCGTGCGCCGGCTCGCTGGGCGGAGACGGCCGCAGCCAGGCCCGAGGCCCCGCTGCCGATCACGAGCACGTCAAAAGAGGAGTCCGCCACGACCATCGGACTCTACCACGCTTCGACTAATTCGATGTATTAGAAGTCGTTATTCAGTAGATCGAGCGCAGCAGGGTCTCGACCTCCGCCGCCGTCACCGTTCGCGGGTTCGCCTTCGCGCCCGGCCGCTGGGCTGTCGCACTGGCGACCTCGGGCAGCTCGTCCTCGGGGATGCCGAAGTCGCGGAGCTCCCGGAACCCGCCCAGACGTGCAAGCTCCTCGACGCGGGCGGCCGGATCGTCGGTTCCGAGCGCCTCGCCGAAGCGGCGGAGGGCGTCCGGGGCGACGCCGGCGTTGAAGCGCAGCGCCGGGGGCAAGGTGAGGGCGTTCATCGCGCCGTGCGGGAGGCCGTACCGCCCGCCGAGGGCCTGTGCCATCGCGTGGCCGAGGGCGAGCATCGAGCCGCCGAGCGCCATGCCTGCATGCATCGCGCCTTCGAGCAGCTTCCTTCGCGCGCCGAGATCCAGCGGGCGCGCGACGACACGAGGCAGCCACTCGCCGATCAGCTTCGCCCCCTCCAGGGCATGCTCGTCCGCCGTCGGGTTGTGCCCCTCGACGTACAGCGCCTCGGCACTGTGCGCGAGCGCATTGAGCGCAGTGCCGACCGTCTCCGGGCGCGGCAGCGAAAGGGTCAGCTCCGGCTCGTAGACAACCCCGGCGAGCTGCGCGCCGACTCCGCCGCCGCGCATCCTCCGTTCCGGGTCGCGAATGCCGAAGAACGGCGTCCACTCTGCACCCGCGTAGGTCGTCGGCACCGAGACGACGGGCACGCCGGCCTCGACGGAGACGGCCTTGCCGAGATCGATCGCGCTACCGCCTCCGACCGCGAGCACGCCGTCCCCGACGTGTTCCGCAGCGGCGGCCACCTGGTCCGAAGGCACCTCGGTCCAGCGCGCCACCGTCCGGACGCCGAGGTTGGTACTGGCCCAGCGCTCACTCGCGACGAGAAGCGGCTCTTGGATCCCGAGCTCGTCGAGCACCTTCGGCAGCTTGGCAAGCCCCCAGCGGACGATCACGCGGGCAGCCGTTCCTGCGCGAACGAGACGAACGCGCGTGCGGCACGGGTCTCGCTTCGTCCGCTTGCCCGGGCGAGGAAGATCTCGCGCACCGGATCGAGCCCGCGTACGCGCGCCGTCGCGACACGGCCCTCGTCGAGATCGGCGTCGATCGCGAGGCGGGAGATGAACGCGATGCCGTGGCCGGCCAGGACCGCGCTCCGCACAGACTCCTGGAGGCCGAGCTCGAGTGAGACGTCGAGATCGCGCAGACGCAGTCCTGCCTTGCGCAGCTCGTCCTCGATGACCTGGCGGACGCCGGCACCTTCCTGCATCACGATCAGCTGTTCGTTCTTCAGATCGTCGAGCGAGATCGTCTTGCCGGCGAGACGGTGGCCTGCGGGACAGGCCAGCACGACCTCGTCCCGAAAGAACGGCTCGAAGGTCACACCGCGGTGGCGGCGTGCGGCTCCGACGATGCCCAGCTCGAGCTCCCGGTTCGCAACCTGGTCGACGAGCGTCTGAGTGTCGGACACGGTCAGGCGCACCCCCACATCCGGGTGCTGCTCATAGAACTCGCAGAGCAGGAGGGGCACGACCGTGCCGCCGGGGCCGGTCGAGGCCCCGAGCTCGAGCGTCCCGGTGACCGCGCCCTCGTCGTCGGCCTGGAGCTCTTCCAGGAGATGCTCCTCGAGCGCGAGGAGCCGCTGCGCAGACGCGTAGAGCACGCGCCCGGCCTCCGTCGGTTCCACACGGCGCCCGGAGCGGTCGAGTAGCTGCCGCCCGAGCCTTTGCTCGAGCGATCGGATCTGGAGGCTGACGGCAGGCTGGGTGACCCCGAGGCGCTCCGCGGCCTGGGAGAAGCTCTTCCGCTCGACCACCGCGCAGAACGCAGCCAACTGACGCGTGTCCATAAGCGTTCATTATGCAAAAGGATCCGAGTGAGTGACGCTCTACGATCCAAACGTGGCGACAGGGCCCCATCCGGGCGACTCGTTCAGCTTGCGGTTCTCCGAGCTGACGCAGGCGAGCCCGACGCGGCCACGGGATGCTGCGCTGCGCGTGCTCGACGTGTTGCTGTCCGCGTTCTTCCTGCTCATCACTGCGCCCGTCACGATCCCGATCGCGGTCGTGGTCCTGCTGACGAGCGGGCGGCCGGTGTTCTACCGCGGCGAGCGCGTCGGGCGTGGCGGTCGTGTCTTCGCGATGCTCAAGTTCAGGACTCTGAGTGCGAGCGCCGAGGACCGGCTCGGCCCGTTCCTCGGCGAGGAGCTCGTCCGCCGTACCCGCGCGGAAACCACTGCGATCGGCGGGTGGCTCCGCGCAACGCAGCTCGATGAGATTCCTCAGCTCTGGAACGTCGTGCGCGGCGACATGAGCCTCGTCGGACCGCGCCCCATCCGGCCGCGCTTCTTCGCCTCACTCGTCGACGAGCTCCCGGCCTACTGGCAACGCCTGGTCGTGCGCCCGGGTCTGACCGGGCTCGCTCAGGTGCGACGTGGCTACGAGACCTCGATGGCCGAGAAGCTCGCGCACGATCTCGAGTGGATCGCCGACCGGTCGGTCCGTCTCTACTTGCGCACGCTCATGACGACGGCGTGGCGCGTGCTCGGCCAGTTCGCCCGCGGCCTCTCCGGGCGCTCGCGCTAGACGTCGAGCCGCGCGTCCTCGAGATCGAGGTCGCGGTGCAACCTTCGCTCGACGTCGGAGCTGATCACACCATCGCGTCGCAGGTTGACCAGCGCAGACCGCTCGGCGTCGATCAGCTCGCGGCGCAGACGTTGATAGCTCTGAGACTGGACCTCGATGGCGCCGTCGTCGTCCTGGTCGAAACGAGACGCGAACCGGTTGCGGCGGAACCCATAGAGGCCGCGCAGGCGCTCGGCCGTGTCGTCGCGCACCCAGTCCTCGCTCTCCAGCTCCGACAGCCTTGCGATCGCCGCGTCCGCAGCCTTGATGCGCGCCTTCGCCTCTTCCTTCTCGTCGAGATGGTCGGCCTCGACCCCGAGCACGCTGATGAGGAACGGCAGCGTCAGCCCCTGGAAGACGAGCGTGCCGAGGATGACGCAGAACGTGAGGAACACGATCAGGTCGCGCTGCGGAAACGAGCTGCCGTCGTTCGTCGTCAACGGCACCGCCAGGGCGGCGGCGAGAGACACGGCGCCGCGCATCCCCGCCCAGGCCACGACTGCCGAACGGTTGACCGGAGGCGCCGGATTGTTCCCGCCGAACGATCCCAGGAACCGCTTCGGCAAGTACGTGAACACGGGCACGAACACGAGCCGCGTCACCACGACCGTGCCGGTCACGAGCACCGCCCACCAGACGAGTTTCGTCCCTGCGTACCCGGTGAGCGCGTCGAGGATGCTCGGCAGCTGTAGCCCAATCAGGGCGAAGAGCACTGCGTTGATGACGAACGTGAAGATCTCCCACACGGCTGATCCCGTAAGCCGGGTCTGGAAGGACGTGAGCTCGGGTGTTCGCCAGCCGAGGTAGACCCCGGCGGTGACAACGGCGAGGACACCGGAGGCCTGCGCGGCGCTCGCCGGGATGAACGCGAGGTAACCGGTGATCAGCGCGATCGTCACCTCGACGGGCGGGTTGTCGATTCGGCGCCGGACGAACGCGACGAGATAGCCGACGACCAACCCGATTGCGACCCCGCCGACGATGCTCCACACGAGTCGCCAGGACGCCTCCCAGACCGAGAACGTTCCCGCGACTACCGCCGTCACGGCGACGCGGTACAGGACGAGTGCGGTTCCGTCGTTCACGAGGCTCTCGCCTTCGACAATCGTGATGGCGCGGCGCGGCACTCCCAGCCGGCGCATGATCGCGGAAGCCGCAAGCGGATCGGTCGGCGCAACCACCGCTCCGAGGACGAAGGCCGCGCCCCAGGACATGTCGTCGACCATCGAGTGCGCCACGACGGCGACCGCGGTCATCGTTGCGAGCACGAGCCCGATCGCGAGCGTGCCGATCGGACGGATGTTCTCCCGGAGCTCCCGCAACGACGTGAAGAACGCGGCCGAATAGAGAAGCGGCGGCAAGAACGCGACCAGCACGAGCTCCGGCGGCAGCTGGAGCGTAGGGCACCCCTGGGATGAACCCGAGCGCCAGGCCGCCGAGGACGAGCAGGATCGGGTACGGAACGTGCAGCGCCGGCGCCGCGACCAGGAGCGCCGCGACGGCAAGCAGAAGGCCCATCAGGATCAGCTGCTGGTGGACCCCGAAGTCCATCCCGCGAGCCTACGTCGCCTGCGGGTGGCTACGCGACCGGCCTAGCGCAGGACGTGCGAGAGCACGACCGCGATCACATTCAGGACCGAGATCGTGAAGACGATCGACGTGATCGCCGCGGTCGCATGAACGAATGCTTGTGTCTGTGGATCCAACCTCACCCCTCCCCGCATCGCAGGATGTCACCCAGAAGGGTGATTGCGCAATCCCTCGTTCGAGGGCCTCTCTACACTGACGCACCGTGTGTGGGATCTGCGGAATCGCGTCGACGAACGGCTCCGCCGTGACGGATCGAGTCGCAGAGATGAGCCGGACACTGGTTCATCGAGGCCCTGACAGCTTCGGAGAGTTCAGCGACGGCGACGTCGCCCTCGCCGCGCGGCGTCTCTCGATCATCGATCTCGAGACGGGCGACCAGCCGATCGCCAACGAGGACGGCACCCTCCACGTCGTTCAGAACGGCGAGATCTACAACTACCGCGAGCTGCGCCACGAGTTGGAGCGCGCGGGCCATCACTTCCGGACGCACGGCGACACCGAAGTGCTGCTCCATCTCTACGAAGAGCACGGTGAACAGTTCGCAGAGCGCCTGCGCGGGATGTTCGCCGTCGCGATCTGGGACGCGCGCCGGCGGAGGCTCGTGCTCGCGCGGGACCGCTTCGGGATCAAGCCGCTCTACTACCGTGCGGTCGACGGCGAGCTCGCGTTCGCCTCCGAGCTGCGGGCGCTTCCCCGAGGAGAGATCGACCTCGACGCGCTCGAGGCGTTCCTCGCTTTCAATGCCATTCCCGGCACCGCTGACCATCTTCAAGGAGGTGCGGAAGCTTCCCGCCGGCCACGTGCTCGTCTGGGAGGGCGGCCGCGTCGACATCCGACGGTTCGCCCGCCCGGCGCCGAGCGCGGGAGTTGCGCGACGACGACGAGGCCGAGCTCGTCGAGGAGCTGCGCTCCCGTCTGCGCGACTCGGTCCGGGCGCACCTGGTCAGCGACGTCCCCGTCGGCGTCCTGCTTTCCGGCGGCGTGGACTCGGCCTTCCTCGCGGCGCTCGCCGCGGAGGAGAGCTCGGAGCCGCTGCGCACGTTCTCGATCGGGTTCGAGGAGCGCTCGTTCGACGAGCTCGCGGATGCGCGCCTCGTCGCGGAGCGCTACGGCACGCAGCATCGCGAGCTGGTGCTCCGGCCCGACGCCGCGCTGCTGCTACCAGCGCTCGCCGACGCGTTCGACGAGCCGTTCGCCGACTCGTCGGCGTTGCCGACGTATCTGGTCTCACAACTGGCCGCGAGTGACGTCAAGGTCGCCCTCTCCGGTGAGGGCGGCGACGAGCTCTTCGGGGGCTACTACACGTACGCGGCTGACCTGCTCGCCGCCCGCGTCGGTGGACTCGCGCGACTTGCCGCTCCCATCGTCGAGCGCCTGCCGACCTCGACCTCGAGGGCGAGCTTCGACTACAAGGCGAAGCGCTTCGTGCGCGCGGCTCACCTGCCGCCGCTCGAGCGCCATCACGGCTGGAAGGAGATCTTCTCGCCGGACTTGCGCGCGGAGCTGACCGGGCGGCAGTCGTCGTTCGACCCCGTGGATCTCTTGCGGGCACGCTATGCCGAGACGATGGGGTCCGAAGAGCTCGCGCGCTTGCAGGACGTCGACCTCGGCGTCTACTTGGTGGATGACCTGCTGGTGAAGACCGACCGCGCGTCGATGGCGCATTCGCTCGAGGCGCGCGTGCCGTATCTCGACACGGTCGTGACGAATCTCGCGCTCGCCCTGCCGACGAAGCACAAGCTCCGCGGCTTCTCGAAGAAGGTGCTGCTGCGCAAGGCTGCTGCTCCGCTCCTGCCGCGCCAGATCGTGCAGGGCAAGAAGCGCGGCTTCTCGATTCCCGCAGCGGCCTGGCTCCGCGGCGAGCTCGAGCCGTTCGCAAGGGAGACGCTCTCCGCGGACGTGCTGGGGCGTCAAGGCTTCTTCCGTCCCGAGGTGGTGACAAGGCTGCTCGACGACCATGTCGCCGGCCGGGAGGACCGCAGCCGCCAGCTCTGGGGACTGCTCGCGTTCACGCTGTGGCACGAGCGGCACGTCGAGCGGGCTCCGCAGGGGGCATCGCGGCCCGAAGTGCTCGTCGAGCGCTGACCTAGACTCCTCCGAATGGCCAGCCGACCCCTCGTCGTCCACGTCGTCGGCGCGCGGCCGAACTACATGAAGGTAGCGCCCGTCTACGCCGCCCTCGAGCAGCAGGGCAACGTCGACCAGCGGCTCGTCCACACCGGCCAGCACTACGACGCGATCATGAAAGACGTCTTCTTCGCAGAGCTTCCCTTGCCGAAGCCGCACGTCCAGTTCGAAACGACGACGCTCGCGGACACGATGGGAGAGCTCGAGCACCTGTTCGCCGAGCTCCGACCGGAGCTCGTCGTCGTTGCCGGAGACGTGAACTCGACACTGGCCGCAGCGGTCGCCGCGGCCAAATGCGGCATCACCGTCTGCCACATCGAGTCCGGCTTGCGCAGTGGGGACTGGTCGATGCCCGAGGAGCGGAACCGCGTCATCGCCGACCACCTCTCGACCTTGCTCCTGACCCATAGCGACGACGCGAACAAGAATCTGAACGCTGAAGCCCTGACCGCGAGGATCTCGTTCGTCGGCAACACGATGATCGACACGCTCCGGGCGAACGAGGATGCCGCACTGGCGCTCGAGGCTTGGCGTGAATTCGGATTGGATCCCGGTGGCTACATCCTCGTGACACTGCACCGCCCGAGCCTCGTCGACGTCCCCGACCTGCTCGCCCGGACAATCACAGCACTCGACGACGTCGCGGAGACACTGCCGGTGATCTTCCCCGTGCATCCCCGAACCCGTCGCAACCTCGAAGGATCGACACGCGTGCTCCTGACAGAGCCGCTGCCGTACCGGCAGTTTCTCTCGCTCGAGGCGAAGGCGGCCGCGGTCGTGACGGATTCCGGCGGGATCCAGGAAGAGACGACGGTGCTGCGCGTCCCCTGCTTCACGCTGCGCGACAACACCGAGCGGCCGGTCACGATCGAGCTCGGCACGAACACGCTGCTCGGGCTCGAGCCGGAACGCCTGCGCGAGGTACCCGCTCTACTCACCGATCCGAAGCGCGGGCAGATCCCGCCGCTCTGGGATGGGCAGGCGGGAGAACGGGCAGGCGACGAGATCGAACGCCTCGTGGTTGGAGTCACCGCCTGAAGGTCTGGGTGGACATGACGGCGTCGGCGCACGTGCTGGTTTTCCGGCCGCTGATCCGGCTCCTGCGCGAACGGGGCGACGAGGTCGAGATCACCGCCCGCGACTATGCGCAGACGCTGCAGCTTCTCGAGCTGCACGGGCTCGAAGCAACCGTGATCGGACGCCACGGCGGACGGTCGCGACTCGGCAAGGCACGCTCGCTCACCTCGCGCCTCCGCGCACTGCGCAAGTGGGCACGGCCACGCGAGTTCGACATCGCACTCGCACACGGGTCGCACGAGCTCACGATGACGGCGCGCCGGCTCGGACTGCCGAGTGCGACGACGCACGACTACGAGTTCGCGACGCTGCAACACCAGCTCGGCATGCGAGCGGCGACGAAGGTGGTCGTGCCGGAGTCGATTCCCGACAGACCGGCTCGCGCATCTGGGCGTGCGACCACCGAAGCTGCTGCGCTACCCCGGGCTGAAGGAGGAGTACTACCTCTCCGACTTCGAGCCGGACCCGACGGTGCTCGAGACTCTGGGTGTCGACCGCGACCGTGTGCTCGTCGTCCTTCGGCCCCCGCCGGACGTCTCGCTCTACCACCGGCATTCGAACCCGCTCTTCCCGCAGACGCTCGACTTCCTGGGCAGGCTCGAAGGTGTGAACTCCGTCGTGATCCCACGCACCGAAGAGCAACGGGAGTACGTGCGCGCACTCGATCTGCCTTCTGTGATCGTCCCGGACCGCGCCGTGGACGCGCAGAGCCTGATCTCGCTCGCCGACGTCGTGGTCTCTGCAGGCGGGACGATGAATCGGGAGGCAGCCGCGCTCGGCGTCCCGGTTTACACGACGTACGGGGGCCGTCTGGGCGGCGTCGACGAGGAACTGATCCGTGAGGGACGCCTGAAGCCGCTCACCGACCCGCGTGCCCTCGAGCTCCAGAGGCGCGAAGACGGCTCAGGAGGGAGCCGTGTTCGCCGGGATCCCGCGATCCTGCTCGGGCTCCTGCTCAGCGCCCGGGACGAAGCCGCCTAGTCCCTCCAATCAGGCGGCTTCGAGCACGGCCAGAACCTCGGGGCCGTAGCGTTCGAGCTTCGACGGGCCGACGCCGGGAACCGCGCTCAGCTCCGACAGATCACGCGGACGCCGTCCCGCAATCTCCGCGAGCGTGGAGTTGTGGAAGACGACGTAGGCCGGCAGGTCGTCCGCGGTCGCGCGCTCGAGCCGCCAGCGCTTCAGTGCCGCATACAGCGGATCGTCGGGCTCGGCCTCGCGCAGCTTCCGCGCCGGCGCCGCCGCGATATCGAGCTCGGCGAGGAACCGGCTCGGCTTGCCGCCCCAGGACAGCGCGAGGTGACGCTTCGCCCGCGTCAGGCCGACGTAGAACAGCCGTCGCTCCTCCGCGATCTCGTGCGGCTTCTTGGCCTGCCTGATCGGCAGCTCCTTCTCCTCGAGGCGCGGGATGAAGACTGCGTCGAACTCGAGACCCTTCGCACCGTGCAGGGTCAGTAGGTGGACGCCCTGCCGGTCGACACCCCTCGAGCTGAACCGCTCCTCGAGGTCGGCGATGAAGTCTCGAGTGGTGCGTTCCCCGTCGTCGAACTCCGCCGCGAGCCTGACGATGCGCCCGAGATCGGACTGCCGCACCATCTCGCGCTCGCCGAGCTTCTCCGGCAGCCGCTCGCGCCAGCCGGCGTCTCTGGCGAGGGTTCGCACGGTCACGGCCACCTCCGTCGTGTCGCGTTTGCGCAGCTGCTTCAGGAGCTGCCGCGCGGCCTCGCGGGCGAGGAGTGCCGCACCCTGAAACGGGATCTCGGCCTCGTGGAACGGCTCCTCGAAGTCGGCCAGCCGCGCGTTCGTGCGACACAGCACGGCGATCTGCCCCAGCGCGACGCCTTCCGCCTGCAAGGCCCGGATCCGGTCGACGACGAACGCCGTCTCCGCCTCGCGCGCGGGAAAGGATCGTGTCACCGGCTCGGGCCCGCCGGGGAGCGTTGCGCGGAGGATCTTCTCCGCACCGCCGAGTGAGGGGACGATGCGATTCGCCAGTGCGAGCACCTCGGGCGACGAGCGGTAGTTGTCCTCGAGCCTGATCACAGTCGTGTTGGCGAACCGGCGCGGCAGTCCGAGGAGGTAGTCAGGCGTCGCACCGGTGAACGCGTAGATCGACTGGTAGTCGTCGCCGACCGCGCAGAGCTCGTCGCGGTCGCCGAGCCACCGATCGAGCAGCGTCTGCTGCAGAAGGTTCACGTCCTGGTACTCGTCGACGGTGAAGGCATTGAAGTAGCTGCGAACCTCAGCCAGGGCGCCTGGATCCTCGTCGAAGAGACGGATCGTCGATTCGAGGAGATCCTCGAAGTCGACGAAGCCGCGCTCTTCTTTCTCGACCTCATAGCCGCGGAAGATGCGGAACATGAGATCCGGCGGGATCGGCGGCTCGTGCTCGCCCAGGCCGCCGAGGTACGTCGCCGGAGTCAGCCGCCGGTTCTTCGCCCACTCGACCTCGGTCGCAAGGTCTCCAGCGGGCCGGAACTTGTAGGGCGGAGGAAGCGTGTTCCCGAGCTGGCGCAGCAGGAGCGCCTTCGAGGCCATGATCCGCTCCGGCGGAGTGCCGAGCCGGTGCAGCTGCCGCAGCGCCGCGGAGTGGAAGGTCCGGGCGGTCACGCCGCCGACACCGAGTCGCTCGAGCCGTTCCCGCATCTCGGTCGCGGCCTTGTCGGTGAAGGTGACCGCGAGGATCTCGTGTGGCTCGAACTCGCCGATCGCCACCTGGTTCGCGATGCGCCGGGTGATCGTCGTGGTCTTTCCGGAGCCCGCGCCGGCAAGGATGCAGACCGGGCCGCGCACCGCCTCGACGGCGCGGCGCTGCTCGGCGTTCAGCCCGGCGAAGATGCCATCAACGTTCACGGACTCACCCTAAGGACCGGCTGAGACGGATGGCCTTCGGCGGCGTTACAAGGGTGTGCCAGACCTGAAGCAAGTGCAATGAAGTCCTTGGAGAGAGTGCCGAGCGACGCGGAGGCGTGACCGCGCTCACGCCGCAGCGTTACCGACCGCGGGCGTTGCCGAGCCGAAGGAGGGGCTCGTGGGGGAACCATGGGTTCCCCACGGGTCAATGGAGTGTGTCTTCCAGAACTGCGGAGCCGGCGCGCTTCGGCTCGCGCAGCATGGCGGTGAGCCGCGAGACGACGTCCAGCGTCTCGCCGCGCTCGACCATCCGCTCGAGGTCGGTGAGCTCCTCGTCGAGCCACGCCCCGTCGATCGGGGCGCGCGCCGCCCGCAGGATCTTCGGATGAGACGTGGCGCCGACCGTCTCGCCCGCGGTCCAGAGCTCCTCGTGGAGCTTCTCGCCTGGGCGCACGCCGACGAACGCAATCGCGATGTCCGTCTCCGGCTCCTTGCCGGAGAGGCGGATCATGTTGCGGGCGAGGTCGAGGATCTTGACCGGCTCGCCCATGTCGAGCACGTACACCTGACCGCGGCCGCCGATCGCTCCGGCCTGCACGACGAGGGACACCGCCTCCGGGATCGTCATGAAGTAGCGCGTCATCTCCGGATGGGTCACGGTCACCGGCCCGCCCTTCTCGATCTGGCGCCGGAAGATCGGAATCACGCTCCCCGAGGAATTGAGCACGTTGCCGAAGCGGACGGCGACGAAGCGCGTGCTGATGTCCTTGCGGTGCCCGTAGGCCTCGACGATCCACTCGCAGAGCGCTTTCGACTGTCCGAGCAGGTTCTTCGGGTTCGCGGCCTTGTCGGTCGAGACGAGCACGAAGCGTGCTGCGCCGTACTCGACGGCGACGTCGGCGATGACGCGTGTCGCCAGCGTGTTGTTGCGCACGGCCTCGAGCGGATTCGCCTCCAGGAGTGCGACGTGCTTGTACGCGGCCGCGTGGAAGACGACCTTCGGCCTGTAGCGCTCGAAGACCTGGCTCATCTTGGCCCGGTCGCCGCAATCGCCCAGAACCGCGGCGGCGGCCGAGAAGTCACGCTCGCCGACGAGCTCGCGCTCGATGTCGAAGAGGGCAGCCTCGGACTGCTCCACGAGCACGATCCGCGCCGGGCTCATCCGGGCGATCTGACGGCAGAGCTCCGCGCCGATCGACCCGCCCGCGCCCGTGACGAGCACGGTCTCACCGGCGAGGTACTCGGCGATCGAGCCGACGTCCACCTCGATCGGCTCCCGGCCGAGAACGTCCTCGACCTGGACGGGACGGATCTGGCCGGCGAGGTTGAGGTCGCCGGAGATCAGCTCGTACAGGCCGGGCAGCGTCTTCACGGCGACGTTGGCGTCCTGGGCCACCTCGACAACGCGCTGGCGCGTCTCACCCGAGGCGGAGGGAATGGCGATCAGCACCTCGTCCGGCGGGTTGTCCCGCAGGATGTGCGGCAGGTCGTCCGTCGTCCCGAGCACGCGGATCCCGTGCAGGCGGATGTTCTTCTTGCGCGGATCGTCGTCGATCAGCCCGATCGGCGTGTAGCCGAGCCCGGGCGCCTTCAGCATCTCGCGAACCACGAGCTGGGCCGCGTCACCCGCGCCGACGACGATCACTTCCTTCCCGCGCGCGATCAGAGACGCCGCGCCGGGCCGCTCGATCAGGCTCCGCGCGATCAGTCGCGTGCCCGCCACGAACGCGAGCAGGATCAGCCAGTCGAGCACGGCGATCGAGCGCGGCAGCGGGAAGCCGCTGATGGGATGTGCGAAGTAGACGACGAGGTCGGCGAGAACGCACGCGACGGTGACGCCGCGCGCCGCGCCCCACATGTCTCGCGTCGAGACGTAGCGCCACCAGCGGTTGTAGAAGCCGAACGTGATGAACACCGCGAGCTTGATCGCGATGACGACGAGAATCGTGTCGATCATCAGACGGTGGTACGGCCCCGGCACGCCCTTGTCGAAGCGCAGCCAGAACGCGAGCCACCAGGCGAGGGCGATCAGCGTCGCGTCGGCCAGGAGCTGCCAGAGACGATGCCTGTTCACGGGAATCACGACGCCACCGGTGCTGCAGCCTGCACGACGGAGACGACACGCTCCTGCGCGTCCGCGTCGATGCCGGCCCAGAGCGGCACCGAGAAGTTGTCGAGCGCGAGCTGCTCGGTGACGGGAAGCGAGCCATGGCCGTAGCCGAGATCCGAGAAAGCGTTCTGCAGGTGCAAGGGTGTCGTGTAGTACACGGCGCTCCCGATCGCCGCTTCTCTCAGCGCCGCGCGAATGCGGTCGCGCTCGGGGGAGCGGCAGACGAACAGGTGGTAGACGTGACCGGGCTCGTCCTCGGGCAGGTCGCAGGCCGCGCCCAGGCCGAGGTCGGCATAGCGCGCCGCAGCCTCCCGGCGCTGCGCGACCCAGCCGTCGAGCTCTGCGAGGAAGATGCGCAGCACGGCGGCCTGCAGCTCGTCGAGGCGCGAGTTGTAGCCGATGAGGTCGAAGTCGACCTTGTCACGAGACCCGTGGAACCGCAGCATGCGCACCCGCTCCGCAAGCTCCGGATCGTCCGTCGAGACGAGGCCGCCGTCTCCGATGCAGAAGAGGTTCTTCGTCGGATAGAAGCTGAACGTCGACGCGATGCCCATGCGCGCAACGTCTGGTGAGCCGAACGCCTGCGCCGCGTCCTCGATCACGGGAACGCCAAGTTGCACGAGCTCCGCCAGCGGGGCCGGCCGGCCGAAGAGGTGAACGGCGAGGATCGCCTTCGTGCGCTTGGTGATCCTGGCGGCGACATCCTCGGCCTCGAGGTTCATCGTCGACGCGTCGACATCCGCGAAGACTGGCGTCGCTCCGCGCCGGGCGATCGCCTCTGCCGTCGCGTAGAACGTGAACGCAGGACAGATGACCTCGTCCCCTCTGCCGACTCCGAGCGCGTCGAGCACGAGCACGAGCGCGTCGGTGCCGTTGGCGACGCCGACCGAGTCACCGACGCCGAGATAGTCGGCCGCCTCGCGCTCGAACGCGGCGACATTGGGCCCGAGAATGAACTCGCCGCTCTCGAGCACGCCGTCGATCGCCTCGCGAATCCGAGGCAGGAACGGGACGTACTGAGCTTTTACGTCAACGAGCGGGATCGGACGCACGATTGGAAAGTCTAGAAGACCGTCTCCAACGGACGATCAAATACGCCGCAAGCGCGATAATCGCGGCCCCGATCGCGTAGTCCACGAAGCGGAAATCGCGATGGAAGCGCTCGTAGCTGGAGCCGACGCCGTAGCCGACGCCCGCGAGGGCAAAGGCCCAGATCGCCGAGCCGATCAGGGTCAGGACGATGTAGCGCCAGAACGGCATCCGGAAGATCCCGGCGGGAATCGAGATGAAGGAGCGGATGACGGGCGTCACGCGTCCGATCAGCACGGCGAGGTCGTCCCAGCGGTCGAACCAGCGTTCCGCCCGATCGAGCTTCTGCGGGCTCAGGTGGAGCCAGCGACCGTGGCGCTCCAGGAGCGGGCGCCCACCGTAGAAGCCGATCGCCCAGCCGGCGATCGCGCCCACGAGGTAGCCGAGCGTGCCTGCGAGCGCCATGGCGACGAAGGCCCAGGCGTGCGAGGAGATCCGCACCCCAAACAGGTCGACGTGCTGACCGGCGAAGGCGCCGGCCGCGAGCGCGCCCGCGTAGGCCATCACGAGCTCACTGGCCGCGGGCAGCACTGCGTCAATCGCCATCAGACCGAAGACGGCGTAGATGCCGTGGTTTCCGATCAGCGACGTGAGAGAGCTGGTGAGGCCGGCGACCGGCACCCGGCGGAGGCTACCGACGGAGGCGGAACTTGGCGGTCAGCTCGACCGCCCCGACGTCGTTCGTAGCGGTGGCGCTGAAGACGTAGCTGCCGGGACGCCCACGCCAGGAGATCGTCCCGTCCCCTGCCGGGAGGCTCCGCGTCGCAAGCGTCTTGACGATGCCGCCGCCGGGCGTCTCGACACGGAGCGCGACGCGTGCCGGGCGCGCCAGCTTGAAGCTGCCTGTAAAGCGACGATGGCTTGCGCTCGCCGCGAGGAACCCGAGCGTGCTGTTGAGACCGAACTGGCGATCCGCGGTCGAATGACGCCCGAGGTCGTCGTCCGCGATCGTCCTGAAAATCCAGGCGCCCTCGGGCTGACCTGCGCCGGTCCAGTTGAACTTGTAGAGACCCGGGCCTTTCGAGCCGGAGTCGAGGGGCACGACGACGCCGCCGGGACCGAGCAGCGACGCGGTGACGGTGGAAGGACGCACGAGCTTGTACGAAAAGACCTGGGCGTCGTCGACGCCGTCGGCGTTCGGCGAGAGCACGCGCGCCGGCAACGCAGGTTCGTACACGCCGTAGTAGAAGAGCGTCAGCGCCTCGGCGACCGCGCGCTCACCACCGGGATCGGAGGGTCTGTTGAGCAGCTTGCCGTCGAACGCCATCGTCGTCGAGCCGCCCGCGTCGAGGGCGGAAGCGGTGACGCAACCGAGACGCATCATCGTCAGCGCGAGCTCGAAATTGGTCAGCCCCGTGCTGTAGCCCGGCTGGCGCCCGTCAACCGCGACGAGCATGATCCGCCCGTCCGCCGTCTGGCCGACGCCGGTTCGCGGATGCCGGTAGGCGAGCTGGTCGGTGGTGAAACCCTCCAGCGAGCGGAAGACCGGCTTGCCGTCACGCACGATCACCGGTCCGCCGCCGACGGCTTCGAGCACGTTCGCCCAGGGCGGAGTGAGCGTGAGCAGGACGGTCACGTTCGCGCCGACCGGTGCCTCGGCCGAGAGGAATCCCGCCTGGGCGCCTCGCGCGACGAGCACCGCCCCGTCCGCCGGGATCGGCTGGTTCCCGCCGGTGACGTATTGCGTCACGACGCCCGTGAGCGGCGTGTTCGGCTTGGTCGCAGGAAACGGTTGAATGATCGCCTGGGCGCCGCCGTTCTCGGCGGGAGTGCGCGGTCCCCATGCCCGGGTGTAGAGCGTCGTGCGATTCGCACGAGGCAACTCGTTGATGCCGAGGATCCGCCGCTGGCCCGATCCCTGCCACGTTCCAGCCATCCGCACGCGCTCGACATGGAGCAGACCGTCCGTGTCGATACCCACCGTCGAGCGAAAGTCGACAGGCGCACTGTCGAGAATGCCGCCGCGAATGAGACCTCCCGTCGGGTGTCCATCGGTAAAGCTGAAGAGATCGCCGTTCACTCCTGCAACGGTCGCATCGCCGGAGACGCGCTTCTGCATCGAGGTGACGCGCTCGCGTCCGAGGATCGTGTTGTTCGACAGCACCGGCTTCAGCCCGTACAAGCCGACGGGCTTCGGTGCAGAGATGACATGGATCACCACGGGCCCGTGTGCTGTGAACTCCACCTGGCGCGAATAGATGACGCCCGGAACGAGCGTCTGGCCGCGCACCGGAGTCGCTGCACCGGCAACTCCCGATACAACGAAAAGCCCTGCAAAAAGGGCACAGATGATGGCTCTTCTGAGCACGACCCCGCCCGAGAGTAGCTGAACGGTATGTCGGAATCTGAAAGGAGAATGTTAGGCCGCGGAGACCGGCGCAGCCCTCGAGCCACGCCGGTCTCGCTACGAAGTGCCGCTCAGCGACGCGTTGCCGCGGGGCGGATCACCTTGAAGTGCACGTTGAGCTTCGCGGTGTTGATCACGCTCGCGCAAGCCTGACCGACGTCGAGGAGATAGACGCTCGGTGTTTCGCCGGTCTGGGCAATGTCGAGTGCGGTGGCGATGACGGTCGAGCCGTCGGCAGCCCGGTACTCGTAGCCGTCGAAGCTGGCAGCCGGGACCGCGGACGTGAAGCAGCCGTTGAGGACAGCCTGGATTGCCAGGTCGTCCCTCTTCAGCGTGGCGACCTGTTTCTTCAAAGCGGTGAACTCGGCCCGCGACGGGCCGGCCTGCTGACCGCCGACTGCGGTCGTGACATACAGCAGTGCGGCGCCCGCGATCGCACCGACGAGTAGTGCAAACCCCTTCATGTAGTGCCTCCCCCTTCGAAAAGAGATGACCCAGTCCCCGAAGACTCGCACTCGGGCCGGACCACAGCAAGGGGCGCTACGGCCTCAGTTCCAGACCTTGACCTCGCGGTAGAGCGTGTCGCGCTGCACCGGCGTCTTCCCAAGAGCCTTGATCAGGTGGACGAGCTCCTCGGTGGAAGTGCGGTGCGTCGTGCCGGCGGCCGAGACGACGTTCTCCTCGATCATGACCGAGCCCATGTCGTCGGCGCCGAAGCCGAGCGCGACCTGACCGATCTTCATGCCCTGCGTCACCCAGGACGACTGGATGTGCGGGACGTTGTCGAGGTAGATCCTCGAGACCGCCTGTGTCAGCAGATAGTCGAAGGACGTCGGCATGTCCTCCCGCGCGACCTTCCCGGCGAGGCGGTTGCCGTCGTTCTGGAACGTCCACGAGATGAAGGCGCGAAAGCCGCCGGTCTCGTCCTGCAGGTCGCGAATGCGACGCATGTGCTCCACACGCTCGGCAACCGTCTCGACGTGGCCGTACATCATCGTGGCCGTCGTCGACATGCCGAGCCGGTGTGCGTGGCGCATGACGTCGAGCCACTCCTTCGTCTTCGTCTTCTTCGGTGCGATCTCGTGGCGCACGCGGTCGACGAGGATCTCGCCCCCGCCGCCGGGAATCG
Source organism: uncultured Actinomycetes bacterium (assembly GCA_963833255.1). Classification (GTDB taxonomy): domain Bacteria; phylum Actinomycetota; class Thermoleophilia; order Gaiellales; family Gaiellaceae; genus 3-1-20CM-4-69-9. Next base: position 69,991 of record CAWHXK010000015.1, read on the forward strand.
AATCGAGGCCGGCGTCGCGGAGCCGCGAGATCGTCTGCCAGAGCGTCAGCTTGCTGCGCCGCGCGATGTGCTGCACCTCCGGTGGTGACAGTGCGTGCAGGTGGATCTTGTAGCGCGCCTTGATCGAACTGAAGAGATCCTCGTAGTAGTCGATCCCTAGGTCGGGATGATGACCGCCCTGCATCAGGAGCCCCGTGCCGCCGAGGGCGATGGTCTCCTCGATCTTCTTGAAGATCACGGGCTTCGGGAGCAGATAGCCCTCGCGCGTGTCGCCGGGGCTTCTGTAGAAGGCGCAGAAGTCGCAGTCCGTGTGGCAGATGTTCGTGTAGTTGAGGTTGCGGTCGATGATGAAGGTGATGCGATCGGGATCCGCCTTGCGGTTGCGGATCTCGTGCGCGGCACGACCGACGGCAACGAGGTCGCGGGACTCGAGCAGGGTCAACGCTTCGGCGTCGGAGATCCGCTCGCCCTCGAGCGCCCGCTCGAGGACGTGCGAAACGGACCCCTCCGAGACCTTGTGGCCCTGAGCCACCAAGCCGGTCACGCGACCACCGCCTCGCGGACGAAGCGGAGCTCCGGCACCTCGCCGAGCTCGCCGGTCTCCTGCGCGAGCTCGAGGAAAGTCATCAGCCCCGCGCGCTCGCGCGGCCCGAAGCGGTACCGCAGCTTCTCGAAGTAGCGCGCGAGAAAGCCGGCCGGATAGCCGTACCGCTCGCTCGCCTCGTAGGCGAGCTGTTCCGGCTCGGCCCGGGCGAGACGCACCGAGGCGACCAGCGCGTCCTCCAGCTCCGCGAGCCCTGCGTGCAACGGCTCGGGACAGGCCCAGACGGCGAACACCATCGGCAGGCCCGTGCGCTCGAGCCAGAGGCGCCCGAGGTCGTAGTGCGGGGTGGGATCCTCGAAGGCCGACTTCAGGGCCGCGTCGCCGATCAGGAGCTTCGCGTCCGCGTCCTCGCCCAGCGGCACGTGCGAGGCCTCAGGCAGCAGCACCTTCGTCAGCACGACCGAGGTCGCCGACTCCGGGGTGACCGCGACCGAGCGCACCTGCTCGAGCGGCTTGCGCGAAACGAGCTGGATCGAGTCGACCGCGCCCTCCGAGCTGACGCAGAGGCGGGGCAGCAGGCGCAGGCGATCGGCGTTGCGCGCGTACTCGATCGACGAGATCGGCGCGACGTCGAGCTCTCCCGCGAGCACGCGGCGGTTGAGCTCCGTCGGAACGCCCTGGATCTCCTCGACCTCGGCATCGAGCCGGTAGAAGACCGGCGCCATGTTCACGTAGGAGATGCGGCCGAGCCTCACCATCGCTCCACCTCGTTGTAGAGCGTGTCGCGCTGCACCGGGATCCGCCCCGCCTCGCGGACGAAACGCACGAGCTCCGGGATCTTCTGCTCGGTCTCGGTACGCGCGCCGGCGGCGTGGAAGATCTGCTCGCGCACGACCGTGCCCTGCACGTCGTTCGCGCCGAAGTGCAGCGCCACCTGCGCAAGCGGCAGGCCCATCATGATCCAGTACGCCTTGACGTTCGCGATGTTGTCGAGCAGCAGGCGCGATACAGCGATCATCTTCAGGTCGTCGGAGCCGGTCGTGTGCTTCCAGCCGCGCCGCTCGAAGACGGTGTTCTCCGGATGGAACGCGAGCGGGATGAACGCGAGGAAGCCTCCGGTCTTGTCCTGCTGCTCGCGCAGCCGCAACAGATGGTCGACGCGCTCCTCGTAGGTTTCGACGTGCCCGTAGAGCATCGTGCAGTGGGTCGGGATCCCGAGCCGGTGGGCCGCGTCATGCGTGCGGAACCAGAAATCGGGATGCTCCTTGCCGGGGGCGATCAGCTTTCGGACGCGGTCCGCGAACACCTCCGCTCCGCCGCCGGGAAGCGAGCCGAGCCCGACCGACTTCAGCTCGCGCAGGACCTCCTCGTGGGAGAGCCCCGAAAGCGTCGTCATGTGGTGGATCTCGCTGGCGGTGAAGAGCTTCAGGTGGACGTCCGGCAGCGCATCGTGGAGCGAGCGCACGATGTCGACGTAGTACTCGAAGTCGACGTGCGGGCTCTCGCCGCCGACCATGTGGATCTCGGTGAACCCGGTCAGCTCGTGCTGTCGCACGGCGTCTTCGACGAGATCCTCCGGCTTGAAGGTGTAGGCGTCCTCCTGCTTCTGCGTGACCGCAAAGGCGCAGAACTTGCACTTCACGCGGCAGACGTTCGTCTGGTTCAAGTACAGGTTCTGGACGAAGTAGACACGGTCGTCGCCGCCGCGGGCACGGCGCGCCAGATCGGCGAGCTCGCCGAGCGCGAGGATGTCGTCGCTCTCCATGAGCGTCACGCCGTCGTCGAAGTCGAGCCGTTCGCCGGCTTCCACCTTCTCGCGAATCGCGGCGAGCGTGTCGGTTCGCTCGAGCAGCGCCATTCGGCTAACGCTCCCTGTTCACGACGGCGTAGGTCAAGGACTCGAGCTCTTCGCGGTGCAGCTCGCCGTTCAGACAGGCGCGGGCATTGCGCGCGTAGGCGAGTGCGACTTCCCGGCTCTCCTCGATCGCACCGGTCGAGGCGACACGCAGCAGTGCGCCCTCGAGCTGCGCTCCGCCCTCGAGTGCTGCGCGAACAGCCTCGTCACGCTGGGCAGCGAGGAGGAGCGGCAGGGTCGGAGTTCCCTCACGCAGATCGGTGCCGGCGATCTTGCCGGTCTCGATCGTCACGCCCGAGCAGTCGAGGATGTCGTCGGTGATCTGGAACGAGACGCCGAGCGCGAGCCCGAACGAGCCCGAGCCACCCGCGAGCCGGCACGCGGCCTCGAAGAGCTTGCCCGTCTTCAGCGTGCAGCGTTCGAGATACGCCTCGATCGTCGTGTCGGGATCGAACCGTTGCGAGCGCTGCATCGCTTCACCGCGGGCGAGGCAAAGCGTTGCGTTCGCGAGGATCGCGAGCGCCTCTGCGCTTCCCGTGGCCGCGAGCTCGGCGAACGCACGCGCGAAGAGGTAGTCACCTGCTGCTCGCGCCGCCTCGGGGCCGTGCGCCGACCAGGCCGATGCATGGCCGCGACGCAGGGAGGCGCGGTCGATGAGGTCATCGTGCATGAGCGTCGCGAGGTGGATGAGCTCGACGGCGACACCGGCGACGACAGGCGGCTCCGACCCGGGCGGCGCCGAGAGGTACACGAGTAGCGGCCGCAGCCGCTTCCCGCCGGCGGCAAGTGCCTCCGCACCGACTTCCGCGACGACGCCGCGATACGCACCGACCGCGTGCTCCAAACGGTCCTCGAGCTCGCCGAGGTAAGCGTCCAGCCCGGGCGCCTCTCGGATCTCCGCGAGTGCGCTCAAACCGCTTCCGCCGTGTGCAGCGCGACGATGCTGCCCGCAAAGAGCCGGAAGCGGACCTCGCGAAAGCCGGCCCCGGCAATCAGCTCCGCCAGCTCCTCGGGCCCAGGGAAGCGCCGGACGCTCGCCGGGAGATACGTGTAGGCAGACCCACCTGGCAACAGCTTGCCTAGCAACGGCACGACTCTGTCGAACCAGAAGCGATAAAAAGGCGCAAGGACCCCGCGCGGGCGGGTGATCTCGAGGACGCCCAGCCGTCCGCCGGGACGGAGAACGCGGCGCAGCTCGACGAGGGCGCGCTGCAGGTCGTCGACGTTCCGAACGCCGAAGCCCACGGTCGCCGCGTCGAAGCTCGCATCCTCGAAGGGCAGCTCGAGCACGTCGCCTCGGATCCACTCGAGACTCGGCGCCTTGCGCCGCGCGCGCTCGAGCATCGGCTCCGAGAAGTCGAGCCCGGTGACGCGGCCTCCCGCAGCGGCGTCGGCGATCGCAAGGTCACCCGTCCCGCAGCACGCATCGAGGACCTCGTCGCCGGGATGGACGACCGCCTCGGCCGTGAGCCGGCGCCAGCGCCGGTCGAGCCCTGCGGTCATCGTCCGGTTCATTGCGTCGTAGACCGGCGCGATCCGGTCGAACATGCGCCGCACGTTGTCCGGCGCGAGCTGGCCGGACTCGTAGTTGACGCTCATGGGCCGACCTGTGGCCGACTTCTAAAGAAGGGGGCTCGTGGGGGACACATGGTTTCCCCCGCGGGAGCGATAGCGACGCTCATTCCCCTTCCCCCCATCTCTTCACATGCTCGACCTCCAGGCCGAGCTGGTCAAGTGCACGCGCCACGATGAAGTCGACGAGGTCGTCGACCGTCTCGGCGCCGTGGTAGAAGCCGGGGGCGAGAAACAGCACGGTCGCTCCCGCCTCCTTGACCGTGAGCATGTTCCGCAGATGGATGAGGGACAGCGGCGTCTCGCGCGGCATGACGACGAGCCTCCGCTCCTCCTTGAGCGCCACCGACGCGGCGCGATGGATGAGATTCGACATCGCGCCCGAGGCGATCGTCCCGAGCGTGCCCATCGAGCACGGGCAGATCACGTACGCGTCGACCTTCGCCGATCCGCTCGCGTAGGGCGACTTCCAGTCGTTCGGCTCGTAGACGGTGACGTTGCCGCCTTGCGCGTGCTCGAGCACTCGGGTAAGCGTCTCGTCGCGCGACAGCCGCGGGTTTCCGTAGAGCTCGGTCGCCAGCACCTCGATGCCGGCGCTCGACGCGCAGATGCCGAGCTCGACGTCCGCGGCGGTCAGTGCTCGAACGAGGCGAGCCGCGTACGGGGCGCCCGAGGCGCCCGTTATGCCGAGGAAGACGCGCACCGCGGGCCTATTTCGGGCCTTTGGATTCGCTCAGGAACACGCCGAGCTGATGCAGCTTCACCTGTCCGAGCGAGGCGAACTTCGGCATCACGTTGTTGCCGAACTTCGACGGGTCTGCAACGTATTTGGAGAAGAACTCCGGCCCCTGACCGTTCTTTCCGATCGCCGACAGGTCTGGTGCGCCGAGGTTGGAGCTGCCGGTGCCGAGGTAGGTATGGCAGGCAGTGCAGCCGGAGCTCGCAAAGACCTTGGCGCCGGCGACGGCGTCCGGATTGTCGGCGAAGCCCTGACGCTGTCGCCCACGTGGGCACGGCCTGCACGACCTCGCTGGCGAGGGCCTCCTTCGCGGTCGCGCCCTTGTACGTCAGGACACCCATCGAGATGACGACCAGGACGGCGGCGATCACCGCAACCGGGCGGCGCGTGAGCCGGCGCTCCATGCGCCGGTCGATGAACGGGAGCAGGAGCGCGATAATCAGCAGGATCGTCGGGATCCCGACGGTGCCGAGGATCACGGAGTCGGGCCACTTGAAGATCCGCAGGAGGTAGAAGAGGAAGTAGAAGTACCAGTCGGGCCGCGGCACGAAGTTCGTCGTGCCCGGATCTGCCGGCTCGGAGTAACGCGGTCCGAGCAGGCACGAGTCACCGCTGCCGCAGGTCTTGGGATCCTCGCCGGAGGTGTAGTACCAGACAGCGGCGAGCCCGATGATCACCAAGACGACGACGAGGCTCATCACCGTGTCGTGGAACATCGCGTACGGGAAGAAGGGCTTGCCGCGCTTCTTGACGTCTGACTTGTACTTCGTGAACTGCTTCCGCCACTCCTCGGTCGTGGCCACTAGCCCTCACCTCCGTTGCGGCGCCAGCCGCTGCGGGCGGCCGGCTGCGTCAGGCCGCTGCGCCCGTTCGCCTTCGGCGCGTCGCCGTCCGACTCGCTCCCCGCGGCCTCGCTCGACCAAGGCGGCGACGTCACGCCGAGCCGGATGACGAGGTAGAGGTGCAGACCGATCAGCGCGAAGATCAAGCCCGGGATCAAGAGCATGTGCAAGGCGTAGAAGCGGGCTGATCGTTTCGTTGCCGATCTCCGCGCCGCCGCGTAAGAAGTCCGCGAGAAACGGCCCGAGGAACGGCGCCGTCCCGTTGAGGTTGATGCCGACGACGGTCGCCCAGTACGCCGTCTGATCCCAGGGCAGCAGGTAGCCCGTGAAACCCTCGAGCATCCCGATCGCGAGCAGCATCACGCCGATGATCCAGTTCAGCTCGCGCGGATACTTGTACGCACCGAACAGAAACACGCGCGCCATGTGGAAGAACATGAGGATGATGAAGACGCTCGCGCCCCACTTGTGCATGCCGCGCACGAGCCAGCCGAGCGTGATGTCGTTCGTGATGTGCTGGATCGACTGATAGGCGTTCTGCGGGTCGGGCTTGTAGTACATCGCGAGGATCGCGCCCGTCAGCGCCTGGACGAGGAACGCCGTGAGGGTCGCCGAGCCGAGCGTGTGGAACCAGTTCGTGTCTCCGGGAACCTTGCGGAAGAGGAAGTACTTGATCCCGCCGACGAGGCCGGAGCGCTCCTCGAGCCAGTCGATCGGGTAGTTGATCGCGGCCTCGAGTTGGCTTCGCCGCGCGGACTTCTTGTTGCGGCTTGCGACGGCCATCAGTGCGGCGGCTGCAACGGGTAGAGGACCTGCTCCCAGCCGTCGACGTGCTGCCCGGGCCCGGCGAGCTTGTAGGCGTGGATCTGTGCGTCCTTCCCTTGACCGTCCACTTTCGCCACGCTGAACGGCTTGCCGAGGATCAGCCGGCCCTCGACGATCGCGAACTGGTAGCGATCGAGCGCACGGACCGGCGGCCCCGCCGTCCGGTTGCCCTCCGTGTCGTACTGGCCGCCGTGACACGGACAGCCGAACCCGCCTGCAGGCAGCACCGGAGTCAATGTCACCTTCTGCCCGCCCTTGCCGTCGACCTGCTTCGTCTGGTCGGGCTGCTCCGGGCCGTTCGGCTGCACCGGGCACCCGAGGTGGGCGCACCGGTTCGAGATGATCGTGAAGCTCGGCTCGCCATTAAGCGCGCCGTTGTTGCGGATGTAGGCGGTTCTGCGCGAGACCTCACCGTCAGGGGGACGCATGAAGAAGGACGTGATCCGCCACTGCCCTTCCGGGAACTCCGAGAGCGGCCCGAGGTCGACCTTTGAATAGCCCTGCCCCTTGAACGCCGGCACGATCATGAAACCGATCGCGGGCAGGGTCACGAGCCCGCCGATGACGGCGCCGAGGCCGAGCGTCGCGCCCTCGAGGAAGCGGTTGCGAGGGAAGCGCTCACCGGTCTCGGGCGCAGGCGTCGCCGCTTCACCCTGGTCGGCCGGGATCGCCGAGCGTCCGTCGACTCGGGCGGGCCGCCGGACTCGGGCTCCATCGCGTGGACCGGCTCGCCGCGGAATTCCTCCGTGGCGTCGCGCGCCCAGAGGACGCCGAACACGATCGCGATCACCGCGCCGATCGGGACGATGATCTTGGGATTGACGATCAGCCCGACGAGGATGCAGGCGATGCCGGCCGCGAAGGCGATCGGGTAGAGAGACGGCCCCGGGGAATGCGGCCGGTCCCCGTGCTGGGGTTCCGTCACCGAGCCTCCCCTTTGTGGGTCACCACTGGTGGATTCAATAGCCGCCCTGTTCTACGTGTCAACGACGTAACAATCGACGCAACGGGCGGGGACTCTGACGGATTTGCCCGTTTCCTGCAGGGGTGTCGAGCGAGATGCCGTACTCGCCCCACCGGCGGTCGACCAGAGCCTTGATCTCCGGGGTCATCTCGATCTCGGGCGGCCACTCGCGGGTGCCCTCGCCGGGCCCCTTGTGGGTGGCGTCGATTCCGATCTTGCCGCCGTAGAACTGGCGGGTCGGGGCGTGGTCGAGGTGGTCGAGCGGGCCCTCGGTGAGGAGGACGTCGCGGGCCGGATCGACGTTGGCGCCGACCCGGAACATGACCTCCCCGTAGTCGTGCACGTCCACCCACTCGTCGACGACGACGATCGACTTCGTCAGGCTGAGCATTCCGAGGCCCCAGATGGCATGCATGACCTTCTGCGCGTGGCCGGGGAAGGCCTTCCGGATGGAGACGATGCAGCAGTTGTGGAACGCGCCCGCGATCGGGAGGTCGTAGTCGACGATCTCCGGAACCGTCATCCGGATCGCCGGGAGGAAGATCCGCTCGGTCGCCTTGCCGAGCCAGGCGTCTTCCTGCGGCGGCTTGCCGACGACGATCGACGGGTAGATCGCGTCCCGCCGCATCGTGATCGCAGTCAGCCTGAACACGGGGAACGGCTCCGCCGGGGTGTAGTAGCCCGTGTGGTCGCCGAAAGGCCCCTCGTCGGTCAGCTCGTCCTTGTCGATGTAGCCCTCGAGGACGATCTCCGCATTCGCCGGCACCTCGAGGTCGACGGTCTTCGCCTGCACGAGCTCGACGGGCTCGCCGCGCAGGAAGCCGGCAAGCATCAGCTCGTCGATGTGCTTCGGCAGCGGTGCGCTCGCGCTGTACGCCGTGACGGGGTCGAGGCCGAGCGCGACGGCGACCTCGATCCGCCCGTCGGTGGCGAGATAGTCCGCGCGCCCGTCCTTGTGGATCTGCCAGTGCATCGCCGTCGCGCGCGGGCCGAGCTTCTGCATCCGATACATCCCGACGTTGCGCGTACCGGTACGTGGATCCTTCGTGATCACGGCGGGCAGGGTGATGAACGGTGCGGCGTCGTCGGGCCAGCAGGTCTGGATCGGGAGGAGGTCGAGCGACGCGTCGTCTCCCTCGAGTACGACCTCCTGCGACGGCGCGCGCCGGACCGTCTTCGGGCGCGAGTCGGCGATCGACTTGAGCTTCTGCAGGCCGCGCACCTTGTCGACGAGCCCCGCGGGCGGCTGCATCTCGAGGACGTCGCTGAGCTTCTCGGCGACGCTGTCGAGCGACGGCGCGTCGAAGGCGAGGCACATGCGCCGCTCGGTCCCGAACTGGTTGATCAGCAACGGGCGCGACGAGCCCTTGACGTTCTCGAAGAGAAGCGCCGGGCCGCCCGCCTTGACGGTGCGGTCGGTGATCTCCGTGATCTCGAGCTCCGGATCGACCTCGGCCTCGATGCGAACGAGCTCGCCCTCGCGCTCGAGGAGCGCGATCCACGCGCGCAGGTCGGCAGGCGGAGCCACGGCGTCAGTCTAGGCTCAGAGGGAGGCAAGCGGGCCCTCTGTGCCCTGGTTCGTTACTGCCGCGCGAAGTAGATGAACTGGTCGAACAGCCCCGGAGCTGCCGGATCCGGGTCGCGCATGTCCGTCCAGACGAGGTTCGCCTTTCCGTCGGAGCCGTAGGCGACGCCGATGTAGTCGCCGTGGAAGACGCGCAGGTCTCACAGCCCGGAGCAGCCGCGCCGGCCTGGAAGAAGACCGAGTCCCTCGGATGCGAGACCGCCGTGCTCACGACGCTCTTCGCAACGCACCGGGCAGGCCCTGCGCCAGCGAGGCGTTGTGCACGTTCGGGTTGGCCACGGGACGATCGTTGTAGAGGACGCCGACCTCGCCGTTCTGCGGGTTGACATCTGCCCACGGGAACCACTGATCGCTGCCACCCGTGTCGACCGCAACGGAGACGACCAGGTCGTTCCGTTCGTCGACGGACGACGTAGACGTTCGTGTTCGTCACCGGCGAGTCTGAATCGTGCGTGCCGGCGCGGTTGTCCGCGAACACGAGGTAGAGCTTCCGTCGACGGGACTGGCGACGATGTTGCCGGCCGAGTTCACACGCACCTGGTAATTGGTCAGCGTCTGTCGCCCGTCTACGTTGAGTGGGTAGTCACGGGAGCCGTCCTCGAGGCCGACTGCAAAGCTGGGGCTCGACCAGGTCGTGCCGCCGTTGGTGGACTTGACCACGAGGTACTGGTTGTCGAATTCCTCGCCTGCTCCCACAACGCCTGGTTCTGCTCGTTCTGGAACGCGACGTAGACGTCCCGTTCGGTGCAACCGTCGGCACCGAGAACTGGTTCCGTCGCACTCGTTCGCAGGCCCGGAGACCTGGAACGTGCAGAGGGCGGCGTTGAACCTGAGATCTCCTTCCCGGGAGTCCAGGTTGCGCCGCCGTGTCGCTGTGGGACTAGAAGATCGCGGAGGACGCGTAGCCGCCGTCATGCGACTCGAACTTCGACCACGTCAGGTACGAGCGGCGTAGAACGGCGAGGCGGGTTGTTATCCGTGGTGATCCACTCCTTGTCGTCGAAGAGCTGCGTTTGCTCAGGTCGCAGCCGACGCGTCGTCGACCTTGACGGGTTTGTCCCAAGTGAGACCACGTCACGGGAGATCGAGACGACGACGTCGCGTCACAGGCCTGAGTGCCTGAGGCGTGACTGACCGAGAAGCTGAGCGAGGAATGGATCGCAACGTTGTGTTGCGGTCGAAGGACGTCACCGGGTCGCTGCCGGTCCTTTGCGGCGTCTCGCGAGACATGTTCCCCGTCTGCCAGTGCTGGCCCGCGTCGAAGCTCGTGTAGAACTGGTCGCAGCACGTCCCGAAGTCGTTCGAGCTGGCGATCAGGTGCAACGGGTTGACCGGGTCGACGGCAATCTGAGGCTCGTTGTTCGGGAACGGATCGTCGCAGTCGAGCTTCACGTTCGACGCTGTCTGGGCAACGCTGCACTCGAGCTGCGACTGAGGTCCATGTTGCTTGTCGAAGCCGGCGCCCTGAACCGAACGCTTGCCGGCCATCCCTTTCGGAAAGTCGATCTCGGCGCCCGCGCTCCCGGCGATACAGAAGGCCAGGACTGCAAGGGCACACGGCAAAACCAGCCATCGATGCATTGCTCCCCCTCCTCTGCCCCACTTGGACTGAGGAAGGTAGGAGCGGGGCGAGCGGGCTAGCGGCGGCGGTGGCGAAGCCAGTGCAGCGTCTGGCCGAGCGCGATCACGCTGATGAAGATCAGGCCCACGATGAGCATGCCCGTGATGACCTTCTTGCCCTCGGTCGCGGCGTCTTCGACTGCGAGGAGTTGAAGCAGCGCGTGCATCCGGCGCGACTTTACCGCAGTCGCCCGCGATGGGTGACAAGCGCACCGTCGGTCGCAGCGTCGCCGACCCGGCTTCGGGCGAGCCGCTCGAGCGGGCTCGGATCGTTGTCGAGCCTGAGCGAGGAACGGCCTTCATCCAGCTCACCGCGCCCGAGCGACGCCGCAGTCGCTGCCCAGACCGGCCCGTCGCCGACGATCGCCTCGGCGCGGAGGTATGCACACAGGGCAATCAGCTCGGCGAGGTCGCTGACCGCCTCGACGGTGCCGACCTCCTCGATCCGCACGAGGCCGTGCGCGTAGAGGTAGTCGCCGAGGAGGAGCGCAGTGTCCTGATCCTCCGGAGCAAAGAGTCGAGGTCTCCCGTAGTGCAGGAGGTAGCCCTCGTAGATCGTCTCGATACCGAGCGCGAACCGCTCCTCGCCGAGGAGGGAGAAGACCGGCTCCCGCTCCTGCTCGTCGCGCGGGCGGAGCGCGAGGGTCCAGAGGGAGCTCTCCTGCCCCGCGTCCGAGGCAATCGTCTCCCAGAGATCAGCCGTCGAAGTCGGCAACGGCCTGAATCGTGCGGTCGATCTCCTCGTCGCCGTGGGCGAGCGAGAGGAACATTGCCTCGAACTGGCTGGGCGCGATGTAGATCCCGCGCTCGAGCAGATGGCGGAAGAGCGCCGCGTAACGCTCGGCGTCTGCTCGCTCGGCGTCGTCGAAGTTGCGGACCGGGTCGTCGGTCATGAAGAGGGTCGCCATGGCGCCGACGCGCTGCACTCGTCCGTGCGCCGCAAGCCCTGCTTCGAGACGCGCGCCGCGCAGCTCGAGCTGCTCGTAGACGGCCGGATCACGAAGCCGGCGCAACACCGCAAGCCCCGCGGCGGTGGCGAGCGGGTTTCCCGACAAGGTTCCGGCCTGGTAGACGTCGCCGCTCGGCGCAAGGCGGTCCATGATCTCGGCGCGACCGCCGAAGGCTGCGAGCGGCAGGCCACCGCCGGCGATCTTTCCGAGGATCGTGAGGTCGGGCATGACTCCGAAACGCTCCTGGGCGCCGCCGCGCGCGATCCGGAAGCCCGTGATCACCTCGTCGAAGACGAGTAGCGCGCCCGACGCGTCGCACAGTTGCCGCAGCGCCTCCAGGAACCCGGGCTCGGGGGGAACGACGCCCATGTTCCCCGCGACCGGCTCGACGAGGATCGCGGCCAGGCCCTCGCCAAACTCGGCAACGGTCGATGCCACCGCGTCGACGTCGTTGTACTTGCAGACGATCGTGTCCTTCGTCGTGGCCGTCGGAACGCCGGGGCTTGCGGGCAGGCCGAGCGTTGCGACACCGGAACCGGCGCTCGCGAGGAGGGCGTCGACGTGACCGTGGTAGCAACCGGCGAACTTGAGGATGCGGTCACGGGACGTGAAGGCGCGGGAGAGTCGGACGGCGCTCATCGCCGCCTCCGTCCCGGAGGAGACGAGCCGGACCTTCTCGACGGAAGGCACCGCATCGGCGATCTCGGCGGCGAGCTCGACCTCGGCTTCGCTCGGTGCACCGAAGCTCGTGCCGAGCTCCGCGGCGGCGCGGACCGCTTCGACCGTCTCGCGGTCGCCGTGTCCGAAGAGGAGCGGGCCCCAGGACATGACCCAGTCGAGGTAGCGGTTTCCTTCGACGTCCTCGATGTAGGCACCCTCGCCGCGGCGCACGAAGAAGGGCTCGTCGAGGCCGACCGCGCGCATCGCGCGCACCGGCGAGTTCACTCCGCCGGGAATGAGCTCGAGCGCGCGGCGGTACAGATCACTTCGCGTTCTTAGAGCCAGCGGGCCAGCTCCTTGGTCCAGTAGGAGATGACGAAGTCGGCGCCCGCTCGTTTGATCGCCGTCAGCGACTCGAGCGCAGCCTGGCGCTCGTCCAGAAATCCCTTGGCTGCGGCTGCTTTGACCATTGCGTACTCGCCGGAGACGTTGTACGCGGCGAGTGGAAGGTCGAACCGCTCGCGTGCCGCACGGATCACGTCGAGGTACGGAAGCGCAGGCTTGATCATCAGCACGTCGGCGCCTTCTCCGATGTCCTGCTCGCATTCGCGCAGCGCCTCGCGGACGTTCGCCGGATCCATCTGGTAGCCGCGCCGGTCGCCGAACGACGGCGCTGACTCGGCCGCTTCCCTGAAAGGCCCGTAGAACGCCGAGGCGTACTTGGCGGAGTACGCGATGATCGGCGTGTCGGGAAGCTCCTCGCGGATCGCACCGACCCGGCCGTCCATCATGTCGCTCGGCGCGACGACATGAGCACCGGCGTCGACGTGACTCCGTGCTGTGCGTACGAGCAGTTCGAGCGTCGCGTCATTGTCGATCTCCTCACCGTCGCCGATGACGCCGCAGTGTCCGTGCGAGGTGTACTCGCAGAGGCAGACGTCGGTGACGAGAACGAGGTCGCGACCTTGCAGCTCCCGCAGCGCACGCTGCACGACCCCGTCGTCGTCCCAGGCGCCGGACCCCTCGTCGTCCTTCTCGTCGGGGATGCCGAAGAGGATCACCGCCTTGACGCCGAGCCGTGCCAACTCGTCGGCCTCGGCGCCGAGCGTCTCGACGGAGTGCCGGGCGAGCCCGGGCAGGTCCGCGTTCGCAAGCGGCTCCGGCCCGATGAAGAGCGGCATGACGAAGTCGTCGAGATCGAGCCGCGTTTCGCGCACGAGGTCGCGCAGCCCACTTGTCCGGCGAAGCCGCCGCAGACGCGTGACGGGAAAGGTGCTCACGACCGAAGCCTAGACCGGTCCTCGAAGGGCGTGTCCGGTGCCGGGCACGAGACCTGTGCCAGGGACTGTCCCTGGCACATGCGCGCTCAGGCCAGGAGTCGCCTCACTCAGCGACGGGCTGCCGCCGGCGGCGGCTCTGCTTCGTCGAGCTCGACCGGCACAGCTGACCGGCTCATCCGCTTTCCAGGGCTCCAGCTCGATCCGCTCGCCGAAGAACTCCCACATCGCCCGGCCCGCCGCCAACAGCGGCAGCGCCACGAGCGCACCCGGCAGCCCATAGATCTCACCGCCGGCGAGCAACCCGAAGATGACGAGCAGCGGATGCAGGCGGAGCGCGCTCCCCATCACCTTCGGGACCACGACGTGGCCCTCCACCTGGTGGATCCCGAGGAACAGCAGCAGGACCCAGATCGCGGATACCGGGTTCACGACGAGCGCGTAGAGGAGCGGCGGAATCGCGCCGAGCCACGGACCGAGATACGGAATCAGCTCTGTGATCGCAACCCAGGCACCGAAGAGCAGCGCGTACTTCTGGCCATGGGGAAGCCAGCCGAGTACGCCGAAGAGCCATAAGCCGACCCCCGCGCTCGTCCCGATGATCAGCGAGACGAGCGACTGGCCCTTGACGTAGCTCACGAGCGAGTGCTCCATGCGCAGGATCAGCGGCTCCGATCCGGGCTCGGGTGGGAAGCGCCGGTTCACCGACCGTTCCAGCTTGGGGAAGTCGAGCAGCATGTAGATCGACACGACGAGGACGACGATCGCGCTGAAGAGCAGCTTCCCGATCGAGAGCGCTGCGCCCTCGAGGAAGTTGATGACCTTCGTCGTGTACTTCCCGACGTCGTGCCTGCGGATGTCGCGGACCAGCCGATGCCCGCGGGCCTGGATGTCGATTCCACCGAGACGGTGGTCGTCGAGCCAGCGCTGCAGGCGGTCGACGTCCCGGTCGGCATCCACCTTGCCGGTTTGTCCGTTCACGTCCGTAAAGTAGGAATCCACCCGTTTTGCGGCCGTTTTCGTCTCGCTGACGACGACGGTCCCGAGCGCCCCGATGACGGCGACAACCGTGATCGCAAAGACGAGGTACACGAGCGCGACCGAGAAGCCGCGCGGGATGCGCACCCGCTGGACCCCCCGGACGAGGGGGCTCAGGAGCAGCGCGATCAGCACGGCGACGAGGAAGAGGAAGACGACGTGACGGACCGCCGCCACCACGATCCAGAGGAACAGCAGCAGAACCGGAAGCCCAGCCAGCTGGATCCAACGCGGGATCTCGATCTTCGCCGCCCGGGCGGGCATGCGAGTGATCGTACAGCGGAGGTCATACCCCTCAGGCCTCCTGAATGGGACTGGGACTGGCTCGAGGAGGGCAACCTCGCCCTCGACCGTCACGAGCTCGGGCGCGAAACCCAGGCAGATCGGGGGATTCCGCTGTCACAAACCAGGCCCCTTCATCGCGTGCAGAACCGGTCAGGGTTCGTTACGGTGCCGCGAGTGCCGGCCCCCTCCCGCCGAGCCCCCGCGGCGCGCAAGCGCAGGCGGCGGCAGACTGTGCCTCACCGCGCCCGCCGGTTGATCGTCCTGACCGTCGTTTCCGGCGTTCTCCTCGGCACGCTTCTGATCACGGCCTTCGGCCAGGGAGCCACGCGCCAGCCTGCTCAGGCGCTGCCCGGTCCCTCGAGCCGGCTGCTGCCGGTCGGCCCGCCGACGCCGCTGACGGTTGCGCTTCACAGCGGCCTTCGCATCCAGCTCCCGATCGCGCAGAGCCACGTGACGGCGATCGGCTACCACTCGTCCGGCGACGGAGCCATTCCCTTGAGCCCACTGGGGCACCAGGGGAACGAGGGAGCGCTCTCGAGGCTCGCGCACAAGATCTTCGGCGGCGGCGGCGCGGGCTTCACCTACTACCAGTTGAGCGGCGGAGAGACGGCTGTGCTCGACGTCGGTGCGGTTCCCGGGACCGACGTCTACGCACCTGTCGACGGAACGATCGTCGGCATCTCCGACTACATCCTCAACGGACAGCCTTACGGTGTGCGCATCGACATCCAACCGTCGGCCGCTCCGTCACTCGTCGTCTCGCTGACGCATCTGAGTGCGGATCCGGCGCTGACGGTCGGCTCGACGATCGCCGCGTCGAGCACCAAGGTCGGCCGCGTGCTCGACCTGTCGGGCGTCGAGCGGCAGGCACTCTCGAGATTCACGCAGGACGCGGGCAACCACGTGTCGATCGAGCTTCGCGCCGCGGCCACACTCCTCCCCTAGCCCCGAACAAGACCTTCTCTTCGCTCGGTAAAACCGAGACAATCGCCTAGCCGTGAGAATCCTCTTCATCGCCGACGCCGTCGGCGTCCCGGGACGCCGTGCGTTGGAAGAGCGCCTGCCCTCGCTGCGCGAGGAGCTGCGGGTGGATCTCTGCATTCTCAACGGCGAGAACCTCGCGGACGGTGTCGGGATCACGCCGAAGCTCGCGGACAAGATGCTGGCGTCCGGCGTCGACGCGATCACACTCGGCAACCACACGTGGCGCCGCAGCGAGATCGTTCCCTACCTGGAGCAGAGCGACCGGGTGATCAGGCCGGCGAACTACTCGAAGCGCGCGCCCGGGAAAGGGCTGACGTTCGTCGCCGCCGCCGACGGCACCGAGGTCGCGGTCCTCAACTTTCTCGGCTCGCTCTTTCTCGGACCTCCGCACAACGCGTTCGAGATCGTCGACGAGCTCGTGGACGAAGCAGCTGGCCGCACGCCGGTGATCGTCGTCGACATGCACGCCGAAGCGACGAGCGAGAAGGTCGCACTGGCGAAGTGGCTGGACGGAAAGGTGACGGCGGTCTTCGGAACCCACACGCACATCCAGACGAACGATGCGCGCGTGCAGCCTGGCGGCACGGCGGCGATCACCGACGCCGGCATGACGGGACCGCACGACTCGGTCATCGGCGTCCAGGCCGACCTTGCGATCAGGCAGATGCGCACCGGCCTGCACGTGCGCTTCGAGACGGCGTCCGGTGATGTGCGAATCGAGGGGGTTCTCGTCGAATGCGGTGCCGACGGGCGCGCGACGAGCTGCGAGTCGGTTCGCGTACATCTGCAGTGACGGCATCGCCGATCCGCTACGCGGAGAACGGCGACATCCACATCGCCTACCAGGTCGTTGGTGACGGCCCGCTGGATCTCGTGTGCGTCACGGGTGCGATGACCAACCTCAACGTGCTCTGGGACGACCCCGACTACCGCCGCTTCTTCGAACGGCTTGCTTCCTTCTCACGCCTCATCCTCTTCGACAAGCGCGGCATGGGGCTCTCCGACCGGGTGCGGATCGGCACGCTCGAGGAGCGGATGGACGACGTCCGCGCGATCCTCGATGCGCTGGGCTCGGACAGCGCGGCATTGCTGGGAGTCTCCGAGGGAGGCCCGATGTCGATGCTCTTCGCCGCCACCTATCCGGAACGCACTCGGGCAATAGTCCTATGCGGCGCGGAGGTCAAAGAGGAAACAACCGACGACTGGCCGTGGGGCGAAACGACCCGCGAAGAGTTCGACCGTTCGATGGACATCGATTTGATCGTTGCGAGTTGGGGCACGGGGGACTGGATCGACCACTTCGCGCCGAGCCGTGCAGGCGACCCCCGCCTCCGTCAGCTTGCTGCGCGAGTACAGGTCGAATCCGCAAGCCCGCACGACGCGGTGGCCTTCATGCGCATGGCCTTCGAGATCGACGTCCGCCACGTTGCTCCGGCGGTGAAGACGCCGACACTGATCCTCCACAGAGTCGGCGATCAGGTCTGTCACGTCGAGAACGCGCGCTGGCTCTCGCGGCACATCGAAGGCGCCCACTACCTCGAACTGCCGGGAAACGATCATCTTCCCTGGATCGACGGTGACGACATCCTCGACGAGATCCAAGAGTTTCTGACGGGCGTGCGCGAGCCGGTGGAGCCGGAACGGGTTCTGGCGACGGTGCTGTTCACGGACGTCGTCGGTTCGACCGAAAAGGCGCGCGAGCTCGGAGACAGACGCTGGCGCGATCTGCTCGACCGTCACAACGAGATCGTCCGCAGAGATCTGGAACGCTTCCGAGGGCGCGAGGTCGACACCGCGGGCGACGGCTTCTTCGCAACGTTCGACGGGCCGGCCCGCGCAATCCGCTGCGCACGCTCGATCGTGAGCGGACGTGCAGAGCGTCGGGCTCGAGGTGCGCGCCGGGCTGCACACGGGCGAGTGCGAGCTTGCCGGCGATCACGTCCGCGGAATAGCGGTACACACCGGCGCGCGTGTCGCTTCGCTCGCCGGCCCCGGAGAGGTGCTCGTGTCGAGCACCGTGCGCGACCTCGTCGCAGGGTCGGGAATCGAGTTCGCCGAGCGCGGCGTTCAGTCGCTCAAGGGGATTCCGGGTGAATGGCGTCTCTACGCCGTAGCGTGAATGCCAGCAACACCGTGATCGCGACGAGCGCAAGGTCGCGTGCGAGCAAGACCCACGAGAGGCCGGCTTCGAAGTGGAGCGCCAGCCTGAAGTAGCGGAACGGGAACCACACCTGCGTCAGGAGGAGCGCCGCCGCCAGGAGCCCGCTCGCCCAGAGGCCACGACGTCCGCGCACGAGCGGGACGATCGGGATCAGCCAGATCAGGAACTGCGGCGACAGCACCTTGCCGAGTGCGACGAAGGCGCAGAGCGCCGCGGCCGTCGAACGGACCAGCGCCTCGCGATCGCCGCGGCCACGGGCGAACGACGTCCAGATCCAGCCGAGCACGCCGACCTGCAGAAGGGTCGTCGCGACCGCAAGAACCCCGGCCGCAGACCCCGCGACGTTCTGGGAACCATGGCTGGTCTCGCCCGCCAGCTCGAACCCGAACACGTGGTGGCCGACGAGCAGGAGCGAGGCGCCGAGACTCTCGACCTGCAGCGGCCTGCTCAGCTGGACGGTCAGGCTGTCCCAGACACCTCCGGGCGACAGCACCACGAAGGGCAGGAAGATCGCGCCCACAACGGCCACGAGGAGCGCGAGACAGGTCAGTGCCTCCCGCCGGCCTGCGCGCTTCCACACGTAGGCCACACCGAGCGGGACGAACACCACGGGAAAGAGCTTCGCCGTGATGCCGAGACCGAGCAGAGCATGTCCGAGACGCACGCGGTTGGACACGAGCGCCGCCAGTGCTCCCGCGCAGATGGCGGCCGGCCACAGGTCGAACCGGCTCAGGATCACGGACCCGAGAAGAAGCGGAGCGACCGCGGCGAAGCAGAGCGCCCCCCAGACGTTCAGGTCGCTGCGCCGGAGTACCCGCAGCACGACCGCCATAGCTGTCAGCGCCACGGCACCGCACATCCACATCAGCGTCTCGAACGCGCGCCGGAACCCCGCCGACACCTCCTGGTTCCTGCCGGGCTCGGCCAGCCCCGGTAATGCGAACATCGGCAGCGCACCAGGCGGGTACTCGACGGCAAAGTCCCTGTAAGGCACCTTTCCGTCCGCGATCGCGTTTCCGTAGCGCTGATAGACGGGTGTGTCGATCACCTGCTTGTGCCTGTAGAAGCCGACGTGGAGCAGCGTCCACGCGACGACGAAGAGCGTGATCGCCGCAAACGCTGCGGCGATCACGGAACGCTCAGATGCCGGGCTCTTGCTGCTCGCGGCCATGTGCCAGCAGGGCGAACGCGACGAAGGGGAAGAACCAGGGGATGTAGAGGTAGAACCAGTGCGTCAGCACCAGCTCGAAGCCGATCAGGAGCGCACCGGTCAAGGCCGCAAGCTGAAGCGGCGTCTTGACCCGGGGGAAGAATGCCGCGGCGATCGCACCGGCGACGAGGAGCCCTTCGAGCACCCACTGGCCGACGTGGAGGTCGGGAATCCCGCGTGCGTGGTACTGCGCCCAGTCCCAGAGCGAGAACGGCGACTCGCGCGTGATCTGCGTCTTCAGCGTCCGGTCGTAGAAGATCTGCGCAGCCTGAATCGGATGGGCGTCGAGCAACAGCACCGAGAAGGCGAGCACGGTCGCGGCAAGGAAGCCTGTAGCGAAGACGAGGGCCGGCCGAGGGCGGCGCCACTGGATCGGTCCCGGATACGTGAGCCACATCGGCGCGACGACGAGCGTCGCGAACTTCGTCCAGCCCGAGAGCGCCGCCGCGGCCCCGCGCGCGAGCGGCGAGCTCGCGAGCCACAGCCCGAAGATGAGGAACACCGGCACGATCGCGTCGTTCGTGTTCGACATCGACACGTACTGCGTGAAAGGGAACGAAGCCCACGCGAACGCGAGCGCAGCGCCGAGCCAGCGACCGCCGAAGCGCAAGCCGACGAGCCCGAGCCCGAGCGCACAGAGGACGTCGAAGATGATCGACGTGAGGTGCACGGCGGGAAGGTTGTCCCACTTTCCCGACCAGCCACGGATCCAGTAACCGGGGAGGTACGCCTCGTAGGCGACGGGCCCGTACGTGTCACCCAGTGGATTCGCCGACTCGCAGCGGCCGTTGAACTGGATCCGGTCGCGGATCTCGCCCGCAGAGTCCGCGGGCCCGCACGCCTTGAGGCTGTCCTCCTGCGGGAAATGGTTGTACGGCATGACACCGGTCGCGATCCGCTGCGCGCCGATCACGCCTGCGTAGCCGACGTCGATCACGTTCGAGTCCTCGACGTTGAGGCCGATCCGGAAGCCCATCAGGAAGACCGCCGCGGCAAGCAGGATCGCCGGCTTCCAGATCGGCCGCGCCGCCTTCACCGGCTTACCGCGCACACCGATCCAGACGCAGCGTGCGAGGAGATACACCAGCGGCGGATACGCGAGCGGCACACTCGTGAAGATGTTCCCGTGGTTGAAGAACCACAGCGACACGGAGAACGACAGCAGCGCGAGGAGGTCAACGTTCCGCAAGGACAGGGGCCGTCTGAAGTCGAAGAGGCCGAGCAGGAATGCGGCGCAGAACGCGAGCCAGACGGAGAGGCTGTTGATCTTCTTGCCGCCGAAAGCGCCCGCGTAGCCGCGGGCCATCTTCCACGCGACCTGCGGTCCCGTCCACGCCTCGGTGACACGCGTCGAGCCGTCGTCGACCTTGCCCTGCGCGATCTCACCCGCGTCCACGTGGTCGTTCTTCTTCCACCAGACGTGCACCGTCCAGCAACCACTCTGCGCTCCGGCCGCGCACTTCGTCGAATCCGACTCGTAGGTCGCGTCTGTCAGGCGGCCCTTGACGGGATAGCGGTCGAGCCAGTCCGCGACCTTGTCGTTCGCAAGGAACAGTGCTACCGCCCGCTCTTTCGTCAAGCGTGGCTTCGTGTCCGCAGCGGAGGCGTAGGTGACGAAGACCGCCGCCGCGAGCACGACACCGGCGACCGCGAAGAGACGCCTCAGCGCTGTCTCCGAAACGACCAGAGCTTGTTGCCGATGAAGTTCGCCGGTGTGACGAGCACGATCGCAATAGCCTGCGCGACGATCTTGCCGAGACCGAGCTCGACGAGGATGGTGAGGATCGCGAGGTTGCAGAGGTAGACGATCACCGAGACCACGAGGAAGCGAAGCCCCTGATAACCGAAGTGCCCGCGGTCGTGCCGGAACGTCCAGAGCCGGTTCCACAGGTAGTTGTTCGTGACGGCGACGAGGAACGATCCCGTTGCGGCGAGGCGGTAGTGGAGGTTCGCCCCGTCCAGGAGCGCGACGTAGACCACGAGGTTGACGACGTAGCCGAGCGCGCCGACGAGGCAGAACTTCGCGAGCTGTTCCCAGTTGCGCCGTTCGCGAAGGGCCCGGGTGGCGCGGACGCGCAGACCCGCGGGCACGGCTGCGTCCCGTTCACCCATGCGGTTCGCGAGACTAGCTGTTAGGCCGCGGAGCGGCGGTTCGCAGCGAACCGCAGCTCGCCGTCCGAGGCGATTCGCCTGCCGGCGACCACGACCGCGACGAGCTCACCCCTAGGGTCGAAGACGACGTCCGCGAGAGCGCCGAGGTCTCGGCCCTTGTGCTCCACGGAGCGCCCGCGCAACGCGCTCAGGGCGAACGTCTTCGAGTGGTAGAAGTGGAGCTCGTCGTCCTCGAGGAGAACGAGCGGCGAGAGGATTGCGATCTCATCGTCGCTCACGGACGCAGTTGGCAGCGGCAGGAACCGGTGCACCTCGTCGCCGCAGAGAATGTCGAGGCCGACCGTGCGCAGTGTGTCGCGGTCGAGCAGCAGGTCGACGGGGCGCCCGAGCTGGATTCCGTGCAACCGCACGGGCAGCGCGAGCAGCTCTGCTCCGGTGAGCTCTTTCATTCCGCCGCCATCGTGCCCGGACCACCCTGCTGCAAACCCGGCCTTCAGAAGCCCTCCTCGCCCAGCAGCGGGACGAAGCGACACGGCACGGAGCGCAGGACGGCCGGGCCTTCGGGGCTGCGTACGATCACCTGGAGCTGCTGCACTCCGCGGCGGCCTACCGGAACGACCAGCCGGCCGCGAAGCTCGAGCTGCTCGTAGAGCGTCTGAGGCAGCTCCGGCGCAGCGGCGGCCACCGCGATCGCGCTGAACGGCGCGCGCTCGGCGAGGCCCTGCGACCCGTCGCCGACATGGACCTGCACCCGTTCGTACCCCGCCGCGTTCAGGTTGTTCCGCGCCTGCTCGGCAAGCGCGGGGATGCGTTCGATCGTGTCGACCTCGTCGGCGAGCTCGGCCAGCACCGCCGCCTGGTACCCGGAGCCCGTGCCGACGTCGAGGACGTGCTCGTCCCCGGTCAGAGCGAGCGCCTCGGCGATGCGCGCGACCATGTAGGGCTGCGAGATCGTCTGGCCCTCGCCGATCGGCAGCGCGGCGTCTTCGTACGCGCGACGCCGCAGCCGCTCGGGCACGAACAACTCGCGCGGAACGCGCTCCATCGCGGCGAGCACGAGTTCGTCCACCACGTCGCGGCCGCGCAGCTGCTGCTCGACCATGCGGCCTCTCAGCTCGCTCGAGTCAGGCGACACGCGTGCGCGCATGCGCGTAGGCCGGCGGCTCCACGCCGAAGTGCTCGAGGACCGCCGGCGCGATTTCGACGATCGACTGCGGCTGCCCATCGAAGCCGATCGTCAGCATCGGGACCTCCGAGTCCCCGCGGCGCAGCGAACCGTGACTTCCGCCGCCGCTGTGATGACGGCCTCCGAGATCGCCGAACTCGTAGCCGGGAGCAGCGGAGACGATCACGTCGCCGGCCTGTGGATTCTTGAGGGCCGCCCACGCGCGTTCGAGGCCGCCCGGGTAACCGAGCACAGCCTCGTCACCCGTCGTTCCCTCGGCGCCGAAGCGCAGCTCCTCGCCTTCGCGCCGGGCTACGGCCTCGTCCCCTTCGCGGAAGAACACCGTCTCCGCGGCTTCCTCGGCGTCCAGTCGCATTGCAAGCTCACGCGGTCCGAGCTTGCACTCGGGCAGGCGGTAGATCATCCCGGCCCGATTCGAAGCGGTGACGAGCGCTCCGTCGATCCCGTCGAAGCGAGACTCCAGCTGCACGTGCCGGTCGACGTGCGTCTGGCCGTGATCCGAGCAGAGCACGACCGCATAGCGCTCGAGGAACTCGTCAGGCCCGCCGGCCGCGTCGAGGAGCGCGCCAACGGCGGCATCGCTCCGCGCGAGCGCCTCAAATGCCTCGTCGGGGCCGTGAGCATGCGAGGCGAAGTCGTAGTCGGGGAGGTAGTAGACGAGGAAGTCGAAACCGTCACGCGTGACGAGCCATCGCCCGACGGCCGCCGCGTATGCGTCGATCGATCCCTGGGCCCGGCCGAAGATGGCGAGCGGGGCGCCGGTGGGGTCGGACTCGAAGAGGTTGTAGAAGAAGAACCGCTTCGGGCCGTACGCGGGAATCGTCAGGCCGGGAAGCGTCGGCAGATGAGGCGTCCGCCCCCGGTAGCACGTGATGTTGATCGCGGCCGTGGTCAGGCCCGCATCCTCGAGCGACTCGTACATCGTCATGGCGCCCGCACCGAGATGGAGCCGGTTCATGTTGATGATCGTGTCGAGGATCGAACGTGCCATGCCTGCCGCTCGCACGGCTGCAAAGGACGACCCGTACTCAACGAGACGCGAGCGCTCGCGGTCGTACCAGACCAGGTGAGGTATGTGATGGACGTCGGGATGTGCGCCTGTCGCGATCGACGACACGCACACCGGCGTGAGTGACGGGAACGTCGACACGGCTCTCGAGTAGCGACCCTGCTCCGCGAGGAACGACAGAGCCGGGAAGCGGCCGTCACCAACCGCCGCCTCGAACATCGACGGCGTCAACCCGTCGATGACGACGAGGATGACCTTCTTGTTGCGGTCGGTTGTCATGTTCGAATGGATCGACCGGTCGTTTCCGACGGACGAGCGAGCAAAGCTCGCACGTCCTGATGGCGGCACCGCAAGCGTCGCCTAGTCTTTGGCAAGGGACCGAAGCCCCGCGTAGCGCTCGGCAGCGCGGCCGCGCAGGCGCGCGGCGAAAGCGGGAACGACTGCCGCCTCCAGGTAACCGACGATCGGGATCCAGGCGATCGCCGCCAGCGCAACGGCTGCGAGCGCGACGAACACCGCCGTCCCGAAGCGCGAGCCTCCCCGCCGGAGCGTTCCCGACACGAGCTGAGCAGAGCCGGCCGCGCCGAGTGCTCCACCAACGCCGCCGCCCACTGCCTCGTCCCACTGGCCGAGTGCGAGGCCGACCAGGATGCCGGCGCCGACCGCGAGTACGAGCCCCGCGACGATGCCCGCGCGCGTGCCTGCCAACAAGCCCTCGAGCAAGACCCCGATCGCCACGCCGAGCCCGACGCACACCCCGATCCAGTACCAGCTTCCCATCTGCAGGCCAGTGTAGTGACTCGGTTTGCGCAGGCCGTTTGCAGGGAAAACGAGCGAAGCCGCTCCCCCGCGGACTCAACCTCAGGAGGACAAAACCTAGTGAGCAACGATGCGAAGCCTCTGCTCGTCTTCTTCTCGTCCGAGCGTTCGGGCCCCGCACGCCGGATGGAGAGCCTGCTCGCGCACCTCGCGCGCAAGGAGCGCACGCGGCTTCGCGTGACGCGCGTCGACGTCCACGAGCAACCCGACCTCGCCGAGCAGTTCAACGTCGGAGCCGTTCCGACGCTCGTGCTGGTGAAGGGCAAGCGGGTCGTCGACCGCATCGACGGCCGGGCCAGCGCTCCCAGGATCGAGGGCATGATCGCCCCGCATCTGGCTGCCGCGGTCGCCTGAGGAAAACCGCTCCGCTTTCAGCTTCGTAGGTCCCGTCTGGATGCCCGGGCGCCACTGCCCCGGTGCCCGGGCTCCTCATGAACGGGGCAGACCGGGAGGCGAAGGGGATGAGACGAAGGGGAGTCATCGCGGCGCTCGCGGTCGGCGTCGCAGCACTCGGAGTCGCCACGTACGCGCTGGCAAGCGGCTCGGGGGCGGGGTTCAACCACCTCACGGCGACGATGAGCGGCTACCAGGAAGTGCCGGCGGTCTCGAGCGGCGCCTCGGCGACGTTCACGGCCGACGTGAGCAAGGACGGCAACTCGATCGACTGGCAGCTCAGCTACGGCGGGCTCGAGGGCGCCGTCCAGCAGTCGCACATTCATTTCGGCCAGCGAAGCGTGAACGGCGGCATCTCCGTGTTCCTTTGCACCAACCTCGGCAACGGGCCTGCCGGCACGCAGCCTTGCCCGCAGTCCGGGATGATTCACGGGACAATCACGGCGGCCGACGTGTCGCCGCCGATCGCAGCAACCGCCGGGGCGAGAACGCAGGGAATCGATACGGGCCAGTACGACGAGCTCGTGCGTGCGATCGACGCCGGCAAGACGTACGCGAACATCCACTCGACCCTGTGGCCGGGGGAGAGATCCGAGCACAGTTGAACGAGGACGACCCGCACAACTGAGTCGAGGGGCGCCCGGCTTCGCGCCGGGCGCCCGCCTCACCGTTGCTCGAGCCTGCGGATGACGTCGAGGCCGAACTCGGCCGCCCGCGCACCGTCGACGACACGGTGGTCGAACGTGACCGAGACGTAGCCGACTCGCGCCGCAACGACAGCGCCGTCGCGCACCACGGGGCGCTCGCCGATCCGGCCGATGCTGAGAATGGCGACTTCGGGATGATTGACGATCGGCGTCTGCAGTAGGCCGCCGAGCTTGCCGGCGCTCGTCACCGTGAACGTCGAGCCACGCAGCTCCTCGGGCGCGAGCTTCCCCGCGCGTGCGCTCTCGGCCAGGCGCCGCACCTCTGCGCCGAGCTCGTCGACCGAGCGGCTGTCGCAGTCGCGCACGACGGGAACGAGGAGCCCGGCGTCGGTCTGAACGGCAACGCCGAGGTCGTAGCGGTCGAGGAAGACGATCTCGTCGCGCTCGAGGCGCGCGTTCAGCTCCGGGAACTCCCGCAGGGACTCGGCGACGGCCTTGAGCACGGTCGGCACGAGCACTTCAAGGTCGACGCCCGAGAAGTCGCATTCCTCGACCCAGGTCACGGCAGGGACTTCGCGGTGGGCTCGCGCCATGTGCTCGGCGATCACGCGCCGCACACCGCGCAGAGGCTCGCGCCGGCCCTCTCCCGGGGCCGCCGCGCCGCGAACGTCTTCCTCGGTGACGCGCCCCTGCGGGCCCGTGCCCGTGAGCGAGTCCAGGTCGACGCCGAGCTCCTGCGCGATCTTGCGCACGAGCGGTGTCGCGCGTCCTTTTGCGGCGGGCGCGGGCTGCGAGACGACAGCACGCTCCGCCTCTACCCGGGGCGCGCCGTCGCCCGAGTCGCCGCCGATGACGACGAGCACCGTCCCGACCGGGACGACCTTCCCTTCCTCGACCAGGATGCTCGCGACGGTGCCTGCAGCGGGTGAGGGAATCTCGACCGTCGTCTTGTCGGTCTGGATCTCGACGAGCGGGTCGTCCTCGCCGATCTCCTGGCCTTCCGACACGAGCCAGCGGGCGATCTCACCTTCCGTCAGGCCTTCGCCGAGATCGGGGAGCTTGAATTCGTACGCCACGGTCAGATTCTTATCGCGTCGTGGCTGAGGACTGCATGGACACCCTGGACGCCGTTGACAACCTGCGTGACCCGCAGGTCGACAACGACGCTGGCAAGCCCGAGCGCCTCGCGCCGCTCCAGCGCGAGCTCCCGCTCCATCAGGTCGAGCATCGCTCTCGTCGCGATCGCCGCAGCGGTGTCGAGGTCCTCGTCGAAGCCAAACGTCACCCACGCTTCCGGAGTCCACGCGAGTGGGGTGTCGAGTTGCGGCTCTTCCCGGACCGTCAGCGTCAACTGCAGGCGATCGAGACCACATTCGATCGCGGTCTGCGAGACCTCGCCGTCGCCCTGGCGCGCGTGCCCATCGCCCGCGGAGAAGAGCGCTCCGTCGACCGGAATCGGGAGGAAGAGCTTGGTCCCGGCGACGAGCTCCGTGCAGTCGATGTTGCCGCCGCACGGCCGCGGCGGCCCGGTCGGATGCACGCCGGGCTCGTCCGGAGGCATCCCGAGCACGCCCGCGAAGGGGCGAAGGTCGACCTCACGTCCCTGTTCGTCGCGACCCGTCCGCGCAACCGCATCCAAGCTCCAGCGGAGGACGCACGTCGCACCGTCTCCGAGCCCGAGGTAATCGTTGAGCGGCGAGGGCCAGCCTGCGGCGAACGTCGCACCCCAGGAGCCGACAAGCACCTCGTCGATCCGCACCTCGAGCGTTTGTCCGGCTCGCGCCCCGCGGATCTCGAACGGCCCGATCAGCGCGTGGCCGTCGTCCAGCTCGGCTTCGCGCGGCTCGAACTTGTCGGCCGGCGTGACATGCCAGCCGGCGTCGAGGCAGGCGAACGCGACGGTGTCGCCGCTGTCGATCGTCAGGATCGGCGGCAGATCCCTCGAGAAGTGGCCGTGGAGCGTGCTCCGCTCGAGCGGGACCTCGTGGATCACGCGCGCGGGAGCCCGATCCAGGCGTCGCGGGGTGCGAGCAGGACCCGGAGCCCGCCGCGCCGGCCCCCGTCGAAGAACTCGTGGATCGAAACCGCCTGCCAGTCCTCGGCCGCGAGGTTCCGGGCCACCTCTGCGGGCACGTAGCCGGCCTGCAAGCGACGGTCATCGTCCCACACCCCGACGGCGTTGGGATCGTGCTCGTTGTCCGGTTCGGGCACGAGTGCGAGCCGCCGGCCCGGAGCGAAGGCATCGTCCTGCAGCGCGTCCAGGCGGTAGGACACTCCCGCGACCTTGATCACGCGAATGCGCGGATCGTCGGTGCGCACGAGCTCATCGGTTGCAGCATCTCGCAATCGGTACCCGTCACGCGCCCGTTCCAGCCAGAGCCGTAACCGTGGGCTCGCCCCTCGTTCCGTCACGCGGACGGCCGGCCTAGAACTCGAGCAGGCGCCGCACCGCGGCGACGACGCGCTCCGGCGAGGGCATGTACGCGTCCTCGATCTGCCAGTACGGATAGGGAACGTCGTAGCCGGTGACGCGGAGCACGGGTCCCCTGAGATCGAGCATCGCCTTCTCCGCGAGGATCGCAGCGAGCTCGGCGGCGAACCCGCACGTGCGTGGCGCCTCCTGCACGATCACGACCCGGCCGGTCTTCGCCGCAGTCGCCAACAAGGCTTCCTCGTCGAGCGGTTTCAGCGAGCGAATGTCGAGCACCTCGACGGAAACGTCGTCGAGCGCGTCCGCGGCCGCTTCGCAGACCGCGACCATCGAGCCATACGCGACAAGGGAGACGTCGTCGCCCTCGCGGGCGAGGCGCGCCTTGCCGAGCGGGACCACATGCTCGCCGTCCGGCACCTCGCCCTTCGTCGTTCTGTAGTGAAGCTTCGGCTCGAGGATCACGACCGGATCGGGATCGCGAATCGCAGCGGCGAGGAGACCTTTCGCGTCTGCAGGTGTGGACGGGATCGCGACCTTCACGCCGGGTGTGTGCACGTAGTACGTTTCGGGAGAGTCGTCGTGCAACTCGGGGGCGCGCACACCGCCTCCGTACGGCATCCGCACCACGAGGGGAAACTCCATCTTGCCGCCGGTCCGCCATCGATAGCGGCCCACGTGCGTGATCAGCTGGTCGAGGCAGGGATATGAGAAAGCGTCGTACTGCATCTCGCAGACGGGTCGCCAGCCCGCCATGCACAGTCCGACGGCGGCGCCGAGGATGCCGGCTTCGGCGAGCGGCGTGTCGAAACAGCGATCCGGTCCGAAGCGGTCGCGCAGTCCCGCGGTCGCGCGGAAGACTCCGCCTGCACGTCCGACGTCCTCGCCCATCACCATCACCGACGCGTCACGCTCGAGCTCGACGTGGAAGCAGTCGTTGATCGCCTCGACGATAGAGCGCTCAGCCAAGCGTGCCTCGCAGCTCGTCGAGATCGGAGCCGAACGACGCGGGCGGATCGACGAGCGCATTCGAGAACAGCAGCTCGATGTCGGCGGCGGGCTCCGCCTCCGCCTTCTTGATGCCCTCGCGCATTTCGTCCGCGGCCTCGGTGCGGATCGAAGCGACGAGATCGCCGTGCAGGATTCCGGCGCGTGTCAGATAGCCCTCGAAGCGGCCGACGCACTCGCGCTTCTTCTCCTCCTCGACCCGCTCGAGGTCGATGTACGCGCTGGGATCGTCGGCCGTTGCGTGCGGCGCGGTCCGGTAGGACACCGCTTCGATAAAAGTCGGTCCTTCGCCGGCTCGCGCACGCGTGACCCCCTCGCGCGTCGCCTCGTAGCAGGCGAGGACGTCGGTTCCGTCGACGCGCAGCCCCGGAATGCCGTAACCGACAGCCTTGTCGGCAAGTGTCTGCGCACGCGTCTGCGCTTCGACGGGAGTCGAGATCGCCCAGCCGTTGTTGTTGCAGAAGAGGATCAGCGGCGCGCCGGTGACGCCCGCAAAGTTCGCGCCTTCGTGGAACGCGCCCTCGGAGGTCGCGCCGTCGCCGAAGAAGGCGAGCGCACAGGCGCGCTCACCCTTCAGCTTCTTCCCCCAGGCGAGCCCGGCCGCGTGCGGCACGTGCGTCGCAATGGGAACGCAGATCGAAGCAAGGCGATAGTCCTCCGGGTTCCACCAGCCCGCTGGATGCCCGCGCCACCACGAGAGCACCGTCTCCGCCGGCATGCCGCGGAGCAGCCCGATCGCCGACTCGCGGTAGGAGGGGAAGATCCAGTCCTCGTCGTCGAGCGCATGAAACGCGCCTACCTGCATCGCCTCGTGGTTCCAGAAGATCGCGTAGGTGCCGATGCGCCCCTGCCGGTGGTAGACGACCGAACGCTCGTCGTAGGTTCGCAGCCTGACGAGCGAGCGATAGATGTCGAGGAGCTGCTGCTCACCAACGCCCTCGACCTCGCGATCGCCCGCGCCGTCCACGTCGCCGATCACGCGCCGCAGGTCGCGCTCGGCAGGAAGAACCTGCGCCATTGCAGGCGCGACTCTAGCCGAGCAGGAGCTTCACGAGCCACGCGTCCCGGTCGGCGAGCGCCTGCGCGTCGAGCTCGTGCGCTGCGTCGTAGACGCGGCGCTCCTTCGGCTCGCTGGCTGCACGAAAGTAGGCGTCGACGTCCTTCGCCGGGGAAACGGGATCACGCGTGCCGTTCTGAAAGAGGAGCGGGACCGGCGAGGCACTCGAGACGTAATGGACAGGGTCGATGACCGAGTAGGCACGGACGTATGCCTTCAGCTTCCTGGCGCCGAGACGCTTGCAGGCGACTGCGATCGCGGTGCTGAGGTGAGCTCGCCCCGACTGGATCACGGCGCCGCGGAGTCGATGATCGACACCGGCGAGCGCCCCCGTGACGGCCGAGCCGAAGCTGAAGCCCACGGCAGCGACGCGCGCCGGATCTGCGCCGGGCAGCTGTGGGAGCAGGTCGAGCGCACGGCGACGCGAAATCACGTAGTTCGAGAAGGCCCGCACGTCGGCGGCAGCGCGACAGCTCAGCAGAACACCCGGTGGGGCGATCGTCAACGACGCGATCCCGCGCCGCGCGAGCCGGTCCGCGTCAGGCAGCTGGGTGGTGGCAGTTCCTCCGTAACCCGGCGACAGGAGGACCACGGGCCACGGACCGCTCCCGGCGGGATGTGTCCAATACGCCGTTCTACGTCCACGGCCCGCGTCGAAGGAGAGCGCCTGGCGCAGCACGCCGTCATTCGCCTGAACTTCGCCGAGCTTTGGACTGAGCGGGCGGCTCCGGTCGTACGAGAACCGAGGCCGTGCCGCAAGCGCGGTGCGGGCCACCCCAACATCCGTTGCCACGGGCGCCGACGAGGGCGCGAAGCCGACGAGCAGCGTCGCCAGGATCGCCCCGATCACCGCGACAGCTCCTTCAAGGCTCGCTCGATCCACTGCACGCGGCACGGCATCAGCTCGAGGCCGTAGCGGAGGGTCAGGTAGCCGTAGCGGCTCGCCGGCTTGCCCGAGATGTTCCGCTCGATCGCGCGGTACTCCTCCAGTGCCTCCAGCTGCTCTTCACGCGCGCGCTCGAGCTGCGCGAGCAACGCCGCGCGTGGCACGAGCTTTCCGAAGAAGACCTTCAGCATCAACTCGTCGAACGAGCGTGGCTCCGTGTGCTCGACCCAGCTGCGCACTGCTCGTCTCCCAGCGGGCGTCAGCGTGTAGAGCTGCTTGTCCGGGCGCGTCTCCTGTCGAATCGTGCGCCGGCGCGCCAGCCCGGCGTCGACCAGGCGGGGGAGGATCGCGTAGAGCTGGCTCTTCGCAGGCGACCAGATGTGACCGACGCTGGCCTCGACGCGCTTTAAGAGGTCGTATCCCGAGCGCTCGCCTTCCGCCAGAACGCCGAGGGCGACCGCCTCGGTCGTGGTCAAAGTCGTGGTCTGTGCCGGAATAGTCCGCACCGGACTACTCGACGCGTCCTGGGGCCGAAAGTTAGGAGAGCACCGAGATCGAACCGCGTTCGGCTTCGAAGACCGCCTCCGTCACGTCGCCGAGGTCTTCCCCGTCGACCTGAAGCGGCAGCGGCCGGTCCGTCTTCACCGCGATCCGGTCGAGGTCGTGGCCCCGTAAGGCATTGCGAGCGGGCCGGCCCGAGGCCAGGGCGTACAGAAGTGGGGGCAGCGTGCGCGGCGTCACCGACACCGGCGCGAGGAAGTCGAGCCCCTGCTCGAACGCAGCCTCAGGCGTTGCCTTGATCGCGATCGCCTTGAGAAACGAGTAGACGTTCACGTTCGCGACAAAGACGAATGCGGCGCGTCCGAAGCCTTCGACTTCCAGCATCGGCTCGAGCCGGCCGCGGTGCTCGACGAGCAGGCGCGCGAACGTGCTCACGAAGGCGAGGTCTCCCGGCCGCGTCCCGTCGGGAGACCGGCCGCGGTCGTCGATTCGCCGGACGACCTCCGCGTCGATTCCGATTCCCGCGCCGAACGCGAAGCGCCGGTCGTTGACCCGGCCGGTGGAGATCCGGCGGAAGCGATTCGCCGCCAACGCATCTGCGAGGTGCTCGGCCGCCGCGACCGGGTCGCGGGGCAGGCCAAGCGCGCGCGGGAGAACGCTCGTTCCGCCTCCCGGGACGAAGCCCACGGGCAGGTCGTTTCGCTCGATGCCGTTCAGGGCCTCGTTGAAGCCGCCGTCGCCGGAGAAGACGATCACGGCATCGGCGTCGCCGGCCTCACGGGCGAGCTCGACCGCGTGCCGCGGTCCCTCGGTCCGCACCGTCCGCACGTAGGCGACGCGCATCAGCGCCCGCTCGACGGCCGCGATCGCCTCGTCGGTGACCCGGGTCGCGAACGGGTTGACGATCAGAACGGCACGTTTCATCGCGGCGAGCATGCCATGCGAACTCCGATCAAAGAGTTGCGTAGCCGCGCATGCCGTCGAGCAGGAAGGCGTAGAAGCGATCGGCAAGCTCATCGGTATCGGCCTGAGGCCGCAGCCAGGTGTAGGCCCAGTTCGCCGCCGACAGGGCGAGCAGCGTCGCGGTGGCGTCGTCGAGATCCGTCCGCAGCCCGCCCAGCTCGCGCCCTTCGCGGAAGAGCGCGCGGAAGCGGTCCTCGTAGCGACGGCGCTCGGCGAGGAACTGGTCGCGCCGGTCGCCCTCGAGGTAGCGCCACTCGCGAATGAACACGGTCGCGATCTCGAGCTGCTCGGAGATGACCCGCAGATGCGCACGCAACGCGAGCCTGATCTTCTCGGTCGCGGGCAGATTCTCCGGGACCTCGTCGAGGGCGGCGTGGAAGGCGACCGCGCCGTCGTGCGCGACCTCCCAGAGCAGGTCGGCCTTCGAGTCGATGTGGGCGTAGAGCGATCCCTTCTGGACGCCCATCGCCCCGGCCAGGTCGCCGATCGACGTGCCGTGGTAGCCCTTCTCGGCGAAGAGCCGCGCCGCCTCGCGCGTGAGCTCCCTCTTCCGGCTGGACATGCTTCAATACACCCTAACGATCGTTAGGTAGGGAGGCCGAGAACCCATGAACGAGCAGGAATTCCTCGAGTACGTGCAGTCCGGAGGCCAGGTCGAGACCGCCGACTGGATGCCCGACGACTACCGGGCGAAGCTGATCAAGTTCATCGAGATGCACGGCAACTCCGAGCTGATGGGCGTCCTCCCCGAACGCGAATGGATCCTGCGCGCGCCGACGCTCCAGCGCAAGCTCGCGCTGACGGCGAAGGTGCAGGACGAGGTCGGCCACTCGCAGCTGATCTACCGCGTCGTCGAGGACCTGGGCAAGCCGCGCGAGCTGTGCCTCGACGACCTCATCAGCGGCAAGGCGAAGTTCCACAACGTCTTCCACTACCCGACTAAGACATGGGGCGACGTCGGTGTGATTGCGTGGCTCGTCGACGCGGCGGCGATCATCTCGCAGAAGGCGCTCCTCAAATGCTCGTACGCGCCGTACGCGCGGATCATGAAGAAGATCTGCTGGGAGGAGTCCTTCCACATCCTCCACGGGCGCGACGTGATCCTGACGCTGATGAACGGCACCGACGACCAGCGCGAGCTCGTGCAGGAGTCCCTGAACCGCTGGTGGGGACCGCTCATGCAATTCCACGGCAATCCGATCGCCAAAGAGGAAGATCCGATGTACATCTGGCGGATCAAGTCGCAGGGCAATGAGGAGGCCCGGCAGCAATTCCTCGACGGCTATGTGCCGCAGATCTGGGAGCTCGGACTGACGGTTCCCGATCAGAAGTTGCGCAAGAGCGACGAGGGCATCTGGGAATACAGCGAGCCGGACTGGGACGAGTTGAAGAGCGTCGTGACCGGACACGGCCCGAAGTCACAGGAACGGCTCGACCTCAGGCGGATGGCGCGTGAGAATTCGGCTTGGGTGCGCAAGCTCGTGCTCGCCGAAGCGGCGTAATGATCTACGAAGTCTTCCGCCAGGAACGAAAAGGACAGCCGCTCCAGCACGCGGGTTCGGTTGAAGCGGCCGACGATCACTTCGCAGACGTCTATGCGCGCGAGCAATACGGCCGGCGCGGCGAGTCGACGGCGCTGTGGGTCGTGAACCGCGACGCGGTGATCGAGATCGACGACTTCGTCGACGAGCTCAACCGCAACTACCACCGCGTCGACGGCTATCCCTTAAAGGAGAAACTGAAGGAGGCGCGTGACCGAGCAGGAACAGCAGCTGCTCCTCGAGATCGCTGACGACGAGCTCATCCTCGGCTGGCGCGACTCGGAGTGGACCGGGATCGCGCCGCTCCTGGAAGAAGACGTCGCCTTCTCGTCGATCGCCCAGAACGAGATCGGGCACGCCCGGGCTCTCTATGAGCTCGTTGCACGCGAGCGCGGTACGACCGCGGACGAGCTTGCTTTCGATCGCTCGCTAGACGAATACCGCTGCGCGCAGATCGTCGAGTTGCGCCTGCTGGACTGGGCGCAAACGATCGCCCGCCACTACCTGTACGAGGAAGCGGATGCGATCAGGCTCGAACGGCTGAAGCAGTCGGACGATGCCGAGATCGCGGGCCTGGCGGCGAAGATTAACCGCGAAGAGGCCTATCACCGCATGCACGCGCAGATGTGGCACGAACGTTTGCAGAACGAGCCCCGCTACCTGGTCGCGTTGGAGGAGCTTCGGCCCCTGCTCGAGCAACGCGGCGAGCACACGTCAGAGCTGCCCGAGCTGTGGGGAGAGATGACGATGGTGCGGCGCTCGCAACCAGCAGGCACGAAGTGGTGACCGAAGCGCAGGTCTGGGACGCGCTGGCCGAGATCCCGGATCCGGAGATCCCTGTCATCTCCCTGGTCGACCTCGGCGTCGTGCGCGACATCGACGTCGACGACCGACGCGTCCGGGTCGAGTTCACGCCGACGTTCCTCGGCTGCCCTGCGCTCGAAGTGATGCGCGACGCAATGGCCGACTCGATCCGCGCGCTCGGCGCGGAACCGGACATCCAGGTCCTGCTGGACGACTCGTGGTCGACGGACCGCATCACGGCGGAAGGCCGCGAGAAGCTGCGGGCGTCGGGGTTTGCACCGCCGTCACCGCGCGGGGAGACCGGCGCACCGACGCTCGTGCAGCTGCAGAGCAACGCTCACCGCTGCCCGTACTGCGGTTCGACCGAGACGCGGCTCGAGAACATCTTCGGGCCGACACCCTGCAGGTCCCTGCGCTACTGCGCGAGCTGCAAGCAGCCGTTCGAGCAGTTCAAGACGATCTAGCGTTGGGACGCCAGATCGTCCTGCTCCGCGGCATCAATCTTGGGCCGCGCAACCGGATCGCCATGGCCGACCTGCGCAGGCTGCTCGCCGGTGAGGGCTTCGAGGACGTGCGGACGTACCTCCAGAGCGGCAACGTCGTGCTCTCGAGCAGCGCGAAGCCCGACGAGGTGGCACGAAAATGCGAACAGCTGATCGAGGAAGCCTTCGGGCTCGACATCGCCGTCGTCACGCGCACGCGCCCACAACTTGCGCAGGTCGTGAAGCGGAATCCGCTCGGGAAGGTTGCAAAGAATCCGAAGCGCTACCAGGTGAGCTTCCTCGCGACGAAGGCGCCGGCCGAGCTCGTCCGCCGACTCGAGTCCGCCGTCGTCGCACCCGAACGACTCACGGTCGTCGGCCGCGAGATCTACGCGTGGCACCCGGAGGGCGTCGCACGCTCCAAACTGTGGGGCTTGCTCGCAGGGCGACAGCTCGGCGTGACTGCGACAGCCCGGAACTGGACCACGGTCACGAAGCTGCTCGAACTAGCCGCCGAGTAGACCAATGCGCTCAGTGCACAAGCTGATACGGCACGGACGCAAGAATCACCCGGGGCTCGAACAGCAGGAGCCGCTTGACGTACAACGCCCGCTGGTTGTGAAGGGCACGGCGCCAGCCCCTGACGACGAGCTCCGGCATGACCACGATCACCTCGGTCGTCCCGTCGCCCGTCAGCTCTCGGAGATATGAGACGAGCGGGCCGCCGATGTCGCGGTACGGAGCCTCGATCGACGTCGAGTGGGATCCCAGGCCCGTGTTCGAGCCAATCGCGGCGGATCGCATCGCCCTCCTCGGCGTTGAACGCGAAGTTGATCGCTCGCGTGTCGCCGACATTGAGCGTGCTGGCGTAGTTGACGGCGCGCATCGAGGCGGCGTGCACACCGGAGACGAGAACCCGGACGACGGCGTTCTCGGGTGTTGCCTCCGTCATCCCGCTGAGAGCGGGAACGTCTGCCACGACGACGCCGGGCTCCGAGAGCAGGCGGAGCTTGAGCTGCAGCTCGCGTGGGCGTCTCGCGACATCGAGGAGCGACGGCCGGCGAAAGAGCTCGGGGATGACCACGGTGACGAAGTCCGACTCGCCCCGCGGCAATCGCCATACCTGCTCGAGGACCGCTTCGGAAAGCCCGAGAGATCCGTCCAGCAGCTCGAGACGAGATTGCTCGTCTGCGAACCGGAACCAGCGCTGTTTGATCGCCGGGTCCGCCGACGGCCGCGGCACGTGGATCGCCCTGTAGCGCCCGTCGGTCGTGGATCGGACGAACCAGAGCGCATCCACCGTCGCCTCGTCGATCGACTCGACCAGTAAGCAGCGCGGTGTTCGTCGCGGCGGGTGCGGCGATCACGGCTTCCGCACCGGCGCGCAACCGGCGCTCGACCCCACGATAGTGACGTCGAATGCCGTAACACAGGAGCACGAGCCCGGGATGGCGATCGTCACGATCCATGCGCCTGCCGCGAACTTCGTGACGACCACGACTGCCGTTACGATGCCCGTTGCCGTCGCGCCGACGCCGTTGACGACGGCGCGATAGTGCCAGCCTGGGTCGCGCACGCGGCGCCAGTAGCGCACCATCCCGAGCTGGGAAAGCGTGAACGCGGTGAAGACGCCGATCACGTAGAGGTGGATGAGCGAATCGACGTTCGCTCGATAGATCCAGAGGAGCAACGCCGAGAGCGTCGCGAGCACGAGCATTCCGTTCGAGAACACGAGGCGGTCGCCGAGGTTCGTGAACTGACGCGGTGCGAAACCGTCTCGCGCGAGCAGGGCAGCGAGGCGAGGAAACCCCTGGAAGGACGTGTTCGCGGCGAGCACGAGGATGGCAAGCGTCAGAGCCTGCACCGCGTAGTACATGAACCCGATGGCCGAGCCGTCCGGGAAGGTCGCTCTCGCGATCTGCGACACGACCGAAGCCGTCCCGCTCGGGCGCGCGTGCTCTTGCACGGCCAGGTACGAGACGCCAAGGAAGAGCACGATCGCGATGCCGCCGAGGACCGCAAGCGTGGTCGCCGCGTTCTTTCCGTGGGGCTTCCGGAAGGCGTTGACGCCGTTGGCGATCGCCTCGACGCCTGTCAGCGCGGTCGAGCCCGACGAGAACGCCCGCAGGAGGACAAAGAGCGTGACCCCGCCGGTCCCCGCGGCAATCGGGTTCGGCACCACTGCGTGCGGTGGGTGTCCAAGGATCGTCTTCACGAGACCGACCCCGACGAGAGCGAACATCACGGTCACGAAGCCGTACGTCGGAAGCGCGAACGCGAGACCGGACTCGCGAACGCCGCGCAGGTTGACGAGCACGATCACCCCGAGGCACGCGAGCGAGAGCGCGACCTTATGGCTGCTGAGCGATGGAGCGAGCGAGGTGACCGCGAAGATGCCGGCGGCTATCGACACGGCGACCGTGAGCACGTAGTCGGTGAGCAGGGCGGCCGCTCCGACGAGGCTCGGCAGGGTGCCGAGATTCTCCTTCGCGACGACGTAGGCGCCGCCGCTCGTCTCGTAGACCCGGACCGTCTGTCTGTACGAGACGACGACGATCGCGAGCAGCGCCGCGATTCCGATCGAGATGGGGAAAACCAGGTGGACCGCTGCCGCCGAGGCGGCGATGAGGACGACCATCGCGGCCTCGGTCGCGTAGGCGACCGACGACAGCGGGTCCGAGGCGAAGATCGGAAGCGCGAGGGTCTTCGGGAGCAGTGTCTCCTCGAGCTCCCCCGTGGCCATCGGCCTGCCGACGACCGCCCGCTTCAGAGAACGCGCCGGCGGCCCCTGGAGCGTCGCGTCTTTCACGCGGCCCGTCGCGTGGCGATCATCACGGGGCACGGCGCGTCGTGGAGAACCGACCACACATCCTGTGAGAAGGGCCGGCGAGAGCGACGAGTCGAGGCGACAGTCGCTCCGATGACGATCAAGCGAGGCGTGGGTGTCGCGCGCGACGTCGGCCACCGCTCGGCCGATCTCGCCGGGCCGAGCCCGCACGATCTGGCGGCGGGCGGAGATCCCGTAACTCTCGACCAGGTCCCGCTCGCGGGCGAGCTCTTCGCCGAGGGCCGCTTCCTCCTGCCGGAAGTGCGCGTTGAACGGGAGCTCCCAGTCGACCACGAGCGGCGCGATGAGCACGACGTGCGTCCCCCGCTCCCGTGCAAGCCGGCACGCGAGATCGAGTGCATGTCGAGTCGGCTCGGTCTCGAGCAGCGGTACGAGCACCATGCTGCGGCGTCTGGAATGCGAGCGGAGTGATCGCAACGGGCTGGACAACGTCATCCAGTCACCGTAGGTCGCTTCAGATCAGCGACGACTCAAGATCACCGGTACGAGCCTCAAGATTCGCTCAAGACGCGCGCACGAGGCGATAGCCCGCACCGGGCTCGGTGAGCAAATAGCGCGGACGCGTCGGATCCTGTTCGATCTTCCGTCGGAGCTGAGACACGTAGACGTGGAGGTAGTGCGACTCCGCGCCGTAGTTCGGTCCCCAGACAGCCCGAAGGATCGTCGGATGGGTCAGCAGCTTTCCTTCGTTGCGAGCGAACAGGCGCAGGAGATCGAACTCCGTGGGCGTGAGGGAGACGGGGGCACCGTCGACTGTCACGGAACGCCGCTCGAGGTCGACCACGAGCCCGCCAAGGTCGACGACCGGCTCCGCGGGAGCATCCGCGCGGCGCAACGATGCGCGCAGACGGGCGAGGAGCTCGTCGATGCCGAACGGCTTCGTGATGTAGTCGTCGGCGCCCGCGTCGAGTGCGGCCACCTTCTCCTGCTCGTCGCCGACGGCCGACAGGACGAGGATCGGTGCGTCCAACCAGCCACGGAGCTCCCGGCACACATCCGTGCCGCTTCCGTCCGGAAGGACGAGGTCGAGGATGACGCCGTTCGGCGGCCGCATCGCGGCAGCCGCAAGCGCCGCCGCAGCCGTCGAGACGGCTTCGACCTCGTAGCCGGCACCCTGAAGACTGGTCCGCAGAGCTCGCAGGATCTGCGGCTCGTCGTCGACGACGAGGATCCGCACGTCGCTCATCTCACGACGGCAACGTGCTCGGCAGCGGCCGGCAGATCCAGCACGAAGGTCGAGCCGCCCTGTTCGCTCGACGACTCCACACGGATGACGCCGCCGTTTGCCTCCGCGAAGCCGCGCGCGATCGCCAGACCGAGACCGCTGCCGCGACCCTCCCCGCTTCCCCGCTCGAACGGCTCGAAGATCCGCTCGCGGTCGGCGGCCACGATCCCGGGCCCGCGATCGCGGACGCGTACGAGCACTCGACCTGCGCCACGACTCGCCGAGACCGAGACGGGATCGGTCGGCGACGAGAACTTCAGCGCGTTCTCCAGCAGGTTCACGAGCACACGCTCGATCTGCGCGGCGTCGACCCGGATCGGCAAGGGGGCCGGCACCTTCCAGTGAGACCGTTACGCGGTCGGCCTCGACGCCGAGCTGCTCGAGCGCCCGGGCGAGCACGATGTCGACGGTCCACACCTCGGGACGGCGCACAGCCGGGCCTGCATCGAGGCGCGAGAGATCGAGCAGGTTCTCGACGAGCCGCTCGAGGCGATGCACCTCGATTCGAATCGTCTCCCACAACGCCTCGCGATCCGAGGAATCCAACGTCAACGCCGGGTTCTCGAGGCCGTCGCTTGCAGCGCGGATCGCGGTCAACGGCGAGCGCAGGTCGTGGCTGACGGCTCGGAGGACCGCAGTCTTCACGGCGTCGCTCTGCCGCAACGTCTCAGCCTCCACCGCCTGTCGTGCAAGCCGGCGCGAGCGCGTCGCCAGCTCACTCACGACGACGGCGGTCACGAGATAGGCCGCGAGCGCAACCCAGTTTGCGGAGTCCCGCAGAGCGAACGTGTGAACGGGTGGAAGGAAGAGAAAGTTGAACGTCAGCAAGGAGGCGACGCAAACGGGGATCGCGTACGCCAGTCCTCGAAATACAGCGACCGTGACGACGGCAATGACATAGAGGACGCCGAGGCTCAGGACGGGTGCGGCCGGGCGGAGTACGTAGATCGCTCCGGTGACTCCGGCAACGGCAGCGACGCTCAGCCCGATGCCCTTCGACAACTCGATTGCACCGCGCCATGTCATGAAGATCCTCGCTGCGGGCACACGACGGCTCTATTCCAGCGCTTCCTCCAGCACGTTCGGCCCGTCCTTGTCCTGCGAAGCGGTCGAGCACGCCCGATTCCTCGAGCCGGCCGCGCGCCTCCTCCGCGTCGGCGACGGAATCGAACTCGAGGAAGATGAAGACGTGATTCGGATCGTCGACCTTACGGAAGATCCGCTGGCGCGTGGCCTTCGCACGCGCCAGCGGGCGATCCTGGTCGAACATCGGCCTCCACGTCTCGTAGTCGCCCGTCTGGATCCGGGTGATGATGAAGGCCGCCATCGATTACGAGGGTGAGGTCGCGGCGCGTTCGGCCTCGGCAGGCTCGGCAGCGCCTGCGCGTGCGTGTTCGATCGCCCAGTTGAGCGCGTAGTCCGCGACTTCCTCCCAACCGTCCTGGCCCGGCCAGTGACAGCGGCCCGGGTACTCCTTGTGGTCGGTGGCAGAGGGCGCCTTCCGCTGTTGCTTGAAGGTCGACAGGTTCACCGACGGCGGACAGATCCGATCGATGGCGCCCGTGATGAGCAGAAGCGGCGCTCGTGCGGGGTTCTTGTAGTCGACCTTCGTCTTGGCGTTCGGGTTGAAGTTGGCGAGGCCCGCCTGGAAGAACGGCCGCGCGCTCCCCGGGATGTAGTAGCGGTCGTAGACCCTGTCGGACTCGTCCCTGCTGAGCGCGTTCGTGAAGCACCAATGGAACTGCTCCCTGGTCAGCGGCGTTTCCTTTCCGAGGTTCGCAGGATTCCCGAGCGCCGGCCACGCGGACCTGAGCGTCGAGAACGGCAGCTTGAGCACACCCTTGGGTGCGGCGGTATCGAGCGCCACACCGGCGACGCCCAGCCCACGGTCGAGCAGGAGCTGGGTGTAGAGACCGCCGAACGAATGGCCGATGATGATCGGCGCCTGGTCGAGGCCGCGAATGATCTTGTCGTAGTGATCGACGACTTCGGTGATGTCGATTCCCCGAAGCGGCGCCGGATCGCGGCGCAGCTCCTCCGGCTCCTTGTCGAGCCCCGGCCACGCAGGCGCAAGCACGCGGTGACCACGGTCGGTGTAGTGGCTCGCCCAGTGTTCCCAGCTGAGCGGTGTCATCCACATCCCGTGGATGAGGACGATCGGTGGCTTTGAAGCCGTTGAGCTCATTTGAGCCCTCCCCGGTTTGGCACTCGACCCCGCGCTGTCCTGCCCTCAGTCGAGTTATTGCACAGCCGACCGACTCTAGGCCACCCGAAGGCTCGGGTAGGCTCGTACGCGTGAAGGTCGAGATCTTCTACTGCCCCGTCTGAAACGGCTATGACCGCCGGGCTGCGAGTCTCGCGGCCGAGTTGAACGAGAGCACTCCGCACGAAGCGGAGGCCGTCTCCGGGGAGAAGAGTCAGTACGACGTCGTCGCCGACGGAAAGCTGATCTTCTCGAAGCAGCGCGAGGGCCGGTTCCCCGAGCACGACGAGATCATCCGGGCTCTGTCGTCGTGACCTCGGGCGGCGCGAGTCGCGGGTAGGCCGGGGTCACCAGCATGACGTACGCCTGCACCTCGAGCTGGTAGCGCAGACAGAAGGTTCCGAGCTCCTGCAGGCCCGCAGTGTTGCGGCCGAAGATCACGCCGGCGAACCAGGCGGGGATCGCCACGGTCGACAGGACGACGCTCAGCACGCTCCCGAGCACGATCACCGGCACCGCGAGCAGCAGGCGAAACAGCGTGACCAGCCGCTTTTGCCTCGGCCGCTCGGGGATCTCGATCCGGAACGGATGGTCGACGGTGTGCAGCGGGTCCGGGTAGCGCGCCGAGAGCAGATCGAACCAGGCTGCGACCTGTCCCTGGTAGCGCACGAACGCTGCGAGGAACCTGTGCAGCCAGGTCGGCAACCGTCCCTCGATCAGCAACGCGAGCCAGGCGATCGCAACCGCCGGTGCGACGAGGAGAGCCCAGACGCTGAGCACGATGTAGTGCGGCACGACGAGCGGCAGGCGCAGAAGGACCGCGAGCCTGCGCCGGCGCAGCGGCTCGTCAGCGTGAACGCGGAGCCGGGCGTCGGCCACGCTCGGTACCGTAGTGCCTGTGAGGCGGGCATCCTTCGTTGCGCTGTTGGCGCTCGTGGTGCTGCCCGGCTGCGGCGGCGGAGGTGGCACGCCTCTGACGAAGGAGGAGTACGCCGCGAAGGCGGACGCGATCTGCGGCAAGTACAGCCAGCAGACCAAGACGCTCGCGAATCCCACGAACCTCTCGGACCTCGCAACGGTGGCCGACAAGACGCTCTCCGTCCTCGACAAGGCGATCGGAGAGCTGAAGACGTTGAAGCCGCCGGCGAGCGAGAAGGCGATCGCGGATCAGTGGCTGACGCAGGTCGACAACCTGAAGAAGGACCTGACGGAGATCAGGGACAAGGCGAAGGCGAACGACAAGCCCGGCGTATCGGCCGTTCTCCCGAAGGCGCAGGACCACAACTCGAAGAGCAACGAGCTGGCGGGCCAGCTCGGCATGTCCGTCTGCAATCAGGACTAGCTGCTTACGCACCCCTGAAGTCGGGCGGGCGCTTCTCGAGGAACGCGGCGACGCCTTCGGCGAAGTCCTGCGTCTGCGTCGCCGCCGTCTGGAGCTGAGCCTCCCGTTCGAGCTGCTGCTCGAGAGTCGCGTTCACGGCATGGTCGATGAGTCGCTTCGTCATCCCGATGCCACGCGTCGGCAGCGCGGCGAACTGCGTTGCGAGCTCGGCGGCTCGGCCCGCAAGCGCCGCTGCGTCGACGACTTCTGACACGAGCCCCCAGGCCTGCGCTTCGGCTGCGCCGAGCTTTCGCCCCGAGGCGAGCCACTCGAACGCGCGCGCCGGGCCGAGGATCCGCGTGACGAAATACGAGCAGCCCGAGTCGGGAACGAGCCCGATGTTGATGAACGCGGGAACGAAGCTCGCCGAGTCCGCCGCGATCCGCAGGTCGCAGGCACAGGCGAACGAAAGCCCGGCGCCGGCTGCCGCACCGTTCACTGCGGCGATCACCGGCTTCTCGAGCGCGCGGATCGCCAGGATGTTCGGGTGGTAGTTCCCGCGCAGGCGAGCGCCGATGTCCCCCGGCGCCTCCCGGAACTCCGTCAAGTCCTGTCCGACGCAGAACCCCCGCCCCGCGCCGGTGAGGACGACCGCGCGAACCTCCGGCGCCCGGGCCTCCTTCAGCGCCGCTGAGAGTGCCTTGTGCAGCTCGGCGTTGAAGGCGTTCAGAACGTCCGGGCGGTTGAGCGTGATCGTGAGAACGGCGTCGTCACGGCTCGTCTCGACCTCTGCCATCGCCTGACTTTCGCAGATCGACAGAGCCATCGCGGCCGTTGCTAGCTTGGCCTCATGGAGCTCACGTTCATCTCGTCACCGCCCTCGGACGACGAAGCGCTCGACGCCTACTCGCAGGCCGTGACGACCGTGGCCGAGCGGTTGTCGCCCTCCGTGGCGAATCTCCGCGT
Organism: uncultured Actinomycetes bacterium; assembly: GCA_963833255.1. Lineage (GTDB taxonomy): Bacteria > Actinomycetota > Thermoleophilia > Gaiellales > Gaiellaceae > 3-1-20CM-4-69-9. The sequence continues at coordinate 113,501 of CAWHXK010000015.1, forward strand.
CTCTCGTCGCGTGCGCGGCGGCCGCGTGCTCGACGGGGGCGGCAGCGCCGTCGTGATCACTCCTGACGGCTTCACGCTCACCTCCGCGCACGTCGTCGCGCGCACGGAGGGCCGCGGGCGCGCGTCGTTCGTCGACGGGCGCGAGCTCGAGTTCGAGGTCGTCGGCTCCGACCCCCTCTCCGACCTCGCCGTGCTGCGCGTCGACGGGCGCGATCTCACACCGGCCGAGCTCGGCGATGCGGAGCGACTGCGCGTCGGCCAGCTCGTGGTCGCGATCGGCAACCCTCACGGCTTCACCGGCTCGGTCACGGCCGGCGTCGTCTCGGCCCTCGGCCGTTCGCTGCCCACCCGCTCGGGCGCAAACGTGCGCGTCGTCGACAACGTGATCCAGACGGACGCGGCGCTCAACCCGGGAAACTCGGGTGGCGCGCTCGCCGACGGACGCGGGCGGGTCGTCGGGATCAACACGGCGGTCGCGGGCGTCGGGCTCGGGCTCGCAGTGCCGATCAACGCCGCAACGAGGCGGATCGTCGGCGCGCTGATGTCCGAAGGGCGCTTCCGCCGCGCCTATCTCGGAATCGCCGGCGGCCCAAGGCCTCTGCCACCCAAGCTGGCACGCGAGCTCGGCCGCAAGAGCGGCATCGAGGTTGTCGAGGTCGTCGAGGGCGGGCCCGCTGCACTGGCCGGTCTGCGTCCGGAAGATCTCATCGTGGAGCTCGACGGCAGTCCGATCGAGGGAATGGACGAGCTGCAGCGCGTCGTCGTCAGTGAGCTGATCGGCCGCGCGGTCCGCGCGAAAGTCGTGCGCGAAGGCCGGGAGCACGAGCTCGAGCTCGTCCCGGCAGAGCTAGACGGCTAGACAGAAGCTTCGTGCGTGTGCCCCCCGTGGCGCGCGAGCTCGTATGCGACCTGCGCGACGAGGATGCTCGCGAGCACAAAGATCGTGATCAGCGGAGAGAGCCCGAGCGGAATCAAGGCGAGCGCAATGGCCGCCGCCGCGGTGCGCAGGACGACGTCGGCATCGAAGGTCCTCGGGGGTGAGACCAGCTCGACGACAGCGAAGCCGGCCATCGTCATCGCCAGGCCGGCGCAGACGACCCAGGCGGTCCCGTCGTAGTGATGGTCGCCGCCGGCGGCGAGGATCGCCATCTTGACGCCCGCTCCAAGGGCGGCGAGGCCGACCACGATGAAGTAATGGACGTAGGTGTACGTGAGCCCGCCGAAGATCCCGCGCGCGCTCACCGCTTCCTCGTCGAGGAAATCGAAGTAGATCCACCAGAGAGAAGCGGCGACGAGAAAACCCGAGATCGCCGCGGCGGCCGACCCGGCGTCCCAGCTCACCTTCGACACGGCGAGCACGACCGCGAGGACGGACTCGCCGAGAACGATCAGCGTTAAGAGACCGAAGCGCTCGGGGATGTGCCGTGGATGAATGGGTGCACGCGGGATCTGACGCCACGCGAGGAACGGCGCGCTCAGCTCGAACGCGATTGCGCCGCCCCACGCGACGTAGTTCCACGGACGCGGAATCGCGAGCGACACGATCCAGACGACGACGGCGGCGCCGAATGCGACCAGGAACGTGGACGTCAGCGCTCGGGCTTCGGGCACGTGCCGCCGTGCACGCGCATAGAGCGTGAGCAGAACGACCCGCGCGCCGACGTACGCGAGCGGAAACCCGATCGTCGCGCCGCGAAAGACGCCCGGGATGGTGGTAGCAAGCACTGCAACCGCGAACATTCCGAGCAGCGTCAGGAGGCGGTAGGGCAGGTCGTCGGTGTCGAACCGGTTGGCATAGAAGGTGAATCCCATCCAGACCCACCAAACGGGAACGAAGAGCCCGAGGAACTCGAAGAAGCGATCGGTGGTCGGCTGGGCGCTGAGCGCGTTCGCGAGCTGGCCGACGGCGGCGACGAACACCAGGTCGAAGAAAAGCTCGAGCCACGTTGCGCGGCGATCGTCGTCCTGGTCGGTCTGAAGCGTCCGCAGACGCGGTGGCTCGAGCAGGCGGGAGAGGCCCCTCACGAACGCGCCTTGGCGCTTAGCGGCCCTTGAACTTCGGCTTCCGCTTCTCGACGAACGCCGAGAGCCCCTCGTCGGCGTCCTCAGAGGCGCGGGCAACGATAGAACGAACGTCGCTCGAAGTCGACACCGGCGCTGAGCGGCGCTTCGAAGGCGTAGTCGATCGCCTCCTTTGCAAGCCTCACCGACACCGAGCTCTTCGCGGCGATCTCGGCGGCAACTCCCTTCGCTTCCTCGAGCCACGCCTCCTGCGCGACGACGCGCGCAACGAGACCGAGCTCTCGGGCCTCCTCCGCGGAGAGCATGCGCCCGCTCAGGACCATGTCCATCGCCACGGCCTTCCCGACGGCGCGGGTCAGACGCTGCGTACCGCCGGCACCCGGCATCACGCCGAGATTGATCTCCGGCTGTCCGAACTTGGCCGATTCGGCCGCGACGATCAGGTCGCACAGCAACGCGAGCTCGCAGCCGCCTCCGAGGCAGAAACCGGAAACCGCTGCAACGAGCGGCGTGCGCAGGCTGCGAATCGCATCCCAGCGGTCGATGCGGCGCTCCATGTAGAGCGACACCGGCGTCCCGGCGGCCAGCTCGGCGACGTCTGCGCCGGCCGCAAAGGCCCGTTCGTTTCCGCCGACGACGATGCAGCCCACCGCGTCGTCCGCGTCCAACCGGCGCAGCACGTCGACGAGCTCCTCCATCAGCTCGCTCGACAGGGCGTTCAGCTGCTGAGGCCGGTTGAGGAGCACGACCGCGACCCCTGCGTGATCGCGCTCTACGAGGACGAGCGCTTCAGAAATGCCTTCACCGCCTCCTGCGCCTCGTCGCCGAGCATCGAGAGCGCGAGCCAGTCACGGGCGTGATTCACGGTCTCATGCCACGAGAGGTCTCGCCAGAAGTTCAGCTGCTGCTTCGCGTAGCGCGTGGTCTGCGGAAGCTTCGCCGCGAGCTTCGTGACGTATTCGTCCACGGCGCCGTCAAGTTCGGCCGCGGGCACGGCGCGATTGATCAGGCCCCACTCCTCGGCCTGCCGGGCGGGGATCTCGTCGCAGAGCATGATGATCTCGCGCGCGCGGCGATCCCCGACGAAGATCGGCAGCCACTGCGTCGCGCCGCCGGCGGGCACCGAGCCGTGCTCGAGGCCGACGTGCCGGATGAACGCGTCGTCGACCATCACGGCCAGGTCACATGCCATCTGCAGCTCGTTGCCGCCGCCGACGGCGATGCCGTTGATGCGCGCGACCGTCGGCTTGCCGATCTCGCGCAGCTTGTCGTGCGCGTCCTTGAACGCGCCGAACCACTTCCAGTACTCCTTCGGGTTGCCGAGATAGTCGGCGGCCCAGGACTTCAGGTCCGCGCCGACACAGAAGGCGCGGCCCGCACCCGTGACGACGACGGCGCGGATGTCGTCGTCCCACGAGGCGTCCTCGCACGCACGAGCGAGCTCGCGCAACATCCGGAAGTCGAATGCATTGAGCACCTCCGGCCTGTTGAGCGTGATCGTCGCGCGCGGTGGTGCCTTCTCGTACAGGATCGACTCGAAGCCGAGCTCGTCGGCCGGGCGCGGATGCGGATGCGTCGGCTCAGTCAACTTCGGCGAACATCACGGAGAACTTGCCGCCCATCTCCATTGCGTCCTTGCCGGTCGCCATGAACTCATCGCTGCGCGCAGCGGACTTGAACGACTCCATGTCTGGCCACTCCCACTCCGCGTAGTATCGATACGGCGGGTCGCCCATCGGCGCGCCGAAGACGCGACCGTGGCGGAACGTTCCGCCCGGCACCTTGCGACAGAGCTCCGCGTGTTCTACGTAGCGCTCCGCGTCCGGTTCCTGCTCGTACAGCACGATTGCGCGAACCATCGTTCCCCTTCGTCGTAGAGGCGTGAGCGTATAGCTTCACCCCCGAAAGGAGGATCAGATGGGAAAGAAGGTCGTACACATCGAGTTCCCGGCGAAGGACGCCGACCGCGCGCAGAAGTTCTGGGAAACCGTCGGCGGCTGGTCGATCGGGGACTCGGGGATGCCGGGCATCGACTACCGGATGTTCCAGGAGGACGGCTGGGGAGGCGCGGTCTTCCCGGAGATGGAGGGCGCCTCCGGCACCACGATTTACTTCGGCAGCGACGACATCGAAGCCGATCTCGCCAAGGTGCGGGAGCTCGGCGGCAAGGCCGATGACAAGCAGCCGATTCCGGGCATCGGCTGGTTCGCCCGCTGCAAGGATTCAGAGGGCAACAGCTTCAGCCTGTTCCAGAGCGACGAGTCGGTCACGATGCCGGAAGGAGCGCCGGGCGCGTGACGGGATTGGCCGTCGGGCTCGCGGTGGCCGCCGGTCTCGCGGGCGCCGTCCAGGCGGCTGTGATGGGAGAGCTGGGCGGGCGCGCGGGAATCTTCCCCGCGCTCGCCTTCTCCGGGGTCGTCTCGGTCGTGATCGGGCTCGCGTTGCTCCTGATCGCGAGGCAGAGCGTTCGCGGGCTCGCCGACGTCGCCCGCCAGCCGCTCTGGCTCTGGACGGGCGGCGCGCTGTCGGTGCTGATCATCCTGGCGATCACCGTCGCGTCGCCGCGCATCGGCCTCGCCGCCACGATCGGAATCATCATCGCCTTCAACCTCGGCGTCGCTGCGATCATCGACCGCTTCGGCTGGTTCGGCTTCGACCAGATCGCAATCAGCTGGACGCGTGCGCTGGGCCTGGTCTGCCTCGGCGCCGGCGCGGCGCTGTCTCTCTACAAGGGGCTGACGCTCAGAGACCGACGATGTCGTCGGGGCTTGACGGGGACGCGCGTCAGGCTCCCGCCCCGTGGCCGCTCGGAGTGCAGCGACGACGGCTGCCGTCGAGACACGGTCGGCGGCTCGCCGACGCCCTTCACGCCGTAGGGCGCATCCGGTTCGGCCTCCTCGATCAGCACGGAGACGACCGGAGGCATGTCCAGCGTCGTCGGGATCAGATAGTCCGTGAAGCTCGCGTTCGTGATCAGCCCGTCACGAGTCTGGATCTCCTCCATCAACGCCAGCCCAAGGCCTTGCGCGGTTCCACCCTCGATCTGGCCCGTTACCGCCTGCGGGTTCACCGCCTTGCCGACGTCCTGCGCCGTGCCGATCCAGACGACGCGCGTGAGCCCGAGCTCGACGTCGACTTCCGCGACGACGCGCATCGCCGCGCAGGCGTAGGCGACGTGGGCCCGCTCGCCGGTGATCTGCCCGGTCTCCGGATCGAGCGGCGTCGTGCGCGGATGGCGGTAGATCCGCTCGACGTCGACCTCCTTGCCGCCGTTTCGCTCCCGTTCCTCGAGAGCCGCTCGGCAGGCGTCGCGCACGGCGCCCGACGCCATCCACGTCATGCGCGATGCCGATGCCGATCCGGCCGAGTCGACCGTCGCAGTCGTGTGCGGAGCGAGCACGACGTCGTTCGAGCCGAGCTCCGTGCGGGCCACCTGCAGGATCACGTTGGCCACGCCCTGGCCGACCTCCGCGGCGGCGCAGTGCACCTCGGCACTGCCGTCCTCGTGCAGCCGCACGCGAGCGGCCGTGTAATCGTCGAAGCCTTCCGAGTAGCCGATGTTCTTGAACCCGACGGCGAAGCCGACACCGCGTCGCACACCCTCGCCGCGAGACGTGTTGCCCGAGCCACCGGGAAGGCGCATCGGGTCTCTCGGCAGCTCTTCCTGCTCGGGGATGTCGAGCGCTGCTGCGCTGCGGATCACATCGGCGACGGGAAGCGTCCCCGTGATCCTCTGTCCGGTCGGCAGCGTCCCGCCCGGGCCGAGTGCGTTCAGCAGGCGCAGCTCGATCGGGTCGATATCAAGCGCCTCCGCGAGTTTGTCCATCTGCGCCTCGTGCGCGAAGCAGACCTGGACCGCCCCGAAGCCGCGCATCGCGCCGCACGGTGGATTGTTGGTGTAGACGCACGTGCTCTCGATCAGCGCATTGTCGACCGCGTAGGGACCGACCGCGAACGACGCGGCGTTCGACGTCACCGCGGTCGAGCTCGAGGCATACGCGCCGCCGTCGAGCAGGATGCGCACGCGAACGTTGACGAGCTTGCCGTCACGGCTCGAACGGTGCTCGGCCCAGATCTTCGCGGGATGCCGGTGGATGTGGCCGACGAACGACTCCTCGCGGTTGTAGACGATCTTCACCGGCCTGTCCGTGTGCAATGCCAGTAGTGCACCGTGCAGTTGCATCGACAGGTCCTCACGGCCGCCGAATGCGCCCCCGACACCGGCGAGATGGATGCGGACTTGCTCCGGCTTCAGGTTGAGGCAGGGCGCGACCTGGTCGCGGTCGACGTGCAGCCACTGCGTGGCGACATAGACGTCGACGCCGCCCTCCCCGTCCGGCACCGCGAGCCCCGACTCGGGGCCGAGGAACGCTTGATCCTGGATCCCGACCTCGTAGACACCGGCGACGGTCACGTCGCCTTCCGCCTCGGGATCGCCGTGCCGGATCACGAGCGAGCGCACGATGTTCGCACGCGGATCGTCCCGATAGCCGTGGCCCATCGTCGGCCGATCAGGATGGAGCGGGTCCTGCTCGGTCGCACGCTCGGGATCGACTACCAGCTCGAGCGCCTCGTACTCGACCCGGATGCGAGCTGCCGCCCTGCGCGCCTGCTCCGGATGCTCGGCAGCAACGAGCGCGACGGGCTCGCCGAAGTAGCGCACACGCTCATAGGCGAGCACCGGCTGATCGGCGAACTCGAGGCCGTAGCGTTTCTCACCTGGGACGTCCTCGTGCGTCAGCACCGCGTGCACGCCCGGCATGCCGACCGCCTCCGAGATGTCGATCGAGAGGATGCGCGCGTGCGCGTGCGGGCTCCGCAGCGTGTGGCCCCACAGCATCCCGGCCGCCTGGAGATCGCTCGAGTAGGCGAACTCGCCCGTGACCTTCGGAACGCCGTCGACCCGGGGCGTGCTCTCCCCGACGCGTCCGAGCTGGAGCCTTGGTGAAGCGGTCTCGCTCACAACGCAGCGGCCGCCATGCGCACGGCGTCGAAGATCTTGGCGTAGCCGGTGCAGCGGCAGAGGTTGCCGGAGAGAGCCTCCCGGATGTCGTCGTCGCTCGGATACACGTTGCGCTTCAAGAGATCGGCGGCCGCGACCACGAGCCCCGGCGTGCAAAAGCCGCATTGCACCGCGCCCGCCGCAACGAAAGCCTCCTGCACCTTGTGCAGCCGGCCGTCGTCGGCCAGCCCTTCGACCGTGACGATCTCGTGCCCTTCCGCCTGCGCGGCCAGCACGAGGCACGAGCACACAAGCTTGCCGTCCAACAGCACGGAGCACGAGCCGCACTCCCCCTGCTCGCACGCGTTCTTCGCGCCGGGGAAGCCGAGCTGCTCCCGGAGCGCGAAGAGCAGGCTTTCGCCCTCCCAGACGTCGGCCTCGTGCGCCTCGCCGTTGATGCGCAGCTCGATCCTCATACGAGACACCGGTCGAGCGCGCGCCTGGTGAGGATGCGGAGCGCGTGCCGCCTGTACGCCGCGGTCCCGCGGACGTCGTCGATCGGGCTTGCCGCTTCGGCGACGCGCTGCGGGAACGAATCCGCATCGCCGAGGCCCGAGCGAACGAGAGCGGGCACCGGGCCGGCGGAGCCGTACGCTGCGCGTAGGCTCTCTCCCTCAACGCGCACCGCGAGCGAGACGACCGCGATCACCATCGCGTTGCGTGGCCCGACCTTCATGAACGTCTGCCTGCTCTCTTCGCCGGCCTCGACGGTGACGCCCAGGATCAGCTCGTCCTCCGCGAGCACGTTCTGCTTCGGCCCGACCAGGAATTCCTCGAGGGAGACGACGCGCTCGCCACGCACGCTCCCGAGCTTCACTTCGGCGCCGCACACGAGCAGCGGCGGCAGTGCATCGCCTGCTGGGGACGAGGTCCCGAGATTTCCGCCGATCGTCCCGCGGTTTCGGATCTGCGGGCCACCGACCGTCCGGGCTGCCTCGGCGAGCGCAGGCAGCGCCTCGGCAAGCCGCGGTTCCATTGCCTCGGCGTAGGTGAGGCCGGCGCCCAGCCAGACCTTGCCGTCCTCCCGGGACCAGCCGCGGAGCTCGGCCACCTCGTTGAGGTTGAGGAGGACGGCGGGCCGGGACCGGTCGAAATTGAGCTCGACCATGACGTCCGTCCCGCCCTGGATCGGGACGGCGTCGCCGCGCTCCGCCTTCAGGCGCAGCGCCTCCTCGAGGCTGCGGGGCGTCAGCACGTCCACGGGGGCGAAGCGTACTTCGCCGTCATGGGAGAATCGCCTCGCCGTGCCGACCCATCTCTCCCGACGCCTCGCCGTTGCCCGGGGCGACGAGCCCGCCGACATCCTCGTACGAGGAGGCCGCGTCCTGTCCGTGTTCACCCGCGAGTGGCTCGACGTCGACATCGCGATCGCGGACGGCTGGATCGCCGGGCTCGGCGACTACGAGGGCCGCGAGGTCGTCGACGCAACCGGACGTTTCGTCGTCCCGGGCTTCATCGACGCGCACATGCATCTCGAGTCGACGAAGCTCCTCCCGGACGAGTTCGCGCGGCTCGTGCTGCCCCGCGGAACGACGGCAGTCGTGCTCGACCCGCACGAGCTGGCGAACGTACTCGGCACCGACGGCGTTCACTGGCTCCTCGACGCCTGCGAGGGCCTGCCGCTCGACTTCTACTTCATGGCCTCCTCGAGCATCCCGGCGTCGGAGTTCGAGTCACCTCGGCGACCGCTACTGGCCGGCGACCTCGAAAGCCTGCTGCGGCGCCGCCGGGTCCTCGGGCTCGCCGAGATGATGAATTTTCCCGGAGTCGTCGCCGGCGACCCCACTGAGCTGGACAAGCTGCGGCTGGCGGAGGGCGTCCAGGTCGACGGCCATGCACCGGGCCTGCTCGGCAAGGAGCTGAACGCCTACGTCGCGGCGGGCATCCGCTCGGACCACGAGGCCCTGACGATCGACGAGGGACGCGAGCGGCTGCGGGCCGGCATGTGGCTCTTGATTCGCGAAGCGTCGATGGCGCGCAACCTGCAGGCACTGCTGCCCCTCGTCCGGGACTTCGGCACGAACCGCATCGCCTTCTGCACCGACGACCGCGACCCCGAGGACATCGCCGCGAACGGCCACATCAACGGCATGGTGCGGGAGGCAGTCGCTGCCGGCATCGCGCCCGAGGACGCCGTCGTGCTCGCGACGATCAACCCGGCGTCGTGGCACCGGCTCTGGCATCTCGGTGCGATCGCACCGGGATATCAGGCCGACCTGCTCCTGCTCCCCGACCTCGAGAGCTTCGAACCCGAGCTGACGTTGAAGTCGGGCCGGCCCGTCGAGGAGATTCCGGAGCCCCACGTTCCGGAGTGGGTGAAGCATTCGGTTCGCAACCTGCCCGTGACCGAGGCCGACCTTCGGATTCCGTGGGAAGGCGGCAAGGCCCGCGCGATCGGGCTCGTGCCGGACCAGGTCGTCACGGATTCAGTCGAGGTCGAGCCGACGGCCGTGGACGGCATGGCCGTGGCCGATGCAGGCAAAGACCTCGCGAAGATCGCGGTGATCGAACGGCACCTCGGAACTGGTCGCATCGGACACGGCTTCGTCCACAACTCGGGCTTGCAGCGCGGCGCGCTCGCGTCGACGGTCGCGCACGATGCTCACAACATCGTCGTCGTCGGGATGAACGACGGGGACATGGTCCGCGCAGTCGAGCGGCTCGGGGAGCTCGGCGGCGGCATCGTCGTCGTGGACGGAGGCGAGGTGACGGCGGAGCTTCCGCTTCCCGTCGCCGGCCTCCTGGCCGACGCACCGCTCGCGGACGTGATCGAGCAGAGCCTCGCCTGCAACGAAGCAGCCCGCCGCGCTCGGCTGGTCCGGCGCCACGCCGTTCCTGACTCTGTCGTTCCTCGCCCTGTCCGTGATCCCGAGCCTGAAGATCACCGACCGCGGCCTCGTGGACGTCGACCGCTTCGAGATCGTGCCGCTGAAAGTGTGAGCACGCTCCTCACCAACGCCCACGTCGTGACGATGGACGACGCAGGCACCGAGTACGAGAACGGTTGGATCCTCTTCGACGAAGGCCTGGTCAAAGCCGCGGGTGCCGGCCCGAAACCGGAAGCCGACGACGTGCACGACCTCGCCGGCGCGGTCGTCACGCCCGGGCTCGTCAACACCCATCACCACCTCTGGCAGAACCTCACGCGCGCACGCGCGCAGGACGAGAACCTCTTCGGCTGGCTCAGGGCGCTGTACCCGGTGTGGGCGGCGATCGACGAGGAAGCCGAATACGCAGCGGCGCGAGTCGGTCTCGCCGAGCTGGCGCTCTCCGGCTGCACGACGGTGTTCGATCACCACTACCTCTTCCCGCCGGGCGTGAAGGGCCTGCTCGAGGCGGAGATCTGGGCCGCACGCGAGCTCGGCGTCCGCATCGTCGCCTCACGGGGCTCGATGGACCTCGGAGAGTCGCAGGGCGGCCTTCCTCCCGACGCGGTGGTGGAGACCCGCGACGAGGCACTCGCTGCCACAGAGGCCGCAGCCGGTCTCGCAGACGGCGCACAGGTCGAGATCACGGTCGCGCCGTGCTCGCCCTTCTCGGTCACGCGCGAGCTGATGACCGAGTCGGCAGACCTGGCGCGCAGGCTCGGGCTCCGCCTGCACACGCACCTCGCGGAGACGGTGGAGGAAGAGGAGTACTGCCGCGAGCTCTACGGCTGCACGCCGGTCGAGTACCTCGACGAGGTCGGCTGGCTCGCGGAGGACGTCTGGTGCGCACACTGCGTGCACCTCTCGGACGAAGACGTTGCGAGGTTCGGCGCGCACGACGTGGGCGTCGCCCACTGCCCGACGTCCAACATGCGCCTCGGCGCCGGTATCGCCCGCGTTCGCGACCTGCTTGACGCCAGCGTCCGCGTCGGGCTGGGCGTCGACGGCTCCGCCTCGAACGAGCGCGGCGACCTCTTCCTCGAGGTCAAGCAGGCGCTGCTCGTCGCTCGTGCCCGCGGCGGGCCGAAGGCGTTGAACCCCCGCGAGGCGCTACGGCTCGGAACGCGTGGCAGCGCGGCGGTCCTCGGCCGCGACGACGTCGGACAACTTTCGCCGGGGAAACGCGCCGACGCCGCGGTCTGGCGGACGGACGGCCTCGAGCTCGGAGGGGCCGACGATCCTGTTGCCGGCCTCGTCTTCTCCGGCCCGCATCGAGTGGATCGCCTTTTCGTCGGCGGCGAGGAGGTCGTCCGCGAGGGCCACCTCGTCCGTGCAGACGAACGGGAGCTCGCAAAGGAACATCGACGCCAGGCCGAAAGATTCGCGGAATGAGCATCTCGATCTCCACCCATGTCCTCGACGTCGAACGCGGCAGGCCGGCGAGTGGTGTCCGCGTCGAGCTCTGGCAGGAAGATCTCGTCACCGCGGGCGAGACCGACGGCGACGGCCGGATCCCCAAGCTCGCGTCCGAGTTGGAGCCCGGCGTCTACCGGCTGCTCTTCCGGCCGGAGTCACCGTTCTTCCGCAGCGTCGGCATCGAGGTCTCGCTCGACGAGGGCCACTACCACGTTCCGCTGCTCGTCTCCTCCTACTCGTGCGTGACCTACCGCGGCAGTTGAGCGTCGACGACCTTTCGGAGCTCTTCGAAGGTCGGACGCGTTTCGTCGAGAAGCTCGCACAGCGCAGCGATCCCCTCGCGGATGCGCACGAGGTCATTCACGGCCTGAGTGAGGAAGAGAAGCTCGAAGCGCTCAATGCCCATCCGGCGATCGGGGGGAAGACACTCTCCCGGCGCTCCGCTGCCGAGCAGGGCGCAAACGACGACCCTGAGACACTGGCGGAGCTCGAGCGGTTGAACCGAGAGTACGAGCACCGCTTCGGGTTTCGCTTCGTCGTGTTCGTGAACCGCCGGCCGAAGAGCGAGATCGTGCCCGTCCTGCGCGAGCGACTGACGCGCTCGCGCGACGAGGAACTGGACACGGCCGTTCAGGAGCTCGTCGCGATCGCGGAGGACCGGTGGCGTCGCTCCTAGCCTTCGACGCCTACGCGACCGATTGGCTGAACCTCCTGACGAGGTGGCTGCACGTCATCGCCGGGATCGTCTGGATCGGCTCGTCGTTCTACTTCATCGCGCTCGACAACCACCTGCGACCGCCGAAGGATCCGCACGACGCCGACGAGGGTGTCGGCGGCGAGACCTGGGAGATCCACGGCGGCGGGTTCTACAACATCAAGAAGTACCTGGTCGCGCCGCGTGTCCTCCCGGAGACGCTGCATTGGTTCAAGTGGGAGGCGTACACGACCTGGCTCAGCGGTTTCGCGCTGATGATCGTCCTCTACTACCTGAACGCAAACACGTATCTGATCGACAAGAGCGTCGCCGACCTCTCCGCCGGCGAGGCGGTGGCGATCAGCGTCGGCCTGCTGGCCGCGGCCTGGATCGTCTACGACGTGCTCTGCCGTCTGCTGGCAGCCAGACCGCTCGTCCTGGCTTTCGTCCTGCTCGTGCTTATCACGCATCGCGGCGTGGGGGATTGGACATCTGTTCAGCGCGCGCGCGATGTATCTCCAGATCGGCGCGATGCTCGGGACGATGATGGTCGGCAATGTCTTCTTCGTGATCATCCCCGCGCACTGGGAGCTGGTGCGTGCCAAGCAGGCCGGTCGGGAGCCTGATCCCGCGGCGAACGCACGCGCGAAGCTGCGGTCGGTGCACAACAACTACCTGACGTTGCCCGTCGTCTTCACGATGCTGTCGAACCACTTCCCGTTCACGTACGGGCACAGCTACGCGTGGCTCATCCTCGTCGTCCTGCTCGTGATCGGAGCGTGGGTCCGGCACTTCTTCAACCTGCGGCACATGGGCCGCACCGTCTGGTGGATCCCCGCGAGCGCGGCCGTCGCGATCGCGGTGCTCGCGATCCTGATCAGGCCGCAGAACGAGTCCGCGGCGGGAACAGCCGCGGTGCCGTTTGCGCAGGTCGCGAGCATCGTCGAGCGTCGCTGTGCCGCCTGCCACTCCGACCATCCGACGAGGGTGGACGCCGCGCCTCGCGGCATCAAGCTCGACACTCCCGAGGAGATCAAGGCGCAGGCCCAGGCGATCGAGCTGCAGGCTGTGCAGACGAAGGCCATGCCACTCGGTAACGTGACCGGCATGACGCAGGCCGAACGCGACGTCCTCGGACGCTGGATCGCCCAGGGCGCGAAGATCCCTTGAGCATGCTCGAGATCACCGCCCGAGAGCTCCGCTTCCTGGCCCGCTTCGAAGAGGAGCTCGCGCCGAAGACCGTCGCCGCGTTCCGAGGCATCCTCCCGTTCGACGAACAGATCATCCACTGCCGCTGGAGCGGCGAGTCGAACTGGATCCCGTGGGGCGATCGAGAGCTCGGGATCGGGCCGGAGAACGCAACTTCGTATCCGCACCCGGGCGAGCTCGCTCTCTACCCGGGCGGACAGAGCGAGACGGAGCTGCTCTTTCCCTACGGGTACTGCTCGTTCGCATCCAAGGCGGGACACCTGTGGGCGAACCACTTCGCGACGCTCGTCGAAGGGCAGGAACAGCTCGAGGAGCTCGGCCGGCGCACGCTCTGGACAGGAGCGCAGCCGATCTCGTTCCGCGAAGTCGGCTAGCGCTCTTCGCGCGCGTAGGGCAACCCGAGTGCGGCAGGCGCACCGAAGCGTAAGCGCGCCGCTCTCGACGACACGAAGACGAGTGCGACGATCGTCGCGACATAGGGCAGCGTCTGGAAGAGCTCGGGCGCGACGGTGACGCCGTGTCCCTGCAGCGCGAACGGCAGCGCCTGTGAATGCGCCGAAGAAGTATGCGCCGACGAGGCAGAGCGTCGGCCGCCAGAAGGAGAAGATGACGAGCGCGATCGCGATCCAGCCGGCGCCCTCGGTGAGGCCGTCGACCCACTGCGGCGTGATCGACAGGCTGAACGTCGCGCCGCCGATGCCGGCGAACGCACCGCCGACGAGCGTGTGCGCGTAGCGATAGCGCGGCGACGTTGACGCCCATCGCGTCGGCGGCGGCCGGCGACTCGCCCACGGCACGCACGTTGAGGCCCGGTCGCGTCCTCGTCGAGGTAGAGCGCAACGAGCGACGACGCACGACCCAGGACGCGTAGACGAGGAGCGACTGGTCCGAAGATGATCGGGCCGACGATCGGCAGGTCCTGGCAGCGACTTGCGGGAAGATCTCCTGGAACTGGTAGCGCGCCGGCGTGTCCGCGAGGTGCAGGTCGTTGCCGAGGTACGACGACAGCCCGGCCGCGCCGGCGAAGATCGTCAGCGCGAGGCCGGAGACGATCTGGTTCGCGCGCAGCGTGATCGACGAGGAAGGCGTGGATCAGCGCCATCGCAGCGCCGGCGAGCGCGGCAACGACCGATCGCAGCGGCGAGCGACGAGCGGCCGCGCGGCATGAATGCGCTGCGACGGCCCAGAAGCCCATTACGGCGCCGATCAGCATCATCCCCTCGACGCCGAGGTTGAGCACGCCCGAGCGCTCGGCGAGCAGCTCGCCGAGCGCGGCGTAGAGCAGCGGCGTCCCGTAGAGCGACGCGCTGAGGCGAGCACGACGACGACGAGGCTGTTGTTCACGCCGCGCATCCGCCGCGCCTCTGCGACGGGCCGGCGTGAACCGCAGCGATAGCGGACGAGCAGCTCGCCGCCGAGCGCGCAGAAGAGGATCAGCCCCTGCATGACGCCGACGAGACCGGACGGGAAGTCGGCGCCCTGCAGCGTGAAGCCGGCGTTCTGCAAGCCACCGAGCAGAAACGCCACGAGCACGACGGCGAACGGGTTGTACCGCGCGAGCGCGGCGAACGACGATGCCCGTGTAGCCGTAGCCCGCAGCGCGTAGGCCGCGCGGATCGAGCTGGTGGCGGAAGTCGCCGTCCTGCCTGGCGCCGCCGATCCCGGCGATCGCGCCCGAGAGGCACATGACGGCGAGGATCTTGCGCCGCGTGCGCATGCCGGCGTAGCCGGCCGGCACGCGGCGAGTCGCCGATCACCTGCACCTCGAAGCCGAACCGCGTACGCGTGTAGAGCACCCAGACGAGAACGGCGACTGCGATCGCCGAGCACGAAGCCGAGCGGCAGGACGACGCCGTCGAATCGTCCAGCTCGACCAGGTCGCCTCGTCGGGCAGGTTCTTCCCCTGCGGGAACACGCTTCGCCTCGAAGCTCGGACGTGTCGCGCCAGGTACGACTCGACTGTCGAAGATCAGGTACTCGAGCACCAGTGCCGACGACGTAGTTGAGCATCAGCGACGTGATGATCTCGTTGGTCGAGAAGAACGCACGCAGGACCGCCGGGATCAGCCGCGAGCAGCGCACCGCCGGCCGCACCGGCGACGATCATCGCCGGGATCGACGAGCCGGCGACGGGGGGCCGCCGAGCAGCGAGCCCGCCGCCGCGCCGGTGATCGCGCCGGCGTAGAGCTGGCCCTCGCCGCCGATGTTGAAGAGGTTCATCCGGAACGCGACCGCCGCGCAGAGCCCGGTGAAGAGCGAGCGGTGTCGCCGAGACGAGCGTCGCGTTCAACGCGCTGCTCGCCGACGAACGCGGCGTCGAACGAGCCGCTGGAAGGTGTCGCAGCGGCGGATGATGGGTCAGCGAGCAGCACGATCGCCGATCAGGACGAACGCGACGACGATCGAGCCGATCGGCACGACGACCGTGAGCCACCGCGGCTGCTGGAGACGGCGCTCGATCCGGATCAGTGCGCCGTGCCGCCGGCCATCAGCAGGCCGAGCTCCTCGACGGTCGCGACGCGTCGCGTCGACGCTCGCCCGACGATCGCCCCCTCGTACATGACCGCGATCCGGTCGGCGAGCGCGAGGATCTCGTCGAGGTCCTCGGTGATCAGCAGCACCGCCGACCCCCGTCCGCGGCGGCATCGCGCAGGTACGCGTGCACGGTCTCGATCGCCGACGACGTCGAGCCCGCGAGTCGGCGAGGCGGCGACGAGCACGACGCGGCTCGCCCGGAGAACTCGCGCGCGAGCACGACCTTCTGCAGGTTGCCGCCGGAGAGCTGGCGCGCCGGAACAGCTCGGGCCCGACGCCGCGCACGTCGTACCGCTCGATCAGGCGCTGCGGCGAGCTCGCGAATCGCGCCGCAAGCGCAGCATCGGGCCGCGCGATGACCGGCGGCTCGCGGTAGGACTTGAGCACGACGTTCGACGCGATGCTCAGAGACGGCGCGACGCCGGTGTGCAAGCCGGTCTTCGGGAACGTGGGCGACGCCGGCGCCGGATCGCCTCGCGCGGGTCGCCGCCGCGCAGCGACTTCGCCCTGCGACGCGCACCGTCCCGGCGAGTCGCCGGCCGCATCCCGGCGATCGTCTCGGCGAGCTCGCGCTGGCCGTTGCCGGCGACGCCGGCGATCGCCGACGATCTCGCCGGCGCCGACCGTCAGCGAGACGCCGCGCAGCGCCGTCGCCGCCGCGGTCGCCGACGGCCCAGACGTCCTCGAGCTCGAGCACGGCCTCGCCGACCTCGCGTCGCTCCGCTCGCGCCGCCTCCGGCGCTCGACCTCGCGGCCGACCATCAGCGAGGCGAGCGAGCGCGGCGTCGCGTCGGCGGTCGTCGACGGTCGCGACCGATCTTGTCCGCGCGCGCAGGACGGTGACGCGGTCGGAGACCGCCTTGACCTCGTGCAGCTTGTGCGAGATGAAGATCACCGTCCGGCCCTCGGCCGCCATCGCGCGCAGCGTCTCGAACAGCGACTCGGCCTCCTGCGGCGTCAGGACCGCGGTCGGCTCGTCGAGGATCAGGATGCGCGCCTCGCGGTAGAGCGCCTTCAGGATCTCGACGCGCTGCTGCTCGCCGACGCGAGAGCTGCCAGATGCGCGCACGCGGGTCGACGGCGATGCGGTAGCGCTGCGCCGAGCTCGGCGACGCGCGCGCTCGATCGCCGCGGGTGGACGAGCGAACTTCTGCCCCTCGCCGCGATGGTCGCCGAGGATCACGTTCTCGGCGACGGTGAACGGCGAAACGAGCCGGAAGTGCTGGTGCACCATGCAGATCCCCGCGTCGAGCGCGTCGCGGGGCGAGTGGAACGCGACGCGTCTCGCCGTAGAGCTGCGATCTCGCCCTCGTCCGGGCCGGTAGAGACCGGTGAGGATGTTCGAGAGCGTCGACTTGCCGGCGCCGTTCTCGCCGAGCAGCGCGTGCACCTCGCCCTCGGCCGCCTCGAAGTCGACATGGTCGTTCGCGACGACGCCGGGGAACCGCTTCGTGATTCCCTCGGAGCTCGACGGCGGCTGGCATGGAGGAGAGGCGGGCGAGGCCGCGAGCGTCTCGCCCGCCCTCGGTCGTATCAGCCCTTGGCGCTCCCGATGACGCCCTTGACGAGGTAGTTCATTCGCATAGAGGTCGCTGACGGACAGCGCTTGCCCTGGCTTGATCGCGCAGCTTGCCCTTCTGGTCGTAGATCGGACCGGTGAACTCGTACAACTTGCCGCTTGATCAGAGCCGCCCGCTTCTTGGCGATCGCAGCCTTCGTCTTCGCGCAGCACTGCGGGCCGTACGGCGCGAGCAGCGAGATCCGTCCTTGATGGAGCCGTAGTAGATGCCCGTCTTCCAGGTCCCGTTCATCGCGGCCTTCGTCTTCCGCAGGTAGTACGGGCCCCAGTTGTAGACGGCGGCGGTCAGCCACTGACTTCGGCGCGAACTTGCTGCGCGTTCGAGTCGTAACCGACCCACGGCATGCCCTCCGACTCGGCGTACTGACCCGGCCGTCGGGCTGTCGACGTTCTGGCCGAGCACGTCGGCGCCTGCCGCGTGGAGGCTCTGGCGGCCTTCTTCTCCTTGCCGGGTGCGAACCACGAGTTCGTCCAGATGATCTTCACCTTCGACGCCCGGGATGCGTCGCCTGCGCGCCGAGCGTGAACGCGTTCGTGTGCCGGATCACCTCGGGAATCGCGAACGGGACGACGTAGCCGATGACGCCGTTCTTCGTCGCGGCACCGGCGGCGATGCCGGAGAGGTAGATGGCGTCCTCGCCGGCGCCGAAGTACACCGCCATGTTCTTGGACTGCGCGGTGCCGGTCGCCATCTCGAACTTGACGTCCGGATGCTTCTTCGCGGCTGCGACCATCGCCGGCTGGAAGCCGAACGAGGTGGCGAAGATGATCTTGTTGCCGTCGCTGATGAGGCTGTCGATGACCTGCGCGACCTGAGGACCTTCGGGGACGTTCTCCTTGTAAGGTCGTCTGGACCTTCGAGCCGAGCTTGCTTCTGGACAGAGAGCCGGCCCTGGTCGTGGCCTGCGACCAACCGCCGTCGTTGTGCGGGCCGACGTAGATCCAGGCGGCCTTGAACGCCGCGCCTTCTTCTGCGTCCTGGCCGAGCCGTTCGAGACGCCGAGCGCGAGAATCAGCGCGGCGGCGAGCACAAACGGCAGGCCGAGGGCGAACCTGCGTCTTCATGTTCTCTCTCTGTGCCGAAAGACGTGCCGGGATAGTACGCGAGCGATGCCTAGTCGGTCCCTTCGGCGAGCCTGGCGATCGCGCCGGCGAGCACGTCGACGGCCAGTTCGACGTCCTCGGGCGCGGACTCTTCCTGCGGCGAATGGCTGATCCCGCCGTTCAGGCTGCGGACGAAGAGCATGGCCGTCGGGACGCCTGCGCCCGCCAGGACGGCGGCGTCGTGGCCGGCACCCGACGGAAGCTCGATCACCGGGAGCCCGCGCTGCTCGAGCTCCGCGCGGAACGCCGCCATCGGACGCTCGGCCATCGGGACGGGCTCCATCCGGAAGTCGGCCTCGAGCTCGAGCTCGGCGACGAGGCGGTCGAGCCGCGCGCGGTCCGGCGCCCTGACGTCGACGGAGACCCGCACCCTGCTCGGGATCACGTTGACGGCTCCGGGCTCGACGTCGACCTGGCCGACTGTCGCGACCGCGCCTTCGATCGGGATCGCCGCGGCGCGGGCGCGGAGCACGTACTCGGCGGCTGCGACGAGGGCGTCCTCGCGCCCCAGCATCGGGACTGTCCCGGCATGACCGGCGCGTCCTTCGAACGTCCGCTCGCCGCGCACGATCCCGACGATGCCCATCGCGAGCCCGAGCGGGGCGCCTGCGCGCTCCAATACGGGCCCTTGTTCGATGTGCACCTCCAGGAAGCACTCGGGGAGTTGCTCACGGTCGGCAAACGCCGTGCTCCCGATGCAACCACGCTCCTCGTCGCGGAAGACCACGACGACGCCTCGGCCCGCGCGCTCCACCGCCTCGATCGCCGCGACGACGCCGAGCGCGCCGTCGAACTTGCCTCCGTACGGGACGGAGTCGAGATGGGAGCCGGTCCAGACGCTCGTATCGGCGCTGCGCCCGATCAGGTTGCCGGCGCTGTCCACCTCGACCGCGAGGCCTGCCTCTTCCAGCCACTGCGTAGCCAGTTCGTGTGCGCTGTCCTCCCCCGAGGTACCGGCGACGCGGTTCGCGCCGACGCCGCCGCCGATGGCGTAGAGCTCGTCGAGCCGCTCGTGGATCCTCATCGCACGATCATCCCTCCTGGACGTGACGCCCGCAGCCACGGCCCGGTGTCGGACATGGTGACGGGAGTGTGACGCCGCGCGCTAGAGGCCGAATGGGTTGAACGGCTTCGGGCTCGTGGAGACGACGACGCTCTTCGTCTCGAGGTACAGATCGAGTGTCTCGAGGCCGAGCTCCCGGCCGAAGCCGGACTGCTTGTAGCCGCCGAACGGGATGCCCGGAAAGGCGGTGTACGGCATGTTGATATCGACGGTCCCGGCCTTGATGCGCGCCGCAACCGGTGGCCCCGCGCCGGATCCCTGTCCAGACGGTCCCTCCCTACTCCTCTTCCGATCCGACGCGTCCTTCTCCTCTCAACGGGGCCCACGCCCAACTCCTCCCCCCCCCATCCTCCCCCCTCCCCCCCCCCCCCCCCCCCCCGCGCCGTTCAACCGCTGCGCTCGAACAGCGCAGCCTGGCCCTGACCCACGCCGACGCAGAGCGTCGCGAGCCCGTACCGGCCGCCCCGGCGGCGCAGCTCATGCAAGAGCGAGACAACGAGACGGGCGCCGCTCATTCCGAGGGGGTGCCCCATGGCGATCGCGCCGCCGTTCACGTTCACCTTTTCGTCGTCGAGGCCGAGCTCGCGGATGACGGCGAGGCTCTGGGACGCGAACGCCTCGTTCAGCTCCACGAGGTCGAGGTCGCCGACGGCCAGGCCGGTGCGTTCCAAGAGCTTGCGGACGGCGGTCACCGGCCCGATCCCCATCACGCGCGGATCGACGCCGACAACCGCACTGCCGGCGAACCGGCCAAGCGGTTCGACGCCCAGAGCTGCCGCACGCTCTTCGCTCGCGATCACGAGCGCGGCCGCTCCGTCGTTGACGCCGCTCGCGTTGCCGGCGGTGACGGAGCCGCCCTCGCGGAACACCGGTTTTAGGGCGGCGAGCTTTTCCGCGCTCGTCTCGGGACGTGGATGCTCGTCCCGAGTCAGACCGTTGGCAGCGATGAGCTCTTCGTCGAAGCGGCCCGAATCCGCGGCGGCCGCCCAGCGCTGCTGAGAGCGGAGCGCGAAAGCGTCCTGGTCCTCCCGCGACACGGCCCAGCGCTCGGCGACGTTCTCCCCGGTCTCGCCCATCGACTCGAGCGGGAAGAGCTCGGCGAGTCGCGGGTTCGGGAAGCGCCACCCGAGCTGCGTGTCGTATTCGGTCGCGTCGTCGCCGACGTCGGGCCTCGCGTGCACGAGCGGCGCACGGCTCATCGACTCGACGCCGCCGGCGACGAAGAGATCGCCGTCACCGGCCACGATCGCGTGCGACGCCGCGATCACCGCAGACAGTCCCGAAGCGCAGAGACGATTCACCGTCACACCGGCGACGGTCTCCGGCAGGCCCGCGAGCAGGACCGCCATCCGCGCGACGTTGCGGTTGTCCTCTCCCGCCTGATTCGCGGCGCCGAAATAGACGTCCTCGATCTCCGCCGGATCCACTCCCGCGCGCGCCACCGCCTCGGCGATCACCGTCGCGGCGAGATCGTCCGGCCGGACGTCCGCCAGAGCTCCGCCCCTGCGCCCGATCGGGGTGCGAACTCCGGAAAGGATGACGGCGCGGCTCACGACTCGACGAACTCGACGCGCACGGGCTGTTCGTACGTGCCCGTCTCTTCTGCGCGCCGGAGCAACTCTTCGACTGCCTGCCGGCCCTCGTCGCCGTAGTCGCAGGTGAGCTCGTTCACGTACATGGCGATGAACCGGTCCGCCGTATCCGGCGCGAGGTCGCGGGCGAAGCCGAGCGCGTACGTCATCGCTTCCTGCCGGTTCGCCAATCCAGCCTCGATGGATTCTCGGAGCACGGCGGAGAGCTCGGGGAGGCGCGGGACGTCGCGCCTCGCGACGTTGACGCCGAGCGGCAACGGCAGGCCGGTCTCGAGCAACCACCACTCGCCGAGATCGAGCACCTTGACGAGCCCTTCGTCTTCGTAGGTCAGCTGACCCTCGTGGATCAGGAGCCCCGCCGCGGCGCGTCCCGACTTGACCTCGTCGAGGATGCGGTCGAACGGCAACGTGCGGTGCGCGAACGGTCCACCGAGCGCCATGCCGAGAACGAGGAAAGCAGTCGTCAGACGACCCGGCACGGCGACCTCGACGTCTCGCAACTCGTCAAGCGACAGCTCTCGCCGGGCAACGACGATCGGCCCGTAGCCGGAACCGATCGACGCGCCGTGCGGCAGGAGCGCGTATGCCTCCTGCACGAGCGGGTAGGTCGCGAGGGACAACGCGGTCACCTCGAGCTTCCCGTCGAGCGCCCACTCGTTCAGCACCTGGATGTCCTCCGGGACGAACTCGAACTCGAAACCGCGCGGATCGATACGGCCCGAGACGAGCGCCCAGGCCATGAACGCGTCGTCGGGATCTGCCGAATGACCGATGCGGATGCGCACGAGTGGGAGCCTAGACTGTGGAGTCATGGCTAAGCCGCCACTGACCGACGCGATCCAGGATTACCTGCGCGAGATCTACAAGCTCGGCCTCGATGGTGGTCGCGTGACGGTGACCGCGCTCGCAAAGGGGTTGGGCGTTTCACCCGCGTCCGCGAGCGCGATGGTCAAGAAGCTCGCCGCGCTCGACCTCGCAGAGCACCAGCCGTATCACGGGATCGAGCTGACCGCCGCAGGCGAGAAGGTCGCGCTCGAGGTGATCCGGCATCACCGCCTGCTCGAGCTCTACCTCGCGGAGACGCTCGGAGTGGACGTGGACAAGGTGCACAACGAGGCAGAGCGCCTCGAGCACGCACTGTCAGAGGAGCTGGAGGAGCGAATCGACCGCGCGCTCGGGTTTCCGACGCATGATCCCCACGGCGATCCGATCCCGGACGCGAACCTCCGATGGCCTAGCGGCGCCCAAAAAACCACCGTTCCAAAGGCTTCAACAGCTCGTCGCGCGTGAACGGGTTCATCTTCTCGGGGTGCCCGTCGCTCTCGGAGACGCTCAGGTCGTCCTCTAGGGCTTCGTTCGCCGCTTCGAGCGCATCGTCGAGCTCGAAGCCCTCGAACAGATAGTCGTTCTGGCGCGGCTCATCACTCGCCCGTTGCGCCAGGTTGACGGCCCGGCCAACCGACCAGACCGCACCTTGCTTCCGCTCGATCCAGATCACGATCGTCTCGGCGGCGCCGGCGTCGTCGACCCAATGGACGACCCGCTCGGCGAAGCGGCCCTCCGTGGATTTCCGCCTCACGGTTGCAAGGATACAATCGTCTCAATGCAGCGACTCGCAATCCTGCTGCGCTCCCCCTTCTCGTTTCTCTTCGCCGGAACCAGCACCGAGGAGCGCGTCGCCGAGTACGTCATCCGCGAGCACGGCCGGGGGCGCGGCCTCGGCGAGATCCTCGAGGACCGCTACGTGCAGAACCGGCTCAGCCCGAGACAGCGTCTGCGCATGCTCGACCGGCCCGAGCTGATCCAGGCGCTCGGCGACGAGACCGTCGAAGACACACGCCGCGATCTCGAAGCGTCGCGCAGCTAGAGCGCGAGCCCGACGCCGCGCTCGAGCGCACGATCGACTGCCGCGGCTGCGATCGCCACGTCCCACGCGGCGATTCCATTCGATTTGAACACGACGATGTCGTCGTGCGACTGCCTTCCCGGCAGCTCGCCCGAAACGACTTCGTGGAGCTCGTGCACCTCGAGCCAGTCGAGCACCCGGTGCTGAATCGGCTCGATCAGATCGGCGGACTCGATCCGCGCCTGCTCCTTCCAGTCGCAACACACGAACGATGCGCGTTCGAGGACGACGTTGTCCAACTCGCGTGAGAACGGATTGTTCGCTCCGGCAGCGCAGACGAGCGCCCCGGGGCGAAGCCACTCACCGCGCAGGACGGGATCACGCGAGCTCGTGATCGTGACGACGACGTCCTGCTCTGCGGCTTCGCGGTTGCTCTCTGCCGGCTCCGCACCGACGCGCTTGCAAAATGCCTCGAGGTTGCGTTCGGTCCGACAGTAGGCGACGACCCGCTCGATCGTCGGTACCGCGGCGCGGATGCACGTGACCTGTGTCTCGGCCTGTGTGCCACAACCAATCACCCCGAGCGAGGATGCACCCTCGCGCGCGAGATGCTTCGCAGCAACACCGCTGGCCGCACCCGTGCGCAGGCGTCCAAGGTGATCCGCCTCGATCAGCGCCACGAGCTCGGGACGGTCGGCCGCGAAGAGCGCGACGACGAATGCCGTTCCCTGAGCGGTCGCCCCGTACGCCTTCACACCCGCGTAGCCGAGCTCGAGGTCCGATGCCGCCATGTCGGCCAGCCGCCCTTCCTGCAATTTGAGCCGCCGTCGCGGAGCGATCTCCACCGCGCCCGCCGCCATGCGCAGGAAGGAGCCCTCGACGGCTTCGACGGCGTCAGCGGGCGCGAGCAGGGCCTCGACGTCCTCCTCCTTCAGGAAGAGGGTCATCCGGCTCGGTGCCGTTTCGACGACGATCCTGCTGCCTTCGATGCGGACGACCGACTCCCAGGGAACGGCATCGGGAGTGTGCGCCCTGGGAGTGCCGATGCCGAAATGCTCGAGCAGGCCTCGCCGGCCGACGACGAGCTCGATGACCTTCAGGCTCCCGCGGCCCGCAATCGCGCGCATGTCGCGGCAGCGCCCGACCGCCGCCCGGACTCGGTCTCGACCATGCGGCCGACCATAGAGGAGTACGTCCTCAATGGTCCGACCCAGGAATCTTCTCGATGTACGGTCTCAGGCGATCGTCGCCGCGGCCGAGCCCGAGCTCTTCGGCGCGCTTGCCGAGCTTGACGTGCGAGTGGATCTCCGCAACCTCACTCCACGGGACGCGAACTCGGCCGCCGCCGCCCAACCAGGCGGCGATCCGTCCGAGCACTCCGGCTCGGCCGCGCCAGACGCCGGGACCGCAGAGAATCGCGACCACTTCGAGCTCCTCGCCTGGGCCACCCTCGAGCGCGAGATCGTCGACCTTCCCGCAGCGCCGGTCCTCCGAGTCGAGCAGCTGATGATCGAAGACGTTGAGCCCGAGGTCGACCGACTCGGTCAATTCTGGCCCACGTTCGTGAGGATCATCAGCGGCACGGCCGTGAGCGCGATCACCATGATCACCACCAAGTACACCAGGCCGAGGACGTTCCCGAGGCGGCCGTTCGTGTACTCGCGCATGTACGCGCGGTCGTTCGCGACGAGGAAGATGGGGATGTAAGTCAACGGTAGGGCCACCGCCGAGAAGATCACGGCGTACTCCGTCAGCTGCACCGGGTCGACGCCGGTCATGACGGCACCGAGCGCAAGGACGAGCAGCACGAGCCACGTCGCCGTGAAGCGAGGCGCCCGCGCGGATGACGGTAGCGGCCCCATTCCCACCCGAGGAACTGCGCCAGGTTGTAGGCGCCGGAGAAGAGCGTGTCGATCGAGGCGCCGCCCACCGCGAAGAGGATGCCGACGAGTGCGAGGAGCAGCCCGATCTGGCCGAGCGGCACTTCGACACCGAGCGCGATCGAGCCGAGGAACTCCGGCTGCACCCCTTTATCGAGAAAGAGCGCGCCGCCGACGATCATCAACGAAAACGAGAGGAAGCCGCCGAGCCCGTAGCCGATCTGCGCGTTCACCCTATTCAGCCCGAGGTCCTTCGGGCCCCAGCGCTCCTCGACGCCGCCGGAGGAGTAGAAGTAGACCTCGTACGGTGTCATCGCGGCGCCCAGCAAGTGGATGGCGAAGTACGCGTACAGCAGCGGGCTCTGCGTGTCCATGTGCGGGACGAATCCGTGGGCGACAGCCCCCCAGGAGGGATGGAGCTTCACGGCCGCGACGGCGAACACGAGCATGCACAAACCGCCGTATCCGAAGACGCGCTCGATCCATTCGAACGGCGTCACCCAGACCACGATCGCGAACGCCACGCCCGCGACGAGGATCAGCCAGCGGTAAGAAAGCCCCGAGAGCAGCTGCAGGCAGATCGCGACGCCGCCGATCTCCGCGGTGAGCGTCATCAGGTTGACGACCTGCGCCGAGATCAGCGCGACGAGCCCCACCTTGAAGCCGAGACGTTCTCGCACGGCGTCGAAGACCGCCTTCCCCGAGACCGCCGCGACTCGTCCGCACATCTCGGAGTAGACGATGATCCCTACCACTCCGATCACGATCACCCAGAGCAGCTGGTAGCCGAAGGTCGCGCCTGCAGCGACGTTGAAGACGAGATCGCCGATGTCGACGAAGCCGCCGATCGCCGCGAGGATTCCGAGCGCGACCTGGAAGATCTTCATTTCGCGAGCCTGTCCGCCGCGTCGGCGTCGTCTTTGAGCGGCTGCTCGAGCGATTGGGCAAGCTGGCGGTCCGTCGGGTGCAGGTGCAGCTGCTCGAGCTGCCCGGAAACCTTTCCTGCGAGCCTGGAGAGCCTGCGCACGTCAGGCGTGATTCCAGGCGACGTCGGGCGCTTACCGAGCGCGTCCGCGAGATCGGCTGCGGCTTGTGACAGCTCCTTCGCATGCACGCGGGCGAAGTACTTGGTCGAAGCGCCCTTCGACACGTCGTTCGCGAGCAACTCGCCTTCGCTCGCAAGCGATCCGACCTTCTCCGCGTCCCGCTTCAGGGCATGCTTGTCGACCGTTCCGCCGTTGCATCCCGCAACCACCACGGCGAGTAGGGCGAGCACCACCACGCAACGAGAGGAGTCCGCCACGACCACGGTCTTGCTCGACCGCATTCGGGGCGAAACGTGGCCGTTCGTCTCCAGCACGGCCCAGCGGACCTGGGAGACGGGCCGCTGGTTGCATCCCTACCTCGGTAGACTGGTGCGGCTTCAGGGCGCCCGTAGCTCAGGGGATAGAGCGCTGCCCTGCGGAGGCAGAGGTCGCAAGTTCGAATCTTGCCGGGCGCACTCCGCCTGAAACCGCCCGCTACGCGGGCCATGATGATCTCGCAGGCGTTCTTCTCCGAGCCTGAGTTAACGAAGCCGGGCAAAGCCCGGCTTCGCGGCGAGCTCTAGTTGCGCGTCGTCGGGAACTTCAGTGCGCACGTAGCCGAGCGCGACACCTCGAACCGAGCTCGTGATGCGGCCCACCTTCTTGCTGTCGAGCAGCAGTTCGGTGCCCGGGGCTGCGTCGCCTTCCACGTCCAGCACCCGCAGCTTGCGATTGACCTTCCCGCGATAGCGCTGACGCGCGATTGGCTCCTGGCCCGGATAGCAGCCTTTGGTGAAGCTGATGTGCGTCTCGTCGAGGCCCGCTTCGGCCGGGAGGATCTGGCCGTCGATCTCTCGGCCCCACCGCGGAATGCCTGCTTTGATCCGCCAGCGCTCGAGCTCCTCCTCGCCGACCTCGTCTCCCGCAGGACGGTCGTCGAGCACTTCCTCGCCCCCGAGGACCAGCCACGACTCATGCTCCTCCGGCTCGATCTCGGCCTTCGCCGCGAAGCGCGTGCGCAACAGCTGCGTGCGCACTGTGTCGCCAAGCTCCGGTTCGGTCAGGACCAGGAAGTCCTCTTCGCCGCGACGCAACACGCGCAGCGGCGCAATGACTCGCGCCTTCGCCGTCAAGAGAAGCGCGTCGCAGGCTTCGCCGGGAGCGAGGGCCTCGACGTCGTTCGAGACCATGCGCTGCAGGTAGTCGGCAGCATCGGGTCCGGCGACGCGGAGGAACGCGCGCGGTCGCCTTGCCACAGCCGGTGACGTGACGCTTTGCACGCCATCTAGTCTAGGTTCGGATGAGCCTCTTCCGATCCAAGGCGGAGCAGAAGCTGATCGACAAGGGCCTCGATCCGGCCCGACTGCCGCCGGGGCAGTACCTGACGGAGAAGTGGCCGGTCCTCCACGCGGGCACCGTCCCGCAGACCGACCTGGCCACGTGGGACTTCAAGGTCTTCGGCGAAGTCGAGGAGCCGATCGCGCTTCGCTACGACGAGCTGCAGTCCTTGCCGACGACGGAGATCACGACGGACATCCACTGCGTTACGCGGTGGAGCCGTTTCGGAATGTCGTTTCTGGGCGTGCACTGGCGCGAGCTCGCGAAGCTCGTCCGGCCGAAGCCGAGCGCGCGCTTCGTGCTCGCACATGCGGAGCAGGGCTTCACGGCGAACGTGCCGCTCGCCGCGCTCGAGGACGACAACTCGCTGATCGCCTGGGCGGCGGACGGCGAACCGCTCGAGCCCGACCACGGCTGGCCGCTGCGACTCGTCGTCCCTTCGCGGTACTTCTGGAAGAGCGCCAAGTGGCTGCGCGGCATCGAGCTCCTCTCGACGGACCAACCCGGCTTCTGGGAGCGCTATGGCTACCACAACGACGCCGACTACTGGAAGGAACAGCGCTACGGGTTCTAGCCCTACTCGTTCACCCGTTCGGGGGAGAGCGTGGAGCGACGAGCGACCGATACCTCATGCGAACCACCTCCCCCTAATCCCCCTCGCAAAGCGGCCCTCCCCAGGGCCGTTTTGCTTTTCTGGGACCCACCACCCCTACTGACGCAGAGAGGCCGGGCTTTTGCCCGGCCTCTCTGCCGTACCAACTCTCGACGAAAGGCGTAAGCCTTTCGGCGAAGGTCTTACATCATGTCCATGCCGCCCATGCCGCCCGGCATTCCGGCACCGGCCGGATTCTTCTCGGGGGCTTCGGCGACGACAGCCTCGGTCGTGAGGATGTTCTTGCCGATCGAAGCGGCGTTCTGCAGAGCAGAACGGACGACCATCGTGGGATCGGTGATCCCGGTCTTGATCAGGTCCTCGTACTCGTTGGTCTCGACGTTCAGGCCGTGACCCTTCGGTGAGTTCCGAACCTTGTCGACGACGATCGAGCCCTCGAGGCCAGCGTTGTACGCGAGCTGGCGAACAGGCTCCTCGAGCGCCCGTGCGACGATCGCGCCGCCCGTTCGTTCGTCACCCTCCATCTCGTCGAGCTTGATCGAGTCGACCGCGTTCAGGAGTGCGACACCGCCGCCAGGAACGACACCCTCCTCGAGCGCGGCGCGAGCCGCCTGGAGTGCGTCCTCGACGCGGTGCTTCTTCTCCTTCATCTCGGTCTCCGTCGCAGCGCCGACCTTGACGACGGCAACGCCGCCGGCCAGCTTCGCGAGACGCTCCTGGAGCTTCTCACGATCGAAGTCGGAGTCGGTGTTCTCGATCTCCGCCTTCAGCTGCTTGATGCGGGCCTTGATCCCGTCCGGATCGCCGGCACCGTCGATGATCGTCGAGGTGTCCTTGTCGACGACCACGCGGCGGGCATGGCCGAGCTGCGTGAGCTTCGTGTTCTCGAGCTTGAGGCCCATCTCCTCGGTGATCACCTCGGCGCCCGTGAGGATCGCGATGTCCTCGAGCATGCGCTTGCGGCGATCGCCGAAGCCCGGAGCCTTGACCGCAACAGCGGTGAAGGTTCCGCGCAGCTTGTTGACCACGATCGTCGCGAGCGACTCGCCCTCGACGTCCTCGGCCACGATCAGCAGCGGCTTGCCGGCCTGGATGACCTGCTCGAGCACCGGCAGGAGGTCCTTGACCGCACCGATCTTCTGGTTCGCGACCAGGATGTACGGCTCGTCGAGAACCGCCTCCATGCGCTCGGGGTCGGTCACCATGTACGGCGACAGGTAGCCCTTGTCGAACTGCATGCCCTCGGTGAACTCGAGCTCGAGGCCGAACGTCTGGCCCTCCTCGACGTTCACGACGCCGTCCTTGCCGACCTTTTCGATCGCGTCGGAGAGGACTTCGCCAATCTCACGATCGCGAGAAGAAACGGTCGCCACGCGGGCGATGTCCTCCTTGCCGGAGATCTCCTTGGACTGCGACTTCAGGTTCTCGACGACAGCGTCGACGGAACGCTCGATGCCGCGCTTGATCGCCATCGGGTTGGCCCCGGCGGCGACGTTGCGGAGACCGTCCTTGACGATCGCCTGAGCCAGCACGGTCGCGGTCGTCGTGCCGTCGCCGGCGACGTCGTTCGTCGACGTGGCGACCTCACGGACGAGCTGGGCGCCCTGGTTCTCGAAGACGTCCTCGACCTCGATCTCACGTGCGATCGTGACGCCGTCGTTCGTAATCGTAGGCGCGCCGAACTTCTTGTCGAGCACGACGTAGCGCCCCTTCGGGCCAAGGGTGACCTTGACCGCATCGGCGAGGATGTTCACGCCACGCTCGAGAGCACGGCGCGCGTCCTCGTTGAACTTCAGCTCCTTGTGAGCCATGTGTTTTCGATACCTCCGTTAGGACTTCGCGCCCGCGAGCTCGCGGTCGCCGATGACTTTTGCGAGGACGTCGGACTCGCGGAGGATCAGAACCTCGTCGGTGCCGACCTTGATCTCCGTTCCGCCGTACTTGCTGAAGATGATCTCGTCATCCTCGGCAACGTCCATTGGGATGTGCTTCCCGTCTTCGTCCCGACCTCCGGGGCCAACAGCGAGGACTCGGCCGCGCTGCGGCTTCTCCTTGGCCGTGTCGGGCAGCACGATGCCGCTGACGGTCTGCTCCTCTTCATCGAGGACTTCAACGATCAGACGGTCACCAAGCGGCTGCAGGTTCATCCACACTCCTCCTGTTCAGACGACTTTGTGACAACCATTGGCACTCTCACCGTGAGAGTGCCAGAGCATCCTAGCGCGGCTCGTCCTCCTCTTGCAAGCCAGAAGCGGCCCTGTGTTACAAAGTCACGGTGCGCCGGGAGTTCTCCGCGGGAGGAGTCGTCGTCCGGAACCTCCGTGGCCGCGCGGTCATGGCCGCAATCAGGCCTGCAGGAAAGCCGGAGGGGACCTGGGCGCTGCCGAAGGGCCTGATCGGCCCCAGCGAGCGGGCCGAGGTCACGGCGCTCCGCGAGGTGAAGGAGGAGACCGGAGTCGAGGCGACCCCGGTGGAGAAGCTCGGCGACGTCCGCTACGTCTATACCTGGGCCGGGGAACGGGTCTTCAAGGTGGTCAGCTTCTTC
Organism: uncultured Actinomycetes bacterium; assembly: GCA_963833255.1. Classification (GTDB taxonomy): domain Bacteria; phylum Actinomycetota; class Thermoleophilia; order Gaiellales; family Gaiellaceae; genus 3-1-20CM-4-69-9. The sequence continues at coordinate 143,831 of CAWHXK010000015.1, forward strand.
CTCTTCCGCTACCGGGCCGGCCGCCTCGGTGACATTTCTGCCGAGCACGCCCACGAGGTCGCGGAGACTCGCTGGCTCCCACTCGAGGAGGCGCCCGAGCTTCTCGCCTACAAGGGCGAGCGGGAGATGGCGGTAAAGGCGCTCGAGCGGCTCTCGCGTTAGGCTCCGCGCGTGAGCGAGCCGGAGCAGCCGGAGCAGACGACCCCCGCCTATCGTGCCGGAATCCCGGTTGCAGCGCGGGGTTCGCTACTCGCACCGAACCGGCCTCTACCTCTCGCTCGCGATCGCGCTCGCGACGATCGTCTTCCTGATCCTGCTGATCGCCCGCAACACGCGCCACGTGAAGCTCGATTACGTGTTCGGTAGCACGAAGACCGGGCTCGTCTGGCTGGTCATCATCAGCGCCATCACCGGCTGGGTCCTCGGCATCGTGACCGCCTTCCTCATCCGCCGGCGCACCCGCTGGCGCCAACCCGCGTGAACGAGGCGATGTACGCACTCAACTTCTACTCACCGATCGTCGCGGAACAGCTGAAGAGCGGTCGCAAGACGGCGACGATCCGCCTAGGCGACAAATCCGCGAAGTACCGGAAAGGGATGATCGTTCAGGTCCTCGCGGGGGCACGGTTCAGCCCACGTGAGCGGGTCTTCAACGCAGTGATCGACAAGGTGGAGGTGAAGCTCCTCGCTGACCTTTCCCCTCGCGAAGTCGAGCACGACAACCCGGAGATCCGGCGAACTGAGGATATGGCGTCCTTCCTCAGCCAGCTCTACAACCGCGAGGTCACGCCCGACGACACGGTGACCGTGATTCGCTTCAGCCAGATCCGCTAGCGGCGGCGGATCTTCGTTCCGAACAGCTCGGGATCCCGGAGCTGCGTCCCGCAGGACTCGCAGTCGACCGCGAAGATCGAGCTGAACGGCGCGTTGCACGAGGGACAGCGGCGCAGCATCACGCCTCCGCACTGCGGGCACTGCTCCGGAACGTCGGCCTCGAAGTCGTCGAACCAGCGGCGAGCCGCGCCGCAGCCGAGACAGAAGGCCACCCAGTCGCCGAGCACCTTGCGGCGCTCTTCGCGCAGCCAGTCGGACGCTTTTCCCATCTAGCGACCTCCGACGACGAGGAAGCGATCGTGATCGAAGCGCTCATCCATGCGGGGCGATGGTAACCCCAGTCGTTAGAGTGCCACCGCTATGGCCATCGCCCGGGAAGCCGAGCCGGTCGGCTCGCTGAAAGAGGTTCGAGAGGCAGGACTCGACCGCGAGGATCTCCTCGGCGTCTACACGAACATGCTGATGACCCGCGGGATCGAGGAGCGCGGCCACATCCTCTACCGCCAGGGCAAGATCCCCGGCTCGTTCTACACGGGACGGGGAAACGAGGCCGGCTCCGTCGGCGTCGCGACCGCGATGGGCGCCGACGACGTCGGCACGCCGCTCCACCGCGACATGGGCGTCCACATCGTGCGCGGCGTCGAGCCGTGGCGAATCTTCGCCCAGTACATGGGACGGGCCGACGGGCCAACGAAGGGCAGAGACGGGAACGTCCACATGGCCGACTCGAACCTTGGGCTGATCGCAATGGTCAGCCATCTGCCGGCGATGCTCCCCGTGGCAGTGGGCTGCGCGCTCGCCTTTCGCATCAGGGAGGAGAAGCGCGTCGCGGTCGGCTGGTTCGGCGAAGGAGCGTCTGCGCGCGGCGACTGCCACGAGGCGATGACACTCGCGGGGGTCCGGAAGCTGCCGATGGTCTTCGTCTGCGACAACAACCAGTGGGCGTACTCGACGCCGACGCACCTGGAGTTCGCGACCGGCCACGTCGCCGACCGTGCCGAGTCCTACGGCTTCGAGGGAGTCGTCGTCGACGGCACCGACGTGCTCGCCGTCTACCGAGAGGCGAGCCGCGCGATCGAGAAAGCTCGCGCCGGCGGCGGCCCGACGCTGATCGAATCGGTGACGCTGCGGATGGAAGGGCACGCCGTGCACGACGACGCGTTCTACGTCCCGAAGGAGATGTTCGAGAAGTGGGCGGAGAACGATCCGATCGAACGCTTTCGCACCTGGTTGCGCGAGAACGCCGACATGTCCGACGAAGAGGAGGACGAGATCTCGGCGGGGATCAAGAAGGCACTCAACGACGGGCTCAAGCGCGCGGAGGAGTCACCGCTGCCCGACCCGTCCACGCTGACCGAAGGTGTCTACGCGACTCCGGAAGACCTCGACACGCCCCACCACAAGTAAGTGGCATGGCCGAGCTGACCTACCTCCAGGCGATCTCCGACGGGCTGCGCACCGAGATGCGCCGCGACAAGCGCGTCTTCGTGATCGGCGAGGACGTCGGGGTGTACGGCGGTGCCTTCAAGGTGACGCTGGGCTTTCAGGAGGAGTTCGGACATTGGCGGGTGATGGACGCCCCGCTGGCCGAGACGGCGATCGTCGGCGCGTGCACGGGCGCAGCGATGATGGGCTCTGCGACCGGTCGCCGAGATGCAGTTCGCGGACTTCATCTCCTGCGCGTGGGATCACCTCGTCACCGTCGCGGCGAAGCAGCGCTATCGCGCCGGAACGCCGGTTCCGATCACGGTCAGGCTCCCATCGGGAGGCGGATTCTCCGGCGGGCCGTTCCACTCGCAGAACCCCGAGTCATCCTTCGCTCACATCCCCGGACTCAAATGTGTCTGCCCGGCGACGCCCGAGGACGCGAAGGGTCTCCTGATCAGCGCGATCGAGGACCCGAACCCCGTCCTCTACTTCGAGCACAAGCACCTCTACCGGCGGATCAAGGGCGAGGTTCCGGAGGAGCGGTACACGGTGCCGCTCGGCAAGGCGCGCATGCACCGGGAAGGCAGCGACATCTCGCTGATCACCTGGGGCGCGATGGTCTACACCGCCGAAGAGGCGGCGCAGCAACTCGACGACGATGGCGTGTCGGTGGAGATCATCGATCTCCGCACCGTGATGCCGTGGGACAAGGCGGCGGTTCTCGAGTCGGCGCGAAAAACCTCGAAGGTGCTGGTGCTGCACGAAGACACGCGAACAGGCGGCTTCGGGGCCGAGATCGCAGCGACCGTTGCGGAGGAGGCGTTCGAGGATCTCGACGCGCCCGTCCGTCGGATCGCTGCGCCCGACACGCCGGTGCCGTTCTCGCCGCCTCTCGAAAAAGCCTTCATCCCGCAGGTCGACGACGTCACGAAAGGCTTGCGCGAGCTCGCGGAGTACTAAGGAGAAGCGATGGCCACCACCGAGACAGTCGACGTCGTCATGCCACAGATGGGCGTGTCCGTTTCCGAGGGCACGATCACCAAGTGGCTCAAGCAGGAGGGCGAGCAGGTCGAGGCCGACGAGCCGCTGCTCGAGATCTCGACCGACAAGGTCGACACGGAGGTGCCGAGCCCGGGCTCCGGGACCCTGACGCAGATCCTCGTGCAGGAAGGCGCCACCGTAGACGTCGGAACGAAGCTGGCGGTGATCGGCGGCGAGGGCGGCGGGGCGACTTCGACGGACGACGTGCCCGAGCCCGCGACCGCACAGGCTGCCGCCGAGTCCGCAGCCGTCTCCGATGCGCCGGAGACCCCGACCGCCGAGACGGTCGAGGAGGCGACCCCCGCGCCGCCGGCGGCGAGCGAGACGACGGAGCCCTCGTCCACGAACGGCAAGACCTTCGTGTCGCCGGTCGTCGCGAAGATCGCGTCCGAGCACGGCGTCGACCCGAGCCAGGTGCAGGGAACCGGGCGCGGCGGCCGCGTGACGAAGAAGGACATCCTCAACTTCATCGAGTCGGGCGGCAAGGCTGCGCCCCCTGCCGCGGCACCCGCGCAACCTCAGGCGCCGAGCGCGCCGCCTCCCGCAGCCAAAGAGGCGCCCGCACCCGCGGCCGCTCCCGTGCCGTCACAGCCCGGCGAGAACTTCGAGCCGATGACGGCGATGCGCAAGGGAATCGCCGAGCACATGCGACGCTCGCTCGACACATCCGCACACGTCACGAGCGCGATCGAGGTCGACATGTCGAGAGTCAATGCGATCCGCGCGAAACTGAAAAAGGAGTACCAGCAGAGCTACGGCGTCAACCCGACCTACCTCATCTTCGTCGCGCGCGCCGCAGCCGAGACGCTGCACGAGTACCCGTGGATCAACGGCGAGATCCGCGGTGATCAGATCGTCACACGCAGCTACGTCAACCTCGGCTTCGCCGTCGAGCTGCAGGACGGCAAGGGCCTGATCGTTCCCGTCGTCAAGAACGCCGAGACCCTGAACCTGCTCGGAATGGCGAAGGCCGTGACGGACATCGCGCAACGCGCCCGCGACAAGAAGCTGCTGCCGGACGAGGTTCAGGGTGGGACGTTCACGATCACGAACCCCGGCGGCTACGGCACGTTCCACGGGACGCCCGTGATCAGCCAGCCGCAGGCGGCGATTCTCGGCACGTACGCAGTGGTGAAACGCCCCTGGGTCGTGCAGGACGAGCTCGGCGAGGACGTGATCGCCGTCAGGCCGATCATGAACCTGACGCTCACGTACGACCATCGCCTCGTCGACGGCGCGCTTGCCGGACGCTTCCTCCGCGACCTGCGCCACAAGCTCGAGACCTGGGACGAGTCGGCTTACTAACCGCGAAAGCTCTGCTTTCGCGGTTGGGTTTGGTTACGGCGCTGCGCGCTGAACGTGCGCGGGCACAGCCCGCGCACTCCTCTGGTGGTTCTGCTCGGCGTCTGTTCCCTTCCGTGCGGGCACGGGCGCTCACGCGGCCGCGCCCGCATCAGGTCGCCTCCCGCTAAGCCCGGCTTCGCCTGGTCTTAGCGTCCGGCTTTGGTGGTCCTGCGATGAGGGCGTTTGTGGCCCGTCTTTCAGGCTGGGGTTGTGGCGTGCCTTACGGTGAACGCTACGAACCAGTCTTCTTTTGTCTCGTCGTTGATGGTCAGCCGCAGCTCGTAGCGCCCTTCGTCGAGCATCAGCGGGCCGAACGGCACGACGAGCGGTGCGTCGACGGGTGTTCCGGGCCTGAGGCCCGCTGGGCGGCCTGCTTCGAACTCTCCTTCCGCACGCACGCTCTCACCGGTCGGAATCGGGACGCCCTGACCGTCGGCGTCGAGGAGCTCCAGCCTGAACTTGTGCTGCGCGTTCGTCTGGTCCCACGGAATCTGGAAGAGGGCAGCGACGAAGAAGCCGAACGGGCCCTGCGCGTTCATCATCGACCAGCCGCCGCCGATGACGTCCAGCTTTCCGTTCGCCACCCGCGCGAAGTCGGCGATCATGAGAGTCACCTTCATGGCCCTGGCAGCTTTGCAGGTCGCCGCTAGGCTGAACCGCATGAGCCGCGGTGCCTACCTGCTCGATCTCGGCCTCGTTCCCTACCAGGAGGCGTGGGACCTCCAGCGCTCGCTCGCCGGTGCGGTCTCCCAGGGCGCAATCCCCGATGCGGTCGTCTTCCTCGAGCACCCGCCGGTCGTCACGCTCGGCCGCCGGAGCGAGACGGAGGAACTGCACGTCCCCGAGGGTGCGGAGGTGGAGGTCGTCGAGACGAACCGCGGTGGCAAGTCGACCTTCCACGGGCCCGGTCAGCTCGTCTGCTACCCGATTCTCGACCTGCGCCGGCATGGCAAGGACGTGAAGAAGTACGTGCGCGACCTCGAGGAGGCACTCATCCGGACACTCGCGCCGCTCGGCCTCGAGGCAACGCGCATCGACGGCCTCACGGGAGTCTGGCTCGAGCGCCCTCCGCGCAAGATCGCGTCGATCGGCGTCCACATCTCACGCTGGGTCACGACACACGGCTATGCGCTGAATGTCGACCTCGACCCTGCACCGTTCACCGAATGGATCACCGCCTGCGGTCTCGAAGACGCGGCCTTCACGACTATCTCCCGCGAGCTCGACCGGGCCGTCACGGTGGACGAGGTGAGGCCGTTGGCGCGCGCGGCGCTGGCCGAGGTCTTCGACCTGACGCTCGAGCAGATCCCGGCCGACGAAGGGCACGGCCTCTGGAGCCAGCCGATCCACGGGCAGCTCGCCGCGAAGAGATGACGGTGCGGGGCCGGCGAGGGCCCCGCACCGAATGATCGATCCTACGGGTTGAAGTTGGCGATCAGGACGTCCTGGTTCGCCGGAGTGTGCCCCGGGTTACCGCGGAAGTCCGTCCAGGAGGCGTGGGCGTTGCCGTCCGTGCCCATCGCGATCTGCGAATAGTCGCCGATGAAGCTTCCGTCCGCGAACTGTACGAACGGGTTGGAGCTCTGGCTCGAGAGTCGCATCTGCGACGCGAAGCCGCTGGTCGACGACGTGGCCGCGTAGTCCATGCAGACGGACCGCGACGTCGGCACCGGAGTGATTCCGGTCGGAACGGGGTTCGTCTGCAGGTTGCAGACCGTAGCCGCCGAGGTGATCCCGTAATCACGCGTGTAGTAGGAGACCACGATCTTCCCCCCACGGCTTGCGACGGACGGGAAGACCTTGTCCGGCGCACTGGACGTGACGTGGGTGACCGGGGCCGACTGGATTGTCGCCCATGGGGCATGAATCAGCTTCACCTGATTCGAGGTCGTGCCCGTGAACGAGCTCGCTCCCGTCCCGCATGTTCCCGATCCCTGCTGATCGGTCCATGCAATGGAGATCTCGCCGGTCAGCGGATCGACACTCATGGACGGGTAGCTGTTGAGGCGGAAGTGCATGTCAGTCAACGTCTGCCGTCCCGCGAAGACCGGATAGCAGTCCGTGTCGTCGTAGACGCGTGCGAGCTCCTTCGTCTGGAACGTCGCGCCGTTGTCGGTCGAGCGTGCCACGACCATAGCGTCAGTCGTGAACCCGAAGAGCGGTGATGTCGCCTCGTAGGACACGTACAGGGAACCGTCCGGGCCGTATTGCACCTGCGAGCCCTGGTCGAACGGATGCGCGGGGTCGGACACGGGCGAGCCCTGCCGATTCCACGTCTTGCCGCCGTCCTTCGAGAACGCGGCAACGATCGGCGATTCGCTGTACCCGGCGCCGTGTCGGGCCGAGGCTGAACGTCGTCCATGTGACCGACGACCTTGCCGTTCGAGCCGGCCGCAAGCCACACCTTGTCGTGAAGGAAGTTACCGCGCGTCCGTGTAGGTGACGAGGTTCGGCGCACTCCAGGTCCTGCCGCCGTCACGTCGACCTACTGACCACGATGCCGGAGACCGGACTGACCCGGCTGAAGGCGATGTTCGCGTAATAGGCGGTCCCATCCGAACCGAAGGCCATGACGGGATCGCCCGCGGAATCGAACTTCTTCATCGAGCCGGTTGCGCCTGTCTCGGCCGTCAGGCCGGGAACCTGGACGTTGCCCCACGTCTGGCCACCGTCGAACGAGGAGTACGCCCAACCGGTGGCGTCATTCAGCCCTGTGAAGTCGCAACAGACGCGATAGTCGTTTGCGCCTGCGATGAGGTTGTTCGGGTTCGTCGGGTTGACGGCGATTGTCGTCTCGTTCTGCGGCGTCGTGCAGCCGAAGTTCGAGAAGCCGCTGTTGTTCGTCGCGTCACCGTTGATCGCATCGACCTCGGTCGCCGCGAGTGGCGCGTACGCCCCGACCGGCGTGTTGAACGGCGTCGAGCGGCAGAGCCCTGCCGCTGCATCCGGTGCGTCGAGCTCTTCGTCGTCACCCTCCATCGCCCACGGCGCGTTGATCGTGGGATCGAACTTCCACTGATGCGCGGTGCCGTGGCGGCGCTCGATCCGCCGGCCATCACCGACATGGCGACGACGACACACGCGGCCGCAAAAAGCACTGCGAGACTGCGTCTCACAAATCCCCTCCTTGTTCGGTCTCTCCCCGTTGCCCGGTCCTGCGGGCTCGCTGACTCTAGACGGCTCCGCGGCAAGCGGCAACCCGGTCACTAGACTGGCCGAATGGAGACCTCCAGGCCCGTAGCGGAGCGGCCTCGCCGCCCGGACTGGATGAAGGTGCGGGCGCCGACCGCGGATTCGCGCTACTACGACGTCAAGAAGCTCATCCACGGCCAGAGCCTCCACACCATCTGTGAGGAGGCGCGCTGCCCGAACATCGGCGAGTGCTGGGGCCGGGGGACGGCGACCTTCCAGATCCTGGGCGACACGTGTACGCGCGCTTGCCGGTACTGCTACGTGCACAGCGGCAGGCCGGACAGCCCACCGGATCCGCTCGAGCCCCTACGCCTGGCGAACGTCGCGGCCCAGATGGAGCTGAAGCACGTGGTGGTCACGTCGGTCGACCGCGACGACGTGCCCGACCGCGGCGCAGGGCACTACGCAGCCACCATCCGGGCGCTCAAGCGCAAGCTGCCGAATGCCTCGGTCGAAGTGCTGACGCCCGATTTCCTCGGTGTGGAAGAAGAGGCGCTCCAGACGGTCATGGCCTCGCAGCCGGACGTGTTCAACCACAACATCGAGACCGTCCGGCGTCTTCACGCGCGCATGCGCGGCGCGAAGGCGAGCTACGACAAGGCGCTCTGGCTCTTGCAGCGGGCGAAGGAGATCGCCGACTACCCCGTGCTCACGAAGTCGGGCATCATCGTCGGCCTCGGCGAGACGAACGACGAGGTGGTGCAGACGATGCGCGACCTGCGTGCGCACGACGTCGACGTCGTCACGATCGGGCAGTATCTCCAGCCGAGCTCGAAGCACGCGCAGATCGACCGGTGGGTCCACCCCGACGAGTTCCGCTGGTTCCGCGAGCAGGGCGAGGCGCTCGGTTTCGGCTCGGTGTTCTCAGGCCCGCTCGTGCGCTCGTCGTATCGGGCAGACGAGCAACGGCATGCGGCCGCAACCGGCCGCGGTGCCGTCGCCTACTAGCGGATTCCCGTGTCGATGTCGAAGTTCTGGTGCCGCCACACCGCGCGCACGCGGACGGCTGCCGGATCGATGCGACCGCCGATCCCGCCCGCGGGTGCACCGGCGACACGCACCGTGTAGACGCCGCGCGGCAGCCGCACGCGATAGCGGCCGCGCAGATCGGTGCGGGCTGTGACGACGAGCGTCGTGCCCCGAAGAAACCGCAGGCTCACATGAGCGGCAGGCTCGCTGCACGGCGCCTCGTTCGAGCACACCGGCTTCGTCGGGCTGCGTGTCACCGACCCGTAGAGACCCTGGCCGGTCGCCGCGCCGGCCGGTGCCACGAGGAAGAGCACCACGAGCGCGAGGAGCCCGGTTTTCCTCATTTCGCGGATGATGCCCGAAGACGAGAAGGGCCGCCAAAGGGCGGCCCTTCTCCACCAAACGAGCTCGTCCCTAGTTCAGCGGGACGCCGTTGTTCTGGAGGAACGTCCGGGCTTGCGCGTTGTCGAGCCGGAACGCACCCGACGTGCCGTTGCAGTACTTCGTCCCGAACGAGATCACCGCGACGTCCCACACGTTGCCTGCGGTATCGGTGTGGAAGATCGGGCCGCCGGAATCGCCGAAGCAGGTTCCGCCGCCGCCGGTTCCGCCGCCGTTCGAGTCGGTCATCATCAGGTTGTAGCCGCCGGCGATATGGCTCCGAAGATTCTGGAGCTGGTTCGTGCCGACGAACCGCTGCTTGATCGCGATCTCGAGATTCGGGCGCTCGAACTGCACGCCGTACCCGACGACGGTGAAGTTGACGTTCTGCTGCCCACGCTGGGTCGCAAGGCCGTCGAGATACCCGAGCGGGGCGATCTTCGACAGTCCCTTGTTCGGAGCCTGAGTCAGCTTGACGACGCCCATGTCATGGGTGTTGGGCACCGTCAGTGCTCCGTTCCAGCCGGGATGCGGAACGGGCGTGCCGGTGAACTCGCCCTTGCACGGATAGCCCGTGTCCGTGGCCTTGCACGGATTGCCGTCAAAAGCGTACGAGCCGAGCGGAATCGGGCCCGAGTCGAACCACACCTCGGCGCGGTCGGGAGCGATCCCCAGACCCGTATCGATTCCCGTGCAATGGCCGGCAGTCAGATAGACCTGCGCGGCGACCATCGTGCCGGAGCAGCGCCACAGCGGGATGCCGTGGTACAGGAAGACGGACAACCCGACGTTCGGATGCCCGTTGCCGTCAGGCGTGCCGCCCTGAACGGCGCCTGCCGGAGTGACGAGAATTGCGACCGCAGCCACAGCGGCTGCGAGCGCAGTCAGAAGCTTGCGCAACGTTTTCTCCCCTCTGGACGTTGACCTCGGATCCGCCGGATTCCCGATCCGGCTTTCTTGATAGAGGATTCTACTTCAGGGTCCGGACGGACCGTCTACCGGATGCCCGTGTCGATCGAGAAGTCGGTGCGGGTGAAACGCCCCGCAAAGACCCGCACCCGGTTGGGATCGAGCTTGTTGTCGATCCGTCCCGTAGTCGAGCGTCGCACGGAGTAGAGGCCCGCAGGAAGCCGAAGCCGATAGCGCCCCTGACCGTCGGTCGCCACACGGCCGGCCACATGACCGCCTCGCGAGAAGAGGAGCGTCACGTTCTTGGCCGGCTCGGTACAAGGCGACTCGGCCACGCAGACGGGTGTGATCGGCCCGCGCATCACCACGCCTCTGAGACCGCTCTGGCCAGGCGCCGCGTGCGCGGCGCCGGCAATCAGCAAGGCGAGGCTCGCCGCTGCCACCGTGAAACGCATCTGCACACATGGTAGATGCAAAAGGAGGGCCGGCCTTGCGGCCGGCCCTCCAGTCATCATCCGATCTTCCGGTCGATTACGGGGTGAACTTGCTGATCCGTGTCGACCAGTTCGCGAGCGCGGTTCGCGAGCCGGGGCCATGCGAGGCTCCGGCACACGTACCGAGCAGGTTGTCTCCGCTGCCACCGACGAAGAACGGCCCGCCCCACGTCGTGTAGTCACACGCCGCAGCGATGTACTCGCTGGCGATCCAGATCGAGTTGCCGTCGACCGAGGCCGCGCCGTAGTCGCCCCAACGCGAGCGGATCGGGTTCGGGAAATTCTGCTGCTTGTACCCGGAGAACCCGTCGTCCACTGCGGCACCGAGTGCCGCCGGGAACGTCGTTCCACGCACCGATACCGGCGATCGCGTCGATGGACGCATAGGCCGCACTCGGATACGTCGAGTCGCCCGTATCCGTGAAGGCCATGATCCCGCGTCCACTCGGCGTGACGCCGATGGCCGGATACGTGAAGTCGTGTCCCGTCGCCCCGAGGTAGCCCTGGAGCACGAGCTTCCCGGCGGATGGATTCACGATGTACCAGGCAATCCCGGCACGCTGGGCTCCGCCGTCGGGATTGAGCGCCGTGTCGAGCGCGCCCCAGAGCTTCCCGTTGGCGTACGTCACCTGCTGCATGCGGGTGTCATTCGAGTCCGGCCTCGCCACGACCTCGGGCGCCGGACGCATGAGCCGCTGGCGGACACGAGCAGCCGCCAGCAACCGGTGCCCGCGATCGTCACGGTCACCTCGTCGTTCAGACAGTGGCCCTGCGGAACTGCGACTCCCGGTGCCGAGCCCGAGCCCGGCTGCTGTTGCTTGGGCGGGAGCGCATAGGTGTTCACGCCCAGAAGCTTCGTGCTCAGCCCGAGCGCCGGCGCGCCGTTCAGCGACGACGTATTCGTCAGCGTCCAGACGACGATGTTGTGTCCGACGTAGTCGCCGCCGGTCCCGGCCTTCGGATGCGTTGCTTCATCAGCCGCGTTCGAGCTGAGGAAGTACTCGGTGCCTCCGTTGCTCGTGTTGAACGAGCCTGCCCCTGGAGACTGCGCCGGCCACACGGTGAAGCCCGGCTGCGTCGGCCCAGCGTCGCTCGGTGCGTTGACCATGCCCGACGTGTCGATGTGCTGCATCGTCACATTCGCGGCACCCGCGGCGAGCTGAGCCTTCGAAAACGCATAGATCTGCGCGCCCGCAAAGCCGTTGGCGTGCCACGGATACGAGTTCGTCGTCAGGTAGATCCCGTTCGCGTCCGCACCGATGTGCGGATAGTCGCCGAGATACGGGCCTGGATTCACGCCACCGGTGTTCGTACCATCGTTCGTGACGTCGGTCCGGTAGATGTTCCAGCTGCCTGTCGGGTCCGACGTCTGACTGACGGCGAGGTCGAGGTGGTTCACGCAGCTGAACACACCCTGACACGGGCCGGGCACTTGCGGATCGAGCGTGAGCACGACCATGAAGAAGCGCTGCGTCTGCGCGTCGTAGATGCAGCTCGGATCGGTCACGAACTCGCCGCGGACCCCGGTCGTCCGGTTGATCGCCGGCGGGTAGCCGTAGAACGAGTTCAGGTCGACCGCATGGTTCACGTTACGCGGGAAACCGGCGACGATGTTGGTCGCCGTGTTGTCGGGAAGCAGCGATGCGCCGGTCGCTTGGCTGAAGACGTTGAAGACGTCGTTGACGGCCTCGACGACGTAACCGTTGCCCGCGCACATGCCCTGATCGGGCGGCTCGACGGAGAACTGGTTTCCGCCTCGTGAGTAGCGCTGCTGGTAGTGGTTCAGACCCTGGAATCCGAAGTTGAAGACCGGATCCGACTTGGCCTTCTTGCCGGTTGTCGTGGCCACGCCGACAGTGGCTCCGCCTTTGGCGAAGCTGCGGTCGACGATGTTGCCCGCGTAGGCATCGGCGCTTTCCTCGTCGCCCCCGCCCGCGAACTCGTTGCCGGCGCTTCCGTCCCACGGCGTAAATGCTCCCGTGGTCGGGCCGCCCGTTCCCACTTTCGGAACCTGGCTCGAAACAGCTGAGCTCGCTCCGGTGGCGGTTCCCGCGGACGCCGTCAATGCGCAGACGGCGAGCGCCAGGACCGCTCCAAGCACGAGCTTCGTCCTTCCTCTCACTCGCATCTCTCCCCCTCTGGAGTAGATGAGGCGACCGTAGGTAACCCGGACGGGCCGCCTCGTGACAGGGGTATATGGGCCTCTCGATACCCGTTTGTCAAGCTGGAACCGTCGCGCGCCCCAACGCTCCATGGGTTTCGATCAGGTGTCGCGATAGCGTTTTCCGTCCGTAACGCGACGGGCCGGTTACCCGTCGTCGTTCGGCTTTGCCATCGCGCGATAGTCGAGCGCCTTGTCGAGCACGTCCTGCGCAACACCCTTGTCTCGCGCTACATCGCGCAGCGAACGGCCCGAGGCCGCAGCTTCTTTCACGATCTCGCCGGCCGCGTCGTAGCCGATGTACGGGTTCAGAGCGGTCGCCGCGGACAACGTCAGCTCCGCATAGTGCTCGCACTGCTCCCGGTTCGCCTCGATCCCGTCGACGCACTTCTCGGCGAGCAGCCTCGAGGCGGCGGAGAGCAGCTTCACGGAGTCGAGCAGGTTCCGGGCCAGCATCGGAACGAAGACGTTGAGCTCGAAGTGACCCTGCATGCCGCCGACGGTGATGGCGGCGTCGTTGCCGATCACCTGCGCAGCGACCTGCGTCACGACCTCCGGAATGACGGGATTGACCTTGCCCGGCATGATCGAGCTTCCCTTCTGGAGCTCGGGAAGACGGATCTCCGCGAGGCCCGCGCGCGGGCCGGAGCCCATCAGCCGCAGGTCGTTCGCGATCTTCGTCAGCGACACGGCAACGGTCTTCAGCGCGCCGGAGGTCTCGACGATCGAATCGCGTGCGGCCTGCGCTTCGAAAGGGTCTGCGGCCGCAGAGATCTGCAGTCCGGTCTCCTCCGCGAGGCGCCGCCTGACCTTGGCGGCGAACTCGGGGTGTGTGTTCAGCCCCGTGCCGACGGCGGTGCCGCCGAGCGGGACCTGCCCGAGCCGCTCGAGGGTCGAGCCGACGCGGTCGTAGCCCTGGCGCACCTGTGCCGCATACCCCGAGAACTCCTGCCCGAGTGTGACCGGGACCGCGTCCATCAGATGCGTGCGGCCGGACTTGACGACGTCGTCGAACTCGGCGGCCTTCGCTTGCAGCGACTCGGCGAGACGCTGCAGCGCAGGCAGGAGGTCGTTCGTGATCTCGTCGAGTGCTGCCAGATGCACCGCGGACGGAAAGACGTCGTTCGACGACTGCCCCATGTTCACGTCGTCGTTCGGGTGCACGTCCTCGCCGGCGAGCGCAGCCATGACCTCGTTGGCGTTCATGTTCGACGAGGTCCCCGAGCCGGTCTGGAAGACGTCGATCGGGAACTGATCGTCCAGCTCGCCCGAAGCGACCCGGTCGCCGGCCTCGGCGATGCGCTGCGCCTTGTCGTCGTCCAGCAGACCGAGCTCGGCGTTCACCCGCGCGGCGGCGGCCTTGATGCGTCCGAGCCAGCGCGCGACGGCTGCGGGGATCGGTTCGCCTGAGACCGGAAAGTTGTCGACTGCCTTGCGAGTCTCCACGCCCCACAGCTCCCGTTTCGTCTCGGTCTTGGCCACCGAATCGAGTTTACTGACGTCATGCGGGCCAGAGACCTCGGCATTGCTCTCGGCGACGGCGTGCCCGGTCCGAGGAATGCGATCACGGACGTCGCCGGCGTACGTGTCGGCCACACGACGCTGATCGAAGGCGACTCGGTGCGCACCGGCGTGACGATGGTCGTCCCGCCCGAGACGCCGCTCTTCGCGGGGTGCCATCGCCTGAACGGGAACGGCGAGCTGACCGGGCTCGAGTGGGTGCGTGAGTCCGGGCTGCTGACGACGCCGATCGGGATCACCAACACGTTCAGCGTGGGCGTCGTGCGGGACGCGATCGCTGCAGCATCCGCGGATGAGGATGCGTGGTCGCTCCCGGTGGTGGGAGAGACCTTCGACGGCTTCCTCAACGACATCCGCGGCCAGCATGTGACCGCCGAGCACGCACATGCTGCGCTCGAAGCGGCCGAGGGTGGAGCGGTCGAGGAGGGAAGCGTCGGCGGCGGCACCGGGATGATCTGCCACGAGTTCAAGGGCGGGATCGGCACGGCGTCGCGCAAGGTCGGGGACTACCTCGTCGGCGTCCTCGTCCAGGCGAACTACGGCCGGCGCGAGCGTTTCCGCGTGGACGGCGTTCCCGTCGGCCGGCTGATCGGCGACCGGATCCCGCTACCGCGGGACGGCGACGAGTCGGGCTCGATCATCGGGATCGTCGCGACGGACGCGCCCCTGCTGCCGCACCAGTGCGACCGGCTCGCGCAGCGCGCAGGCTTAGGTGTCGGCCGGATGGGTGGAACGGCCGCTCATTCGAGCGGGGACATCTTCTTCGCCTTCGCGACCGGCAACCGCGGGCTCGACGGAGTGGGCGAGCTTCCCGTTCGCATGCTCTCCGACACCGAGATCACGCCGTTCTACGACGCGGTGATCGAGTCGACCGAAGAAGCCATCCTCAACGCCATGCTGGCTTCGGAGACCATGACCGGCCGAGACGGCAACACCGTGCACGCGCTCGAGCCGGAACTGCTGCTGGAGGCCCTGCCTAGGCAAGCCTGAGCCGGCGTCGTTCGAGTGGGCGGGCGCGCATCGCGCGACGCTCGTTCTCGGTGAGTGCATTGACCGGAGCCCAGCCGACGTACCCGCAGCGCGAGCAATCGGGGTTGGCCTGCCGCAGCGGATTCGGGGAGAGCTTTCTGTGACTACCGCAGCGGAGGCACTCGACTACGAGTGACTCCATGCCCTCATCTTCGTCGGCCGGGGGAGATCGGCGTCCCCCGACTGGGGGAGGGCTGCCTAGGCACGTGGCGCTTCGGGACCAGTCCGGTGCCAGGCACGTGACGTGTCCCCCGGAGCCAGGTTCCAGGGACTGTCCCTGGCACGCGGCGCTTCGGGACCTGTCGGGACCAGGTTCTCAGGGAACTGAGCTAGGCGGTCTCGGCTGCCACTCGCTCTGCCGCCTCGAGCAACTCGTCCCAGGTACGGAGCTTCACCCGGGGGCGGCCGAGCTTCTCGCCGGCGGCCCGCTCGAGCTCGTCGATGGAGGTCCAGCCCGGGTACAGGACGGCACGCGCGCCCCGTTCCGCCAGGAGCTCCTCCACCGCGGCGGCGTTCGCCTCGTCACGATGACCGACCCTTCCCGCGTCAACGTCCTCGAGCAGCTGGGCGACCGTCTCGGTCGCGTCCTTCTTGTTGGTGCCGATGATCCCGGTCGGGCCGCGCTTGATCCACCCGGCGCAATACGTCCGGCCGACGGGCTCGCCGTCGTCGGCCACGACGCGGCCGCGCTCGTTTCGAATCGTGCCGCGGCGCTCGTCGAAGGGAAGCTCCGGCAGGCCGACGCCGCGGTAGCCGACGCTCCGAAACACGAGACCGCACTCGATCGTCTCGCGCTCGTCGGTGGGGACGGCGACGAGACGTCCATCCCGCTCCTCGAGCCGATTGCGTACGAGCTCGATCGACTGAACCTTCTCTTCGCCGTGGAGCGCGACCGGCGACACGAGGAAGCGAAGCCTGACGGTCACGGGCTTGCCCGTGGGCTCGCGCGCGGCGAAGTCGCGCAGGACCTCCATGTTGCGACGGGCATTGGTGTCGTCCTCGAGCGAGGCCTCGCTCACCGCGTCGAGCTCCAGCTCGGCTGGATCGACGACGACGTCAGCGCCGGCGAGCTCCCCGAGCTCCTTCAGCTCCGGGGTCGTCCACGACGCCTGGGCCGGGCCGCGGCGGCCGACGACGACGATGTCGCGAATGGTCGCGCCGCCGATCGCCTCGATCGCGGGGTCGGTCGTGTCCGTGGGCTCGAGCTCTGCCGGTGTCAGCGCCAGCATCCGGGCGACGTCGAGGGCGACGTTGCCGTTGCCGATCACGACCGCGCGCTCGACGTTCAGGTCGAACTGCAGCTCCTGGAAGTCCGGGTGGCCGTTGTACCAGGCGACGAACTCGGTGGCCGACCAGGAGCCCGGCAGATCCTCGCCGGGGATGTCCAGCCGGCGATCGCTCTGCGCGCCGAAGGCGTAGACGACCGCGTCGTAGAGGCGGTTCAGATCGGCGTGCGTGAGATCACGGCCGACTTCGACGTTGCCGAAGAACCGGAAGCCAGGCTTCAGCGCGATCCGTTCGAAGGCTCGCGAGACCGTCTTCAGCTTCGGATGATCGGGGGCGACTCCGAGCCGGACGAGCCCCCAGGGCGTCGGCAGGCGTTCCAGCATGTCGACCTCGATCGGAGTCTCCGCGTCGAGGAGCGCGCCCGCAGCGTAGAACCCGGCCGGGCCGGATCCGACGACAGCCACGCGGAGCGGTCCGCTCACGAAACCGATGCTAGAAGGTCAGGCGGAGCAACCGGAACCGCAGCCGCCGACGTTGGCGTCGGCTTCACCCTCTTCCACCTGGAAGGAGTGACCACAGCCGCAGGACGAGCTGGCATTCGGATTGTTGATCGCGAAGCCGGCCGCCTGGATCGAATCGACGTAGTCGACCTCGGCGCCCTTGAGGTACGGGGCGCTGAACGGATCCACGACGACCTGGACGCCGTGCATCTCGAACTCGAGGTCGCCTTCGGCGGCACCGCGGTCGAAGCCGAGCCCGTACTGGAACCCCGAGCAACCGCCGCCCTGAATGGCGACGCGGAGGACGTTGACGTCTTCTTCCTCAGCCATCAGCTGCTTGATCTTGGCGGCCGCCGACTCGGTGACCGTCATCAGCGGGATGACTCGCTCCTGAAGTTCCATCGTGCTCTGATCGTAGCAATCGGTCCGCCCCTCAGGGCCCTCGCCGAAGCCCTAGTTTGTAACACTCGTCTCAGGCACGGTTGAGCGGTTTCTGGCTGAATTCGTGCGGCTAGGGTGAACCTGTTAGGTTCCCCGGCGCTCCAAGGGAGGGACCGTGCTCGACAACTGGCTGCCGTTCCTGATCTACGCGATCTTCGCGCTTGCGATTCCGGCATCCATGATGTGGTTCTCCTTCGTATTCGCGACACGCCCGCACAAGCGGACGCGCTGGCGCGAGCTGCCCTTCGAGTCGGGCGTCTCGACCGGCGCACCCAGGGCTCAGCGCTTCACCGTCAGCTTCTACCTCACGGCGATGCTCTTCATCGTCTTCGACATCGAGATCGTGTTCCTGTATCCGCTCGCGGTGATCCTGCACCAGCTCGCGTGGTTCGGGTTTCTCGAGTTCCTCTTCTTCATCGCGATCCTCGTGATCGCGTACGTCTACGTGTGGCGGAAGGGTGCTCTCGATTGGCAATAGAAGACGGCAAGAAGCTCCGCGACTACGGGCTGCAGAGCGAACGGCTGCTCTGGCCGACCAAGGGGCCGGCCGTGTTCGAGCAGGAAGTCGACTCGATCGAGCAGGCGGTCGGCCTGACGACGCTCGGAAAGGCGGTCGCCTGGGCGCAGAGCAAGTCGATGTGGCCCGACACCTTCGGGCTCGCCTGCTGCGCGATCGAGATGATGTCGATCGTCTCGTCGCGCTATGACATCGCGCGCTTCGGGATGGAGGCATTCCGCTCGTCACCGCGCCAGGCCGACCTCCTGATCGTCTCCGGTCGCGTGGTGCACAAGATGGCCGCGCCGCTGCGTCAGGTCTACGACCAGATGCTCGAGCCGAAGTGGGTGATCGCCATGGGCGCCTGCGCCAGCTCGGGCGGGATGTTCAACAACTACACGACGTTGCAGGGCGTCGACAAGATCGTCGCGGTCGACATCCACGTTCCCGGATGCCCGCCGCGGCCGGAGGCCCTGATGGAGGGAATCGTCCGGCTGCACGAGAAGGTCATGGCCGGCATCCCGCCTGCCTATGAGATCCGCGGAGTCGCGTCCTGAACTTCAACCGCGTCCCCGGACTGATCGAGACGCGCGAGCAGCACGGCGAGACGACGCTCGTCGTCGACGCGCCGCGCGTGGTGGATGCCGCACTGCATCTGCGTGACGAGCTCGGCTTCAACTTCCTCTCCGACCTGGCCGCGGCGGACTACCTGGGCTGGGGCAAGGCCGGCGTCTCGGGTTACATCGGGACACCCGCGGGCCGGGATCTGAACGAGCCGTCGACGCAGGGCTATCAGCGCCTGCCGGGCGCGAAGCCGCAACGGTTCTCGATCAGCTACCACCTGCTCGCGCTCCGCGAGGGAGCGCCGCGTGTACGCCTACAGGTCTGGGTCGGCGACGGCCAGTCCGTGCCGAGCGTCGTCGGCGTCTGGCCGACGGCGGACTGGTTCGAACGTGAGACGTGGGACATGTTCGGGATCGCCTTCGACGGCCATCCCAATCTCAGCCGCATCCTCATGGACGACGACTGGGAAGGGCATCCCCTGCGCAAGGACTACCCGATCGGCGGCGAGCCGGTCCGCTTCTCCGGAGAAGAGTAAGTTGGCGATCGCTCCCGAACGGCCTCACATCTACGAGGGCACGCGCATCCCGTCGCCGATCCCGACGGTCCTGCAGGTTCCGCCCGACCTGAGGTCGTCCGAGGACGTCCTCCGGGTCAACTTCGGGCCGAACCATCCGTCGACGCACGGCGTGCTCAGGCTCGTCGTCGATTTGCACGGCGAGGAGGTGCTCGGCCTCGCTGCGGTGGTCGGCTATCTGCACACCGGGTTCGAGAAGAACATGGAGCAGAAGAGCTGGTGGAAGGCGATCACTTACGCCCCGCGCATCGATTACCTCGCCTTTCAGAACAACGAGCTGGTCTTCGTGCTCGCGGTCGAGAAGATGCTCGGGCTCGAGGTCCCCGCGCGCGCGACCTGGATGCGCATGCTGCTCGCAGAGCTGAACCGGATCCACTCGCATCTCGTGTGGCTTGGAACCGCCGCTCTGGAGCTGGGGGCGATCTCGATGTTCTGGTACTGCTTCCGCGAGCGCGACCGCATCCTCGATCTCTTCGAGCTCGTCGCCGGCTACCGGATGCACACGCGCTACTTCCAGGTCGGGGGTCTCGCGGAGGACGTTCCGCCCGGTTTCTGGGACGAGTGCGCGAAGTTCGTCGAGGTGATGCCGAAGGCAGTCGACGACTACGAGTCGCTCGTCAACCGAAACGAGATCTGGCTGGAGCGCACGCAGGGGCTCGGCCTCCTCTCCGCGGACGACGCGATCGCCCTCGGGCAGTCGGGCCCGGTCCTGCGCGGGTCCGGCGTCGACTGGGATCTCCGGCGCGCCGAGCCGTATCTGGCCTACGACCAGGTCGACTTTCGCGTTCCCGTCTACCAGGAAGGCGACGTGTACGCGCGCTACCGCGTGCGGATGGAGGAGATGCGCGAGTCCGTCAGGATCGTCGACCAGGCGCTTCGCCGCATGCCCGGCGGCCCTTGGATCGCCGACGACCGCAAGGTCGTCCTCCCGCCGCGTGAGGAGCTCCACACCTCGATGGAGTCGCTGATCCACCACTTCAAGATCGTCACCGAAGGATTCCGCGTCCCCGAAGGCGAGGTTTACGTCGCAGTCGAATCGCCGCGCGGCGAGCTCGGCTGCTACGTCGTCTCCGACGGCGGGCCGAAGCCGTGGCGGGTCAAGTTCCGCGCGCCCTCCTTCGTCGCGCTCCAGGCGACGGCCACGGCGATGAGGAACGCGCTGATCGCGGACATGATCGCCATCGTCGGCTCACTCGACACCGTCATGGGCGAGGTCGACCGGTGAGCACCTACTACGACGATGTCCAGGAGATCAAGGCGCAGTACCCGAACTGGCGCTCCGCGACCTTGCCGGCGTTGCGTCTCGCCCAGGAGCGCCACGGTCACCTGTCGGCCGAGGCGTTGCGCGAGTGCGCGGACGCGCTCGGCACCACTCCCGCCTTCTGTGAGGCGGTCGCCTCCTTCTACGACATGCTGCACCTCGCTCCCGTTGGCCGACACATGGTCGAGGTCTGCACGAATGTGTCGTGCGCCTTGGTCGGAGCCCAGCAGGTTCTGGAGCGCTTCGAGGAGGAGCTCGGCATCCGCGCCGGCGAGACCTCCGCCGACGGAGAAGTCACGCTCCGGCCGATCGAGTGTCTCGGCGGCTGCGGCTGGGCGACCGTCGTCTCGATCGACCATCACTACCGCACGCACGTGAAGCCCGACGACGTGCCCGCGATCGTGCAGGAGCTGCGCAGTGGCGGGTGAGCGCATGATCGTCCTCGGCGGGACCGACGAGCGTGACCTCACGAAGCTCGCCGAGTACGAGGCGATCGGCGGTTACGGCTCGCTGCAGAAGGCGCGCGCGATGTCGCCGAACGCGGTGATCGACGAAGTCATTGCATCCGAGCTCCGAGGCCGCGGCGGCGCCTTCTTCCCGACCGGACGGAAGTGGTCCTTCGTCCCGAAGCCGGATCAGAACCCGAATCCGCACTACCTCGTCGTCAACGCGGACGAGTCGGAGCCGGGCAGCTTCAAGGACAACGAGATCATGGCGCGGGTTCCTCACCGGTTCATCGAGGGTTGCCTCATCGCCGCTCATGCGGTCGAGTCGCGGAGTGTGTTCGTCTACATCCGCGGCGAGTACACCGGGCCCTACGAAGTACTGCGGTCCGCCCTCGAAGAGTTGCAGGGGCGTCCGGAACTACGCGGCGATGTGACGATCGTGCTGCACCGAGGCGCGGGCGCCTACATCTGCGGCGAAGAGACCGCCCTTCTGGAGTCGCTTGAAGGAAAACGCGGCCAGCCGCGCACGAAGCCTCCGTTTCCGGCGGTGCAGGGGCTCAACGCCTCACCTACCGTCGTGAACAACGTCGAAACGATGGCCACTCTCCCGCCGATCATCGAGATGGGCGGCGCCGAGTACGCCAAGCTCGGCGTGCCGGATTCACGCGGGACTCGAGTGGTCTCGATCTCAGGACATGTCGAGAAGCCCGGGAACTACGAGATCGAAAACGGCACCAGCATGCGCGAGTTGATCTACGGCCTCGGCGGCGGCATTCCGGACGGCCGCCAGCTCAAAGCAGTCATTCCCGGCGGCTCGTCGACGGTGATCCTGAAGGGCGATGAGATCGACGTCGGCTACGACTTCAACTCTCTTCTCAAGCTGAACACGGCGATGGGATCGGCCGGGGTCGTCGCGCTCGACGACCGCTGCTGCATGGTGCAGCTCGGCATCCGCATCTCGGAGTTCTACGAGCACGAGTCGTGCGGCAAGTGCACGCCGTGTCGGGAGGGCACGCGCTGGATGACGCAGATCCTGCGCCGCCTCGAGTCGGGCGAGGCGGAGCAGTCCGAGCTCGACCTCCTCCTCGACGTGTGCGACCGGATCAACGGCAAGTGCCTGTGCCCGCTCGGCGAGACGGCGGCGATCGCCGTTGCGAGCTATGTCGAGAAGTTCCGGGCCGAGTTCGTAGCGCATCTCGACCAGGGCGGGTGTCCGTTCGGCGCGTCCTCGCCGTTGCACGACGTGCTCGCCCCGGTCGCCGTCCATACGCATAGTGCGGTGCCGGCTTGAGCGTCCATGCCAACTCTTCCCACGGCCCGGTGTCGGACATGGTGCCGTCGGTGTCACCGGAACCTCACGCATGTGTGGCCCCCGAGACTGCGCAGCCACGGAGTCATGGCAACCGGGCCGGCTTGAACGTCCGGGCCAACTCTTCCCACGGCCCGGTGTCGGACATGGTGCCGTCGGTGTCACCGGGACGTCACGCATGAGCGCACCCGAGCTGGTACGGCTCACGATCGACGGGGTCTCCGTTGCGGTGCCGAAGGGGACCGGGCTCGTCGAGGCTGCTCTCGCGGCCGGGATCGAGATCCCCGTCTTCTGTTACGAGCCACGCCTGGGGGCACCCGTGGGTGCTTGCCGCATGTGCCTCTGCCACGTCGAGCCCGGCCCGCCCAAGCCGCAGGCGGCCTGCACGCTGACTGCACAGGAGGGAATGGTCGTGCGCACTGCCCTGACGTCGCCGGTCGCGGCTGACGCGCAGAACGCCACCCTCGAGTTCATCCTCGTCAACCATCCGCTCGACTGCCCGGTCTGCGACAAGGGCGGCGAGTGCCCGCTCCAGGACCTCACCTTCCGCTACGGGCCCGGGAACACGCGTATGACGTTCCCGAAGCGCACGTTCGAGAAGCCGATCCCGGTGTCGCCGCTGATCGCACTCGACCGCGAGCGCTGCATCCTCTGCTACCGCTGCACGCGATTCAGCGAAGGCGTGGCCGAAGACGGACAGCTCGTCGCGGTCGAGCGCGGCGCAGGCTCGATGATCGCGACGTTCGGCGACGAGCCCTACCGTGCGCCGTTCAGCGGGAACGTCATCGAGCTCTGCCCGGTGGGCGCGCTGACCTCGACCAAGTACCGCTTCGAGGCGCGGCCCTGGGAGATTCAGGACGTACCGACGGTCTGTGGCCTCTGCCCGGTCGGCTGCAACGTCAGCGCGACGACCAGGGAAGGCAAGGTCAAGCGGATCCTCTCCCGCAACCACGCCGAGGTCGACAACGGCTGGCTCTGCGACAAGGGACGGTTCGCGTACAGCCATCTGCACGCCGAAGACCGACTGCGTGACCCGTTGCTGCGAGTGCGCCGGCGCGGGTTCGAGGAGGTCTCGTGGGAGCGCGCGCTCGAAGAAGCCGAGCGTCTGCTCCGCGAGGCGAACGGGCGGATCGTGACCGCTCTGTCCGGCTCGGAGACGGTCGAGCAGGCCTATGCGCTCGCCAAGCTCCTGCGCCGAGGCCTCGACTCGCACACCGCCGTGTTCGCCGAAGAGCTCTCGGATGCGCTCGATCCTTTCCGCATGCCGCTGTCGTCGATCCGCGGCGCTGACGTCGTCGCAGTGCTGGGCGACGCGCCGATCGTCGAGCGGGCTCCGATCGTCGACCTCTGGATCAAGGAGGCCCGGCGCCGCGGCGCACGCGTGCTCTACGAGCTCGACGAAGAGGCCGTGCGCGGCGCGAAGAACGCGATCCTCGTCTGGTGCGGCCCGGGCGGTCACGGCGGCGCGACCGTCGCGGCACACGCGCAACGGCTCGGAGCGAGCGGCGCCTTCTACATCCCCGAGACCGCGAACGGGCGCGGCGTCTGCGATGCCTGGGCGTGCGCCGCCGACACCGAGCCGTCCAATCCGGATCCGGTCGGCCTGCTGATCGTCTCCGGTGACGAGGCCGCGGCGAACCCGGTGGTGCGCGCGCTCGCCGAGAAGGCCGAGCGGGTGCTCGTCGTGTCGATGTTCCACGGGCTCGCGGCGGGCTGGGCCGACCTCGTCCTTCCCGGGACGAGCTACCTCGAACGCGACGGCACGTACGTCAACCTCGAGGGACGGGTGCAGCGCCTGCGCCGAACGGTCATCCCACCCGCGCCGGACGAGCTCGCGTGGATCTCGAAGCTCGCCGAGCGCTTCGGCGTCGAAGTCTCGCCCTATCCGTCACTGGTCTTCGAAGAGGTCTCCGCGATTGCGTTCGGCGGCATCCCGTACGGCGAGATCGGCGAGCGCGCCCCGCTGCCGCCCGCAGCCGAAGCGAATGCTCCGATCGACGCACCCAGCGATTCGGTGAAGGCATCGAGCGGCGGCCTGACGCTCGTCCGCTATCGCCCGCTCTTCTCGGGCCCCGCGGTCGAGCGCGTCCCCGAGCTCGACTTCCAGCGGCCGCGACCCGAAGCCGAGTTCTCGGAGGAAGACGCCGGAAGACTCGGGATCCGGAACGGCGACGAGGTCACCGTGCGCTCAAACGGGACATCCGTACAGCTGCGCGCACGCCTCACCAGGGAGCTTCGACCCGGGATCGTCCGCGTGCCGGAGGACTACGCAGGAGAGCTGCAGCCACAGGTGGAGGTCTCGAAGTGACCGAGCCCTGGTGGGTCTCCCTGATCAAGGCCGCGGTGATCGTGAACCTGATCATGGTCGCGTTCGCGTACACGACCTGGCTGGAGCGCAAGCTGCTCGGGCGCATGCAGAACCGCTACGGGCCGAACAGGGCGGGACCCTACGGGCTGCTGCAACCATTCGCCGACCTGATCAAGCTCGTGCGCAAGGAGAGCTTCTTCCCGGTCGCGGCGCAGCACCCGCTGTACATCGCCGCGCCGATCATCTCGATGTTCACCGCACTGGCCGCATTCGCGGTGATCCCGTGGGGAGCGGGCTGGCAGATCTGGCACTACCACGTCAACGGCGAGCTCGCGAACGTCTCGATCGCCCTGATCCTGATCTTCGCGCTCGGCTCCGTCGGAGTCTACGGCGCGATCATCGGCGGCTGGGCCTCGCACTCGAAGTATTCGCTCCTCGGCGCGATGCGCACCTGCGCACAACTCGTTTCCTACGAAGTGTCGCTTGCGCTGTCCGTGCTCGGCGTCGTCCTGATGGGCCAGTCGCTCAACCTCGTCGACATCGTCAACAAGCAGGGAGCGACGATCTGGTTCGTCGTCCCGCAGCTCGCGGGCCTGCTCGTGTTCGTGTTCGCGATGATCGCCGAGACGAGCCGCCCGCCGTTCGACCTCCCGGAGGCCGACACCGAGCTCGTCGCCGGCTACCACACCGAATACGGCGGCATGCGCTGGGGCCTCTTCCAGACGGCGGAGTACATCAACATGATCACGCTCTCCGGTCTCGCCGTGACGCTGTTCTTCGGCGGCTGGCACGGGCCGTACGCGCCGCTCGGGCCGATCTGGTTCCTGCTCAAGGTCTTTGCGTTCGTGTCCGTGTTCATCTGGATCCGGGCCTCCGTGCCGCGCCTCCGCTACGACCAGCTGATGCGTTTCGGCTGGAAGGTGCTGCTACCGGTCGCGACCATCAACGCCGTCATCACCGCCCTGCTCGTGGTGTGGGTTTCATGAGCCCCCAGCCCCTCGACAGCGTCAAGGGCTTCGCCGTCACGTTCCGGCAGCTGTTCAAGAAGCCGGTGACGCAGCAGTACCCGGAGTACAAGCGCCCGGTCTACCCGCGCTTCCGGGGCCGGCATCGCCTGCACGTCCACGAGAACGGGCTGGAGAAGTGTGTGGGCTGCTCGCTCTGCGCCGCTGCGTGCCCGGCCGACTGCATCCGCGTCGTCGCCGAGGAGAACACGGCGGAGAACCGCGTTTCACCCGGCGAGCGATACGCGCGCATCTACGAGATCAACATGAGCCGCTGCATCTTCTGCGGGTACTGCGAGCTGGCGTGTCCGTTCGACGCGATCACGCTCGGCAACGAGTACGAGATCTCGGAGTACTCGCGCGACGACCTGATCTACACGAAAGACATGCTGCTCGCCGAACCGATCAAGAAGATCCCCGTCGCCGACCGCGAGCTGTACGACACTCCCATCCCGTACTACAAGGACCACTCTTGATTGTCGCGACGGTCGGCAACGTGCTCGTCTGGGCGGTGTGGATCCTGGCTGCGTTCGCCTGTCTCGGGTCGGGCGTGGCCGTCGTCTCTTTCTCGAATCCGTTCTACTCGGCGCTCGCGCTGATCGGGAACCTCGGCTCGCTCGCAGTCCTCTACCTGCTGCTGTCGTCCGAGTTCGTCGCCGCCGCTCAGGTGCTCGTCTACGCCGGCGCGGTGATGGTCATGTTCCTGTTCGTGATCGCCTATGTCGACCCGCGCCTGGAGTCGCCATGGGCAGGCGGCCCGAGCTGGCAGGCGATCGGCGCGGTGCTCGCGGCCGCCGCGCTCCTCGTGGAGATCATCGTGGTGATCGGACTGAACGCCGGCGGCAGCCTCGCGCACTCTCATGACGTGGGCGGATCGTTCGGCAGCCCGAGCTACATCGGCCGCCTCTTCCTCACGGACCACCTGCTCGCCTTCGAGATCACGTCGGTCGTCCTGCTCGTCGCCGCTATCGGCGGCGTCATCCTCGGCTCGCACTCCCGGAGATCCGAGGAGGGAGTCGAGCCGCTGTGAACGGCCCGAACATCACCTGGTACCTCGGCGTCGCCGGTTTTCTCTTCGGCGTCGGCGCACTCGGCGTGCTGCTCCGGCGCAACCCGCTGATCGTCCTCCTCTCGCTCGAGATCATGTTGAACGGGGCGAACCTCGCGCTGATCACCTTCGCGCGCCACCTCGACAACGGCGACGGGCAGATCTTCGCGCTCGCCGTGATGGCAGTCGCCGCGTCCGAGGTCGTCGTCGGTCTCGGGCTGATCGTCGCGCTGAACCGCAAGCGCGTGCCGCTCGACGTCGACCGGCTGAGCTCACTCCGCGGCTAGATGATCTACGGCTCCTGGATCTGCCTGCTCTCGCCGCTCGTCGCGGCCGGGCTGATCACGCTCGCGGGCGGGCGCATCACGCGGCGCGGGGCCGGCTATCTGGCGACCCTCTCCTGCTTCGTCTCATTCGGCGGCGCGGTCGCGGCCTTCGTTTCGCTGCTCGGCCGCGACGCCGAGCAGCGCAGCGTCCTCTCGACGGCGTGGATCTGGATCACCGGCGGTACGTTCCGCGCGGGTTTTGCGGTGCTGATCGACCCGTTGAGCGTGATGATGATGCTCGTCGTCTCCGGGGTCGGCGCACTGATCGTCCTCTACTCGATCGGCTACATGGACAGCGACCGGGAAGAGCGCCGCTACTTCGCCTACATGGCGCTGTTCGTCTTCTCGATGCTACTGCTCGTCCAGGGCGGGAACCTGCTGATCCTGCTCGCCGGCTGGGGAATGGTCGGGCTCTCGTCCTACCTCCTGATCGGCTTCTGGCACGAGCGCCCGAGTGCGATCGCCGCTGCGAAGAAGGCCTTCGTCATGAATGCGATCGGCGACGCGACGATGGCGCTCGCGCTCTTCCTGCTGATCCAGAAGGCGGGCTCGGTCGACTTCGGGATCCTCGGCGGCGAGTACACCTCGACCGTCGCGAACCTCGTCGCCCTCGGCCTGCTCGGCGGCGCAGTCGCGAAGTCGGCGCAGCTGCCGCTGCAGACGTGGTTGCCGGATGCGATGGAGGGCCCGACGCCGGTCAGCGCCCTCATCCACGCGGCGACGATGGTCACCGCCGGCGTCTACCTGATCGTGCGCACGCATGCGATCTTCGAGTCAGGCGCCGAAGGTCGCAGACCTTGCCGCCGGCCTGGGTGCAGCGACGCTGCTCATCGCGGGCCTGGTCGCGCTCGTGCAGGTCGACATCAAACGCGTGATCGCCTACTCGACCATGTCGCAGATCGGCTACATGTTCCTCGCGGTCGGGCTCGGCGCGTACGCAAACGGAATGTTCCATCTGATGACGCACGCCTTCTTCAAGGCGCTGCTCTTCATGGCGGCCGGCATCGTCATTCATGCGCTCACCGACGAGCAGGACATCCGGAAGATGGGCGGCTTACGCAGGTTGCTGCCGGGAACGTTCATCGCGTTCGCGATCGGCGCAGTGGCTCTGGTCGGGCTACCGCCGTTCGCCGGCTTCTTCTCGAAGGACTCGATCCTCGCCGACGCGATGGATCGCGGGGCCTTCGGCTATGTCCTCTGGGTCGTAGGCCTCGCGGGGACGTTCCTGACCGGGCTCTACACGTTCAGGCTCCTCTTCCTCGTGTTCTGGGGTGAGCCGAGCCCGTTCGTACGGGAGCACTTCCATGCGCCAAAGCGCGACTTGATCGGTTGGACGATGGGAGTGCCCGTCGCGGTGCTCGCCGTCCTCTCGGTCATCGGCGGGTGGCTCCAATTCGCGCCGCTCTGGCATCCCGTGGAGACGTGGCTGCAGAGCGTCGCGGAGCCGGTGGTCACGCCAACGGACTGGCAGGAGGCCATCTCGAGCGCGCTCGCCGTGCTGCTCGGGCTCCTCGGGATCTACGTCGCCTGGGCCCTCTACGCAGTCAAGACCGTCGCCGTTCCGCAGTTCGCCTTCGCGCAGCGTGTGCTCGAGCACAAGTTCTATTTCGACGAGCTGTACGACGCGGTGTTCTACCGCCCCACCGTCTGGGTGGCCAAAGCGCTCTACCGAGGTGTCGAGGATCCGCTGATCGCGGAGTCGTCGACGTCTCTCGGACAGGACACTCGTGACCTCGGCCGAGTCGTCGCTCGACTCCAGACGGGGCTGGTTCGCACCTATGTGCTCGCCATCGCCTCGAGCGCGGCCGTCCTCGCCATCGTCTTCATCGCGGTCAAATGACGACGCTGCTGATCGTCCTGCCCCTCGCTGCGGCACTCCTCATCTGGGTGCTGCCGCTGAACGACATCTCTGCGGGTGCCCTCGCTCTGCTCGCCGCTCTCGCGGAGGTCGGCCTCTGGATCCAGCTGCTCGTCCGCTACGACTTCGCAAAGGGCGGCCTTCAGTTCGCTCAGCAGCGGAACTGGTTCAGCGACCTGCACGTCTCGTACCACGTCGGCGTCTACGGGTTCTCGGTCTGGCTCGTCGGGCTCACGGTCGTCGCGATGGCGGCAGCGATCGCCTACGGGTTCTGGGTCGGCCGCGAGCGCGTGCGCGCCTACATGGGGCTCATGCTGTTCCTGACCGGCGCCATCATCGGAGTCTTCACCGCGCAGGATCTGCTGCTCTTCTACGCCTTCTTCGAAGCGATGATGATCCCGCTCTACATCCTCGTGGGCGTCTGGGGCGGCCCGGGGCGGCTGGGGGCCACGCTCAAGTTCGTGCTCTACACGATGGCGGGCTCGCTGCTGATGCTGGCCTCGATCATCGTCTACGGGCTCTCGCAGAACACCTTCGACCTGACCCAGATCGGCCAGAGCTCGAGCGACTGGATCTTCCTGGGATTCGTGGCGGCGTTCGCGATCAAGGCACCACTCTTCCCGTTGCACGGCTGGCTCCCCGACGCGTACCGCGAGTCGTCTCCCGAGGTCGCCGCGATTCTCTCCGGCGTCGTCTCGAAAGCCGCCGCCTACGGCTTCCTGCGGATCGCGATCGCGAAGTTCCCCGAGCCTGTGCAGCACTACCGCGCCCCGATCCTCGCGCTCGCGGCGATCGGGTTGATCTACGGCTCGCTGCTCGCATTTCGCGCGCCCGACATCCGCGGGGTGATCGCGTACTCGTCGCTCGCACAGATGGGGCTGATCACGATGGGCCTCTTCGCGGTCAACGACCTCGGTTTCGACGGCGCCGTGCTGCAGATGGTGAACCACGGGCTGGTGTCGGCCGCGCTCTTCCTGCTCGCCGGCATGGTGGAGCGGCGAACGCTCACGGGTGAGCTCACACGGCTCGGGGGCATGGCGCGCGGACGGCCGGCGCTCGCGACAGTGCTGATCACCACCGGAGTGATCGCCCTTGCGGTCCCATTGTCGTCGGCGTTCGCCGGTGAGTTCCTGATCCTCGCAGGCGTTTTCCGTCAGGGCTGGGGGTGGTCGGTCGTCGGCGCCGTTGCGATCGTCCTCGCCGCCGCCTACGTGCTGCGGATGATCTCGGCTGTTCTCCACCGAGACGTCGGGCCTGCCGTCTCCGACTCCGAGCTCGACCTTCGGCCGGCGGAGCTCGGCGTCGTCGTCCCGCTCGTCGCCTGCCTACTCGCCCTCTCGGCGTGGCCCGCGGCGATCACGGAGCACTCCTTCCGAAACGACCACGGTCAGACCGACGTGTCCCAAGGCTTCAAGTGATTCACGGGCCGCACATCGACTGGTTCGCGCTCGCCGGGGTCAACAGCCTACTCGCCGCGTCTGCGCTCGCGCTCCTCTCGGCGGTGCTCGTCCCGGGCCCGTTGCGCAGGCCGGTCGCAGCCTCGTTGTGCGCGCTCGGCTATGCGACCGCAACCGGCTTCGCGATCGCGCTCTACGTCAAGTCGCCGCACGGGCACGGCGTCGTCGTGGACGCCTTCCGCCGCGATCGTCTCGCCCAGCTGGCGAGCATCATCCTCGCGGGCTCGGGCCTGCTCGCCACCGCGGTCTCCTACAGGGAGCGCATGCGCGAGCACCACGGCGAGTACTACGCACTCCTCGCGGCAGCCGGCGGCGGGATGCTGTTCTTCGTCGGCGCCAACAACCTGATGACGCTCTTCCTCGGGCTCGAGTGGTTCTCGATCTGCCTCTACATCCTGTGCGCGATCGATCGCGACCGGCTCGGCGGCCTGGAGGCGGCACTCAAGTACCTCGTCATCGGCGGCTTCGGCTCTGCGGTGCTTCTGTTCGGCTCGGCGCTCGTCTACGGCGCCACCGGGCAGCTGAACTTCGATGCGATCTCGGCGGCGGGACAAGCACACGACTCGTTGCTCGTCTTCGGTCTCGCGATGATCATCGCCGGGCTTGCCTTCAAGGCCTCCGCCGCGCCGTTCCACATGTGGACGCCCGACGTCTACGAAGGCGCGCCGACCCCGGTGACCGCGTTCATGGCCGCTGCGACGAAGGCGGCGGCGCTCGTGGTCATGCTCCGTGTCCTCGTCACCGCGTTCCCGGGCGACGCGCATCTGTGGACCGTCGCGCTGGCGGCGATCGCCGTGTGCTCACTCGTGGTCGGCAACCTCGCCGCACTGGTGCAGAAGGGCGTGAAGCGGATGCTGGCTTACTCGTCGATCTCGCAGGCAGGTTTCATGCTCATCGCGGTCTCGGCGGATTCGAACCTCGGCGCTCGGGCGCTCCTCTACTACCTCATTCCCTACGCGGCGATGTCTCTTGGCTCGTTTGCCGTCGTCGCTGCGCGCGAGCGTGAGCTCGGCGTACCGGTGACCTTCGAGAACATGGCCGGGTTCGGCTGGGAACGGCCGCTGCTGGGAGTCTCGATGTGGGCGTTCATGCTCGGCTTTGCCGGATTCCCGCTGACCGGCGGCTTCGTCGGCAAGTTCTACGCCTTCGCCGCCGCCTACGAGCACGGTTGGACCTGGCTCGTGATCGTCGGCGTGCTCGCCACGCTCGTGAGCCTCTACTACTACCTCGGCCTCGTGCGTGCGATGTTCATGCGGCGCACGGAAGACCTTCAACTCGCGCCGATCGGCGGCTCGCCGCCGCGCGACGCGCTGCTCCAGACGGCGGTCGTCGCGTGCCTCGTGGTCACGGTCGGCTCGTTCTTCGCGGTCCAGCCGCTGATCGACTTCGCCCGGCACGCGGCAAACAGCCTGTCCTTCTGAGTTCGCCGTCGTCAGGCTGAACTGACTACCGGCTCGCGGTCAGGCTGGTTCGGTTGCCGGCCGCACCTCTGGCGCCGGGTCACTCGGCTGGGTGCGGAGGGCACGCGCGGCCCAGGCCGGTAGCCACCAGTTCCAGCGGCCCATTAGGACGACGATCGCCGGAACCAGAAGGGCTCGGATCACGGTCGCATCGAAGATGATCCCCGCAGCCAAGCCAATGCCGAACTGCTTGATGTCGGTCCCCGGGCTCGTCGAGAGCACGAAGAAGGCGAACATCAGCACGAGCGCGGCGCTCGTCACGAGCTTGCCTGTGCGAGCGAGCCCGAGCGCAACCGCTTGGTTGGTGCTCTTCGTCTCGTCGTAGGCTTCGCGCATCCGAGTGAGCATGAAGACCTCGTAGTCCATCGAGAGACCAAACAGGAACGCGAAGATCATCAGCGGAATCCAGGCGATGATCGCCTGGGTGGCCGGCACCCCCCAGATGGCCTCCGAGCCGTGACCCTGCTGGAAGATGAAGACGATGATTCCGTACGCCGCTCCGAGCGAGACCAGATTCAAGATCACGGCCTTCAGCGGAAGCAGCAACGAACGGAACGCTCGCGCGAGCAGAACGTAGGTCAGCAAGATGACGAACAGCAGGACGTAGGGGAAGTTGCCGTAGACCGCGTGCACGAAGTCTCGGTCCTCCGGCGCGACGCCGCCGAGACTTGCAGTTGGGGGCAAAGCGGCCTTCACACGGGAGATCGTCCCGCGCACCGCCTTGCTCGAGCCGTCGACGCTCGGGATCGCTTCGACGAGAGCCAGACCGTCTTTGCGCCAACTCGCCGGAGCCGACGCACCGACCACTCCCTCGACGCCTCGGAGGTCCGCCGTGACCCGGCTCACTTGGCCCACGGGCGTCAAAACGATGAACGGCTTGATCACGCCCGGCGATATGCCTGCGCCCGAAAGCAGGTCACGCCCGACAATCGCGTCGCCTTTGCCGGGAAAGTCCTTCGCCTGAGCCTCGCTTGGATTGAGTTGGAGCCCATACGAAATGAGCACGCCGACGATGACGAGGCCGACTGCGGCAACCGGCCAGGGCCTGCGGATGACGAGGCGCCCCCACTTGCCCCACCAACCGCTGTCGGGATCCGAGACGGTGACGAAGCGCTTCGGCATCACGCGCAGGTTGTTGATGCGATGCCCGAGTAGCGAGAGCAGTGCAGGAAGTAGGGTGATCGAGACGATCACCGAAACCGCCGGAATGAGCATTCCGCCGATCCCGATCGACCTGATGAACGGCAACGGGAGGAGCACCATGCTGAGCAGCCCGACGGCGACCGTCGAGCCAGAGACGATCACCGACCGGCCGGCATGCGTCATCGTCTCGACCAGAGCGGTTTCGACGTCCTCGCCCGCAGCGAGCTCCTCGCGGAAGCGGAAGATCATCAGCAACGCGTAATCGATCGCGACGCCGAGACCGACGAGTGCAATCAGGAACTGGACGATGATCGAGACGTTCGTGATGTAGGTCAGCATCCACACGACCGTGAACGTGTTGAGGATCGCCGTGACCGCAATCGCGAGCGGAATCGCGACCGCCGGAACCGTCCCGAACACGAAGAGAAGGATCACGAGCGCTCCGAGGCCGCCGATCAGCGCCTCTGTCAGGACGCTCGGGCCGCCGCTGCTGCCGCCGCTCGAGGCGTCGTTGAGCGGCAGCAGGCCGGTGAGAGATGCCTCGACGCCCGGCGGAGCGTTCGCCTGCAGCGCAGCCCGCACGGCGCCGATGTGCGGCTCGCTCGAGAACGTGTTCTGTCCGGGCGGATAGATCTCGGCGAAGGTCGTGTGCCGATCGCGCGAAACGTAGAGGACGTTGTGCGAATCGAAGTACGAGCTGACACGCGAGCCCGGGTTCACGGCTGCAGCCTTCTCGATCGCAGGCGTCAGGTCGTGCTTCGTGACGTCATCCTTGGCCCGGAAAACCAGTACGAGCGGCGCCTGCTCTCCGGTCCCGAACGTCTTCACCGTCTTCTGGTTCGTCTCGTACGCGGAGTAGCCCGGAATCGAGAACGACTCGAACCATCGACTCGAGACTTGCATGGTCGCGAAGACGCCGAATGCTGTCAGCAGAGCCCAGAGGGCGACGAACCGACCGCGCCGGCGGTGCACGAGGTGGGCGAGACGAACGAGCATGGTCCGCTTCTACCTGTCGGGGGACGCGCGGCGCAATTGTGAACCGCTCAGGCCGATTCGGGAACCGTGCGCCCGAGCGGGATCAGAGCGCCCACGGCAAGCGCGGCGTAGAGCAGGAGGGCCAGAACCAGCGAGGAGACGGCAAAGTGCGGAACGCCACCCACGACGGCCGGGCTCCGCAGGGCCGCGCTGACGACCAGGACGACCACTGCCAGGCCGGCGAGGAGGGGCCGGGCCAGGCTGCAGCCCGACTCGAGCACGTCGCCGTAGCAATCGAGGGCCACGTAACTCGCGGCTGGGATGGCGAAGAGGAGGAACGTGAGCGCAAGACCGTGATCGCCGCCGAGATCCGAGAGGAGGGCCGAGGCCACGAGCAGGGCCGGAACGAGGCGGCGGGACATCCCGACCAAGCTTCGCCTTCGCCCCGGACGTTCCTTTACGCTCCGCGCCACCGGTTGCCCAGACCAAAGGAGACCCATGGCTGACGCGTCGCTGACCTGGCTCGGACACAGTTCGTTCCGGCTCGACTCCCCCGGTGGAAAACGAATCTACGTCGATCCCTGGCTCGAGAACCCGAAGTGCCCCGACGACGAGAAAGAGCCTGAGCGCTGCGACGTGATCGCGGTCACGCACGGCCACGACGATCACGTCGGCGCGACGATCGAGCTCTCGAAGAAGTTCGGTCCGCTGCCGATCGTGGCGATGCTCGAGCTCAAGGGCTGGCTGAAGGCGAACGGCGCCCAGGCAGACGACCTTCCCGGCCCGAACAAGGGCGGCACCGTCGAGGCCGCCGGCGTCAAGTTCACGATGACGAATGCATTCCACTCGGGCTCCGCGCCCGACGGCTCCTACGCCGGCGAGCCCGCGGGGATCGTCGTCGAGCTCGAGAACGGCACGAAGGTCTACTTCGCCGGCGACACCTGTGTCTTCGGAGACATGCAGCTGATCGGGAGGATCTATGCACCCGACGTCGCCGTTCTTCCGATCGGCGGGCACTTCACGATGGACCCAAGGGAGGCCGCGGTCGCCTGCGAGCTTCTGGGTGCAAAGCGCGTGGTGCCGTGCCACTACGGAACGTTTCCCCTCCTGGCCGGCACGCCCGACGAGCTGAGGCAGCTCGCGCAAGGCGTCGAGATCGTCGCGGTCGACCCGGGCGGCTCGGTCGAGCTGTGAGGGAGCGCTGGTTCGGAGCAACCGGGCGGCGCGTCCCGGAGATCGCGGTCGAGGGCGAGCTCGACGTGGGCGAGGCGCTCGTGCTCGACGATCCGTCGGACGCCGAAAAGCTGCGAGCGGCGCACGAGGCGGGACGGCCGATCGTCGTGCGGACCGCGTCGGCAGAAGAGGTGAAGGCTGCGCTCGCGCATCCGGAGGTTGCGACGGCGCTGGTTCCTGCGAATCGCCGCGAGCTGCTCGAGCTCGACCTGCGCGAACTGACCTATGGGCCCTAGGCCGGTCGTCGCGACCTACTCGATCGTCGCCTGCGACCTCGAGGCCGGACAGTGGGGCGTCGGCGTGCAGTCGAGGTTCCTCGCCGTCGGATCGGTAGTCCCGTGGGCCGAGCCGCACGTCGGCGCGATCGCGACGCAGTCGTACGCGAATCCCCGGTACGGGCCGGACGGACTGGCGCTCCTGAAGGAAGGCCGCACCGCCGAGGAGGTCGTCGAGGCGTTGACCTCCGCCGACAAGGGCCGCGCAGAGCGGCAGGTCGGGGTCGTTGACGGTGCGGGCCGCGCGGCGACCTTCACGGGTGAGGAGTGCCACGACTGGGCGGGCGGCCGCACCGGCGCCGGCTACGCCGCGCAGGGGAACATCCTCGTCTCGCAGGAGACCGTCGACGCGCTCGCGGTGACCTTCGAGCGGAACGGCCACCTCTCCCTCGCCGAGCGACTGATCGGGTGCCTGGCCGCGGCACAAGCCGCAGGAGGGGACCGCCGCGGCCAGCAGTCCGCATCGCTCCTCCTGGTCGAGCAGGACGCCGGCTACGCCGGTCTCTCGGACGTCGTCGTCGATCTGCGGGTCGACGACCACGAGCACCCGATCTCCGAGCTTCAGCGCCTCTACGGCCTGCACAACGAGATCTTCGGGGTGACACCGCCCGAGGACTGGATCCCTGTCGACGACGGGCTCGCCGGCGAACTGCATGACCGGCTCGACGGCTCTCGGCTATCCGGGAGAGCTCCGGAAGGCCTTCGCCGACTGGGCGGGCGCGGCGAATCTCGAGGAACGTGTCGACGGCGTCGAGCGCATCGATCCCGTCGTGCTCGGCG
Organism: uncultured Actinomycetes bacterium; assembly: GCA_963833255.1. Lineage (GTDB taxonomy): Bacteria > Actinomycetota > Thermoleophilia > Gaiellales > Gaiellaceae > 3-1-20CM-4-69-9. The sequence continues at coordinate 179,819 of CAWHXK010000015.1, forward strand.
CCCTACGAAATCAGTCCTAGGGCGCTCGAACTCCCGACAGCGTGACGAAGCGGTAGCCGCGGGCGCGCACCACCCTGATCACTCCCGGCAGCGCCTTCGAGTCGATCGTGCTGTGATCGCGTGACGAGCCGAGGTGCATGAGCACGATCTCGCCGGGAACGAGGTGCGCCAGGACGCGCCGGCCGGCCCCCGCGACGGTCTGGGAATGCAGTCCCATCCACCCCCACGTATCGACCGTCCAGCGAATCGACACGTAGCCCAGCTGACGCGCGATCCGCAACGTTCGTGAGTCGCGCGCGCCGTAGGGGAAGCGAAAGAGGGGACGCGGGTCACGCCCCGTGGCGCGTTCGATCATCGTCTGCGCACGCGTGATCTCGCCCGTCGCGGCCGAAGTCGACAGCCGCCTCAGGTCGAGATGGTCGACGGTGTGGTTTGCGACCGGATAGCGGCGGCCGATCGCGCGCGCCAGCCGCGGATACGTCTTCACGAAGTGGCCCGTGAGGAAGAACGTCCCGGGCACGTGATCGCGTCGCAGGACCGCGAGAACGGCCTGTGCGGCGTCGGCATTGCCTCCACCGTCGAATGTCAGAGCGACGACATGCTGCCGAGTCCGCAGCCGCACGAGCTCCCCCGCGACAAAAGCCGGCGGGAGCGCTTGGATCACGCGTCTCCCGGCAGGCGAACCCCGCTCGCGCGAGCGCGCAGCGCGGGAACGGGGTCCGCATGCGGCTGCGCGACGAGCAGCACCGCGCCGTAGCCGTCGCCGACGAGCGAATCGACCAGGAGCTGCAAGCCGATTGCGAGCGCGAACGCCTTGTGCGCGTGCTCACCGCCGAAGGGCACGAGCTCATCTTCGGACGCCGCGCCCGCGATCACGTCACCGTAGGTCACGCGCCCCATGGAGACGTCGCTGACGATCGGCGCGCCGGCGGAGCTCGGGATGGCGATCGCAAGCGGGTTCGTCCCTGCCAGCTTCGGCCCACCCTCTGGATGGCCGAGGCGCGGGGGCGACGTCGCGGTCAGCACGGCGAGGAGTCCGCCCTCGGCAAGCTGCCGCGCCCAGTAGCCGAGCATCCCGGTAGGGAAGCAATCGTGCGCGACGATCAGCCTTGCGGCCTCGGGCGGATCCTCGAGCTGGCCGGCGCAGATCGCCGCCAGAGTCAGGTAGCCGAGCGCGCCGCGGCCCTCCCAGCGCTCATAGCACCCCTCGGCCTCCACGCACTCCGGCTCGGCGGAGGGGTCGAGGCCTGGCAGCGTCTCGAGCCAGCCCACGCGTGCGAGGCCGTGCCCTCGCTTCCCGCGCGCCTCGGCGTCGAGGAAGTGGTCGGCAAGTGTGCGGGTGTCCTCTTTCGAGAAACCGAGTGCGCTGATCCGCTCCTCGACCTGCACGGCGGCGAGCATACTTACGACGTGGTCTCGGAGGCGAAGCTCGAGAACGGCGTTCCGCAGAGTGCGGGCTGGTTCGTCGTCAATGCGCGCGAACGGACGCTGGGTGCACAACGAGATGGGGGACTACTGCGGTTTCGAGGGCGACGACGAAGCGGCGTTCGAGCAGCTCGGGATCAACCTGAACGTGCTGCCTCCTGGAATGCCGATGGCGATGTACCACGAGGAGCCCGGGCAGGAGGACTTCCTCGTCCTGCGCGGTGAGTGCCTCCTGATCGTGGAAGGTGAGGAGCGTCCGCTCAAAGCCTGGGACTTCGTCCATTGCCCTCCACGCACGAAGCACGTCATCCTCGGCGCGGGGGACGAGCCCGCGCTGGTGCTCGCAGTCGGCGCGCGGAAGGGACAGGCGAGCTATCCCGTCGACGAGACGGCGATCCGCCACGGTGCGGGGGTGGGCGAGGAGGTCGCGTCACCGAAGGAGGCGTATGCGAGGTTCGGGCCGCTCGAGGATGGCCCGGCGCCCGCGCTCTCGCTCTAGCGCGAGATGAGCGTGAGCGGCTTGACGATCGTGCCGCGGTCGAACGAGCTGATCTTGTCCGCGATCTGACGGAGCTCCTGCGCGCTCGTCGATTCCGGTGCGGCCGCCATCAGCGGCTCGCCTGCATCGCCGCACTCGCGCAGCAAGGGGTCGAGCGAGACGCGGCCGAGCAGCGGGATTCCGAGCTCGGCGGCGAGACGGTCGCCACCACCCGTCCCGAAGACATCGCCGGTCATGTTCTCGACGACGCCGACGAGTCGCATGCCGGTCTTCTGCGCCATCACGCCTGCGCGTGAAGCGACTTCCTGTGCGGCCGGCTGAGGCGTCGTGACGACGATCGTCTCCGCACGCGGCAACAGCTGGCCGAGCGAGATCGCCACGTCGCCCGTTCCCGGCGGCATGTCGACGACGAGCACGTCGAGCTCACCCCAGTGCACGTCGGTCAAGAACTGCTCGAGCGCACGGTGCAGCATTGGACCACGCCACATGACCGGCTGATTGTCGTCGAGGAAGAATCCGATCGACATCAGCTTCAGGTCGTGCTTGACCGGCGGGATGATCATCTTGTCGACGAGCACCGGCTTCTGGCGAATGCCGAGTACGTGCGGGATGGAATGTCCATAGACGTCGGCGTCGAGAACGCCTACCTGCTTGCCGCTCTGCGCCAGCGCAACCGCGAGGTTCGCGGTCAACGTCGACTTGCCGACGCCGCCCTTCCCACTGCAGACCGCGAGCACGCGCGTGGACGCATCGAGCGAGATCCCTTTCGTCCGTTCCTGGAGTCCGCCGCGCAGCTTCGTGGTCAGTGCCTGCCGCTCCTCGGCGGTCATCACGTCGAACCCGAGCGCAACACGCTCGACGCCGGGGACGTCGCGCAGAACCTCTGCGACCTGCGTTTCGAACGAGTCGCGCAGCGGACACCCTGCGATCGTCAGCGCAATCGTGACACGCACGTCGCCGCCGTCGATCTCGACGTCCCGCACCATGTCGAGCTCGGTGACGGGCCGCTTGAGCTCGGGATCGATGACCCGCTCGAGTGCCTTCAGAATCAGATCACGGTCGGGCTCGCTCATCCTTGTGAGCCTAGCCGCTCCAACCTCTTGGCCGCGGCTGCGAGCGGGCGCGGCTCCTCGAGCACGGGAACGAAGAGGTCACCATGATCGTCGATCCTCTGCAGTGCCTCTGCCATGCCGAAGTCGCGCGGCCGTAGCCCCGGCTTCAGCTCCTCCCAGCGGAGCGGCGTCGACACCGGCGCACCCGGCTTCGGACGCACGGAGTACACGGAGGCGATCGTCTTACCGTGGCCGTTCTGCCGGTGGTCGACGAGAACTCCCTCACGCTTCTTCTTCAGCCACTCGGTGGTGATCTTGCCCGGATGGCGGGCCTCGAGCAGCCGCGACGCCTGCTCCGCGAACGCGTACGTCTGCTGGAAGGTCGAACGCCGGGTGATCGGCGCCACGACGTGGATGCCGTCGGCGCCGCTCGTCTTGACGTAGCCGGGCAGCTCGAGCTCGTCGAGCAGCCCCCTGATCAGGTGCGCCACGTCGATTGCGAGCTCGAAGCCGTCGTCGGGCGGGTCGAGGTCGAAGAGAACGAAGTCCGGCCGGTCGGGCTTGTCGACGCGCGAGTACCACGCGTTCATGTCGATGCAGTTGTTCTGCACCATGAACAGCACTGCCTCCGGCGAATTGACGAGCGCGAAGTCGACGAGCCGCGACTCCCCCTCCCGCGGCCACGTGCGGAACTGGCGCGTCGGGATCCAGCTCGGTAGGTGTTTGGGCGCCTGCTTCTGGAAGAACGCCTCGCCGTAGATGCCGTGGGGATAGCGCTTCATCGTGAACGGACGATTCTCGAGATGGGGAACGATCGTCGGCCCGACCTTCCCGTAGTAGTCGAAGAGATCGCCCTTCGTGACCCCGTCCTCGGGATAGAGGACACGGTCCGCAGAGCTCAGCTTGACTGTCTTCGTTTCAGCCATGGGACATTCCTGACGGCGAAGGCTTCCACAACCTATGCGGACAGGGCGCCGGCCAGCTTTCGGCACAGCTCAGGCGTTCCCGCTGCGACGACCCGTGAACGTCCTTCCAGGTCGAGGGGCGCCGACCCGAACGGCGGCGCGTCGAAGAGGTCGATCGCCAGCCCGCGCTCGCGAACGAGGAGCTGCGCGGCCGCGATGTCGACGGCCCGCGCCGGCTTGAGCGAGCAGACGGCGTCAACCCGGCCCGCCGCGAGGTGGCAGAGCGAGAGCGCGAGCGAGCCCATGATGCGAAGGCGGTACGCCAGGTCGACGACCGCCACGGCCTTCTCGGCGACTGCCGCGGTCCTGGTCGCCTCGAAGGAGAGGATCTCGATCTCATCCTTCGGCGGCTGACCCTCGAGCGGCGACCCGTTCAGTCGCGCTCCCTCGCCGCGGGTCGCTGTCCACTCCTCACCGGTTCCGAAGTCGTGCACGAAGCCGAAGTCGACGTCGCCCATAGTCGGGCCGGAGGCGACCGCGATCGAGACCGAGAAAAAGCCGATGCCGCGCTTCGCATTGAGCGACCCGTCGATCGGGTCGACGACGACGTATGTCCTCCCGTCTCCGCGGACGCCTGCTTCCTCGGAGACGATCGTCGCGTCCAGCCCGGCGAATCGGGCGAGGATCACGCTCTCGGCGGCCGCATCGATCGCCGTCGTCTCGTCTCCACCCATGCCCACGCCGACGACCGGCTCTCGTTCGGACCGGCCGGGCAGCTCGAGCAGGACGCCGCGCACGTCGTCGACCGCGGCTCTGCAGAGCGCGAGCCAGTCAGTCAAGCGGGTGGAAGAGCAGGCCCGACGTCAGCTTCGGAAAGAAGTACGTGCTCTTCTGCGGCATCGTGTCGCCGCGCCGCGCAACCTCCCACACGTCCTCGATGCGTGTGGGCCGAAGCAGGAACGCGGCCTCCGCGTCGCCGCGGTCGACGGTTGCGACCGCGTCCTTGCGCTGTGACGTGTACGTCACGCCCTGCGGGGCGATTCGCTCGACGATGTCGACGTCGAGTCCGTCGCCGGCGAGCAGCTCGTACCGGCCGTCGCGGTAGAGAACGACCCCGGGAAGCTCATCGCCCGGCTCGTCGATCGGCGTTCCTCCCGCGCCGTTGACGTGCTCCGCGACGCGGTGGGTCGGAAAGATCGTAAGCCCTTCCTGCCGCGTCGGCACGAGCACGACCATCAGATAGGGCAAGCCGCCTTCCTGCGCGTAGGCGAGCGCCGTCTCGTAGCGGTGGTGGCCGTCTGCGATCAGCAGCTCGGTCTGCTCGAAGTGCGGCGCATCGCCGATCCGCCAGAGCTTGTCCCCGCCGCTTTGCAGGTCGGGCTCACGCGCGGGCGGCTCGAGCGGATCGCCTTCGTAGAGGAGGAAGATCGGCTCGAGCTCGGTCCGGGTCGCGCGGAGGAGCCGCAGCCGCCCTTCCTTCGGACCGCTGTGCGTGCGTTCGTGCGGCAGCACCACACGGTTCTCGTACGGCTCTGCTCGGAGCGAGGCGACGAGGCCAGAGCGGGTACGGGCGACTCCGTCGGGACCGACGTAGTCCTGCGAGAGGAACCAGTAGCCCGGCTCCTCGTCGCGGGCGAGGACTCCGCGCCGGCGCCAGTCCGCGATCGCAGCGCCGGCGTCCTCCTCGGTGTCCGGCAGGGTCAGGTGGACGACGTTGTACGGGCTGCGGGCGAGGAGCTCCGAGCGCTCCTCGGGTGAGATGACGTCGTACGGAGGGGCCACGAGCTGCTCGAGCGGGCCGGCGCTCTGCTCGTCGTAACGCTCCGCCCTGAACGGCTTGACCACGGCCATCTCGGGCGACCCTAGCATCCGTCCTCGGACCTAGACTCCTTCCGTGAGCGCAATCGCAGAGCTGGCCGAGGAGCGGGTCGTCGAAGGGGTCTACGCGGTCGCGCGCAAGCAGCGAATGCGGACGAAGGGCGGCGCTCCATACCTCGCGCTCGAGCTCGTCGACCCGAGCGGCCGGATCGACGCTCGCGTCTGGCACGACGTCGAGCTCCTCGACGCCCGCTTCACCGAGGGCGACGCGGTGCGGGTGCTCGGGCGCGTCGAGAAGTTCCGCGACCGGCTCCAGGTCGACGTGCGCACGCTCGAGGCTGCGCCCGAGGCCGACCCGGCCGACTTCGCGCCCGCGATGCGGCGCGACGCCGAAGAGCTGGACGGCTTTTTCGAGTTCCTCGCCGCCGAGATCGTCCACCCCGGTCTCGCGAGCCGTGGTGAAGCGCTTCCTCTCGGACGACTCGATGCGCGCGTCGCTCCGCCGCCTTCCGGCTGCGGAGACACACCACTCGTATGCCGGCGGGCTGCTCGAGCACACGGTCGGGGTCGCGACGCTCTGCCGCGAGACGGCGCAGCTCCACCCGCGTCTCCGCTCGGACCTCTTGCTCGCCGCGGCGCTCCTGCACGACGTCGGCCGCGTCGCCGAGCTCACCTCCGGCCCCACCTTCCGTCAGACCGACGAAGGCCGACTCCTCGGTCATGTCCATCTCGGCCTTCGGCTGGTCGAGGAACGCGGCGCCTCACTCGAGGCAGCCGCCCGTTCGGAGCTCTTGCACGCGATCGCCTGCCATCACGACGCACGCTCCGCCCGCACCGCCGAAGCGTCTGTTCTGTACCACGCGAATCAACTCGACGCGGTCGCCGCGACGCGTCCCGTTCCTCACAGCTAGCGTCGCGCGATGAAGTCGATCGGACTGGCGCTGGGCGCGAGCCTGACGTGGGGATTCGCCGACTTCTTCGGGCCTCTCAAAGGGCGAGCGCTCGGCGCGCTCCGCGTCCTCTTCTACGTACAGGTCGGCGGGCTCGCTGCGATCGCCCTCATCGTCGCCGTCCGAGGCAAGGGCCCGGCCGATTCCGCCGCGCTGTTTGCCATCCCGGCGGCGATCTCCGGCACGCTCGGTCTCTACGCGTACTACCGCGGCATGGCTGTGGGCGCGATGAGCATCGTGGCGCCGATCGCAGGGATCTCGGCGGTCGTGCCGGTTGCATTCGGAATCGCAACCGGCGACCGGCCCTCGACCTGGCAGTGGCTGGGGATCCTGGCCGCGCTCGGCGGCGTCTTCCTGGCGTCACGGGAGCCGGGGCGCAGGGGCAAGGTCGCCGCAGGCGTCGGCCTGGCCCTGCTGGCGGCACTCGGCTTCGGCGGTTATTTCCCGCCAATGCATGCCGCGGGCGAGGCCGACTTCTGGTGGGCGTCGCTCATCTTCCGGATGACGTCCACGGCGGTGATCCTCGCAGCGGTTGCGATTCGCCGGCCGTCACTCGCCATCCAACCACTTCAGGTTCCGATCCTCGCGCTGATCGGAATCGGCGACATGCTCGGCAACCTCCTCTTCGCCGCCGCGTCGACGAGCGGTCTGGTGAGCATCACGTCCGTTCTGGCGTCGCTCTATCCGATCGTGACGGTGATCCTCGCGCGCGTCGTGTTGCGGGAACGTGTCGCGCGTTCGCAAGAGGCCGGGATCGTGCTCACGCTCGCCGGCGTCGCGCTGATCTCGGCGGGTTAGAGCGGCAAGCCGGCAACGCGGCGCTCGATCTCGTCGCGGATTGCGCTCACGGTCGCCAGGTCCTGCCCCGCCGGGTCCTCCAGCTCCCAGTCGACGTATTTCTTGCCCGGGATGACCGGACAGGCGTCGCCGCAGCCCATGGTGACGACGAGGTCCGCCCACTCGGCGTCGGCCGTCTCGAGCTTCTTCGGCACCCGGTCCGCGAGCTCCGGCATCAGCTCGGCGACTTCGGCATGGACGTGTTCGGCGGGACTCGTTCCGGCGGAGCGCGCGTTGCCGCCACGCTGCGCGTAGAGCGCCTGCGCGATCTGTGAGCGCCCCGCGTTCTGCCGGCAGACGAAGAGGACGTTCACGAGCCGAGGGCTCCACGCAGCGCGGCAACGGCTTCCGGCACGAGCCGGTAGTACGCCCACGTCCCACGGCGAGACGACTCGACTAGGCCTGCCTCGCGAAGGACCTTCAGATGATGGGAGATCGTCGGCTGCGAGAGCTCGAAGGTCTCCGTGAGGCTGCAGACGCAGACCTCGTCTGCGGCTGAGAGGGAGTTGATGATCGCCACGCGCGTCGGGTCGGCGAGCGCCTTGAAGCGGGCCGCGAGCTCGTCTCGCTCCGGCACGGTGAGCGGCTCGGTCCGAGGGCCGCAGCAGATCGTTGGCAGGACGGCAATTGACTTCATCGACAGATTTCAATATATCTACATCGACAGACATCGATGAAAGGAGGATCGATGGCCGAGTGCGATTGCCCGCCGGACTGCTGTCCCGCAGGCTGCTGCTAGACGTTGAAGCGAATGTTCAAGACGTCGCCGTCCTCGACGACGTACGTCTTGCCTTCGAGCCGCTGGAGGCCGCGTCTCGCGGCCTCCGCGTGCGAGCCGGCCTCGACGAGGTCTTCCCAGCGGATCACCTCGGCACGGATGAAGCCACGCGCGATGTCCGTGTGGATGGTTTCCGCGGCCTCGAGCGCAGTCCGTCCGCGCCGCAGCGACCACGCGCGGGTCTCCTTCTCGCCCGCCGTGAAGAAGCTGATCAGTCCCAGCTCGTCACTGAGGCGGCGGACGACCTCTTCGAGAGCCGACGCGCCCTCCCTGAAATCGGCCGCCTCCGCGTCGGACATCTCAGCGAGCTCGGCTTCCAACTTGAGGTCGATCCCGTTCGGCCCGTTCTCGACCGCGAGCAGCGGCTTCGTCGTCAGCGGCTCGAGGCCGGCCGGCAGTTCGCCCGGCCAATCGGCAAGGGTGCCCCCTGCGTCCACATGCGCGAGCACCCGTCCGAGCTCCTCGACCTCCTTCCGCAGTTGCAGATCGCCTGACTTCGCCTGCTTGGTCACCCGCTCGAGCCGACGCTCGACGTGGTCGCGGTCGGCAACGAGCAGCTCGAGGTTGAGTGTCTCGAGGTCGTGGGCAGGGACGCGCGTGCCGGAGAAGCCGTCGAGCACGACGAGGAGCGCATCGACCTGCCGGAGGTTCCCGAGCAACTCGGGCCCGGTGCCTCTCACCTCGACGACGCGAATCGCGGCAGGGGTGACCTTGCGGGGGTTGATGACGCCGGCGATCTTCGTCAACCGGGGATCCGGCACCCCGGCCATGCCGACGTCGCCGGTCGCGTGCGCGCCGGTGAGCGCGTGGAACAGCGTCGACTTGCCGGAGCTCGGCAGCCCGACGATCCCGACCTCGAGGGCCAAGCTAGCGCTCCGGGTTTCCGGGGATCTGTTTCTGAAGCGACACGAGCGCCCTGTGCTGCAACGACTTGATCGCGCCCTCGGTCTTGTCGAGGATCGTCGCGACTTCGGCGTTCGGCAGGTTGAACACGAACTTCAGCGTGAGGACCTGCTGTTGCTCCGTGGAGAGGTTCTCAATCAGCTCGAGCATGCTCTGCCGGCCGATCACCTGCATGGCCGCGGCCTCGGCGGAGGGCTCGCTCTCGCCCTCGGGATCGGGCACGTCTTCCTCCGGTTGCCAGCGGCGGTTCGCGCGGAAATGATCCATCGCAAGGTTGTGCGCGATGCGGAAGAGCCACGCGGAGAACGGCGCGGACTGCCACTTGAAGCGCTTGATCGACTCGAGCATCTTCATGAACGTCTGCGTCGTCAGATCCTCCGCGTCGTGCCGGTTCCCGACGCTCATGTGGAGATAGCTGTAGATGCGGTCGAAATGGAGCAGGTAGAGCTCTTCGAGGGCCTGCCGGTCGCCCTGCTGGCCGCGGTCGACGAGCTTCCGCACGTGGGCGGTGGAGTCGGCCGCGGGCCGTACGGCGGCCTGGGTGGCTTCCTCAGCCATTCACTTGGGGAGATGCCCCTGTCGCGCCGCCCTCAATCCTGCGCAGCCGAGCCGAACCCGACGCGACTTTCCCGGGCGAAACGCTTCACGTAGACGACCCGCTGGAGTGCGATGGTGTAGCGGCCGTCCTCGGCGTCGAGCGACAGCGCAGCCTCACCCGTCCCTGCGCGGAGCTCAGCCGAGCCGAGGGCCTGCTCGAGCGCATCGGCACCCGACGGTGTGACGAGCGCCCCCATGATCTGCCCACCGTCGAACGCAACCTCGATCCGAACTCGCTCTGGTTCAGCCAACTGACACCACCTCCGAAAGTACGCCGTGGACGGAATCCGGGTGCACGAAGGCCACCTCGAGGCCGAAGAGGCCGGCACGCGGCTCCGTGTCGATCAGCTCGGCGCCTTCCCTCGTGAGCTCGGCGAGCGTGGCACGAAGGTCGTTCACCTCGTAGGCGACGTGATGCATGCCGGGGCCGCGCTTCGCGAGGAAGCGGCCGACGGGTGTGTCCTGGCCGAGCGCTTCCAGCAGCTCGACGCGTCCTTCGCCGATGCGCAGCGACGCCGCACGAACACCCTGCTCGTCGATCATCGCCTGATGCTCGACCTCGGCGCCGAAGAGTCGCTCGTAGGTCTCGAGGGCTGAATCGAGATCGTCGACAGCCACTCCGAGATGATGAATGCCGCGCGGCGCCACGCGGGCGATGCTACCCAGTCGCGCCGACTCGGAGCTGTCTAGGCCTCGCTCGTGAGCGGGACGACGACCCGGGGCGTGCCGACCGTCTCGGAGGCGCTTGACTCGGCCTCGACGTCCGTGAGCAGCAGCAAGACTTCCTCGCGCATGAGGGTTTCCTTCTCGAGGAGAGCCTGGCTCAAGCGGTCGAGTGAGCCGCGGTGCTTCTCGATCAGCCGTACCGCTTCGGCGTAGGCGTCGTCGGTGAGGCGTGCCTGTTCGTTGTCACGCACACGCTTCGTCTCTTCGGAGAGCGCGTAGTTGTCCGCGCGCAAGGTGCGCGAGGTGACGACATCCGACATCCCCCACTCGAAGACCATCGCGCGTGCGATTTCCGTCGCCCGTTCGAGGTCGCTCGCGGCGCCGTTCGTGACCCGTCCGAAGACGACCTGCTCGGCGGCGCGGCCGGCCAGCGCGATCTTGAGCATGTCGATCAGCTCTTCCTTCGACTCCATGTAACGGTCCTCGTTCGGCAAGTGGAGCGTGTAGCCGAGCGCGTTGCCGCGCGAGACGATCGTCACCTTCTGCAGGTGCCCGACCTCGCCCATGAGGTGAGACATGAGAGCGTGCCCTGCCTCGTGGTAGGCCAGGATCCGCCGCTCTTTGTCGGTCAACACTTTCTTCTGCTGCAGGCCCGCCACGATTCGCTCGAGCGCGTTGTCGAAGTCGGCTGCGCCGACGTACTTGGCCTCGCGACGACCGGCGAGGATCGCTGCCTCGTTCGCGATGTTCGCGAGATCGGCTCCTGTCAGCCCGGATGTCTGACGCGCGATCAGGTCGAGCTGCACGTCCGCGGAGAGCGGCTTCGTGCGCGTGTGGACGTGAAGGATGGCCTCACGGCCGACGCGGTCCGGCGGAGCGACGAGCAACTGCCGGTCGAAGCGACCGGGCCGCAGCAAAGCCGGATCGAGATCTTGCAGACGGTTCGAGGCGCCCACGACGACGACCTGGTCGCCCGAGGCAAAACCGTCAAGCTCGACGAGCAGCTGGTTGAGCGTCTGATCCTGCTCGCGGTTGAAGCTGCTGCCGGTGCGGGCAGCTCCGACGGCATCGAGCTCGTCGATGAAGATGATCGAGGGTGCGTTCTTGCGCGCCTCGGCGAAGAGCTTGCGAATCCTCGCCGCGCCGAGACCCGCGAACATCTCGACGAACGCGGAGGCGCTCTGCGCATAGAACTTCGCGCCCGACTCGGTGGCGGTTGCGCGGGCGAGGAGCGTCTTGCCGGTGCCCGGCGGCCCGTACAGCAGCACGCCCTTCGGGACGACCGCACCCAGCTGCTCGAAGCGCTTCGGGTCGCGGAGAAACTCGACGATCTCCGCCAGTTCCATCTTCGCCTCGTCGGCACCGGCGATGTCGTTCCAGTCGATCGCCGTCCGTGGGTCGACGATCACCGTGGCCGGCTTCACGCGCGGCATGAGCTGCAGCATGCGCCAGAAGATGTAGAGGAGGACGCAGTAAAACGTCAGGCCGAGCAGCGGCCACCAGTTGACCACGAAGTCCCTGAGATCAACCATGAACTGATGTAGATCCACCCCCGGCATCCCACACTCATCATCTTCATGGACGGCCCCACGTCAACCTAGAAGCTCGCGGCGGCCTCCGCAGCTGACGTGAATTCGACCCCCTGTTTGCGCCAGGTGGCTGTGCAGATCGCCACGCGCTCCTCGTCCAGGCCGCGAGCGGCGTCCTCCACGAAGCGCACTTCGAGGCCTCGGGCCAGAAAGCCCCTGATCGCAGCGTCGTCGCAGACGTCGGTGGCGACACCGAAGACGACGATCTCGGCCGGATCGAGCCACTCGAGGAGGCGGTCGGTGTTCGGATTCGTGAAGACGTCGACGGTCTTCTTCGGGAGCAGGAACTCCCGGCCGGCGAGGTACCGCTCGGGTAGCGGCTCCAGCGGGATCAGAACGGGATCGACCTGGCTGGTCTCGGGGATCTTCCGCGCACCGTTCGTCCCACGCAGGCAGTGCGGTGGATACGTCGTCCGATAGTCGGGCGTGTCCGAGATCTCGTCGTCGGTGAGCTCGTGGTCGTCCACCTCGGCCACGTGGACGATGCCCGCCGTCCGTGCAGCGTCGACCAGGAGCTTCATCGCGGGAATCGTCTCCTCGGCGCCGTCGACGTAGAGCTTGCCGTGCGGGAGCATGAAGTCGACCTGCGTGTCGACGTCCCAGAGAACTTTCACGTGACGCGCTCGAGCCGTAGCGTTCGGCTTGTACTTACGGCCGACTTTGGCGCTCGGGCGGCCGTCCGTCAGGACGAGGTCGGCCGTGAAATCGTTCGAGCCGCGAATGAGTGAGGAGCCGACGCCGTAGGCGTCGACAGGGACGCTCTGCTCTTCGAACTCCTTGATCTTGTCGATCGTGAAACCGCCCGAGACGACGATCTTCACGTGCTCGAAACCGTCGTTGTCGAGCGCATCGCGCACCTTGCGCACGAGCCGCTCGTTCACGCCCGTCGGTTTGAAGTCGCCGAGCTCTTCCCAGAGCGAGCGGTCGACGAGCATCTCGGACGTGTCGAGCCGCACGCCCCAGAGCTTCGGCCCGATGGCGCGCGCCACTTCGAGCGCCGTCTCCACGGAGTTGTTCTCGAAGTCGACGAGCACCGTGATGTTCATGTCTTCGGAGGCCCACTCGGCGAACTTCGTCGCTGCCAGCACGGTATTGCCGCCGTACGACGCGATCAGCGAATGCGGCACGGTGCCGATCCCCCGGCCGCCCCACCACGACGCCTGCTCGTCGGTCGTGACCCCGATCGACGCGCCGACCACCCGTCCCGCGACGTAGGCCGCGTACCCGTCACCCGTCTGCACACGATGATGGTCGTGGCGCGCGGGCATGAAGATGAGCGGCTTCCCGTTCGCGGCCTCCAACACTCGTACGACGTTCGATGTGATCAGCGTGCGCCGAGAGAGCACGCCGAGATACGCAGTCTCGAGGTGCGCGAAAAGCGTGTAGTCACCCTCGATCGTCATCACAGTCTCCCACGGCTCGACTCGGTCACCGTCGTGAAGAGCGTGGACGGTCAGCTCGTCCCAGTCGTACGAGCAGAGCTTGAGGATGGCGATCGCCTCGTCCATCCCGCCGAGCCACGCGCTCTTCTTCTGAAAGATCTGCAACACGACGCGCGGATGGCGATCGTCCTGCAAGAGCGTCGCACGCGCGTGGTTGAAGTACGCGTCGGCGTAGTAACCCTCGCGCATCTTCTCGACCGGAAGGTCGAAGATCTCCGGTGGGAGCCGATCGCGAGTGCGCTGCTCGACGGCCATTGTTATTCCCGTTCGAGCTCGAGGCACGCGGCGAGGGCGGCCTCTGCAACCTGGATCTGCTCCGGTGACGGTTCCGCAGTCGCGAATCTGTGCTGCAGCTCGTGACCCGGCTTCGCGAGCGCTCGTGCGAGGCGCTTCTCGGGATTCCGCACCATCCAGCCGAAGATCTCGGTGGAGGCTGCGACCGCAAACAGCTGTGCTCCGAGACGTGCAGGTCCACGCGCATGTGCGGGGAAGCGCGACGCGAGCATGTTGCCGATCGCAGTCGTGGCCAGGAGCGGGCCGAGCAGATGTGAGCCACAGCGGTTGTGTTCCTTGGTCGCGCGCTTCCCCTGCTCGTAGCTGCCGATCGAGATGTGCTCGGCGCCGTGGTAGGCGGCGACCTCCGAGCCCCGCAGCGCGAGAACGGCCGGCGCTAGGGAGAGCAGACCGCCGACGAGCTCCTGCGCAGCGGGCCGGACCGAAGGCGAGCCGCGCAACAGCTTCACGACGGTTGCGCTGCCGAGCATCGCCGCGAGCACGGAGGGTCGCTGGAAGGGAAGCTTCGCCTCGGGAAGCGCATGCCGAATCTGCGGGATGATCGCCATCGCGTCGAGCAGGCGGACGGGGCCTCGTAGGAGCGGGCTTTCGACCTTGCTCGCGAGCACGCGCTTGCGCCGGCCAACGACCTTCACGTGTCCGTCGTCCGTTCGAATCGCGCACGCCCATGACGTCGGCCCGTGTACCAGCACGCCGTTCGCCAGGGCCATTCCGCCAAGCCGGACCTTGTCCTCACCCATGCCTCGAGGTTATCGACTCAGAGTCGAATTCCGCAAATCAGACCAGCATCGCCTGGGCGGCGTGGCGCAAGAAGCTCACGCCGAACTCCAGGTCATCGACCGGGATCCGCTCGTCGGCCGAGTGGATCAACCGGGCGGCGAGCTCCGCCGGCATGGCGCGTGACGGGAAGAATCCATAGGCGACGGTCCCGAAAGCCTGGCGAAACCAGTGGCTGTCCGTGAAGCCGGCCACGCAGATCGGGGCAGGCCTGGCGCCCGGCTCCACGTCGCTGACCCAGCCGGCAACTGCGTCCCAGAGCGGAGACTCGATCGGCGATCTCGTGCCGCCGTGAGCCTCCAGCTCCTCGAGCTCGTAGTCCCCGTCACCGAGGACGCCGCGAACGATTGCATGCTGCTCTGCGGTCGTCGTCTCGGGCAGCAGCCGCGAGTCGACGACCACGTCGCAGACCGCTGGGATCACGTTCCGCTTCTGCGAAGCGGTGATCATGGTCGGCGCCAGCGTCAGCGACAGCAGTGGTTCGACCATCTCCGCGAAGAACTCACCGATCTCCCGCGCCCGTTCGAGTGCTTCCGCCGGAGACGCGGGCCGCTCCCCCGTGACTGCCTCGAGCAGGGCTTCCACTTCGGGCGTGAGGCGTTGTTCGGGGACGTACTCGCCGAGCGCCGTGATCAACGGCGCCCCCTTCACGAGCGCGTTGTCGGCGATGCCGGGCATCGACGCGTGACCGCTTCTGCCGCGCACGCGCAACCGGAAAGGGGCACTCATCTTCTCGGCGACCGAGCACATGTAGAACGGCTTGCCACCGAGCTCGAGCCGCTCGCCCGACCCCTCGTTGATCAGATAGTCGCAGCGCACTGCGTCGGGTTGGGTCTCGCACAACCACTGCGCGCCAAAGCCCGCGCCCACCTCCTCGTCGGCGGTCGCGGCGAAGATGAGGTCGCCTGCAGGCTCAAAGCCTTCGCGCGCGAGCGACGCGATCGCAACGGCGCTAGCCGCGACCTGTCCCTTCATGTCGAGCGCCCCGCGGCCCCACACCTCGCCGCTTCGCAATTCCCCGCCGAAGGGATCTGCGGTCCACTCGGCTGCATCGGCGAGCACGACGTCCGTGTGCGACAGGAACAGAAGCTTCGGCCCGTCGCCGCGGCCGGGGATGCGGGCGACGAGATTCGCGCGCTCCGGAATCCGCGCATACAGCTCGACCTCCGCGCCGCTGTCCTCGAGATAGGCCTGGAGAACCTCGGCCGCAGCCGTCTCGTTGCCCGGCGGGTTCGTCGTGTCGATCCGAATGAGCTCCTGCAGGAGCTCAGTGACCTCGTCCCGCAGCGCCACCGTGGCCATCGGCTACGCCTCCTCTTCCTTTGCGCGTGCGGTCAGCTGGTTGCGTGCGCGCCAGAGCGCCGGGAAGAAGTTGTGGTGGATCATCTTCCCGAGCACCTCCACCGGTGTCCCCTGCGTGCCCACGACCTGGTCGCCGATGATCCGCGCGACGACCTTGTAGTGCCGAATGCGCCACATGGTGATGCGCTCGTCCCATTCGATGAGCGCCTCTGCGAGCTGGTAGAGCTCCTCGTGCTCGCGGCCCTGTACATAGACCTCGACGAGGTCGAGCCCGGCCTGCGAAACGGCGACGTCGAATGCCTCACCGAGCGGCGGTGTGACCCTGCGCACTTCCCGGAACCCGGGGGAGTCGAAACCGCTTCCGTGACCCAGCACCTCCCGGACCGTCTGGTACTCCCAGGGCGACATCTGTTCGAGCATGTCGAGCTGCCGCGTGATGAACTGCAGGCAGAGCGCGGCGCGCCGAAGCAGCCGAAGCGCAGCGGAAAGCTCGCCGGAGCGCAGGTGTTCCGTCGCGCGCGCGACCTCCGACGTCCCGAGCTTGAGCCAGAGCTCCGAGGACTGGTGCACGGTCTGGAACAGGAGCTCGTCCGGGTGCGCGCGCTCTTCCGCCGTCTTCTGCAGCGCCAGCAGCTCGTCCGTGCGCAGGTAGCGCTCGTAGTCCGACGCGCCCTTGCCGGGCAGGATCGGTTCGGAGAAGTCCTCGTGAGTCTCGGTCGCCACTGGGCCTTCGCGGAGCATACTTCCCTGCAATGAGCGACCTCTTCTCAGACGCGGCGGAGCAGCGGCTGCCGGCGGTCGCCCCGCTCGCGCTGCGGATGCGCCCGCAGTCGCTCGAGGAGTTCGTCGGCCAGCAGCACGTCCTCGGCCCGGGCTCGGCGCTCCGCCTCGCGATCGAGGAGGACCGGGTTCGCTCGGCGATCTTCTACGGGCCGCCGGGCACCGGCAAGACAACCCTCGCCCGCATCGTGGCGCGGGCCACCGGCGCAGAGTTCGAAGAGCTGTCCGCAGTCTCGGCGACGGTCGCGCAGGTGCGCGGCGTCCTTGCCGGCGCGCGCGAGCGGCTCGGGGCGACCGGCCGGCGCACGATCCTGTTCCTCGACGAGATCCACCGCTTCAACAAGGCGCAGCAGGATGCGCTCCTCCCCGGCGTCGAGGAGGGCGTGATCACGCTCATCGGCGCGACGACGGAGAACCCGTACATGGAGGTCAACTCCGCCCTCCTCTCCCGCGCGCAGGTCTACGAGCTCGAGTCACTCTCGATCGAAGACCTCGAGACGGTGGCGCGACGCGGAGCCGCCGAGCTCGGCGTCGAGATCCCGGACGACCTGCTCCACCTGATCGCGACACGCGCGGGCGGCGACGCCCGCTCCGTTCACAACATCGTCGAGCTCGCGGTGCAGACGGCGCAAGCCGCAGACGAACCGCTCGCGGAGGCGCACGTCGACGACGCAGCGCGCAAGCGCCCGCTCGTGTACGACAAGGCCGCCGACGCGCACTACGACTTCATCTCGGCGTTCATCAAGTCGATGCGCGGGTCAGACCCCGATGCGAGCGTCTACTACCTCGCGGCGATGCTCGAAAGCGGAGAGGACGCCAGGTACGTCGCGCGGCGCATGATCGTGCTCGCGTCCGAGGACATCGGCAATGCAGATCCTCGCGCGCTCATGGTTGCTGTGGCGGCGGCGCAGGCCGTCGAGCATGTCGGGTTGCCCGAGGCACGCCTGAACCTCTCGCAGGCGGCGATCTACCTGGCGCTCGCCCCGAAGTCGAACGCGAGCTACGAGGCGATCAATCGGGCAACGCGGGACGTCCAGGAGCGCGGAAACATCCGGCCGCCGAAGTCCCTGCGCGACGGGAGCTTCTACGGGCGAAAGCTCGGACACGGCGAGGGTTACCTGTACCCGCACTCCGATCCGGCCGGCTTCGAGGTGGACTATCTCCCGGACGAGCTCAAGGGGACGAAGTACTACGAGCCGTCCGGAAACGGTGAGGAGTCGACGGACTCGGACTAGTCAGAGCCGCGGCGGATCCGCTGCGCCGCGAACGTGCCGAAGTCGCTGCCGACGCGTTCCCACGCCTGCGCGGCACGCTCGACGTCGTACTCGACCCGGCGGAACACGAACTCACCGTCGTCACCGCGCAATGCGTACGCAGCCCGCACGTCACCGTCGAGCGGCATGCCGGCGCTGCCGGGATTGATCAACGTCGTGCCGTTCGGCCCCGGTCGCCGAAATTGCAGATGGCTGTGACCGAAGACGACGGTACGGTCGCGAACACCGTTCAGCATCCGCTCGTCGTCGTCCCCGGCGCTCCGACGGGAAGCTCTCGACGTCGGAGAGCGGCGAGCCGTGGACATAGAGAACGCCGTCCAGCTCCTTCGCGGACTGAAGTGAATACAGCCAACCCTCGTCGGCACCGAGGCCGGAGTCCTGCTGCTCGAGCGACTGCATCACCTCCGGACGGTCGAGCGGCGGCTCCCGAAGCCAGCGCTCACCGTTGCCGCGGATCCACGTAGCGTTCGGCAGTCCGCGCAGGCGCTCGATCGTCTCGCTCGGCCATGGCGACCAGGAGGCAAAGTCCCCGCCGAGGAGATAGCCGTCGGCGCCGGCGGCCTGCGCGTCCTTCAGCACCTCCTCGAGCGCGACCAGGTTCCCGTGGATGTCGTAAAGGACGGCGAGCACCCCTGACTAGGCTGCCAGAGATGGAGCTCAACCTGCACGCGTGGGGTGACGTGACTGCACCGCCAGTCGTCTTCCTTCACGGTCTCAACGCCCACGGCCGACGCTTTCGCAGGCTCGCCGAGGAGCGGCTCGCCGATCGCTTCCATGTGCTCGCCCCCGATCTCCGCGGACATGCCGGCTCCGGCTGGGAGCCACCGTGGACGATCGCGACGCATGCGCACGACGTGCTCGAGACGCTCGATGCGAATGGGATCCGAGCTTCGACCTGGGTCGGCCATTCGTACGGCGGCCGTCTGCTTCTCGAGCTCGCGGCGCTCGTCCCGGAGCGAGTCGAGCGCGCAGCGTTGCTCGACCCCGCAATCCAGCTCCTACCGCACGTCGGCTTCGACTTTGCGGAGCTCGAGCGTTCCGATCAATCCTTCGCATCAGCCGAGGAAGCGATCACCACGCGTCTCGACACGGGCGCTCCGACGCCACGCGAGTTCCTCGAGGAGGAGATGCGGGAGCATCTCGCGCGCCACCCCGATGGGCGCTTTCGGATGCGCTATTGCCGGAGCGCAGTCGTCACGATGTACGGGGAGCTCTGCACACCACCGCCGCCGGCCGAGAGCCTGCGCGTCCCGACCCTGCTGCTGCACGCCGGCGAGTTCGGGCTCGTGCGCGAAGAACAGGTCGACGCGTACCGCCTCGCGCTCGGCGACCTGATCGAGATCGTCGAGGTGCCCGGCGGGCACATGGTCTACTGGGACGCGTACGAAGAGACTGCTGACGCGCTCGAGCGCTTTCTCGACGCCGGCTGACTCAGAGAATCCGCGCGCCCAGCGCCGAGGCTACGAGCTCGACGGCGAGCTGCGCCGTCTCGTTCTCCCGGTCGAGGATCGGGTTCACCTCGACGACGTCGAGCGACGACGCAAGACCCGACTCCGCGATCAACTCCATGGCGAGGTGCGCTTCGCGATACGACAGACCGCCGCGCACCGGCGTGCCGACGCCCGGCGCCACCTCGGGATCCATCGCATCCATGTCGAGGCTCACATGGACGAAGCCTGGACCGGCGACGTGCGTCAGCGACTCCCGGATCGCGCGCTCGATACCGAGTCTGTCGACGTCGCTCATCGTGAACACCTTCGCGTCGAGCTCGCCGAGCACCTCCCGCTCGCCGTCGTCCAGCGAGCGGACCCCGACCAGAGCAACGCGGCCGGGCGCTACCGCGGGCAGACCCCAACCGTCCTCGCGGAAACGGTCCCCGGCCAGGCCCAGCACTGCGGCGAGCACCATGCCGTGCACGTTTCCGCTCGGGCTCGTGTCGGGACTGTTCAGATCGCCGTGCGCATCGATCCAGATCGTCCCGCCCGGTCCGTGCACCTCGGCCAGACCCGCCAGGGTGCCAAGGGCCACCGAGTGGTCCCCACCGAGCACGACCGGCACGGAGTCTTCGCGCGCGGCCCTGGCGACGAGCGTCGCGATCCGCCGCGAGGTGTCCTTGATCTGGGGCAGAAACCGTGCCTGCTCGTCGCCTGCAGCCGTCGCCTCGGCCACGGCCGTCTCGACGTTTCCGCAATCCACGTATTCGTGCCCGAGCTCGTCGAGGCGCGTCATCCAGACCCGCATAGCGGATCGCCGACGGGCCCATGTCGACTCCCCGGCGGTCCTGCCCAAGGTCGAGTGCAGCGCCGATCACCGAGACTCTGCGGCGAAGTGGTTGCAAAGACATGTCGAACAAGGCTAACTTGCGGACCCATGCGAGGAGGCCGATGCCGGAGGCACGATTCGGGTTCTCCTCGCGGACGACGACCAGCCTTTCCTCGATGCGCTCTCGCCGCTGATCGAGCGGCAGCCCCAACTTGCCGTGGTCGGCACCGCACTCGACGGCCTCGCGGCGATCGAGCTCGCGGACGAACTCGGCCCGGACGCCGTCGTCATCGACCTGCACATGCCGCGCCTCGACGGAGTCTCCGCCGTCGCCCGGCTGCGGCGAGACCACCCGAGCATGTGCGTCATCGCGCTCACAGGGGACAAGGAGCCTGCGCTGCACACCGCAGTGACCGAGGCCGGCGCCGACGCGGTCCTGATGAAGGGCGAGTTCGTCGACGTCCTGGTCGCCCGGCTCGCCGCCGCACGAGCCCCGCTCTAGCCCCGGCTAAACTGCGCCCCGCCCGGGCGAGGTAGCTCAGTTGGTAGAGCACACGGCTGAAAACCGTGGTGTCGCCGGTTCGATTCCGGCCCTCGCCACTCTCCGCAGCAAAGTCCGGGCGGCGCTTTGCGCCGCCCATGATGACTTTGCTGCGCTCGGTTTCGATCCACGCCGATGTGGCCGACGCCGGCAAAGCCGCCGTCGGCGGCGGATCGAGAGGCTACCACTCGACGTCGAGCAGCACGAGTACGCCGGTGCGCCGCTGACGGCGAACTCGATCGCTATGACCGATTGGAAGTACTGAACGGGTACGTCGATGGCTGCCAACTTTCCGTCATGACAAGCCGCACCGTCTAGCTTTCCCGATATCCGCATGGCGCAGCGCTCGAGCCGTTCGTCTCCTCCATCCGCGCTCGTGAAGTCTCTAAAGGATTCGTTAAGACTGCGACTGGGGGCCGGGGGGTCTGGTACACCTCTGCCCCGTGAGGGTCGCTCGTCTCGTGGTGCTGGCCTGCCTGGTCGGCGGGGTTGCCGCATCGGTGCCGTCTCTGGGGCTCTCGGGCTCGACAGTTCGCCCCGATTCGGTTCAGCAGGCGTGCGGGCGGACCGAGTTCCTCAGCGGCCTCGAGGCCGTCTTCGGTCGCAGGAAGACCCATCAGCAGGCCCTGACACTTCGCAGCCAGGTAACCGGGCGTGGATTCGTCAACGCGAACGTGATCCAGGGCTGCGACGGCTTCCGCGTCGTCGTCCGCGGGATCGACACCTTCGACGTGGGCGTCGACCTTCAGAGCGAGGCGAGGCGCGAGGGATTCCCCGTCACGCTCGAGTGCATCCAGGCGAAACAGGTCGGCCGCTGGGACGGGATCCTCGGCCACGGTCGCGATCGCGCCTCTGCGACTGCGATCGCCACACGCGCCGCGTCGGTCGGATTCCCGGGGGCGAAGCTCCGCAACGATCCTTGTGGCGGCTTCGAGGTCTACGTGGCCGGGTTCGCCGACCAGGCCGAGGCTTCGAGCTGGGCCGAGGCGGCACGCTCACGCGGCTTCCCGCAGGCCGCCGCCGAGCTGAACTAGCCCGGCTCGCCCGCAAAAAGAAGGCCGTCCGGACCGGTGATACCGCGCCGCGAACGACCTTGTAAGCCCGAGCTTACGCCGGTGCTGCCTTGCGGGCAAGAAACGCTGTGCCCTCGCCCGCCGCGAACTCCGCAAAGTCCATGAATCCACGTCGTTCGAGCTCAGCTCGCAGCCGCTCGGCGGGGACGTAGATCGGCGTTCCGGCTCCAAGCGAGAAGGCGAAGAGCACCTGGCCGCCGGGCTCGAGCACACGAACGAGCTCGTCGAAGAACGGAATCATGTTCGCGTGAGCCACCAGTCCGAACGAGTCGTTCGGAAACGGAAGCACGGATGCGTCGGCCGCGACGAAACGCACGCGCGACCGCAAGTCGTCAGGCGTGTTTCGCTCCGCCTCTGCCAGCATCGCGGTCGCGAGATCCACTCCGACCACCTCCGCGTCAGGGAACCGTCTTGCGATCGCAAAGGCGCCCTGCCCCGTGCCGGTGCCGAGATCGAGCGCCCGGACCGGCTGAGGCTCGATCGCCTCGAGTGCAGCCTCGTACGGCGCGAGGTGGTCTGCTGCCCGCATCGTGTCCCAGGTGCCGGCGATCGCATCGAACTGCTTGCGCATGAGCGGGCGGAACAGACCCCAGAGACGCGGGCTGCGCATGACGGCGTTCGTCGCGAGCCGCGCGAACTTCTGACCGAGCACGCGTCTGTTCACGATGTGCCGAGCCGGATGCGAATGTCCCGGCCCTCCGAGATTCCGAACATCGCGGCTGCACTTCCGCCGTTGACGGCGATCGAGATGTTCCGATAGGCGTCCTCGTACAGGATGATGTCGCCCGGTCGTGCGTCCGCGAACGTCCGGGCCGCGACGGCGTAGTAGCGCTCGTGGCCGACCTGCAGCTCGACCCTCGTGCCCGGCACGATGCCTGCCTCGTCGAAGTGCGAGCGGTCGAGATTGAGCCCGATGTTTCCGAACCGGTCGATGGAGAGCACCGTGCAGTGAATGCGCGTCGTGCCGACCTCGGGCTGGGGAATGTCGAGCCTGGCGAGCGCGTCCGGATCGATGGGCGGGCCGAGCTCGGCGAGCGGCACGCCGAGCGCGAGGTGAGCCGCGGCGGGAGAGAAGAGGTCCCGGCCGTGGAACGTGCGGGAGACGGAGTCGAGCGCGTACTCCGGGTTGCCGAGCTCGTGCGCCTCGGCGATCCCGCCGAGCTTTTCGGCCGCGAGTATGAGCAGGCCGTTGTCGGGCCCGACATGGACGCGGCCGCTCACGTCACGAAGCGCGAGCGCGCGTCGCGACCCCCCGACGCCTGGATCGACGACCGCAAGATGCACCCCTTCCGGCATGAACGGCAACGTGTTCGCAAGGGTGAGCGCGCCCTGCAGCACGCCTTGCGGCGCGATGCCGTGCGTGATGTCGATGATCTCGACCTCGGGCGCGATCCGTTTCATCACGCCGTGACAGGTCCCGACGAAGTCGTCCTGCAGCCCGAAGTCCGTCAGGAACGTGATGAAGCGCGCCAAACCGCGGCGGAGTCTACGAGGCCCGAGACGTCCTGTGTCTTCGCTTCGTCGACGACGTCGAGCCCGGCGGCGCGGGCGGCAGCCGTCGTCTGCGGTCCGATCGTCACCACAGGGCCGTTTCCGCCGAGCCTCGCCCAGGCCCTCGCCGCCGACGCAGAGGCGAGGAGGACGAGATCGCCTGCGGGCGGCGTGGGGGTCAGCTCGACCGTGCGGTACGCCGCTCGAAAGTCGGCCGGGAGCTCATCGGCCAGCAGCGTCCGGGCTCCGGCTGCGCCCACGAAGAGCGCACGCCCGACCGGTCGCGGCAGCTCTGCGACCAGGCCCTCCTGCGAGGCGGACGACGGGACGAAGTCGGCCGCCAGGCCGTGGTCGGCGAGGGCCGCGGCCGTGGCCTCGCCGATCGCGGCGATCCGTGGCAGCTTGCCTGCCCGCCGCCGCGCGAGCTCAACGGCGCCGTTCGCACTCGTGACGATGACCCAGTCGTAGCCGTCGAGGTCGATCGGGCCGTCGTCGATGGGCTCGATCTCGAGCAACGGGCAGAGCACCGGCTCGAAGCCTTCGACGAGCAACGCGGAGAGGAGTGGTTCTGCCTGCGCGCGCGGGCGCGTGACGATCACGCGCACGTCAGGAGGAGACGAACGGCATCAGCGCGGCCGCGACTTCGCCGGAATCGGAACCGGTCCGCCGCTCGAGCCAACTGCCGTCCTCGGCCGCGACGAGACCGGTCAAAAGCTTGCCGTCGTGATACGCCGCCACCGGCGCGAGGCAGCCGCCGCCGATCACCGCGACGCAGGCCCGTTCCATTTCGACGCGTGTCCGCGTCTCGCCGTGGTCTGCAGCTGCGACCAGGTGCTCCTCCCCGGCGCGCACCTGCAGTGCGAGGGCGCCCTGCCCGGCCTCCGGCAAGAGCTCGTCGGGCTCGAACCGATGACCGATCTCGGCAGCGAGCCCGAGCCGGTCGAGACCGCAGGCCGCGAGCACGATGGCATCCAGCCCGCGCTCCCCGCGCTTGCGCAGACGCGTCTCGACGTTCCCGCGCAGCGGCTCGATCGAGAGCGTGGGCTCGACTGCGAGCAGCTGCGCGCGCCGGCGAACCGAGGCTGTCCCGATCCGCAACCCGGCCCGAAGCTTCGAGATGCCGCACAGCGCGTCGCGAGGATCCTCGCGCTCGAGGTACGCACCGACGGCCAGCCCGTCCGTGTCGGTCGAGGTCATGTCCTTTGCGGAGTGCACTGCGACGTCGATGCGTCCGTCGAGGAGTGCCTCTTCGAGCTCCTTGACGAAGACGCCGCGCGCACCGATCTCGCCGAACGGGCTCCTGCGGTCACGATCACCTGCCGTCGTGATCGGCACGAGCGCGATCTCGATGCCGGGCCCACGCAGTCGCGCTGCCGCGAGCTCGGCCTGCGTGAGCGCGAGCCTACTGCCGCGGGAACCGACGCGGATCAGCACGGCACCAGGTGGGCTTGACCCGCGGCTGACCGCACAGCCGGCGTCTGCGGACGCGCACGAAGGCGGTCGGCGCCTGCACGGGGAGCGGGCGTCCGATCAGGTTCGCCGACTTCAGCGTTCGTCCTCGAGACCAAAAAGGTGACGCACCGCATCAGCATAAATCACGCCGTCGGCTGCTGCGGCTGCCTGCTTCATGCGAATGGTCGGCAGATGCAGGAGTTTGTTCAGAACTGCAGCGGTCACCGACTCGGCCGCGCGGCGCTCGGCGTCGTTCAGCTTCGCGCGGCGAAGCTCGGCGTCGCGAATCTGTTCGGCGCGTGCACGCAGCGAGGTGATCGCCGGAACGACTTCGAGCGACGCCTGCCACGCACGGAATCGGTCCGCCTCCTCAGCGACGATCGTCTCGGCGCGCTCGGCCTCGCGGCGCCGGCCGGCCAGAGTCTCCGCGACCACCGCCTCCAGGTCGTCGATGTCGTAGAGGTAGCAACCATCGAGCTCGTGGATCGTCGGTTCGAGGTCGCGTGGCACGGCGAGGTCGATCAGGAAGAGCGGCCGGCCCTTGCGTGCCGGCAGCGTTCGCTCTACCTGTTCACGCGTGAGGACCCAGCCCGGCGCGCTCGTCGACGAGAGCACGACATCGGCACGTGCAAGCTCGTCCTCGATGCGCGCGAGCGGCAGGGCCTCGCCGCCGAAGCGTTCCGTGAGCTCCTCCGCGTGCTCGCCGGTGCGGTTGGCGACGAATGCAATCGAGGCGCCCCGCGAGACGAGATTCCGAATCGCCAGCTCACCCGTCTTGCCGGCGCCGATGACCAGGATGCTGCGGTCGCGCAGATCCCCGAACACCTGCTCTGCGAGGGCAGCCGCAGCCGACGAAACGGACGCAGGGCTCTCGCCGATCGCGGTTTGCGTGCGCGCCTTCCGTCCTGCCTGAAGCGCCTGCCGGAAGAGACGGTCGAGCAACGGCCCCGTCGCACCCCCGTCGTGCGCCGCGCGCACCTGGCCGAGGATCTCTCCTTCGCCCGGGATCATCGAGTCGAGCCCGGCGGCCACGCGGAAGAGGTGGAGCGCGGCATCGTCGCCGCGAAGCCGGTAGAGCGCAGGGCCGAGCTCCGACTCGAGGGCGAGTAGCGCGGCCTCCGCCTTCTCCTCGGCTGCGTCGGCGGACTCGTCTGCGAGGTAGAGCTCGGTGCGGTTGCACGTCGACAGGCAGACCGCCTCGCCGTTGTCACCGGCAAGCGTGCGGGCCAGCTCCGCAGCGTGCTTCGAGTCGAGCGCCGCGCGCTCGCGCAGCTCGACGGGAGCCTTGTGATGCGAGATGCCGACGAGGACGATACTCATGTCGCGAAGTGGGTGACTGGGAGTGCCAGGCGTACGACGGCAACCAGCACGAAGCCGGCGAGAACGAGATACGCCGCGCGGCGGCCGCGCCAACCGGCGAGGTGCCGCAACGCTAGGTAGGCGCCGTACACCGTCCACGTGAGGATGGTGACGGCCATCAGCGCGTCGAGCCCCCCGCCGTGCTCGCGGAGGCGGACGACGCCGACGGCGATCCCGAGGGTGAGCGCGGGCAAGGCGAAGGCGATCGTGCGTGCCGCGACGTCGTCCAACCGGGCGAGCGCGGGTGCGTGCAGCCGGAGGATCGAGCTCTCTCGTCTCTTCAGGCGCCGTTCCTGCCACAGGTAGAGCACAGAGAGCGCCGCAGCGAGCGTGAAGCCCGCGAAGGCCGCAAGGACAAGCCCGACGTGCAGGGCGAGGAAGACGTTCGAGTAGTGACTCCGGTCGCCGATCCCGGTTCCCCCGCCGATCCGGGCGAGCACGAACAGCACGACGGCGAGCGGCAGCACTGCGAGGCCGAGCAGCCGGTAGCGCGGCTGGCAGCCCCAGATCAGATATGCGCCGACGACGAGCCAGACGAAGAGGTTCAGCGAGCCGGCCCATGTCGACCACGGGAAACCGTCGGCGCGGGCGGCCTGCACGCCGAGGAGCGCAGTCTGGACGAGCCAGCCGATGCGAACGCCCCAGGTCGCGAGCCGGCCACCTGCGCCGGGATGCCGCGCGTCGTTCAGGTAGGCGACCGCCGCCTCGCTGTAGGCGAGCAAGGCCGGCCAGAAGAGCAGCTCAGCCAACGGACACCGCCTCGCGCTCCTCCTGGCGATCCCGCGCCAGCTTGGCCAGCTCGGCGAGCTCGCGCTCGAGCCGTTGCAGCTTCAGCGCGATGATCACGACATAGGCGAGGACGACCGCGAAGATGACGAGGTACGCGGCTGCAACGTATTTCTCCTCGGAGGTCACCGCAGCGCCTCGCGCAGCTCACGCATGCGAACGTCGATGCGCTTCCCCGCGAGCTCGACGTGGTAGAGCAACGCGGCGAGCGTGAGCAGCGCCGCCCACGAGACGCAGAACGTGAAGAACTGTGAGCCGGCCATGTTCGGCCCGCCGCGGTCGAATGCGACCGGGTGGATGAATCGTTCCGACAGACGGATCGCGAGGATGCTGACGGGCACGAGCGCAACGCCGAACAGCGCGTAGACCGCGCTGAGATTCGCACGGCGCGGACCGGGCGGAACGGAGAAGCGGAGCATGAAGTACGCCGAGTAGAAGAGGAACAGGACGAGGAAGAGCACGAGCTGGTCCTCGTGCCATTCCCACCAGTGACCCCAGCGGTAACGCGCCCAGATCGAGCCGGTGACGAGCGTGAGGGCACCGAAGATCACGCCCTGGTGGATCGCGACGTAGCTCTCGAGGTCGGCGTCGTCGTCCCGTTTCCAGAGAACCCGGAGCGCCTTCCAACCACCCCAGGCGAAGCAGGCGTACGCCGTCAATGCGATGCCGACGTGGAAGTAGAAGATCTTCTGGTTCAGGCCGTCCGCGTCCACGGGGGCGTAGAAGAAGACGAGCGCGATCGACGAGACGACCAGCGCGAAGGCGAGCAGGGCGAGCGCCGCGAGGCGGTTATTCCGTAACGACGTACTCAAAGGAAGCCCAGCAAATGATCGCAAAGAGCGCGTCGTAGAGGGCGAGGAACCCCACGTAGCGCGACGGGTCGTCGGTCACGCTCGCCCCCACGCCGCCGACGACGATCGGGATCGCGAGCGGCAGGAAGAGGAGCGGCAGCAGAAGCTCCCGGGCGCGGCTGGCCGCCGCCATGGCCGCGAGGAGCGTCCCGACAGCGGCGATGCCGACGTCCGCGAGGACGATCCCGGCCAGCATCGGACCGTCGACGCCACCGAAGAAGAGGCCGAACGCGGGAAGAGCGACGAGCTCGGCAAGCCCGAGGAAGGCGAGTACCGAAAGGGCCTTGCCGAACCAGATCGCACTGCGGTCGCTCGGTGCGAGGACGAGCCCATCGATGACGCCCTGCTCCCGCTCGGCGGCGAAGGCGCGTGAGAGGCCGAGGAGCGCGGTGAAGACGATCGCGACCCAGAGCAATCCCTTGGCCGCGAGCTCGGATGAATCTCCGGGCAGGACGAAGTGGAAAACGACGAGCGTCGAGAGGACGAACAGGAGCATCGCCGGCAGCGTGTCGCGCGCGCGCAGTTCGAGCAGCAGATCCTTGCGGGCGAGCGTTCCGACGTCGGCGAAGTAGTTCATGCGAGTGCGAGCTTCGAGGAGGCGAGACGCTCGATGCGCGCGGGATCGTGTGTCGCGACGACGAAGGCGGCGCTGCTGCGCGCTTCCCCGAGCTCGCGGTCGAGCAAGGCGGCACCCTCTTCGTCGAGGCCGCTGTACGGCTCATCGAGGACGAGCAGGTCGGGATCGTGCAGGAGCGCACGGCAGAGAGCGAGTCGCTGCAGCATCCCGCGCGAGTACGAGTCCGCGCGCTCGTGCCGTGCGTCCCAGAGCCCGAAGCGCTCGAGCAGCATCCCGGTGCGCTCACGCCGCTCGGCGACGCGGTAGAGCCGACCGTAGAGGTCGAGGTTCTCGAGTGCGGTGAGCTCCCGGTAGACGAGCGGCTCGTGCCCGATGTACCCGATGCGGCCACGTTCGAAGGGAACGTGCAGCTCACCGGCCGTAGGCACGGCGAGCCCCGCGCAGAGCCGAAGCAGCGTGGTCTTGCCGGAACCGTTTGGCCCGGTGACGAGCAAGAACCCGTCATGTGCCACCTCGAAGCCCACGCCGCGCAGAACGCGCTTGTCGCCGTACCGCTTCTCAAGCCCCCGAGCGCGAATCACGAAGCCACTGTAGTCGCGCCGGGGTCGCGGCCCCTGAACTGTCGGCCATGGCCGACTGAGCCCCGTCGGGGACTGTCCCCGACATGTCCGGCGCAGACGTGGCTCGGACTGGCTCCTCCGGGCATGGAGTTTGTGCCGAGAGTGGGACTCTTACGCCACAGTCGACCTTCCCGGACAGGGAGACGGGCAGACGTGCGCCTAGGTTGCGCGGAATGCCACGCGTTCCTCGCTCGGTCCTGCCCGACGGGCTCTTTCACGTCGCCACACGCGGCGTGGCGAAGATGGCGATCTACCTCGACGACAACGACCGCCGGAACTTCCTGGGGCTCCTTGCCCTCGCCGTGCAGACATTCGAATGGGAGTGCCTCGCCTTCTGCCTGATGACGACGCACTACCACCTGGTGCTCGAGACCACCCGGCAGAACCTCTCCGACGGCATGCAGATGCTGAACGGCGACTACGCGCAAGGGTTCAACGGGAAGTACGAGCGCTGGGGGCACGTGTTCGGCGACCGCTACTGGTCGCGGGCGCTCGCCGACGAAGAAGAGCTCGAGCGGATCTGCGGGTACGTGATGGAGAACCCGGTCCGCGCAGGTCTCTGCCGCGACAGCTCGGACTGGCCCTGGAGCGCGTGCCGAGTCGAGCTCGGCTAGGACACCGTCTCCGCGAGCACGAACGCGAAGAACACGACGCTGATCAAACCGTTGACCGTGAAGAACGCTGCGTTCAGACGACGCAGATCGCCGGGGCGCACGAGCGAGTGCTCGTACGCAAGCAACGCTGCCACCGCAACAACACCGGCCCAGTACCACCAGCCGAGGTGCAGGCCGACCCCGACCGCGGCGAGCAGGACGACCGTCAACGCATGCAGCATCCGGGCGCCCCAAAAGGTGCCGTGGACACCAAAACGCACGGCAACCGAGTGCAGCCCCTGACCAACGTCGAACTCACGGTCGAACAAGGAGTAGAAGAGATCGAACCCGGCGATCCACACCGCAACCGCGGCGCCGAGTGCCCAGGCCTCCCACGGCAGCCGGCCCGTGATCGCAACCCACGCGCCCATCGGTGCGAGCCCGTCCACCGCGCCGAGCCAGATGTGACTCAGCCAGGTGAACCGCTTCAGGTACGGGTAGACCACGAACCCGACGACCGGAATCGGCCACAGCCAACGCACGATCGGGTCGAGCTGGAAGCACGACACGAGATAGAGCGCGAATGCGAGCGCGCAAAAGACGATCACCTGGACACGAGAGAGCTTTCCCGACGGCAGCTCGCGGTCGGCGGTCCGTGGATTCCGCGCATCGATCCGCGCGTCGATCAGGCGGTTCAGGCCCATTGCCAACGAGCGGGCACCGACCATCGCGAGCGTGATCCACACGAGATCGTGCGCGGAAGGCACACGGTTCAGGCAGAGCAGTGCGCCGATGTACGCGAACGGCAGCGCGAACACCGTGTGCTCGATCTTGACGAGCGACGCGAAGCGTCGGGGCAGCGCGACGGTGGCGCTCATGTCTGGCGGTGCTCGGACCGCCCGCCGGCGATCAGCTCGATCGCGTGCGACAGCGCAGGTTTGATCAGCGCGAAACCGTCGCGGCACCCGCCGGGCGATCCCGGCAGGTTCACGATCAACGCCTGTCCCCGAATGCCGGCCGTGCCACGGCCGAGCAGGCCATGGGGCGTCTTCCGGATTGCGTCCGCGCGCAACGCCTCGGCGATCCCGGGGACGACCCGGTCCAGAACCGACTGGGTCGCCTCGGGCGTGAAGTCGCGCGGCGACACTCCCGTCCCGCCCGTCGTGAGGATGACGTGCGACGTGAGCGCAAGCTCTCGAAGGACGGCAGCGATCTGAAAACGAACGTCCGGAACGAGCCGGTGCTCCACCTCGTAGTGCTCGGCCTCGAGCAACTCGACGAGAAGCGCGCCGCTCTCGTCCTCCCGTTCGCCCGCCGACACGCCGTCGGACACCGTGACGACGGCTGCCTTCACAGTGGCTCCTTCGTCTTCTCGACGAGAGTGACCTCCGTCACCGACATGCCCGAGTCGATCGCTTTCGCCATGTCGTACACCGTCAGAGCGGCGACGGACACGGCCGTCAGCGCCTCCATCTCGACGCCCGTCTGCGCCGTCGTCTCGGCGACACCGGTGATGTCGACACCCGCATCGCCGACCTCCAGCGACACCTCGACGAGAGTGAGCGGCAACGGATGACAGAGCGGGATCAGGTCGCTCGTGCGCTTCGCGGCCATGATCCCGGCCACTTGCGCTGTCGCGAGCGCGTCACCCTTCGGAAGCTCGCGTAGGCGCCGTGCGGTCTCCGGGGCCATTCGCACGGTCGCGCGAGCCACAGCGCGGCGGCGTGACATCGGCTTACCACCGACGTCCACCATGTGCACATCCCCCGTTTCGCCGACGTGGCTCAGCTCAGCCATCCGGTCGCCGATCCTAACGGCGCGACGGCGCAGCGACTCGATCCAGAGCCGCCAGGAGTGTCTCCGTCCAGCGGTTCAGATCGTGCGTGCGCACGTGCTCCCGAATCGCCTCGAGCCGAGCCCGCCGCTCAGTCGAGTCCAACTCGAGCGCCCGGCCGATCGCCGCCGCCTGGCCCTCGACGTCGAACGGGTTCACGGTGAGGGCCCACTCGCCGAGCTCGGCGTGCGCACCCGCGTTTTCAGATAGGACAACAACCCCGTCACGCTGATTCACGAGCGGCGCTTCCTTCGCGACGAGGTTCATGCCGTCGAAGATCGCGTTGACGAGCAGCACGTCGAACTGCTTGTACGCCGCGACCGAGTGCGGGAAGTTGTCCGCGATCTGCAGGTCGATCGGCCGCCAGCCGCTCTGCTGAAAGCGATCGTTGACGCGGCGCGCCTCGCGCTGGATCGCGCCGAGATACTCGGCGTACTCCGGAATGTCCTGCCGCGACGGATCGAGCAGTGCGAGCATGCCCACATGGCGATGCGCTTCCGGGTGTGCATCGAGATACAGCTCGAACGCCCGAAAGCCGCGCACGATGTTCTTCGAGGGATCCGTGCGGTCGACTCGCACGACCAGCTTGTCGGGGCGACTCGCGACGAGCTCGCGCTCAGCGCTCAGCACCGCGTCACTCTGTGCCAGTTCGTCGAACTCGACGGGATCCACCGAGATCGGCGCCGTGACCGTCTTCGCAGTGACGTCTTCACCGAGCAGCTCGCGCACGCTGTAGATGAAGTTCCGGCGCCACCGGTCGGTGTGGAAACCGACGACGTCGTTCGCGATCAACCCTTCGTGGATCGCGCTCCTGACGTCCTTGGGGAGAATGCGCCAGTAGTCAGGCGGCGGCCAGGGAACGTGCACGAACTGCATGAGTGCGACGTCCGGCCGGCGCTCCCGCACCAGCCGCGGCGCGAGGTACAGGTGATAGTCGTGGAAGAAGACGGCGGCGTCGGGCATGCGGGACAGCTCTGCGTCGACCGCGGCCGCGAAGTTTTCGTTGACCGTGATGTAGCCGTCCTGCCAGGCGCGGTGAAAGCCAGCGTCAAGCCCTGGTTTGTACGGCAGGTCCCAGAGAGAGTGGTGCACGAACCACAGCATGGGATTTGCGACGACGTTGTAATACCAGTCGTACGCCTGAGCGTCGTGGGCTACGAGCCGCACGCGGTAGGGCGAGCCGTCACGCGCAGTCTCCTCGAGCGTCTCTCCGGCGGCGATGCGGTCCTCGTCGGTGATCGCGCTCGCGATCCAGGTGACGTCGTGGTACTGCACGAGGCTGCGGAGCGCCGTCACGAGCCCGCCGCCCCCGCGCTTCGCGGTGCGCGTTCCGTCGGGGCCGCGTCCATACGACACCGGCCCTCTGTTCGAGACGACGATCAGCTTGCGACGCACGTGACGCTCAAGCTGCCGCGACGACCGAAACCTCGGCGCCGGACGTGTCGTTGCCGAGCAGCCGGTTCATCAGAACGAGCCAATCGCGAAGCAAGCGAGGTGTCAGGAAGTGTCGCCGCACGTACTCCTTGCCGCGCAAGGCCCGCTGGCGGGCTTCTTGCGGGTCGCGGAGAATCTCGATGCACGCCTGTGCGCACTCGGTCGCCGAGTCGACGAGCCAGCCGGTTTCGCCGTCCTGAATCTGCACGACGATTCCCCCGACACGGCCGGCAACGGTCGGGCGCGTCTTCCAGAGGCTCTCCGTGACGGTCAGCCCGAAGCCCTCCTTGATCGACTTCTGGATGACTGCGGCCGAGTGCACCTGGAAGGCGTTGACCTCCACCGAGCCGACGTTGTTGAGGTTGGAGAGGATGTAGATGTCCGGGTCGCCGCCGGCGTACGCGACCGTCTGGTTGTAGAAGTCCCAGCCTTCCGGGTCGTCGTGTGCCATCGAGCCGACGAGCGCCAGCTGAACGCCGGGGAACTCCTCTTTCACCAGCCGGTACGCGTCGATGACGCCGAGCGGGTCCTTCCAGGGATCGAAGCGGGAGACCTGCGTCAGCAGCGGCCGCTCGACGTCGATGCCGAACTGGTCGACGATGTACGCCGCATCCTCGGCCGAGAGCGCCATGTTCTTCGGTGCAAGCGGATCGATCGCGGGCGGCCAGATGTAACAGGGAGGAAGACCCTCGGCTTTCGGCACGTACTCACGCAGGTGGAAGATCGCCGCGTCGTACCTCTTGATCGAAGGGAGGATGAAGTCGAACACTTCGCGGTTCGGTGTCGAGAAGTCGATGTGCCCGCGCCAGATCCAGTGCGCACGTGAATCCGAGAAGTAGTCGATCATCCCGGCGGGCTGGGGGTCGTGGACGATGACGAAGTCGTAGTCGTCCTCGAACTCCGCCGCGTTCAGCTCCTGATACCGGCGGAAGACGTCGCGCTGCTCTTCGGTCAGTCCTTGCGGGTTCCCCTGAAGGGCGTTGTGGATCGTCTTCGTGACGTTCCAGAACTCGTCGCCGCCCTTGATGATCCGCCACTCCGCGTCGAGGCCCGCGCTGCACATGAGCGGGACGAGCGTGTAATTGATCTCCGCCACGCCGCCGCCGAATGCCGTGGCCGAAAGGTGGACGACGCGCTTGCCCTGGAGCGGCTCCGCGAGCCGGCGGATCTCGTCCATCAGACCACGAGTCGCAATCGTGGCGTAGTCGGCAAGCGACTTATGTCCGGCGTTGACGAGTTGGAGCATGGTCTGGGCGCGCTTTTCGAACGGTGAACGGTCGCGAGAATACAGCCCGAGCGGGCTAGTTCAAGCCTTTCTCGAAGCGAAGTCGTGATCCTTTGCCCTCCGGGCGCGCACCGATCTCGACGCGGTCGGCGATCGCCCGGATGATCGCGATGCCGAGCCCGCCCTCGGACAGCTCGTCCGGCGACCCTCCGGCCGCTTCCGGATCGAACCCTTCGCCCTCGTCGATCACTTCGATCACGAGGCGGTCCGGCAACAACAGATAGGAGATCTCGACGACGCCGACGTTCTCCTCGCCGTATGCGTGCCGGACCGAATTGGACGTGGCTTCGGTAAGCGCGAGCTTCAGGTCGGCAAGGAGCTCGTCGGAGAGCTCGCGAAGGCGGCCGATGCCCGTCAGTGCGAGCCGGCAGAGGGTGATGTACTCCGCGCGCGCCGGGATCGTGAGTCGAACGGTGGCGCCGTCACCGTTGGCCGTGGCTGTCATCGCGTCAGTTTTACCCACTAAAACCTCGCCTAAACTATCCAAGCCTGCGAGCAGCCTGTCAGGAAAGACCCCCGCTTCCCACTTATGCCCCGCTCCGGGGAGCCCTAACCTGGCGGCAGCAAGCGCTCGGCAAGCGTCACGGCCACCTTCTTGCGCTGCCCGTGACGGATGATCGTGAAGACCGCGACGTCCTTGGGCTTCACCGAATAGGACACGAAGCGCACCACGTCGTCCGCACCCCTGATCGGCCTTCCGTCGATCGCGACGATCACGTCGCCGCCGGTCGTCACCGTGCGGTCGAGGACGTCGACCTCTCTGGAGCCTCCCTCGAGGCCGGCCTTCGCCCCGGGACTTCCCGCGCTGACGTCGACGATCAGGGCGCCGTGCTGCGTCTTGTAGCCCAGGACCCGGGCGAGCGATGGGGTCATATTCTCGGTGCTGATCCCGACGTACGCGTAGGTCACCCGGCCCTTGGCAATCAACTGCGCGACCGAGTTCTTCGCGGCGTCGATCGGGATCGCGAACCCGATTCCGCTGTCGTTCCCGTTGCCGCTCGTGCTGCGAATCTGGGCGTTGATCCCGATCACGCGACCGCGTGCGTCGAGCAAAGGCCCGCCCGAACTGCCGTGCGTGATCGGGGTGTCCGTCTGGATCGCGTCGATCACCTTGTACTTCTGCACGGTGATCGCACCGATTGAGCGGTGAATCGCCGAGACGACCCCAACGGTGAGGGTGTTCTCGTTGCCGAGCGGGCTCCCGATCGCCGCCACCGGCTCACCGACGCTGACGAGCGCCGAATCTCCGAGCGGAACGGGCGAAAGCCGGTGGGCCCCTGGATCGACGCGAACGAGACCCACGTCGTCATAGAGATCCCAGCCGACCGAATGGGCCTCGACCCGATCGCCGTCTGCGAACTCGACGTAAAGATGTTGCGCGGCTTGAACCTTCGACGATTCGCCTGCATTCGTGATCACGTGCGAATTGGTGAGGATGTAGCCCTTGGGCGAGATGACGAAGCCGGAGCCCTGCGCCCGCTCGGTTGCCTCGGACTTCGGGTCGCCGAAGTAGGCAAAGATGGTCACGACGCCCGGAGAGCGGGCGGCGAAGATCCGTTGTGGGTCGAACTTCGAGCCCTGCAGCGGCAGGACCTTCGATGTCGCCGATGCGGGCAGCGAGGCCGCCTGCGAGGGCTGCGCCTTCACGACCACGGTCTTCGTGCCCTCGTCGAGCCACCCCGTGCCCTTTCCGATGCCCAAAGCAGCGCCGCCGCCGAGAACGGCGGCGACAACGGTCACGACGGCTAGAGCCGAGAGCCGCATCGGGCTCACTGTAGCGACGGTTCTTCGAGGCGCTTGTTTTCCCGTGAAAACGATTCGTCCTCGGGAGCGGCCGGAAGAACGAGCGCAAATCTCGTCCGGCCCGGCGACAGGTCGAGCTCGATCGACCCGTTCATGAGCTCACCGAGCTCCCGCGCGATCGCGAGCCCGAGCCCGCTCCCCGAGGCCTTCGAGCCCTCGAGGCGGTAGAAGCGGTCGAAGACTTGTCCCGTGTGCTCGTCCGGAATACCGGGCCCCTCGTCCTCGATCGCCAGCAGCGCTTCGCCGTCGCGCCGATCGACCTCGATCCGCACAGGAGTTCCAGCCGGCGTGTGCACGAGGGCGTTCTCGAGGAGGATCCTGCCGATCTGGAGGGCACGCTCCTCGTCGCCGAAAGCCTGCACCTCCCCTCCGCTCTCGATTGAGAGGGGGTGGTTCGTGGAGCGGGCGACGGCGCGGAACTCCTCCGCGAGCGTGTCGGCGAGATCGACGAGGTCGATCCGCTCGCGCTCGACCGTCAAACGGCCGGCGTCGAGACGGGAGAGGTCGAGCAGCTCCGTGGCGAGCTTGGTCAGGCGGTCGACCTGCTCGCGCATGGTGGCCATGAACTCGGACTGGGTCATTGGATCCAGGTCCTCGTCGGCCATCAGCTCGAGGAAGCCGCCGAGTGAGAAGAGCGGTGTGCGCAGTTCATGCGACGCGTTGGCGATGAACTCCCGCCTCGCGTGCTCGAGCTGGGCCAGGCGTTGCCGCATCCGCTCGAAGGCGGCAGCCAGCTCGGCAAGCTCGTCCCGCCCTGAATCGACGACGGGTTCACCGAAGTCACCGCTCGCGATCCGATCGGCTGCCCGCTCGAGCCGCCGGATCCTGCGGGCGAAGAGCGAAGCCAAGAGATAGCCGACGAGCAGTGATGCCGCGAGGGCGATGAGACCGGCGACGACCAGGCGGCGGCGTACCAGCTTGATACTCCGGAGGGAGTCCTTCAGCGAGGTCCGAAGCAGGACGACCGGGCCGCCGAAGACTGGGTATGCCACCTCCGCATAGCGGATCCCGTGCACAGTGGTCGTCCCTTTGACCGCGCGAGCCTCGACGAAGGCTCGCGGCGCGAGCGGGTCGTTTTCGATGTCGGCGGAAGTGACCGCGTTCGAGTCGGCACGGACGAGCAAGCGCGGCGGGTTGAAGGTGATCGGCTCGAAGTAGACGACACGGGCGTCCGCGCTGGCGGCGGCGGAGTTAATCGTGTCGTCGAGGTTGAAGGTCTTGCTGTTCAGGAGCTGAGATCCGATCCCCGGGGCCGCCTCGGAAAGCTGACGGAGCTTGGCGTCGATGAGGTTCCGCTCGAGCGACGGGACGACGATCAGGTCGACGAGGATGAGGGCCGCCGCGACTACGACCGCGAGGGCCAGGCCGAGGCGAGCGCCGACGCTCCGGAGCGGATTCACCGGTCGCGGAAGCGGTACCCGACACCGCGCACCGTGAGGATGTACTCCGGGTCGGCGGGGTCGCGCTCGAGCTTCTCGCGCAGATGACGGACGTGCACGTCGATCGTCCGCGGCTCGCGGTAGTCGGCGCCGCCCCAGAGCGCCTCGAGCAGCATCCGCCTGCTGTACACCCGGCCCGGATTCGCAGCAAGGATGCGCAGCAGCTCGAACTCGACGTAGGTGAGCTGGGTCCGCTCCGCTCGCACCTCGACTGTCCGCCGCGCGAGATCGATCGTCAGGTCATCCGCCGAGATCACGTCGCCGTCCTCCTCGGGACGCCTCGGCGCCGCGGCGCGGCGGAGGAGCGCGCGGACCCGACTTCTGAATTCCCGAATCGAGAAGGGTTTCGTGATGTAGTCGTCGGCGCCGAGCTCGAGCCCGAGGACCTTGTCGAGCTCATCGTCGCGGGCGGTGAGCATGATGATCGGCACCTCGCTCTCTGCGCGCAGGCGCTTGCAGACCTCGAGCCCGTCGAGTTTCGGGAGCATGATGTCGAGCACGACCAGATCGACGTCCTCGGCGGCGAACTGCGCCATCGCTTCCTCGCCGTCGCGTGCCTGGAGCACGCGGAAGCCCTCGCGTTCCAGTGGATAGGCGAGCAACTTCTGAATTGAGTCCTCGTCGTCGACGAGGAGGATGGTCGAGGGATCGGGCATGTCGGCTTGGCGGAAGCGTGCCTGCCGGACAGTCTCTGCCGGGTGGTTCGGCGCCTACTATAGCCCCGGATGGCAACCGTTCCGCCCCGGACCGAGCGGCGCCGGGCGCGTCCCGGCTCCCTCCAGCGACCGGTCAACGGTCGCCTCTACCGAGGAACCTGGCTGCTCGTCGGCCTGCCTCTGCTCGTGGCCGCCTTCAGCGTCGCGCGGCCGACGCCGCTGCCGCGGGCGTTCCTGCCCGCCTTCGACGGCGAGGCGACCAGGCAGCTCGCGAACAATCTCGTCGAGGAACAATCGAGCCGCCCGCCCGGCGCGAGCGGTCCGGCCCAGTGGTTCCGTAGCCAGCTCCAGCCTTACGGGCTTCCGATTCGAACTGAACGGTTCAGCGCCGTCATTCCCGGGCGGGGGAAAGTCGAAATGCAGAACCTCGTCGCGGAGGTAGTCGGACGCTCGCCCGGGACGATCGTCGTGATGGCTCACCGCGACAATGACGGGAGCGGCCAGGGAGCGAACGACAACGCGTCGGGCACGGCCATGCTCGTCCAGCTCGCGCGGGCGTACGGCGCGCCGGCCGGCGTCTCTTCCGGACGCCTGCGCCCGAACCACACGATCCTCTTCGTCTCGACCGACGGCGGTTCCGCCGGCGGTCTCGGCGCGGCCTGGTTCGCTTCGCACGCGCCGCTACGCCGCGACATCGCCGGGGTGATCAACCTCGACGCTGTCGGCGGCAGCGGGCCGGTGCGCGTCGAGTTCAACGGCGACACCCCGCGCAATCCCTCCGGCACCTTTCTGCAGACGATCGCGGCGCGCATCTCGGCGCAGACGGGTCGACCGCCTGACCGCCCAAGCGCGGTGCGGCAGCTCGTCGATCTGGGCTTTCCGTTCTCGTTATACGAACAGGCACCGTTCCTGACCAACGGCGTCGCAGCGGTGACGCTCACGACCGCGGGCGACAACCCTCCCGACCCGCTCACCGACACCGAGGCGGGCCTGCGCGCGGACCGGCTGGGACAGGTGGGCCGAGCGGCACAGGATGCACTCGGGACGCTCGACGAGGGGCTCGAGTTCACGCAGGGCACCTCCAGCTACCTCTATCTCGGCTCGCGGCTGATCCGCGGCTGGGCGATCGAGCTCGTCCTGCTTGCCTGTCTGTTGCCCTTCTTGGCAACAGCCGTTGACCTCTTCGCCCGCTGCCGGAGGCGACACATCCCGCTGGCCCCGGCGCTTCGCGCATACAGAAGCCGGCTGGGATTCTGGGCCTGGGTCATCGGGCTGTTCGAACTCTTCCGACTGCTCGGAGCGTGGCCCGACGGCTCGGGCCGGCCAATCTCGCCGCACAGTCCGGTCGCGCACGACTGGCCCGCGAAGTCCTTGCTCGCCCTCGGCGTTTTCGCGCTCGCCGGGTGGCTGGTCTCCCGCGAGCGCCTGATCCCGCGGCGCTCGATCACGGCCGAGGAGGAGCTCGCGGGCCACACCGCCTCGCTGCTCTGTCTCGGCGGGCTCTCGCTGCTCGTCGTCGCGACCAATCCCTTCGCGCTCATTTTCCTTCTGCCCTCGCTCCACATCTGGCTCTGGCTTCCGCAACTGCGAAACGAGCGTGTGCCTGTTCGGCTCGGCGTCCTCGTTGCCGGGCTCGCCGGGCCGGCTCTCCTGTTCGCCGTCTTCGCCGAACGTTTCGGTCTCGGCTGGGACACGCCTCTGTACCTTGCGGACCTGCGCGCCGTCGGCTACGTACCGTTCATCGTGTTGCCGCTGCTGGTCGTCTGGCTCGCAAGCACGGGGCAGCTCGCCGCGCTCTCGGTCGGCCGCTACGCGCCGTATCCCGCAGCCTCCGAGCTCCCGCCGACCGGGCCGGTACGCAGGGTGGTACGGAGCGTGGTCCTCGGAATACACAAGCGCCGCCGGCGATCGTCTGCGCCCGACCTCAAAGTGTTGGAGGGCTAGATGCGGCGAGCTCTGCGAATCGCAGGGACGCTGCTCATCGTCGCCGGCGCGCTCACGCTTGCCTGGACACTCCTCGTCTGGCAGTGGCAGGACCCGTTCACGGCGCTCTACACGAAGTGGAAGCAGCACCAACTCGCGTCGCAGTACCAGAAGCGCGTCGAGGCGTTCTCCGCCCCGATTGCGACCACGTCGCTTGCCGACGAGCGCCGGAGCATTGCGCGCGAAGCAAAGCGCTACCGCGCGAGCTCGACCCGCGGCGAGGCGATCGGGCGCATCCGCATTTCGCGCATGGGCGTGAACCTGGTGCTCGTCAACGGCACCGACCACGAGACGCTCAAGAAAGGCCCGGGCCGCGACGGACGCACGTTCATGCCGGGGGAGAACAGACTCATCTACATCGCAGGGCATCGCACGACATACGGCGCGCCGTTTTCGCACATCGACCGGCTCAAGAGTGGCGACCGCGTCACGATCGAGGTCCCCTATGGAACGTTCATCTACGCAGTGACACGCCATCGCATCGTCAAAGCGACCGACCTCTCGGTGCTGCGCTCGCCGAAGCACGAGGTCGTCGAGCTGCAGGCGTGTCATCCGCGCTTCTTCGCTTCACACCGTTACATCGCGTACGCAAGGCTGCTCCGAGTGGAGCCGCGCGGTGCGAAGCCGTACGAGCTCGAAGCTCAGGCCAGCGGCAAGTAACGCACCGTGGCGCCGGCGGCAAGCTCGCCGTCACCGCGCGGCGCGTACACAAGTGCGTCGGCCGTCGCTGCTCGCGCGATCATGTGCGACTCCTGACCCGTAATCGGTTCGAGCACGACCCCGGTCGCGGACGGAACTGAGCGTGCACGCACGAACTCGTCGCGCTGCTTGTTGCGCCTGATCGCCGAGGCCAGACTCCCCGCCGAGTACACGGGACCGGGGACGCTTGCGCCCTGGAGGGCAAGCAGCGCCGGCCGGACGAACACCTCGGCGCCGACGAGCGACGAGACTGGGTTGCCGGGAAGGCCGAACACGAGCGTTGACCCGCGCACGCCGAAGGCAAGGGGCTTGCCCGGCTTGACGGCCACGCCCCAGAAGACCTCCTCGACGCCAAGCTCGGCCAGCAACCCGCGAACGAGATCGTGCGGGCCGACCGACACGCCGCCGGACGTGACGAGGACATCGGCCTCCAGCCCCGACTCGAGCACACGCCTGTGCGCCGCCGCGTCGTCGGCAACGGTCGGAAGTGTCTGGACGTCGGCGCCGGCGGAGGCGAACGCGGTCGCGAGCAACACGCCGTTCGCCTCGTAGACCTCGCCTGGCCCGAGCGGCTCACCCGGCCGGCGAAGCTCCGTGCCGGTCGCCAGCACCATGACGCGGGGGCGCCGCGCCGCCGACACTTCGACGAGCCCAGCGGCAGCGAGTGCACCGATCTGCGCAGGCCCGAGACGCGAGCCTTGCGCCACGACGACATCCCCCGCAGAGGCGTCGCTACCTCGAGGGCGCACGTTGTCACCCTGGCCAACAGTTTGCTCGATCTCGATACCGTTGTCACTTTCGACAACGTACTCGAAGGGGATGACGGCATCGGCACCGTCCGGCACTACACCGCCCGTCGCGATGCCCATCGCCTCGCCGGGCTCAAGCGCACGCGGCACCGGCACGCCGGCGGCGATGCGCGCGACGACGGGAAGCCGGCCCGGGGTGTCGCTCGACCGAACCGCAAACCCATCCATCGCCGAGCTCACAAAGGGTGGCAGATCGACCCGCGAGCGCGCGTCCTCGCTGATCACCCGGCCGGCCGCGGCCGCCAGGGGAACAGGCTCCGCGGTCCAGAGGTCTGGCCTGCTCGATGATCCGGGCCAGTGCCTCCTCGAGCGAGATCAGGTCCGCCATGAGTAGGGAGGCTATCCCGCGCGCGTCGGATATAAAGCTGCCGTGATCTCCGTCGTCGTACCGGTGCACGATGAGGAGCGGAGCGTCGCACTGCTCTACGACGAGCTGCGCTCCGCGCTCGAACCGCTCGATACACCCTGGGAGGCGATCTTCGTCGACGACGGCTCGACCGACGGCACGTTCAGCGCGCTCACGCGGCTACACGCTGGCGAGCAGAACGTGCGGGTCGTGCGTCTACGCCGCAACTTCGGCAAGGCGGCCGCGCTCGTCGCGGGCTTCGACCAGGCACGCGGCGAGACGGTGGTCACGATCGACGGCGACCTCCAGGACGACCCCGCGGAGATTCCGCGACTGCTCGCGAAGCTCGACGAGGGCTTCGACCTCGTGTCCGGCTGGAAGACGCGCCGGCGAGATCCGCTCTCGCGACGCATCCTCTCGCGCATCTTCAATCGTGTTACGAGCGCGTTCTCGGGCGTTCGCCTGCACGACATGAACTGCGGCCTCAAGGCGTACCGCGCCGAGGTCGTGCACGGGCTGCGCCTCTACGGAGAGCTGCACCGTTTCATTCCTGTGCTCGCCCACTATCGCGGCTTTCGCATCGCCGAGCTGCCCGTCAACCACCGCCAGCGCGAGCACGGCCGCTCCCGGTACGGCGTCGAACGCTACGTGCGCGGCTTCCTCGATCTCCTGACCGTCTCGTTCATCGGCCGCTACCGGCACCGCCCGCTCCACCTGTTCGGCGGGTTCGGGCTGATCCTCGGCTTCTTCGGCTCGGCAATCCTCATCTACCTCACCGTGGTCAAGGCACTCGGCCATGCGATCGGCCAGCGCCCACTGCTGCTGCTCGGCGTCCTGCTCGTCGTGATCGGGATGCAGTTCTTCTCGCTCGGGCTGATCAGCGAGATGATCACGAGCCACCACGAGGAGCGTGCGCAGGAACGCGACCGCGCCGAGCTGCTCGTCGACGAAGTCCTCTCCTGAGGCGTCGACTTGGCGACGCCGAATAGAGGCCGGGCGGGCTTCGCCCGTGCGGCCGTCTCACGCGGGCTCCTGGATCGTGGCCGCCTGATCCCGCCGATACCTCGTTGAGAGTCTGTTATTTCGGAACGTACGAGCGCGGGTATCCGCGCAACTCGCAGGTGATCTCATGCCTGGGCAAAGCGGGCGTCGACGTCGAAGAGGTCCACCTCTCCGTCTGGGACGACGATCGCAACGGGTGGTCGGCGGGACCAGCGCAGGCGGCAAAGCTCGCCGTCGCGGAAGCACGACTGCTGCTGCGGCGACCGCGTGACTTCGACGCGTTCATCGTCGGCTACCCGGGGCACTTCGACCTGCCGGCTGCGCGCCGTGCCGCCAGCGGCCGCCCGATCGTGTTCAACCCGCTCGTGTCGCTCGCCGACACTCTCGTCGCCGACCGAGGCCGGTTCCCGGCGGGCTCGTTCGCAGCACGTACGCTCGAGCGCATCGACCGCCACGCGTTCCGCGCAGCCGACGTCGTGGTCGCAGACACCGAAGCCCAAGCCCGCTTCTTTGCAGAGCTCGCCGGTCTCGACGATGTTCCCGTGTGCTTCGTCGGCGCTGAAGAGCGGCTCTTCGAGCCCGGCTGGCAGGTGGCAGACGAGTTCGTCGCGCTCTTCGTCGGCAAGTTGATACCGCTCCAGGGCGTCGACACGATCCTCGCCGCAGCGAGGCTGGCGCCCGACATCCGCTTCCGCATCGTTGGCAGCGGCCAGCTCGACGGACTGCTCGCCCATCCTTCCCCGAACGTCGAACACGTGCCCTGGATCGAGTACGAGCAGTTGCCGGACGAGATCCGGCAGGCCGGTTGCTCGCTCGGCGTCTTCGGAACGACCCGCAAGGCGCGCCGCGTCATCCCCAACAAGGCGTTCCAGGCGATCGCCTGCGGAGCGCCGCTCGTCACTGCGGACACACCCGCTGCGCGTGAGCTTCTCAGCGACGAAGCGAGCGCGCTCCTCGTCCCCGCAGGCGATGCGGAGGCGCTGGCCGGCGCGATCCGGCGACTCGCCGCGGGCCCGGAGCTCGCGAGCCGCATCGCCGCGGGCGGGCGCGCGGCCTACGAGCGCAAGGCGAGTGAGGCGGTGCTCGGTGAGCGGTGGCGCGGGATCATCGAGCGACTGTTGTGAGACGGCTTCCGTTCTTCCCGAGCGCGCGTCTCCTTCTCGTCGCAGGCATCACCGCGTACGCCGCCGGCTTCGCGGCGCTCTCGGCTCTGCGCCACGACGCGTTCATCACCGGCCGGTTCGACCTCGGGAACATGGTGCAGGCCGTCTGGTCGACGGCCCACGGACATCCGCTCGAGATGACCGACCTGCACGGCGACCAGATCTCGAGGCTGGCGGCTCACGTCGACCCGATCCTCGTCGTCTTCGCCCCGCTGTGGTGGATCTGGCCGAGCCCGGATTTGCTGCTCGTCGCTCAAGCGATCGCGGTCGCAGTCGGAGCTCTTCCCGTGTACTGGCTGGCGCGCAAGCATCTCGGCTCCG
The DNA here is from genome assembly GCA_963833255.1 of uncultured Actinomycetes bacterium. Lineage (GTDB taxonomy): Bacteria > Actinomycetota > Thermoleophilia > Gaiellales > Gaiellaceae > 3-1-20CM-4-69-9. The sequence continues at coordinate 224,086 of CAWHXK010000015.1, forward strand.
CGCACTCCGCACTCGGGTTCGCGCTCGCCTACCTCCTCTATCCGGCCACCGGTTGGCTCACGCTCAACGAATTCCATCCCGTCGCCCTCGCGACTCCGCTCCTGCTCTTCGCCTTCTGGTATCTCGACGAAGACCGGCTCCTGCCCTTTACCGCGCTGGCGATCGCAGCTGCGGCCTGCAAGGAGGAGATCGCGCTCGTCGTGGCCGGCTTCGGCATCTGGTATGCGCTCTCACACAAGCGCTGGCTTGCCGGCGCGGCGATCGCAGGCGTGGCCGGGCTCTGGGCGGCGATCGCGATCGCGGTCGTGATCCCGCACTACAACGCGGGTGCAGAGTCGGACTTCTACGGGCGCTACAGCGAGGTCGGAGGCTCCGCTGGCGGCATCCTGAAGACTGCTCTCACCCATCCTCTGCGAATCGTCGAAGCGGCTTTCAGCGCCCGCGACCTCCACTACCTGCTCGAGCTCGTCGCGCCGCTCGCCGGGCTCTGCCTGCTCTCGCCGCTCGTCCTCGTCGCCGCACTCCCGGAGCTCGCGATCAACCTGCTCTCCTCGACGACGACGCAGACGTCGATCCACTTCCACTACACCGCGGGCCTGATTCCACCTCTGATCATCGCCGCGATCTTCGGTGCGAAGCGGCTCTCGCGCTGGCTGCTGCCCATCGGCGCCGTAGTCGTGCTGGCTGCACTGATCGGCAACTACCGGCTCGGTCCGATTCCGGGCTGGCGGCATTTGCCCGGCGGCCAGCAGTTCCAGGCGACCGCCGCCCGGGTCACAGCGCACGACCGGATCGCGGAGCGGGCGCTCGACCTCATTCCTTCGGGCGAGGTCGTCAGTGCGACGAACACACTCGGTGCCCACCTGTCTGCCCGGCGTCGCGTCCTCAGCTTTCCTTTCCTCGAAGACGCGCAGTGGGTCGCCGCCGACGAGACGCAGCCCGGCTACGCGGATCGTTATGCACCGGTTCCGACCGCGGTGCAGCTCGCCGCGCTACGACGGAACCCGGAGTGGCAGCTCGTGTTCGAGGAAGACGGGATCCTCGTCTTTCGCCGCGCGCCCATGTAACTCGAGCACAGCGAGGACGAACACTGCGAGCACGAGCAGGTCGCGCAGAAGCACGAGCCAGATGTAGCCGCCGAGTGCGAACACGTCGCTGTAGTGGAAGAACCACACCTGCGCGAGCACGAGCGCTCCAGCCGTGACGACCCATGCGGGCACGTCCAGCAGGAGCACGAACGGAATGAGCCACACGAGGTACTGCGGTGAGAAGAAGCGCGTGAACGCAAGGAAGCCCGCGATCGCCGCGGCGAACGCGAACGCGAGCCGGCGCGGATCCGAGCTAGGGCCGCGAGCGTAGAGCCACGCAACACCGAGGACCGCCAGCACCTGTGCGATCGAGCTCAGCACCGCGAGTGTCTCGGGAAGCGACCCGACGAGGTCATACGAGATGGCATGGCCCGTGCGGTGGACGACGGTGGCGTCGTAGAAACCGAGCCGGTCGGCCGCGGCGAGCACCGAGCCGCCGAGGCTCTCGACCTGCAACGAACGTGCGGCCTGCGCACGGAAGCTCTCCACCAACCCGTGTGGCGCGACTGCGAGGAACGGAACGATGCAGAGCGTCGCGACGCCCGCAAAGGCTGCGAGCCCTCGCAACGCGAGCGCTCGGCCTCCCGTCCGCCAGGCGAAGATCAGTGCCGGCGGAAGAAGGACGACGGGGTAGACCTTTGCTGCGAACGCCGCACCGAGGAGCGCGAATGCCGCCGTGCTTCGCCCGGCGACGAACAGCGCCAGCCCCGCCACGGTCAGAAGGGCGGGCCACGCGTCGTAGGTGTTGAGCGAGATCGGCCCGAGCGCGATCGGCGACAGGGCGAACAGCAGCACCGCGGCGGTCAGGCGCCTCGTCGACGCTCCGAGACGCACGAGCAGCCACGCAAGGAGCACCAGCGTCGCGAGCCCGCAGAGAGCCATCAGCGCCTTGAAGGCGGCGTTGTAGTGCGACGAGCCGAAGGTGGCAGGCGGGAGGAAGACCGCCAGTGCGCCGGGCGGATACTCCATGAAGAAATCGCGGTAGGGAACGCGCCCGTCGAAGACTGCGTCGGCAAAGCCCTGGTAGAGATGAACGTCGCGAAAGCGCGCAGCGCGAAAGAGCCCACCGTCGGGGATGATGCAGGCCCCGATGTAGAGCGGGATCGCGGCAGCCGCGAGCCGCAGCGCGAAGCTACGGCTGGGTGCCGTCGCCGGGAACCTGGGAGAAGCCGTCGGAATTGCCGCTTCCCGAGCTCGTCGTCGTCGGTGCCTGTGCCGTTCCCGTCGGCGTGTAGGTGCCGCCTGCCATCGCGTACTGCAATTCACGCGTGATCCAGATCGGAGACGACTTCGGCGTCGGAAACTCCTTCGGGAACGGCGCGTAATACGACGCGCGCTCCATGAACAGCTTCCAGATCGTGGCCGGGAAGGTCGGACCCGAGACCGCGATGCCGTGCACCGAGAGCATCGGGATCTCACCTTTCGGATAGCCGATCCAGATCGTGGCTTCGAGCCCGGGGACCATGCCGGAGAACCATGCGTCCGCGAAGTTGTCCGTGGTGCCCGTCTTGCCGGCAGAGGTCTTGCCGAAGTACGCCCCGACACCGGTGCCCTGCGTCATGTTCTCTTCGAGAATGCGCACGACCTCCGCGGCAACCCAATCGGGCACCGCCCGCTTGCGCTGCGGCACGCCCCAGCCCGCCTCCGTATCCACCTTCCCGCCCGGCAGGACGACCTTCCGGATCGCCATCGGCGTCGAGTAAACGCCTCCCGCCGCGAGCGTCGCGTAGACAGAGGCCATGTCCATCGGCGTGACCACCCGAGAGCCGAGCCCCATCGACGGCACGTAAGCGCCGTCGCTCGTGCGTAGGTCGGTCCTCACGCCGAGGCGGTAGGCCATGTCGGCGATGTTCTCCGGCCCCACGTCGAGCGACAGCCGCGCGTACACGGTGTTGTCGGACGCAAGCGTCGCCCGTTCGATCGACGTCGGCCCGAGATACGTGTGGTCGTACGTCTCGGGGCACCACGCGGTGGGCGGATTCGTGTCGCACGATCCCGTCTCGGTCGGGTCGTACTTGAAGGGAGCCGAGAGATACGTAGTGGTGGCGGGGTTCAGGCCCTGGGAGATTGCCGTCGTGAGCACGATCGTCTTGAACGTCGAGCCGGGCTGGCGCCGGGCGGAGGAGGCGAAGTTGACCTGGTTCTTCGGGTTCCCTGGACTGATCTCGGTCATGGCGCGAATGGCGCCGTTGCGCGGATTGATCGACACGATCGCCGCCGCAGGATCGGAGGAGTACGGAAGCGTGCGCTTGATCGCGTCGAGGGCGAAGCGTTGCAGCCGGGGATCGATCGTGGTGTAGACCTTGAGGCCGCCCGAGCGCACGGTGTTCGCGCCGTACTGCTTCTGCAGCGCTTCTCGCACGTAGCTGAAGAAGTACGGCTCGCGAATCCGCGTGTACAGGCGCCCGGCCTTGAGGCGCAGGTGGCGCTTCGCCACGGCGTTCGCGTACTGACTGGAAGTGATGTCGCCGTTGTTCAGCATCGCCCGGAGGACGTCGTCCCTCCTTGCGATCGCTTCGGCGGGGCGCTGGAACGGATCGAACCGCGACGGAGCCTGCGGCAGGCCGGCAAGCAGCGCTGCCTGTTCGAGCGTCAATCTCCGTGCCGGCTTCGAGAAGTAGGTCTGCGCGGCTGCTTCGATGCCGTAAGCGTGGTTCCCGTAGTACACCTGGTTCATGTACGCCGCGAGGATCCACTGCTTCGACTTCTTCCGTGCCAGCTTGATCGCGAGGCAGGCCTCGGTGGTCTTGCGACCGAGTGTCTGCGACTTGTTGCTGATGTACAGATTGCGCACGAGCTGCTGCGTGATGGTCGAGCCGCCCTGCACGACCTTCCCCGCTCGGATGTCCGCGTAGAGCGCGCGCACGATGCCGAAATAGTCGAGGCCCCCGTGCTTGTAGAAACGCCGGTCCTCGATCGCGATCGTCGCGGTCGGCACCCACTTGCTGATCTGGTCGAGCGAGACCGGCTGACGGTTGCGTTCTGCCGGAATCGATCCGAGCAGCGAACCGTCGGCAGCGAAGACGAACGAGTTCTGGCCGACCTCCACCGGCTTGAGCGAGTTGAGGTCGCAGCTGTTCAGGAAGACGGCCGCGCCCGTGAAGCTCGAGATGACGAGGAACAACCCCGTGCCGATCAGCACGCCCGTCATGATCTTGCCGAGCCGCTTGCGCCTCCTCCTGACCCGGTCACGCCGCCGCTTGCGCAGGCGCTCGAGCAGGAACGTGTCCGAAGATTGTGGGCGTCGCCCGCGCGGCGGAGGGGTCATGCGTACACACCTTCTGCGCGAAGCAGCTCGTACGCGCGTAGCCGGAGCTCGCGCTCGAGCTTCTCCGCCGCGGCCTCGTCAGGAGCGGGCGCGCGCACGACGACCGTCGCGTCTCCCGAAAGGTCCTGTACGAAGGCGTCGGCGTCGTCCGCAAGCGCTCGCAGCCGGTCCACGACCGCACCGAGGTCTCGACCTAGTGGAACCTGGAGGCTGATCTCGGCGACCTTCTCTCGACTGCGAATCGTGGAGTTCCGGATGGTATCCGAGACAAGCGTCTCGTTCGGGATCACGAGCCGGTCGCCGTTCTCGATGCGGACGAAGGTATAGATCAAACCGATCTCCTCGACGACGCCTTCCGTGTCGTCCACCGCGACGGAGTCGCCGAGCCGAAGGGGCTGCGTGAACGCGATCAGGAGCCCGGCGACGAAGTTCCCGAGGGTCCTCTGGGAGGCGAAGCCGACCACGATCCCGACCACCGCCGAGGACGCAAGCAACCCGCCGGCGACCGCCCGCACCTGCGGGATGACGAGCAGGGCCGACAGGAGGCCGATGAAGATGATCGTCGTCGTGATGCTCCGCCGCAGGATCCGGTAGCGGGTGATCGCCTCTGGCGGCAGATCCCGCCGGGCAATTCGGCGGTCGATCAGACGTGCGACGACGATGGTCACGACCATGACGCCGACCACGATGGCGAGACGCGTCCACGGGGACATGGGCCTCTATTCGACGGGCGTCCCGCGCTCCTTTGCGCCGACTGTCGTCACAGGAGCCGCTTCCGGGCCGAGAAACCCTCGTCGGTGCCGTGCCAGAACCGGATCTCGTCCTCGCCGAGCTTCCAGCACAGCAGCACGTCTTCTTCGCCGCGCTTCGCCGGGAAGTCGAGGAGCCCCTCCTCGAGCGACTTCACCTGCGCTCCCACCTGGTTGATCTGCTCGGCGCAGTCGGAGATCGCGTCGGCTTCGCGCTGGATCGTCTCGGCGAGGTCGTGCAGGTCGCTCGGGACCATGTCACCGCCGTTCCCGGCGATCCTGGTCACGAGTTCCGCCTGACGGGCTTGCGCCGCGGTCAGGTCCCGCCGGTGCTGAACCATGCGTTCGACGATGGGGCGAAGGTCGGCGAGGGCCGCGTTGGCCTCCTCCAGGGTGAACACCCTCATCCACCTATGATCATGCGGCCGTGCGCGCTGGTCAAAGGCAAGCGCTGGACATCTACCTCTGGAGCCGCGCGGCGATCTGGATCGCGGCGATCTTCGCGTTCTTCTTCTTCGAGCCGAACCGACACCCCGACGCGAGTCGCTGGGACACGCCGCGCCTGCACGAACTCGGTTACTTCACGGACATCTGGGCGCGCTGGGACAGCGACTTCTTCCTCCGGATCGCTCAAAACGGCTACGACGGAACATCGGCCGCGTTCCACCCGCTCTACCCCGCACTCGTCGCGGTCCTCGGACGGGTCCTGTTCGGCCACTATCTGCTGGCAGGGCTCATCGTGTCGCTCGCCTGCTGCCTCGGCTCGTTCCTCCTGCTCTACCGGTTGGCGGAGGAACGGCTCGGCCCCGAGGGCGCGCAGCGCAGCGTCCTGTATCTCGCAGTGTTCCCGATGAGCCTGTTCCTGCAAGCGGTGTACAGCGAGTCGCTCTTCCTCCTGCTCGTGCTCGCGGCATTCGCGGTCGCAGAGCGGAACCGTTTTGCAAGCGCAGGCGTGTTCGCCGGCCTGGCGATCCTCACGCGCGCTGCGGGCATCGCGTTGCTGCCCGCTCTAGCGCTGCTCGCGTGGCGGGAGCGGGACCGTCTGCGCGCACTCGGAGGTGTCGCGCTCGCGCTTCCAGTGGCCGCGGTCTATCCGCTCGTGCTCTGGCAACAGGTCGACGACCCCTGGGCCTTCTTGCACGCACAGGACCGCTGGCATCGGCACGTCTCGCCCGTCGGGCCGCTCGGTGGAATCTGGGACAGCGCCGTCTCGGCCTGGCGGGGGCTCGAGCAGTTCGTCGTCGGTCACGGCACGCATGTCGCGGGCGCGAATCAGATGCACGCGGCGGCGGAGAATCTGCAGGCGTTCGTCTTCCTCGTGCTCTTCGTCCCACTGACTGTCGTCGCCTGGCGCCGGTTCGGTGCGCCGTACGGTCTCTTCGCCGCGGTCAGTCTCGCGATCCCGCTCAGCGATCCGAGCTCGCGCTGGCCACTGCTCTCCCTGCCGAGATTCGGGCTCGTGATCTTCCCGCTCTTCCTCGCGCTCGCTGCACTGACGAGCGGAAGGCCCCGGCTGCACAATGCCGTGGTCGCGTGTAGCGCGCTCTTCCTCGGTGTCGCGGTTGTGCAATGGGCACTGTGGCAGTGGGTGGCATGAACCGCGCGCTCACTCTCTGGACCGGGTTCGTCCTTTCCTTTGCAGCTCTGACCTACTCACTGCGTTTCACCGAAGGGAAGCCGCCCAAGGACTTGCTCTACAAGTGGGTGACCGTCGAGGGAAACCTCGTCCAGTACGCAATCATCGCGGCGATCGTCTACGGAATCGCCGGCCTCGCGGGTAACCGGCGCGAGGTCTTCGCACTGAGACACCCGACTTCCTGGGGGACGGCAGCCCGCATCGGGCTCGGCATCGGGATCTTCATGATCGTCTTCACCCGGCTCCTCGGTCCGATCCTCCAACCGGGACGCGAGCAGGGGATCACGCCCGACGTCTGGCAGCCGAAGCACGCCGCCGCGTACATCGCGAACGGCATCGTGATCGCCGTCGTCGCGCCGATCGTCGAGGAGCTGACCTTCAGGGGGCTTGGCTACTCGCTGCTCGTCCGCTACGGGAAGTGGGCTGCGATCGTGTTGACCGGCGTCGCCTTCGGCCTCGCGCACGGCCTCGTCGAGGCGTTTCCGTTCCTCGCGGCGTTCGGAATGGGCCTCGCCTATCTACGCAGCCGAGTGAAAAGCGTCTACCCCGGCATGATCGTCCACGGCCTCTTCAACGCCGTTGCGCTGACCCTTTCAGTTGCAGGGAAACCGCAGGTGGATATTCTGCGCGCGTGCGCTGCGGCCTGGTTTGCGCTCTCGCCCTTCTGATCCTCTTCCCGGCCGCCGGCGGAGCAGCGCCCCTCGCCTCGATCCAGACGACGCCGGCCGCCGGCCCGGCACCGCTACGCGTGACGTTCGCGGCCGCCGGCGGAGGAGCTTCATATCACTGGGACTTCGGCGACGGCACCGCGGCAGACGGACAGACGGTCGAGCACACGTATTCAGCCGGTGGGTGGACGGCGACGCTCACCTCCCGGTCGGCAGACGGCACGACGGAAACCGAGACAGCCTCGGTCACGGCGTACGGGCTCACCTTGACAGGGCCGAATCCCGCCCGCTACGGGCGCAAGGTCGTCCTGCGCGGAGCGATCGTCCCCGGCGAGCGGAACCTTGCCGTCGAGCTCGCGGGCCCACGCGGGAAGATCGCAACGACCAGGACGCGCACCGACGGCACGTATGTCTTCCGTGCGCGCATCACGGCTCCAGGCTCTTACACCGCAACGAGCGAGCGGCGGCGGCCGTTCCACTGCCACTTCGCGTCGTGCCGAAGCTCGTCACCGGCTTCGCCGGCAGCAGCGCGCGCGGGAGCGCGTACTACTTCACCGCCCACCTCGTCCCGGCCGCCGCGGGAACGCTCGCTCTGAAGATCGCGCGCGGGCAAGACGTGATCCTCGACCGCACGTTCGGCAGCCGCGTGCGCATCAAGCTCGACACGAAGCGGCTCACGACGTACCGGATCACGACCCAGGTCGTGCCGAGCGAGGGGTATGCCCGAACCGTCCGGTCACTGCGCGCGAGCGTCGTCCTGCCGAGGCTCGTGCTCGGCGCTCGGAACACCGCTGTCGCACAGCTCGGAGACCAGCTGCGCCGGCTGCATTACGCGGCGCCCTACGGGCTCCGCTTCGACGACCGCATGCTCGACGCCGTCTATGCATTCCAGAAGGTGCACGGCCTCCCGCGGACGGGAGCCGTCGATACCCGCTTTTGGCAGGCACTGGCGAACCCGCGGCACCCCGCACCCAAATTCGCGAGCCCGGCAGCGCACATCGAGGTCAACAAGGGCCTGCAGGTGCTTTACGTCGTGCGCGCCTCGAAGATCGCTCTGATCGTCCCGATCTCGACGGCCGGCATCGCCGGGGCTTTCACGCCCGTCGGGAGGTTCGCGGTCTACCGCAAGGTGGGCGGCTTCGACCCCAGTCCGCTCGGGACCCTCTACGACCCGCTGTACTTCACTGGTGGTTATGCGATCCACGGCAACCCGTCCGTTCCGCCGTACCCCGCAAGTCACGGTTGCGTCCGCGTCCCGATGTGGGTCGCGCCGCAGCTCTACAACACGATTCCGTACGGCGAGACTGTCTACGTGTATTAGCGCTGCGCTGCTCCTGCTGGCCTCGGGCTGCGGGAGCGCGGCGCGACCCATGCGCTTCGAGGACCTGACGCGAAAGGTCGGCCCGCTCGAGTTCACGCGCATCACGCGCGACGTCTATCGCAGCCGCTCCGCTCTTCGCGACGTCCTCGCGCGGAACAATCCCGGACGGCCGCTCACGTTGCCTCCGATCGACTTCAGCCGCCGCGAGGTCTATCTCGTCGCTGCAGGCCCACGCTCGAGCACCGGCTACGACCTCCGCATCGTCAGCCTGCAAGACGAAGGCGACCGGCTCGTGGTGACCGTCCACGAACGCACGCCGTCTCTCGGAGATCCGGTCCGCGCCCGAGTCACGTACCCGTTCCGGCTGATCGCGTTTCCTCGCAGCGACAAGCCTGTCAAGCTGAAGTGGCCAGGACGACCATGACCGAAGACCCACTCATCAAGCAGATCCGCCAGCAGATCTCCGACACCGACCGGTCGATCGTCGACGCAGTGAACGCACGGCTACGGCTCGTCGCACGGCTGAAGCGCTACAAGGAGTCCCGCGGCATCGGTTTCGTCGATCCGGAACGCGAGGAGTGGATGCTGCAGTACCTGCAGCGCGCGAACCGCGGGCCCCTTTCGGGTGAAGGCCTGCAGGAGCTGTTCGAAGGGGTGCTCGACCTCACGAAGCGCGAGGTCAGCCGAGGCGAAGAGACCTAGCTACTCGTCTTCAGGCTCGACAGCGAACTCGTCGGGCGTGACGTCCTCGAGGAACCTCTTGAACTCGGAGACCTTGGACTCGATCTCCTCTTCGGTGACTTCTTCGCCCTCGAACTCGATCGCGGACTCCTCGATCACGTCGTCGGCGGCGAAGATCGGCGCCTCAGCACGAATCGCGAGCGCAATCGCGTCGGACGGCCGCGAGTCGACCTCGATCTCCGAACCGTCGAGCTGGACGGTGATCTGCGCGTAAAACGTGTTCTCGCGAAGCTCCGTGACCGTGATACGAGTCACCTGCGCGCCGAGCTGGTCGAGCATGTCGGTGACGAGGTCGTGAGTCATCGGCCGTGGCGTCGACGCGCTCTGCAGCTTCATCAGAATCGCGGCGGCTTCGGGATGGCCGATCCAGATCGGCAGGAACTTGTTTCCCTCAGCAGTCTTCAGCAGCACGATGGGCTGCTTGCCGACCAGATCGAAGCTGACCCCGTAGATCTGCATCTCCTGCATGGGCTTGCTCTGATGGTAGCTCAGCGGTCCCGCACCGAAACCTCCGCAAGGGGCAACCTGACCCTTGGGCTACCCGGGAGCGGTCAGCCGGATTGTTCCTTCAGGCGCCACTCGGCGACGTCGCGGATGCTCACGATCCCAACGGCGCGCTCGCCTGACACCACGGGGATGTGCCGAAAGCCTCGTTCGATCATCGTCTCGCCGGCCTCCTCGACCGATGCGTCCTCGGTCATCGTGACCGGGTCCGGGGTCATCCACTCGCGGACCCGCGCCTCACTCGAATGCACGCGCCCCGCCACTGCTCGCATGAGATCGCGCTCCGTGAAGATCCCGATCATGCGCCCGAAGTCGGAGACGACGACCGCGCCCACGCCAAGCTGAGTCATCTTCTCGGCGGCCTCGCCGATCGTGTCCGATGGCTCGACCGAGAGGACGTCCCTGGTCATGACCTCGCCGAGCGTCGCCATGCGGCCGAGCATAAGGAAACCCCCCGCTACAATCCAGCGCCGGGGGCGATTAGCTCAGTTGGTTAGAGCGCCGCTCTGATAAGGCGGAGGTCCGTGGTTCGAGTCCACGATCGCCCATCACCGTCGGAAGTCCGGCCGCTTCGCGGCCATGATGACTTCCGACGGGTTCTCTCTCGATCCAGGCCGTAGTGGCCGACGCCGGCAAAGCCGGCATCGGCGGCGCGTGAATTAGTGGAGGACTTCGGTGCGGGAGAGGTAGTCCTCGACGGCGAGCAGGAACGTGTTGTCCTCGGCCAGCTCTTTCAGCGTTCCCTTGGTCTCATCGTCCAGGTCCTCGTCCCGCGCCAGCTCGCTGAGGAAGTTGCCCATTCTGCCGTCACGCGACATCGCCGCCATGCGGAGGAAGATCCGCTTCGCTTCGTCGTCCTGGCAGATCGCCTCGAGCGACTCCATGTCGTTCAGCCACAGTCCAAGCATTTCAACCGTTCAACGCCCCCGGCGCAGAACGGGATACGCGTTACGTCGCCGCTTTCTCCAGCGCCTCGACCAGCTCCTCGAGCTCGGACTCGTCCGCGAAGGAGACTTCTAGACGATTCGACACGATTCGACTGGAGAAGCCGGTAATCCGGTCGGTAGCGACTTTTGCGCGTGCGACGAGGGCCGGATCGAGCCTGGAGACCGGGCGGCGCTGCTTCGTCTTCGCGCCGGCCCAGCGTGCGGCACGCTCGGCGGCGCGCACCGACATGCCCTTCTGGACGATCTTCCGGGCCAGTGCGCGGCGACCCTCGTGGTCCGGCACGGCGAGCACCGCCCGTGCATGACCTTCCGTCAGCTGCCCTCGCTCGACCATCTTGAGCACGTCCTCCGGCAGCTCGAGCAGCCGCACGCGATTGGACACCGCCGGCTTCGACTTGCCGACCCGCTCCGCGAGGTCGCCGAGCGAAAGACCGAACTCGTCGAGCACCACCGCGAAGGCGCGGGCCTCTTCGACCGGCGACAGATCCTCGCGCGCGACGTTCTCGACCAGGCCGAGCAGCAAGGTCTCACGGTCGTCGGCTTCGCGGACGACGGCCGGGACCGTCTTCAGCTTCGCGTCACGCGCAGCGCGCCAACGCCGCTCACCCGCGATCAGCTCGTAGCCGCCGGCAGTTCGCGGGCGGACGAGTACCGGCTGGACGACGCCCGCGGCGCGGACCGAGTCCGCCAGCCCTGCGCCGGCATCCGAATCGAAGCGTCGCCGCGGCTGCCGCGGGTTCGGGTGGATCGCGTCGACGGGCAACTGGGCGAGCTCGCTCTCCGTCGCGCCACCGAGCAGAACTTCGAGGCCCCGGCCGAGGCCTCGTCTCTCACGCGCGCTCGACAAGCTCCATCGCCACCTTCCAGTAAGCGTCCGCGCCGCGCGAACGGCGGTCGTACGCGATTGCGGGGAGACCGTGGCTCGGCGCTTCGGCAAGACGCACGGAGCGCGGCACGGTCGTCGTGAAGACGAGCTCACCGAAGTGCTTGCGCACCTCGGCCTCGACGTCTGCGGACAGCCGCGTGCGGCCGTCGACCATCGTCAGGAGCACCCCGCCGACCGCGAGCCGCGGGTTCAGGCGTGCCTTGACGAGGTTGATCGAGTGCACGAGCTGCGACAGGCCTTCCAGTGCGTAGTACTCCGCCTGCACGGGGATGAGCACGCGATCGGCAGCCGCGAGCGCGTTGACCGTCAGCGGTCCGAACGACGGCGGACAGTCGAGGAAGACGAAGGAGTAGCGCTCGGTCCCGCTCGAAAGCGCCTGGCGAAGGTACGTGTCGCCGTCACTGTGCTGCGTCAGCTCGACAGTCGCGCCGGCAAGGTCCGGCTTGGCGGGAATCAGATGCAGGTTCGGGAACTTCGTCGGCTTCGCCAGTTCTTGCAGCGAGGCGCCGTCGAGGAGGTCGTACGTGGACGTCCCGTTGGCACGCTCGCCGAGCCCCGACGTCGCGTTTGCCTGCGGATCGAGGTCGATGACGAGCGCCGGCTCACCCGCCTCGGCAAGACAGGCGGCGAGATTGATCGCCGTCGTCGTCTTGCCGACGCCGCCCTTCTGGTTCGCCACCGCATAGACCTTCGCCATCTCGCCAGAGTACTCAGAGCAAGCGGACGCTTTCTCGCAACGCCGACCCGTCGCGGAAACCCCTCCGGAGTCGATCGCACTTTGCGCAAAACGAGGAGCCCGTCACTGGAGTCCGCGAGCTCGCCGCCGAGCTGTTCGGCGACACGGGCTACATGCTCGAGGTCGGCGCTCGGCCCGACCCAGATGAACGGCAGCGCCTCCTGGACGCACGAGCGGGAGGCACCACTCGGCAGCGACCGGCGGGATCGCGAGCGCCTTCGCGACCGCGACACCGTAGGTGTCGGTCTCCTGTTCCTCCGCACGCCCCTCGATCACGCGAGTGTTCGGCGGCGCCCAAACGCGCAGGAAGTCGCACTTTCGGCCTGTCGCCTCCAGCAAGACGACCTCGCGATCGGGCAGGGACGCCGCGAGCGGAATTCCCGGCACTCCGCCACCCGAGCCGACGTCGACGATCGGCCCGGCGAATGCCCGCACGCGCTCCAGCCCGCGCAGTGAGTCCTCGAGCAGTGCGGTGCGAGCCTCCTCGACGTCCTTGATCGCCGTCAGGCCCGGTGTGTCGACGAGGGCCTTCAGCCAGCGGTGAAGCCGCTCGTCCGCGTCAGCGGACCGGTGGAGGGGGCCTGGGGGAACCGGGAGGTTCCCCCAACTCGATCCGCTCACAAAGGATGAACGACGACGTAGCGGTTGGGCTCGGTGCCCTCGCTCGTCGTCTCGACGCCGTCGAACTCCTTCAGGCGCAGGTGCACGACCTTGCGTTCAATTGCCGTCATCGGCTCGAGGTCGACCGGCTCGCGGTCGGAGAGCGCCCGCTCCGCGGAGCGCACGGCAAGCGACTCGAGCGTGACGCGCCTGCGGTCCCGATAGCCCGCCGCGTCGACGACGACCTCCTTGCGATCCTCGGGGTGACGTCGCCACATGACCGCGTTCGCGAGGTACTGCACCGCATCGATCGTCTGGCCATGGCGGCCGATGAGCATCCCAAGGTCCACACCCGAGCACGAGACCGTGATGGCGTCGTCACTCTCCTCCACGTCGATGTGCGCGTTCACTCCGACTCCGTCGACGATGCGGGTCACGAGTTCCCGGGCTTCTGCGGCGAGCTCGGATTCGTCTACCGGCTCGGCCTCCTTCGGCGCCGCGTTGGCGGAGACGGTCGCGATCACCTTCGCCGGCGCGAAGCCGACACCGAGCAGCCCGCGCTCTCCCTCCGTCACCACCTGGAAGCGCACGGCCGACTTGTCGAGACCCGGCTGCTTCTTCTCGAGCTCGCGCAGTGCCGCCCACTTGGCCTCGCCGACCGTCTCGCCGGTCGCCTCGACCTGCAGCTCCATCAGCGCCGCGCCTTCTTCTTGCGCTTCACGCGCCGCGGTGGCCCGGGGGCGGGCTTCGGCGTCGGCACCTCGGCTTCGGGCTGCGCGCCGTCATCTGTGCTGGCCTTCGCGGGCGTCCGCGACGAGCGCTTCTGCGTCGTCGGCGGGGCGACCTTCGGAATCAGGCGGCGCGTGATCAATCCCTGTCCCACCGTCCAGAGGTTCGTCGTCATCCAGTAGAGGACGAGGCCGGTCGGGAATCTGAGGATGAACGGGATGAAGACGATCGGCAGCACCATCATCAGATAGCGCTGCGACTTCTGCATCGTCCCCGACATGAAGTACGTCGAGGCGATCTGGCTGAGCACGTAGACCGTGAGCAGGACGTAGCCCGACCAGTGGTTGGTCACGTGCTTGGTGATGTCCGGAACGAAGTGCAGCCAGGAGAAGTCGCCGCGGTCGATTGCGGCCTGCCCGCCGGGCGGGTGCTTCGCGAACGCGCGCAGCGTGTAGAAGAGCCCGATGAAGATCGGCAGCTGCGCCAGCAGTGGCAGACACGATGACGCCGGGTTGATGTTGTTCTCCTTGTAGAACTTCATCAGCTCTTCGTTCAGCTTCTGCCGGTCGCCCTTGTACTTGCGCTGAATCTCCTTCATCTCCGGCGCATGCGCCTGCATGTTCTGCATCGAGTGGATCTGCTTCACCGTCAGCGGCACGAGCAGCATCCGGACGATGATCGTCAGGGCGACGATCGCCCAGGCCCAGGGCAGCCCGACCGAGTGCAGGCCGTTGAGGACGTGCCGGAGCAGATGCTCCAGCGGTGTCAGCGGGCTCGCGATCAGTGCGGCGATCAACGGAACACCTTCTGGTCGCGCGCGTAGTCGACACCGCCGCGACTCCAGGGATTGCAGCGCAGCAGGCGCCAGCCGGCGAGCACGGTCCCCTTGAACAGGCCAAACTCCTTGTACGCGTCGATCGCATACTGCGAGCAGGACGGGTGGTACTTGCACTGGCCGACTCCGAGGAACGGCGCGAGGGTGAAGCGGTACACCCAGACAGCGCCGACACCGACGTACCTCATGCTGCCGCCTTGCCCAGGACCTCGTCCACGCGCTCGCCGAGCCAGTCGAACCCGTTCGCGGCCACGGCCTCGGGCATGCCGGGCTTCACGATCAGGACGTAGTCACGACCGGCGGGGATCCGCTCGAGGCGCTCGGCCCAGGTCTCGCGCAGCTGGCGCTTGATCCGGTTCCGGGCGACGGCGTTACCGGTCGAACGCGGCACTGCCAGCCCGAGCCTCGGCTCGCCCTCTCCTTCTCCGTCGCGCTCGAACCAGTAGAGGACGAGGAAGCGTGTCGAGGTCGAGCGGCCGTGTCTGTAGACGGCGTCGAAGTCTCGCGAGCGCGACAGACGGTTCCTGCGTTGCATCGGGTCCTTACGCGGAAAGGCTCTTACGGCCCTTGGCGCGGCGGCGCTTCAGAATCGCGCGACCCGCACGCGTCGACATGCGCGCACGGAAACCGTGCTTGCGCTTTCGCCGGCGCACGTTGGGCTGGTAAGTCCGTTTCACGAGGTCGAAGAAGGAGAAAAGTTGCTCCCGAGGGAGCCGTGGACGGGCCAGTATAGATGAGCCCTGCTACACAACGTTATCCACAGCCCACGGGACGAGAACTCCCTCCAAATATGACGAACCGACATGGTCGCTCCACAGGTGTGGAGAGTCGTGTGGAGTTTGGGAAATCCCTGCAAAATCGCAGGAATTTCATCCCCAGTTTCCACTATTGTCGCCGTAGAAAGACGCTGGTATGCTCGCCGCTCCCCGAGCCGAAGAGGAGTGGTAACGCGGCGTGAATCGCCCAATTGAGCTGACTGCGGAAAGCCTGTGGAACGAAGTCGCCGGTCGGCTCAAGGGGGCCCTCAACGAAACCACGTACCGCACGTGGTTCGCCGAGGCCGAAGGGGTAGAGCTCTCGGACGACGCCTTCGTCCTGGGCGTTCCGAACGACTTCACGCGCGAGTGGATCGAGGGCCACTTCCTCGGGCTGATCGGCGCGGCAGTGCGCGACGTCACCGGCCAGGAGCGGCGAGTGGCGCTCTCGGTGACCGAGCGAACCCCCGCCGATGCGCCCATTCCACTCGAGACACCCAAGCGGCACGGCGCCGCCGGCTCGATGGACTCCGGAATGAACCCGAAGTACACGTTCGACCTGTTCGTGATCGGCTCGTCGAACCGCTTCGCGCACGCAGCCGCGCTCGCCGTCGCCGAAGCCCCGGCGCAGGCGTACAACCCGCTCTTCGTCTACGGCGGAACGGGGCTCGGCAAGACCCACCTCATGCAGGCGATCGCCCAGTACGTAGCGGAGCACTCGAGCGACCTGTCCGTCCGCTACGTCACCAGCGAGACCTTCATGAACGACTTCATCAACTCGCTGCGCGACAAGCGGATCGAGGGCTTCAAGCAGCGTTACCGCACCTACGACTTGCTGCTCGTCGACGACGTCCAGTTCTTCGAACACAAGGAGCGGATCCAGGAGGAGTTCTTCCACACGTTCAACTCGCTCTACGAAGCCGGCTCTCAGATCGTCATGTCCTCGGACCGGCCGCCGCGGGACATCGCGACGCTCGAAGCGCGGCTCCGCTCGCGGTTCGAGTGGGGGCTGATCACCGACGTCCAGCCGCCCGATCTCGAGACCCGCATCGCGATCCTGCGCAAGAAGGTCAAGACGGACGGGATCCACGTCTCGGACCCCCAGGTTCTCTCCTTCATCGCCTCGCGGATCTCGACCAACATCCGTGAGCTCGAGGGCGCGCTCACCAGAGTGGTCGCCTTCTCCTCACTCACCGGGCGCGCGCTGTCCGTCGAGCTGGCCGAGGACGTGCTCAAGGACGTCTTCCCGCAAGGCGAGGCGGCGGAGGTCTCGATTCACCGCATCCAGGAGCTCGTGTCGGAACGCTTCCAACTGACGATGGACGAGCTCTGCAGCGACAAACGCTCCCAGAACATCGTCTATCCCCGCCAGGTCGCGATGTACCTCTCGCGCGAGCTCACCGACTCATCGCTCCCGAAGATCGGCAGGGAATTCGGCGGCCGCGACCACACGACGGTGATCCACGCGACCTCCAAGATCGCGCGTCTCATCCGTGAGGACAGATCTGTCTACAACCTTGTGCAGGAATTGACCGCACGTGTGAAGCAAGTCAGATGAGGGTCTGAGCCTGTTGACGCACCCGATCTCTCCACCATCTGCGCCCCCTGCAAGAATGGCTCAACCAGGGGCATCGGGCCCTCCATCCACCGGTCCCACACCCCCTATGACTACAACGAGGTTTTAAATGATTGAAAGCAACACCATGGTAGAGACGGGGATGAAAGTCGTCACTCAGCGCGACGAGCTCGCGCAGAAGCTCGGTGTGGTCGCCCGGGCGGTCTCGGCGCGAGCGAGCGTCCAGATCCTGTCCGGCGTTCTCCTGCGGGGGGAGGCAGGCCGGCTGAACCTCGCCGCGACGGACATGGAGCTGTCGCTGCGCTCGTCGGTCGCTGCGCAGGTCGACGGAGAAGGCTCCGTCGTCGTGCCCGGCCGTCTACTGGTCGACCTCGTGCGGCTTCTGCCGGACAACGAGGTGACGATCGAGTACCGGCCGGACGAGAGCGTGGTGCACGTGACGTCGGGCTCGTCCACCTCGACACTCCACACCTACGCCGCGGAGGACTTTCCGCGTCTTCCCGATCTCGACGCAGTGGGGACGTTCACCGTCGAACGGCAATCGCTGCTCGACACGGTTTCGCGTGTCTCGCGCTCGGCGTCTCGCGACGAGTCCCGACCGGTGCTGACGGGGATCCTCGTCCGGTTCGAGGCCGGGAAGCTCGTGATGGCTGCGACCGACTCGTACCGCCTGTCCGTCAAGGAGACCGAGCTCAGCGGCGAGGTGCCCGAGCTAGAGGCGATCATCCCGGCGCGCGCACTCGGCGAGCTCGCACGCATCGCGCAGTCCGGCGACAACATCGAGCTCGGCGTGCACGAGAACCAGGTCGTCTTCGCTGCGGACGACGTGTGGCTGACGACACGTCGCATCGACGGTCAGTTCCCGAACTACAAGCAGCTTCTGCCGGAGGCATTCGAGCACGATGTGAAGCTGCCGCGCAACGAGGTGCTCGACGTCGTTCGTCGCGTCGGCGTGATGGTGCAGCGCACGTCGCCGATCCAGCTCCGCTTTGCCGAAGGAGAGCTGACCGTCTTCGCCCGCACCCAGGACGTCGGCGAGGCGAAGGAATCGCTGCCGGTGCAGTTCTCGGGCGAGCCGCTCGAGATCGGGTTCAACGCGGAGTTCCTGCGCGAAGGCATCGAGTCGATCGCCGAGGACGAGATCCAGCTACGTCTGATCTCTCCACTTCGCCCGGCTGTCATCGAGGGCGGCGAGGACGATCCGACGTACCTGATCATGCCGATCCGGCTGCCAGGGTAGAACGGTCACTGTCTGATCGTCGACAGAGTCTCGCTTCGGAACATTCGCTCGTACGCCCGACTTGACCTCGAGCTCGAGCCCGGCCTGCTGCTCGTCGTCGGACCGAACGGAGCGGGGAAGACGAATCTGCTCGAGTCGCTGCACGTCGGCACGCAGGGCTTCTCGCCACGGACACGCGCCGATGCACAGCTTGTTCGCTTCGGCGAACGCGCCGGCCGGATCGCACTGCAGGGCCGCCGCGGCGACAACGCCTTGCAGCTGGAAGTCACGTTGGAGGTCGGCGAAGGAAAGCGTGCGAAGGTGAACGGCGCCGCCTTGCGGGCCGCCGAACAGCTACGCAGTGAAGTCGCCACGCTCGTCTTCACGCCCGACCGGCTCGCGGTGGTGAAGGGCGGTCCTGCGGTGCGCCGCGCGTACTTCGACCGGGTGGTCGGCCGCCTCGCCCCGGCACGCGCTTCGCTGGCGGTCGAGTACGCCGCGGCGGTGGCGCAACGCAACGCGGCACTGCGGCGCGCGGCCGGCGGCTATTCGTCCCGCGACGCGATCGCCCCGTGGACCGAACAGGTCGCGACGCTCGGCCGCCAACTCGTCGAAGCTCGCACGGAAGTCGTGGCGTGGCTCGCGACGCTCTTTGCACAACGTGCCGAGGAGCTCGGGCTGCCGGCTGCGCGGATGACCTACGAAGGAGAGCCGCCGACCGTCGAGACGCTCGAGGCCCGGCTCGACCGTGACCTCGAGCGGGGAACGACGGGCCTCGGGCCACACCTCGACGACATCGTCTTGACGAGCGGACCGCGCGATCTGCGGAGCTTCGGCTCCCAGGGCGAGCAGCGCCTCACCGTGCTCGCGCTCCTGCTCGCCGAGGCCTCGCTGATCGCCGAGCGGCGGGGGTTCGCCCCGCTGCTCCTGCTCGATGACGTTCTCTCCGAGCTCGACCCAGGGCGCCGGCGCGTGCTGGCTGAGCGTGTGCTCGGGTCCGGCCAGACGCTCATCACCGCGACAGAGGCCTCGGCCCTGCCCGTCGATCCGGCGCAGCGGCTCGAGGTCGCCTCGGGCGAGGTGCGTGCCGCCTGATGGAACGCGTTGGGGACGGGGTCGCCCGGCAACTCCGCCGCTTCGGGCCTGCGTCGGGGATGGCGTCGGTCGTCGAGCAGTGGGTGGGAGCGGTCGGGCCCGAGATCGCGCGGAACGCCTGGCCAGCGCGTCTAGCCCGAGACGGAACGCTGCACGTCCACACGCAGGATTCGATCTGGGCCTTCGAGCTGACGACCCGCGCCGAAGAGATCCGCGGCCGCCTCGGTGACAGCGCACCGCGTCGCCTCGCGTTCGCGCCTGGACCCTTGCCGGAGCCCGCCGAGGACGGTCCCGAGGCGGTCCGGAAGCCCCCTGCGCCACCGAGCCCGGAGCACGTTGCGAAAGCTGAATCACTCACGCGAGAGATTCGTGACGAAGAGCTGCGCAAAGTGGTCGCAAAAGCCGCAGCGGCAAGCCTTTCTCGCGGCGATAACGACCGCTCGTTTTGCTAGAATTCGGGGTGCCCGCAAGTGGGGAATTTGCAGGGCTTTTTTCATGAGTGAAGCCACCTACACCGCCAAGGACATCACCGTGCTCGAGGGCCTCGAGCCGGTCCGCCTGCGACCGGGCATGTACATCGGCTCGACGGGCGCCCGGGGACTCCATCACCTCGTCTACGAGGTGGTCGACAACAGCGTCGACGAGGCGCTCGCGGGACGCAACGAGCGGATCGAGGTGACGCTCCATCCGGACAACTCCGTGACGGTGAAGGACTACGGATCCGGCATTCCCGTCGACCAGATGGAGGAGCAGGGAACCTCTGCGCTCACCGTCGTCTTGACCAAGCTGCACGCCGGCGGAAAGTTCGGCGCGGACGGCTCGCCGTACAAGGTCTCAGGCGGCCTGCACGGCGTGGGCGTGTCGGTTGTGAACGCGCTCTCCGAATGGTTGATCGCGGAAGTGCGCCGGGACGGAAAGGTTTATCGGCAGGAATTCACCCGCGGCGTCCCCAACGCCGATCTCGCCGTCGTCGGAGAGGCGGAGAAGGACGACACCGGCACGACGATTTCGTTCCTGCCCGACGCAGAGGTCTTCGAGGAGCTCGAGCTCTCGGCTGAGACGCTGCAGCAGCGGCTGCGCGAGACGGCCTTCCTCACCCGCGGGTTGCGCATCGTCCTCACGGACGAGCGCGCCGGCGGCGAAGTGATCGAGTTCCACTACGAAGGCGGAATCAGAGACTTCGTCGCCCACGTCAATGCAGCCAAGGACTCGATCCACAAGAGCATCGCCTACTTCGAAGGCGAGAACGAGCAAGGCAAGGTCGAGGTCGCGATGCAGTGGAACGCGTCGTACCAGGAATCCGTCTACACCTTTGCCAACAACATCAACACGCACGAGGGCGGCTCGCACCTCTCCGGGTTCAACGCTGCGCTCACGCGGACGCTGAACAAGGTCGCACGCGACATGGGCCTGCTGAAGGAAAAGGAAGACAACCTCGAGGGCGAGGACGTGCGCGAAGGCCTGGCGGCCGTTGTCTCCGTGAAGCTGCAGAACCCGCAGTTCGAAGGACAGACGAAGACGAAGCTCGGCAACCCGTGGGTGAAGGGGTTCGTCGAGTCCAACGTCAACACGAAGCTCTCCGAGTTCCTCGAGGAGAACCCGACCGACGCGAAGCAGATCATCCAGAAGGCGATCTCCGCTGCGCGGGCGCGGCAGGCAGCGCGCAAGGCGCGCGACCTGACCCGGCGTAAGGGCGCGTTCGGCGGCGAGATCGCAAAGAAGTTCGCGGATTGCCAGGTGCGCGACCCCGAGCTGGCGGAGATGTTCATCGTCGAGGGCAACTCGGCCGGCGGCGCCGCGAAGGATGCCCGCGACAAGTCGAACCAGGCGATCCTCCCACTGCGCGGCAAGATCATCAACTCGGAGAAGAACCGGATCGACAAGGTGCTCTCGAACTCCGAGGTGCAGCTGCTCGTCCAGGTGATCGGAACGGGCATCGGCGAAGAGTTCGACATTGCGAAGCTGCGCTACCACCGCGTCATCGTCATGACCGACGCCGATGTCGACGGCGCGCACATCCGCACGCTCGTGCTGACGTTCCTGTACCGCCACATGCCGGAGCTGTTCGAACGCGGGCATGTCTACATCGCCGTGCCGCCGCTCTACCTCGCACGCTTCGGCAGCCAGTCGAACTACCTGGAGAAGGATTCGCAGCTCGAGGAGCTGCTCGTGCGCGAGCGGTTCGGCGATCTCGAGATCGAGGCCAGGGACGGAGCCGAGGTCAAGCTGACCCAGGCGCGCTACGGGCGATTCGCGCGCACCCTCAACGAGTACCAGGGCTGGGCTGCACGTCTGCGCGCAGACTTCGGGCCACAGGCAGCCGACTTCGTTCTCTCGCACCGTCTCGTCGAGAGCGAGGCGTCCTCTCCGGGCGAGGCTGTGACTGCGATCGACGCCGCGGCCGCCAACGGTTACACGTTGCAGCCGGAGGCCGACGCGGAGGCGCTCCGGATCCAGGTCATCGAGATCGAGACGAGCGCGATGCAGAACATCGTCGTGCCCGCGGAGCTCTTCGTGTCACCGATCTACGACCGTGTGCGGAAGACGTACGGCCGGCTTGCCGAGATCGTGGGCGGTCTCCCGCCCTTCTCCTTGAAGCACGGCAAGCAGAGCATCGAGGCACTCACCTTCGAAGAGCTACGCGACGGGGCGATCACGCTCGCGAAGAGCGGGCTGCAGATCACCCGCTTCAAGGGCCTCAGCGAGATGAACGCGGCTGAACTTTGGGCGACGACTATGGATCCCGCCCGCCGCATGTTGATTCGCGTCGACGTCGAGGACGCCGCCGCAGCGGACCTCTGGTTCTCGCGCCTGATGGGCGACGAGGTCGAGCCGCGCCGCCTCTTCATCGAGCAGAACGCACTCGAGGTGCGAAACCTCGATGTCTAATCCGCGGAAAACGCTCCGCATTTTCCGCGGGGTGAAAGTGATCTTCGCTGCGCCCGATGGATGTGAGAAATGTCTGATCTAACACCTGAGCCACTCGGCGCAGGCCGCGTCGAGACGCGCGAGCTCGACCAGGAGGTTCGGACCAGCTTCCTCGACTACGCGATGAGCGTGATCGTCAGCCGCGCGCTACCGGACGTCCGCGACGGGCTCAAACCTGTCCACCGCCGCGTGCTCTACGCCATGCACGAGGCCGGCCTGCAGCCGAACCGCCCGACGCGGAAGTCGGCGCGCGTCGTCGGCGACGTGATGGGCAACTACCACCCGCACGGCGACTCCGCGATCTACGACGCACTCGTTCGCCTCGCGCAGCCGTTCTCGATGCGGTATCCGCTGATCGACGGCCAGGGCTACTTCGGCTCGGTCGACGGCGATCCGGCCGGTGCCATGAGATACACGGAATGCCGGCTCTCGCGCATATCGACGGAGCTTCTGCGCGACATCGACGCCGACACGGTCGACTTCGAGCCGAACTACGACGAGTCGCGCCGTCAGCCGACGGTGCTTCCCGCCAGGTTCCCGAATCTGCTCGTCAACGGCTCGTCCGGCATCGCCGTCGGCATGGCGACGAACATTCCGCCGCACAATCTCGGCGAGGTCGTCAACGCGATCGTTGCGATGATCGAGGACCCCGAGATCGACGTCGAACGGCTTTCGCAGCACATCAAGGGGCCGGATTTTCCGACCGGAGGCTCCATCGTCGGCCGCGGTGGCATCCGAGATGCGTATCGCTCGGGCCGCGGGCGGATCTACGTTCGCGGGCGCGCGCACATCGAGCAGCTCCGCGGCGGCAAGAGCGCGATCATCATCACCGAGCTGCCGTACGGCGTGCGCAAGGCCGGCGAGGGAGGCGTGATCGAGAAGATCGCCGACCTGGTCAAGGCCGGAACGCTCACCGAGGTCCCGATGTCCGACGACGCGCTGCAGGACCACTCCGACAAGGAGGGGATGCGCATCTACGTCGAGTTGAAGCGCGAAGCCGTCCCGCAGGTCGCGCTGAACAAGATCTTCAAGCTGACCCCGTTGCAGACGACGTTCGGGTACAACGCGGTCGCGCTCGTCGACGGCGTTCCGAAGACGCTCTCGCTGCTCGAGCTGATCCGTCACTACCTCGTCTACCAGCGCGAGGTCGTCACCCGCCGCTCGAAGTACGAGCTGCGCCAGGCGGAGAAGCGCGCGCACGTCCTCGCCGGGTACCTGAAGGCGCTGGATGCGCTCGACGCGGTGATCGCGCTGATCCGCGCTGCCGCAGACACCGAGAGCGCACGCGAGGGCCTGATGCGCGACTTCGATCTCTCCGAGATCCAGGCGCAGGCGATTCTCGACCTTCGCCTTTCGCGGCTGACGAAGCTCGCCCGCGAAGAGATCCAGGGCGAGTGGAACGACCTGCAGGAGCGCATCGCAGAGCTGCGCGCGATCCTCGGCGATCCCGCGCGCATCGACGGCGTGATCAAGGAGGAGCTACTCGAGCTGAAGGACATCTACGGCAAGTCCGACGACCGTCGCACCGAGATCGTCCAGGCCGAGGACGAGCTCGAGCTCGAGGACCTGATCGCGGAAGAGGACATGGTGATTGCGATCACGCGCTCGAACTACATCAAGCGCCTGCCGGTCACGACCTACCGCGAGCAGCGGCGCGGCGGCATCGGTGTCATGGGCATGGATCTGAAGGACGAGGACTACATCGAGCATCTCTTCGTCGCCTCGACCCACGACTACATCCTCTTCTTCACGAACGTCGGCAAGGTCTACCGGTTGAAGGTGCACGAGCTGCCGCTCGGCTCACGCCAGTCCAAGGGACGGGCGATCCAGAACCTGTTGCCGTTCCGTCAGGACGAGCAGGTGCGCGCCGTCGTCCAGACCCGCAACTTCGAGGAGGCGGAGTATCTCGTCTTTGCGACGAAGAACGGTGTCGTCAAGAAGACGCGGATGTCGGCCTACAACACGCCGCTCCGTTCGGACGGAATCATCGCGATCAAGATGCGTGAGGGCGACGAGCTCGTCGGAGTGAGGCACGCCTCGGGAACCGACGACGTCCTCATGGTCTCCCGGAAGGGACAGGCGATCCGCTTCCACGAGAGCGATGTTCGGCCGATGGGACGCGACGCGTCGGGTGTCCAGGGCATGCGTCTGCGGGCCGGCGACGAGGTGATCGCGGTCAACATCGCGCATGACGATGCAGACGTGCTCGTCGTGACGGAGAACGGCTACGGCAAGAGGACGCCGGTCCGCGACTATCCGGTCAAGGGTCGTGGCGGTCTCGGGGTGAAGACGGTCCAACTGACCGAGGCGAAGGGGCAGCTCGCCGGCTCACGCGTCGTGCGCGACGGCTACCAGGTGATGCTGATCTCGGACGGCGGCACGGTCATCCGGATGGCCGTCGACGACATCAAACGCTCGGGCCGTTCCACGCAGGGGGTCATCGTCATGCGGCTGCGCGAGGGCGAGCACGTCTCGAGCCTCGCACCTGTCGTCGAGGCCGCGGAGGACAAGGCCGATGCCACGAACACCCCTGAAGCTGTCCCGCAGGTATAGGCCTTTGCCACAAATCTCTCCGAAGCAGTGCCCCAAAAGGGGGAGATTTTGAAACCACCTCTTCCGAATAACGACGAAGAGCGGTATACCTTGAAACAAGGGGTACCAACTGCACAGGAAGACGAGGACGACATGATTGTCAGTCGCCAGGTTGACCTACTCGAGCCGATCGATCTCGCGGAGCACCTGGACAAGGTCGAGCTCTATCTCGGCCAGGTCTGCCAGATCGCGGGCATTTCGAAGATGCAGCTCGACTACTGGACGAACAAGGCGCAGATTCCCACCAAGGGGAAGAAGCAGCGGATCTACGACATCGACGCGCTCGAGACCGTGATGCTCATCAAGCAGGCGAAGGACAAGGGTCTCAACCTCGGCGCTGCGATCGATGCCGCCCGCCGGTTCCGCGAGGTGCAGTCCGCTGAGCGCCGGCCCCACGACTCGCCTGAGCTCTAGGCCTCCCGCAACCTCGCCGCCGCTTCCTCGGGAGGGAGGGTGTTGACGAAGACGCCGGCGCCGAGCTCGAGCCCGGCCAGGATGGTGAGCCGTGGGAAGAGCACGAGACGCCAGTCGTCTTCGCCGCGCTCGAGCCAGGCGTTCAGCGGCACCTGACCTTCGAGCTGCTGTAGTTGCCGCACGAGGCGGGCCAGGGTCTGGAGCACAGGTCCCAGCAGCGGGCTGGTCAGCGGGCCGCCGCCCCGCTCGGCGGGTGCGATCACCGTTTCGTAGGGCACCCGGCTTGCCCAGGGACAGCTCGCGACCACCCCGTCGCGCTCGAGCACGACCTCTCCTCGGGGTCGCGCACGTTCCTGCGCCGGCTCCGGCAGCCAGATCAGCTGCGAGTGGGAGTGCGCAAGGCTCGCGCCGGCTTCACGCCCTTCGTTGATCAGCGGGAAGACGTTGCCGGGCTCGTCCGCCGCGCGCCGTTGCCACGCCGCCGCGACGAGCTCGAGCTCATAGTTCTCTGCTTCCGCGATCGAGCGGATGTGACGGCGGCTGTGGACCACGACCTCCTGCCGCTCGAGCGCCGGATAGAGGTTCGGCACGACTCGCACCTGCCAGTCGCCGGCCTCGGGCAGGACGAGGGTCTGCGGCGGGGTCATGTCCTCGTGGCCGGCGCAGAAGGGGCACGACGCGAGCTCGTCGGCAGACGGAGGGTTGAACGCCGGCCGAGCTGCTCCCGGACGCTTTGCCCGGCCGGGTGCGATCACCGCGACGCGGCCCGATTCGGTGTCGCGGCGAAGCTCGCCGCTCAGGTCGTGTCGCCGGCCTTTTTCTCGAGGAACGGGCGAATCAGATCGACCGGGAAGACAATCGTCGTCGACGGTGAGGATCCGAGCTCGAGCAGTGTCTGCAGATAGCGGAGCTGGAGAGAGACGGGTTGTTCGCTCATGACCGCGGCAGCCTCCTTCAGCCGCTCCGCGGCCTGGAACTCGCCTTCGGCGTTGATGATCTTGGCACGCCGCTCGCGCTCGGCCTCGGCCTGTCTCGCCATCGCGCGCTGCATCGACGACGGGATCTCGACGTCCTTCACCTCCACGATTGAGACCTTGACTCCCCACGGTGCGGTCGACTCGTCGATGATCCCCTGCAGGATCGCGTTGATCTTCTCGCGCTCGGACAAGAGCTCGTCGAGCACGTGCTGGCCGAGCACGGAACGCAGCGTCGTCTGCGCGATCTGAGAGGTCGCGACCATGAAGTTCTCGATCTGGACGATCGCGGACTTCGGATCGACGATGCGGAAGTATGCAACGGCGTTCACGCGGACGGGGACGTTGTCCTTGGTGATGACCTCTTGCGGGGGAACCGTCAGCGTGATCGTGCGCAGATCGACCTTGACCATCCGGTCGACGACGGGGATCAGCAGGAAGAGACCGGGGCCCTTTGGTTGCGGCAACAGGCGGCCGAGCCGGAACACGATGCCGCGCTCGTACTCCCGGGCGACCTTGATCGCCGCGAAGAGAAAGAGGACGATGAGCAACACGAGGATCGCGGCGATGATCAGCGCGGCGTTCACAGGCGCGATCCTATGCGCTGCCGAGCGGACGGACCGTGAGTATGAGCCCGTCGAGCGATTCGACCCGCACTCGCTCCCCGAGGCGAAGCTCCTCGCCGCCTGAGGCACGCGCCTGCCAGAGCTCCCCGTTCACGTAGACCAGACCGCCGCCTCGCACCTCGCCGACCGAGCCGGCGATCAGCTGCGGCCCGACCTCGACGGGTCGGTGCCGTACCTGAACGGCCTTGCTCAGCGCGAACGCCCAGACCGCTCCCAGGGCGACCGCGACTCCGATCACGAGCGGTTTCGAGGTGTGGTAGCCCGGAGCGTTCTGGAACAGCATGATCGATCCGACCGCCACGCTGATCAGCCCGGCCAGCGTCAGGGCGCCGTGTGTCGGCACGTGTACGTCCACGACCAACAGCGCAACCCCCAGGAGGATCAACAGCACCCCGCCCCAGCTGATGGGCAGGACCGAGAAGCCGAACAAGGCGGTGACGAGCGCGACCGCCCCGAGTGCGCCCGGCAGCACGACTCCAGGATGGAAGATCTCGAAGCCGATCCCCGCGAGACCCGCAAGGAAGAGTAACGGCAGGATGTTCGGATCGATCAGCGTGTTCAGCAGGCGCGTGAAGAAGCCGAGGTGAACATCGTGAATCTGTGCACCGGCGAGGTGGAGGGTGTAACCCTTGGGCTTGGTCTTCACGCCGTCTGACTGGTCGAGCAGCGACGGGAGCGTCGGCGCGACCGCCTCGATCACATTCAACTTCAGCGCTTCTTCCGCCGTCGCGTTGGTGGCCACCCGCACCGCGCGGTCGGCCCACCGGACATTCCGCCCGTGACTCTGTGCAAGTGCCCGTAGCGACGCCGCCTCGTGATTGATCAGCTTGCGGCGAAGATCGGAGCCGATGTTGCTACCGCCCGAGTCGATCGGAGTGGAGGACCCGATGTTCGTCTGCGGCGCCATGCCCAGGTAGTCCGCCGCCTGCGCGATCCAAACTCCCGCTGAACCGGCCGTCGCGCCGTCGGGGCCTACCCAGACGAGCACCGGAAGCTTCGCGTTGAGCTCGCAGAGCACGATCTTGTCCTTCGACTCCAGCAGGCCGCCCGGCGTGTCGAGCACGATCACCGCCGCGGCGTAGCCGTCCTTCGCCGCCTGGCTCAGGTTGTGGCAGAGGTAATTCTGAGTGACGGGATTGACCTCTGCGTCGAAGTGGATCGCCAGCACGCGCGGAACCGCTGCCGAGGCGGACGGGGCAAGAGCGAGCACCGCTCCGGCGAGCAAAAGTACCCGCAAAAAAGCCCTCTTCAACTCGTAAGGATTCTATCAGGGGAGGGCGTGCGCCCTTGAGGCCGAAGGCGGGTACAGGCAACCTGGGCAGCAGGTCGCCGTCGCCATGAAACCGCTTCTCGTTGCCGCACTTCTCTTCTTCGCCGCGCCCGGTGCGGCATTTGCAGGTGCTTCGCTGACGATGCGCGAGGTGCCGTTGCACGGCGAGCGGACACTTGCCTCGGCGACACCCGAGTTCGATCTGGTCGGGCTGCACTGGCGCGGCTCCGGCGTCGTTCAGTTTCGAACGAGGTCGCCGGCCGGAAAGTGGAGCGCGTGGCGGCGTGCCGATCCCGAAGCCGAGGACCTCCCGAACGCTGGAACGGTGGAGGCACGCGCGGAGGGCGGCTGGCGCATCGGCAATCCCTACTGGACCGGTGCGGCCGATGCGATCCAGTACAGGCTGCATGGTCGTGTCGACCGTCTGCGCGTGTACTTCGTTCGCAGTCCCGAGGTGCGGATCCCGCTGCGGCGGGTCTCGATGGTCGGTTCGCCCCTGATGCTCTCGCGCGAGGCCTGGGGCGCGAACGAGGCAATTCGTCGCGCGCCGCCGAGCTATGCACCGAGCGTGCAATTCGCGCTCGTGCACCACACCGCCGGCACGAACTCCTACACCGCTTCGCAATCCGCGGCGATCGTCCGTGGGATCGAGATCTACCACGTGAAGGGCAACGGCTGGAACGACATCGGCTACAACTTTCTCGTCGACAAGTACGGCCAGGTCTTCGAGGGCAGGTATGGCGGTGTCGACAGGCCGGTCATTGGCGCGCATGCGGAAGGGTTCAACACCGGTTCCGTCGGGGTTGCAGTGCTCGGCAGCTACGGCTCGAGCGCACCGCCGAAAAGTCGCGCGGACTGCGCTTGCAAATCTGCTCGCCTGGCGACTCGACATCGCGCACGTCGATCCGACATCAAGCCTGACGTGGGTCTCCGGCGGCAACGAGCGCTACGCCGCGGGAGTTCCGGTCGTGCTGCGAACTGTCTCCGGCCATCGCGACACCGGCTTCACGACGTGTCCCGGAGCTGCGCTCTACGCCCAACTCCGTGCGATCGCGCAGCAGGCAGGGGCGATCGGGTTGCCGAAGCTCTATGCGCCCACGGTCCGCGGCGCGATCGGCGGGCAGGTGCGCTTCCGCGCACATCTCTCGGGGTCGCTGCCCTGGACCGTGACAGTCGCGGATGCGACGGGCACGATCGTGGCGACCGGCACCGGCACGAGCCAGGACGTCGACTGGACGTGGGATGCCACAGCGGCTGCGCAGGG
Source organism: uncultured Actinomycetes bacterium (assembly GCA_963833255.1). GTDB lineage: Bacteria > Actinomycetota > Thermoleophilia > Gaiellales > Gaiellaceae > 3-1-20CM-4-69-9. The sequence continues at coordinate 253,507 of CAWHXK010000015.1, forward strand.
CGCGTACTCGTGGACGATTGCGGCGGGCGACACCGTTCGCAGCGCAACCGGCACCATCGGCGCGAAGGCCGTCGCACTGGCGATTCGCTCCGCGACGGCGGTTCCCCGGACGATCACGCCGAACGCAGATGGGCAGACCGACTCGAGCCTCATCACGTACACGCTCACCGCCCCCGCAACCGTGACCGCAACGTTGCGTGGTCCCGACGGGCGAGATCTCTCCGTCCTCTTTTCGCAAGCGCGCAAACCCGGAAAGCAGACCTTCCGTTTCACGGCGGCGGGGGTTGCCGACGGCCGGTACGAGCTCGTCCTGAGCGCAACCGACGGACTTGCGACAGTCACGACTGCGATTCCCGTTCTCGTCGACCGAACCGTTCGCGGCTTCACCGGGACACCGGCCGCGGTGTCGCCGAACGGCGACGGCACCTCCGATGCCCTCACATTCGGGTTCGAGCTCACACGAGCGGCGGCGGTCCGGCTAGACGTCGCTCAGGCGGGAAGAACACTCCTACCCGTCTACTCCGCCGACCTCCAGGTTGGAGTCGAGTCCGTTTCCTGGAGCCCGTCCGGTCTGAAGGACGGCAAGTACGCCGCCGTCCTGACCGCGACCAACGACGTTGGCACCGTGGTGCACACCGTCTCGTTCCGCATCGACACCGTGGCTCCGACGTTGCGCGCGCTTTCCTTCCGCAGGCTGCGCTTCCGGGTGAGCGAGCCCGCGACCATCCGGCTCGTCGTGAATGGAAAGCTCGTCACTCGTACGGTGCGCGCCGGAGTGTTCTCCTTTCGCGCGCCCCAGGTGCGCAGTGTTCGCATCGTCGCCCGCGACGCAGCCGGCAACCTCAGCCGGACTCTGCGGTTCCCGTAGTCCAGGCGTCGTAGTCGCGCTCGAGGTGCAACAAGATCGCGGCGAGCAGTCGTGCGCGGTCGACCGGTTCGCCGAGCACTACGCGCAGCGACGTCGGCGGCGTGAGTGTGTCGGCCGGAAGCTCCTGCGCGGTCTGATTGACGTTCACTCCGATCCCGAGCACCACTCGGCCTTCGCTCGACTCGGCCAGGATTCCCGCAACCTTGCGCATGCCGATCAGCAGGTCGTTCGGAAACTTGATCGCCGGCTCGATCCCTGTGATCTCTGCGATCGCCTGGGCAACGGCGCCTCCTGCGACGAGTGAGAGCTCAGGCAGACGGGGCGGCTCGACTCGGGGGACGAGCACGATGGAGACGAGGATGCTCGAGCCCGGCGCCGCCTCCCAGCGCCGGCCCAGGCGGCCTCGCCCTTCGGTCTGCTCCTCTGTGACCGCGACCGCTCCCTCGGTGCTGTCCTCGCCCAGCATCCGCTGGGTGGACGGCGTGACTTCTGCGTAGCGGTAGACGCTGCCAAAACGGCCACGAAGCAGCGGCTTGACTGCGTCCGGGGCGAGTGAATCGGCCACGCTCCTAGACTAGAGCGCACAGATGCAACTGCCTCGCGGCCGCCGTCGTCCAATCCAGCAGTCCTCCCGTTCGGAAGGGCGTCTCGTCTACGCACGGCTGAGCGATCCGATCCTGGTGAAACGAGCAAAAGACGGCGATGCGCAGGCTCTGGCGGTGCTCTGCGAGCGGCACGCGCCACGCGTTGAAAAGCTGGCCGGCCATCTGCTGCGCGATCCTGAAGATGCGCGGGACGCCGCGCAGGAAGCTCTGGCGAAGCTCTGCGTCAAGATCAAGCAGTTCCGCGGGGAATCCCAGTTCGCAACGTGGCTTCACAGGTTGACGATCAACGCCTGCCGCGACGTGGGCAACCGGCAGCGTGCGCGCGCCTGCGAGCCGCTGCTCGAGGACCGCCGCGCCGCCACCGACGCGGATCCGGCGCGCGAGGCCGATCGCGCGGAGCTGCGGAGCGAGTTGAACCGCTGCCTCGCGGAGATCGCGCCGGACCAGGCGCGCATCGTCGTGCTCAAGGATGCGCTCGGTCTTTCTTTCGAGGAGATTTCCGAGGCCGCCGGGATGCCGGTCGGAACGGCCAAGTGCTACGCCCATCGCGGCCGCAACCGCCTGCGCGACAAGCTCTCGGACGTCGCGTGAGCGTTACGACACCCTTCGGGCGCGAGGCGATCGAGCAGATCCTGCCCCACCGGGAGCCCTTTCTCCTGATCGACGAGGTCCTCGACCTGCGGCCGGGCAAAGGCGCCGTTGCCCGCAAGACCGTGCGCGCGGACGAGTGGTACCTCAGCGGGCACTTTCCCGGCCGCCCGGTGATGCCGGGCGTGCTCATCGTCGAAGCCCTCGCGCAGACGGGGGCGCTTGCCGTGCTGAGCGAGGAGGAGAACCGCGGCCGGCTCGCGCTCTTCGCCGGCATCGACGCGTGCCGCTTCAAGCGCATCGTCGGACCGGGTGACGTGCTCGAGCTGCGCTGCGAGCTCGAGCGCATGCGTGGACCGATCGGGCGCGGGAAGGCCGAAGCCCGCGTGGGGGACGAGCTCGCCTGTCGCGCAACCTTGACTTTCGCGGTGGAGCAGAAGTGATCGGCAAGGCGCAGGGCGCGCCGATCTCGATCACCGGTCTCGGCTCGTACGTGCCGAGCCGCATCGTCACGAACGACGAGCTCTCGACGATGGTCGACACCAACGACGAATGGATCATGGAGCGCACAGGGATCCGCGAGCGCCGCATCGCGGCGCCCGAGGAGGCGTTCACCGATCTCGCGCTGCCTGCCGCGAAAGCTGCTCTCGAACAGGCAGAGCTGGATGCGGCCGACCTCGACCTGCTGGTTTGCGCGACCGTCACGCCCGACATGATGTTCCCGACGTCGAGCGCACTGCTCGCCGACACGCTCGGCGCCAGGGACGCCGCCGCCTACGACCTGCTGGCCGGCTGCACCGGCTTCATGTACGCCCTCGTGCAGGCCTACGGGATGATGGCGGCCGGGCTTGCGGACCGCGCGCTCGTGGTCGGCGGAGACGTGCTCTCGCGGATCCTCGACTGGACCGACCGCTCGACGGTCGTGCTCTTCGGCGACGGGGCCGGCGCCGTCGTCCTGGAGAAGGTCGACAATCCGGGCTTCCTCGGCTTCGAGCTCGGGGCGGACGGCGGCGGCGGCATTCATCTCTCTCTACCCGGAAGCGGCTCGCGCCGGATCGAGGATGCCTCCGCCAACGGGTTCGTCCACATGAACGGCCGCGAGGTCTTCAAGTTCGCGACCAGGGTGCTCGTCTCATCGGCGGAAGCCGTCCTGGAACGCTGCGGCGTCTCGGTCGAGGACGTCGATCTCTATGTCCCTCATCAGGCCAACGTCCGGATCATGGATCACGCCGCCGCCAAGCTCGGCATCCCGCGGGAGCGCATGGTCGTTAACGTTGACCGTTACGGCAATACGTCCTCGGGGTCGATTCCGCTTGCCCTGGCGGAAGCGCAGGCAGCCGGGCGGCTCAAGGAAGGAGACCTGGTGTTGATGACTGGCATGGGAGCGGGCCTCACGTGGGGCTCAGCGCTGATGGAGTGGTCGGGATGAAGTCCGGTCGCGTGGCTTTCTGCTTTCCCGGCCAGGGATCGCTGGAAGTCGGGATGGGCCGTGAGGTCGCCACCGCCGTGCCCGAGGCGATGGACGTCTTCGAGCGGTGCAGCGCGGCCACCGGAATGGACCTGAAGCGCCTCTGCTTCGAGGGGACGGAAGAAGAGCTCGTCGAGACGGAGGTTCAGCAGCCCACGCTCGTGGCGACGAGCCTGGCGGTCCTGGCGGCGATCAGGGAGCGCGGCATCAAGCCGGACTTCGTGGTCGGACACTCTGTGGGCGAGTTCGCGGCGCTCGCGGCCGCGGGGGCGCTCCGGTTCGAGGAAGCGGTGGTGCTCGTGCGTGAGCGCGGCCTCGCGATGGCCGAAGCCGCGCGCAAGAACCCGGGCTCCATGGCGGCGATTCTCGGTCTCGACGACGAGGTGGTGGAACGGATCTGCCGCCGGATCCTCAACGTGTGGCCGGCGAACTACAACTGCCCGGGCCAGATCGTCGTCTCGGGCGAGAATCCGGCGATCGACGAGGCGTGCGCCGAGGCAGAGCGGGAAGGTGCTCGTCGCGCGATCAAGCTTCGCGTCTCGGGCGCGTTCCACAGTCCGCTCGTCGCGCGCGCGGCCGACCGGCTGCGCCCCGCGCTCGATCGCGTGAAGTTCGCTGAGCCGGCGTCGCCGTTCATGTCCACCGTGACCGCCCGTGTCGAATCGGCCAAGCGGATGGGACCGCTTCTGGTCGAGCAGCTGACCGCGCCGGTTCGTTTCACACAGGCGACGCAGGCGTTGATGATGGAGGGCGTGCACACCTTCGTCGAGGTCGGCCCGGGCAACGTCCTTGGCGGCCTCGTCAAGCGAATCGACCGCAATGTGAAAACCGTGTCCGTCTCTACGCCTGAGGAGATCGACAAGCTCGAGGAGACGCTCTCCTCTGGCTGACGCGTTTGCGTCGCTGGAGGGGAAGGCCGCCCTCGTCACCGGCGGCTCGCGTGGGATCGGGCGTGCGATCGCTCTCGAGCTTGCGCGCGCGGGCGCGGAGGTCACGCTCAGCTACCGGTCCGGCAAGGACGAGGCCGAACAGGTGGCGAGCGAGGCAGGAGCGCGGGCCGTCGAAGCGGACGTCTCCGACCCCGAGCAGGCGAAGGCACTGGTCGACGCCGTCGGCGAACTGGACATCCTCGTCAACAACGCAGGCGTGACGCGCGACGGGCTAATCGCGCGAATGTCAGACGAAGATTGGCGGGTCGTGATCGAGACGAACCTGAGCGGGACGTTCCACACGTGCCGGGCAGCGGCCCGGGGGATGATGAAGCGCCGCTCCGGTTCGATCGTGAACGTGTCGAGCATCGTCGGCCTGCACGGAAACCCCGGCCAGGCGAACTACTCGGCCTCGAAGGCGGGGATCATCGGGTTGACGAAGGCCCTCGCCCGCGAGCTCGGCAACCGCGGGGTCCGCGCCAACGTAGTGGCACCGGGATACGTCGACACCCGGCTCACGCAGGTGATCGCCGACGAGATGAAGGAGCTCATGCTCGCGAATACGCCGCTCGGTCGTTTCGGCCGGCCGGAGGACATTGCCGGAGCGGTACGTTTCCTCTGTTCCGAGGAGGCTTCGTTCATCACGGGCGAGGTACTTCTGGTCGACGGCGGATTGGGGATGTGATGTCGAGCAACGGACGAAGACGGGTTGTCGTCACCGGGGTCGGTGCGGTCACACCGCTCGGCAACGATGCCGAGACGACCTGGCAGACGCTCATTGCGGGAGAGTCGGGGGCCGGACCGATCACGCAGTTCGACTCGACGGATTACTTCGTCCATTTCGCCTGCGAGGTGAAGGACTTCGAGCCCTCTGTCTGGATCGATCGCAAGCAGGCGCGCCGCATGGACCGCTTTGCGCAGCTGATCCTCGCCGCGGCGCGGCAGGCGGAGGCCGACTCGGGCATCGACATCAAGGCAGATGGCGACCGCGTCGGCGCTTCGATCGCCACAGGGATCGGTGGGATCAAGTCCTTCCAGGATTGTTACGACACGCTGATCTCACGCGGCCCCGACCGCGTGAACCCGTTCGCGATCCCCTGCATCATCCCGAACATGGGGGCGGGCTGGGTGTCGATGGAGCTCGGGACACGCGGGCCGCTCTCGTCCGAGTGTACGGCTTGCGCCGCGTCGAACATGGCGATCGGCCAGGGCCTCGACGACATCCGGCTGGGTCGAGCGGACGTCATGCTCTGCGGCGGGACCGAGTCCGCGATCAACCAGGTCGGCATCGCCGGCTTCGGAGCGATGCGCGCGCTTTCGCGCCGGAACGACGATCCAAAAGGGGCCAGCCGCCCCTTCGACGCGGGACGTGACGGCTTCGTGATGGGCGAGGCAGGGGCGTTGCTCGTGCTCGAAGAGCTCGAGCGTGCCCGCGCGCGCGGCGCCAAGATCTACGCTGAGGTGGCCGGCTACGGCATCTCTTCCGACGCGAAGCACGTGACCGAGCCCGATCCCACCGGCGAGAACCCGGCCCGCGCGATGCGGATGGCGTTTGACGACGCCGGCATCGATGCGGGCGAGATCGACTACATCAATGCCCACGGAACGTCGACCCCGCTTGGCGATGCCGCAGAGACCCGCGTGATCAAGCTCGCACTCGGAGAAGAGAACGCCCGCAAGACTCCGGTTTCGTCGACGAAGGGTGCGACGGGCCACTGTCTCGGCGCCGGAGGAGCGCTCGAGGCGATCTTCTCGACGCTTGCGATTCGCGACGGCAAGCTGCCGCCGACGATCAACTACGAGGTCGAGGATCCGACGTGCGACCTCGATTACATTCCGAACGAGACGCGCGATGCGGACGTGCGCGTGGCCGTGTCGAACTCGTTCGGTTTCGGCGGTCACAACGCGTCGATCGTCCTGAAGCGCGTCGAAGACTAGGGTCGTCACCGTATGGCCAGAGAGCGGTGGGCGACGTTCGATTGCTACGGCACCCTGATCGACTGGAACAGCGGCATCCGCCTTGAGCTCGCGCGGGTCTTCGGCGAGGAACGCGCCGATGCGCAGCTCGAGCGCTACCACGAGCTCGAGCCGACGCTGCAGGCGGGCGGTGGGCGAAGCTACCGGGAGGTGATGACCGAGGCGATGGCGGCGCTCGGCGCACCGAGGGGTGAGGAGGGCGGGCTCGCAGCAGCTCTGCCCGAGTGGGGCCCCTTTCCGGAGGTTCGCGCGTCCCTCGAAGAGGCACGCTCGCGCGGCTGGAAGCTCGCGCTCCTCTCGAACACCGATCGCGACTTCATCGAGGCGTCGATCGCGCGGATCGGCGTTCCCTTCGAGCTTGCGATCGTCGCGTCGGAGATCGACTCGTACAAGCCGCGCCACCGGCACTGGCTGCAGTTCCTCGAAGAGACGGGCGCTCCGCGTGACGCTCACGTGCACGTCGCGCAAAGCCACTACCACGACATCGTTCCGGCGAACGAGCTCGGCTTGCAGTCGATCTGGATCAATCGCTACGGGGAGCAGCACGAGCCGCCCCCGACCCGCGAGCTCGCCGATCTGTCCGCGCTCCCCGACACCCTCGATGAGCTTGTCGCTTCCTGACGGCTTCAGCGTGCGTGCTGCGACGCGCGAGGACGCCTCGGCAATCAACGAGCTCGTCGTTGCCGCCGACGAAGCGGTTCAGGGCTGGTCCGATTCGACCGAGGCAGACCTGCTGGACTGGTGGCGGCTCGCCGACCTCGAGCAGGACTCCTGGGTGGTGGAGCGCGACGGCCGGGTCGCGGCCTACAGCGGGCTCTTCGCACACGCAGAGAACGCAGAGCTGGACGGGTTCGTCCACCCCACGAAGACGGGGCTCGGGCTCGGGGCGTGGCTGCTGGCGAGCGGCGAGGCACGCGCCCGCGCACGCGGGCTCCAGGTCGCACGCACGTGGTGTCTTGCGCCGGACGATGCCGCCCGACGGTTGTTCGAGGAGCGCGGCTTTCGCGAGGTGCGCCGGTACTACCGGATGTTGATCGAGCTCGACGGGCCGCCGCCCGCACCCGCGTGGCCCGAAGGATTTCGCGTCGACACGTTCGAGCCGGACGACGCCCGGGCTTTCCATGCTGCGCTCGACGAGGCCTTCGTCGACGAGTGGACATTCATCTCGATGCCCTTCGAGGAGTGGGTCGAGCACCGTGTGAAGGCGCCTGACTTCGATCCGACCTTGTGGTTCATCGTGCGCGAGGACGACGAGATCGCTGCGGTCCTTCGCGGCGACCCGGACCGGGGCGGCGCCGGTTGGGTGGGCGTCATCGGCGTCCGCAAGCCGTGGCGAAAGCGCGGGCTCGGCCTCGCGCTGCTGCTCCACGCCTTCGGCGAGTTCTACCGCCGCGGCCAGCCGCGCATCGGGCTCGGCGTCGATGCGCAGAACCCGACCGGAGCGACGCGCCTGTACGAGCGCGCCGGCATGCGAGTCGCCTACGAAGCGATTGCGTTCGAGAAGGCGCTCGCGTGAGCCGGCTCCGTGCGAAGTGTCCGGACTGCAAGACGTACACGGCGGTCGCACTCGGTCCGGAGTACGAATGCCACTCGTGCGGCCGTGGCTTCGGCGCAGGTCTCGTGCGCGTTCCGCAAGCCTGGGGCGACGGCGGCGAGGCGATGGCGGAGGCGGCCTGGCTCGAGCTTCCGTACCCCGAGACGGCGGTGATCGAGGCGGAGACGCTCGAGGAGCAGAACCTCGCGCTCGCGGCCGACCTTCCGGAAAGGCCGCTCGTCGTCGGCGGCTGCTGCTGTGCGCACATCGGCGCCGTCGAGGGTCTCGCTGCCAGGCAGGATCGCATCGCAGTCATCTGGTTCGACGCGCACGGCGACCTCAACACGGTGGCGAGCTCGCCGTCCGGGAATCCCTGGGCAACGCCCCTGCGCCGGCTGATCGATTCCGGCGCGGTCGAAGCGGACGACGTCGTGCTCATCGGTGCGCGCAACCTCGATCCGCCTGAGGAGGAGTTCATCGGCTCTCACGACATCCGCCTCGGTGAGGAGGGCATCGGAGGGGCACTCGAGGGTGTGTCGTGCACTTATGTCGCCTTCGACGCGGACGTCCTCGAGCCGTCGGAGCTGGCGGTCTTCATGCCCGAGCCGGGCGGGATCTCTCTCACCGACGGGGAGCGGATTCTGGCGGGGATCGCCGCCGGAACCAACGTCCTGGGGGCCGGATTCACGGGGGCGACCTTCGAGCCGGGGAACGTCCCGCCGCTGGCCCGCCTGGCGGCAGCGCTCGGACTGTAACCGGCTTGCCTTCATCGCCTGTCTAAACTCGTCAGTTCCATGTCATCCCGGATCGACGTCTCCATCGAGCATCGGAACGTCCCAGAGCCACCGGGAAAGCACCCGAACACGTGTCCCTCGTGCTCCTCGCACTACCGGGACGACGAGCTCGAGGCGGCGCTCTGGGTCTGCCCGCACTGCGGCCATCACTTCACGATGCGCGCCCGCGCGCGGATCTCGTCCCTCGTCGATGAGGGCTCGTTCGTCGAGGAAGCGGCCGAGCTCCGCTCGGAGGACCCGCTCGACTTCTTCGATCTGCGGCCTTACACGGAGCGCCTGGCTGAGGCAGAGATGAAGACCGGTCTCGGCGAGGCGATCCTGATCGGCCAGGGGATGATCGACGGGAACGCGGCGGAGCTCGCAGTCATGGACTTCGCGTTCATGGGAGGTTCGATGGGGAGCGTCGTCGGCGAGAAGTTCTCCAGGGCCTGCGACAGTGCCGCCCAGCGTGGCGTTCCGCTCGTCTCCGTAACGGCCTCCGGTGGCGCGCGCATGCAGGAGGGGATCCTCTCCCTGATGCAGCTACCGAAGACGGTGTGCGCGGTCGAGGATCTCCACGACTCCGGCCAGCCGTTGATCAGCGTGATGTCGCATCCGACGACCGCAGGTGTGCTCGCGAGCTTCGCGAGCCTCGGGGACGTGATCGTCGCCGAGCCGGGTGCGCTGCTCGCCTTCACCGGGCCGCGCGTCGTCCAGCAGACGACACGCGAGAAGCTCCCGGAAGACTTCGGCCTCGCGGAGCAGAACCTCCGCTTCGGACACGTCGACGCGATCATGCCGCGCCCCGAGCTGAAGGCGTACGTCGCCCGGCTCCTCCGTCTCTTCTCGCGCAATGGCGACTGATCACGAGCTGCGCCTACGCGAGCGTTTGACACGCTTGCGTACTCTCAACCTCCTCGGAGGCGCGCGTGTTTCCGGGGAGCTGGAGAAGCTGCAACGCCAGCTCGAGCGAATCCAGGCCGCACCGACCGACGAGGAGATCTGGCGTTCGGTCGAGCTTGCGCGCCATCAGGACCGCCCGTACACGCTCGACTATGTCGAGCGGCTCCTCGACGATTGGGTCGAGCTGCACGGTGACCGTGGCCGCGCCGACGATCACGCGCTTGTCATCGGCCTTGGACGTTTCGACGGTCGCACGGTTGCGCTCGTCGGCAATCAGAAAGGGCGTGACATCAAGGAGCGCACCGACCGCAACTTCGGCATGGCCTATCCCGAGGGGTATCGCAAGGCGATGCGGCTGATGGAGCTGGCCAACCTGCACAAGTTCCCGCTCCTCAGCCTCATCGACATCCCCGGCGCGTACCCGGGAGTCGCCGCCGAGCAGCACGGGCAGGGCGGCGCAATCGCCCGCTCGCAGGCGCTGATGTCACGCCTCCAGGTTCCGATCGTCTGCTGCGTGATCGGCGAGGGCGGATCGGGCGGCGCCATCGCGACGGCCGTGGCCGACCGGGTGCTGATGCAGGAGCACGCGATCTACACCGTCATCTCGCCGGAGGGGTGCGCAGCCATCCTCTGGCGAGACGCAGCCGAGGCGAAGAAGGCCGCGGCAGCCTTCAAGCCGGACGCCGTCCACTGCCTCGAGTTGGGCGTGATCGACGGGATCGTCGCGGAACCGGCGGGCGGCGCCCACACAGACCCGGACGAGGCGGCGCGCCTGCTGGGAGAGAGCCTCCGTGAGTCGCTGGACGAACTCGAATCGATTGCCCCGGACGACCTGAAGCGCAGGCGCCGAGCCAAATTCCGCTCGTTGGGTGTTTACGCCTGAGTCAACAGCCGAGCCTGTGGACAGAAGCGAGCTTCCTGCAGCTTTCGACAGATTCGCGGCGTGTGACGAGTGTCGCCTCTCCACAACATCCACAGCCTTATCCCCGGCTCCGGAACGACTTCGGGCCGGAAACCCGGCCCGAAGAGTCGACCCCCCCGTTGGGTGGAGAAGCCTTTCGAGGGACAAGGGCCCTCGTTTGAAGTAGGGCGTTTGCCCCGCTGTCGCTGGTTGAAACACGGGCCCGTTCGGGTATCGAGGCGTCCGAAGAAGCAGCGCAAGAGGGCCCCGAAAGCGCAAAGCTTCGTAGGACGTGGCCCAGAAGCGCTCCGAGTACACCCGCAACGCGACCCAGCAGTCGAAGGAGCTCCGCTTCCATTTCCTCCACAAGAAGGACCTGACGCCGATCGCCTACGAGAAGGTGCGCCGGGACGACCGTGAGCGGGTCGACCCCGACGAGATCGTCCGGGGCTTCGAGATCGAGAAGGGCCGCTATGTCCCCCTGGAGGACGAGGACCTCGACCGGCTCGACATCGAGCTCACCCACTCGATCGACATCTGCGACTTCGTCGACCTGGACGAGATCGACCCGGTCTATTTCCGGAAGGCGTACTACCTCCTGCCGGCCGAAGGCGCCGAGAAGCCCTACCGGCTGCTGGCGCGCGCCCTAGAGGAAACAGGGAAGGTCGGGATCGCGAAGGTCGTCATCCGCAACAAGCAGCATCTCGCCGCGCTCCGTCCCTACGACGGGGTGTTGCTGCTCGAGACGATGTACTACGCCGACGAGGTGCGGAAGCCGGAAGCCCTCGACGGCGACGTCGAGCGCCCGAACCTTCGGAAGGCGGAAGTCGAGATGGCGAAGTCACTCGTCGAGAACCTCAGCGAGCCGTTCGAGCCGGAGAAGTACGACGACACGTACCGCAAGGAATTGCTCGATCTGATCAAGGCGAAGGCCGAAGGCCAGCCGCTGCCTGAGCCCGAGCAGGAGCCGCAGGGCGAGGTGGTCGACCTGATGGAGGCGCTGCGCGAGTCCGTCGAACGCACGAAGAAGCAGCGCAAGAGGGCCCCGAAAGCGCAAAGCTTCCTAGGACGTGGCCCAGAAGCTCTCCGAGTACAACCGCAAACGCGACCCCAAGCAGACGCCGGAGCCCTTCGGTTCGAAGAAGGGAAAGGCGAAGGAGCCGATCTTCGTCGTCCAGCGTCACGACGCCCGGCGCCTGCACTACGACTTCCGGCTCGAGAAGGACGGCACCCTGCTGAGCTGGGCGGTTCCCAAAGGCGTCCCCCTCGAGCCCGGTGAGCAGCACCTCGCTGTCCACGTCGAGGACCACCCGCTCGAGTACGCGACGTTCGAGGGGGAGATCCCGAAAGGGCAGTACGGGGCGGGCACTGTCGAGATCTGGGACAGCGGCACCTACGAGCTGCTGGAGGAGAAGAAGAACGGCGGCCTGACCGTGCGGCTTCATGGCTCGAAGTTGCAGGGAACGTGGTCGCTCGTCCCGGCGCACCTGAGCGGCGACGAGAAGAACTGGCTGATCCTCCGCAAGCGCGACGATGGCGCGCCTGCACCGGCGCCGAAACGAAGCAGCGGCGAGACCTACAAGGCGATGCTTGCGACGCTGGTCGAGGATGTTCCCCGCGGGGCGGGATGGGCGTTCGAGGTGAAGTGGGACGGCTATCGCGCGATCGCGACGGTCGCCGGCGGAGACGCGACGCTGACGAGCCGGAACGGCAACGACCTCACCACACGCTTCCAGAACGTCGCCAAGGAGCTTTCGAAAGCGGTCAAGACGCCGGACTGCGTGGTCGACGGGGAGGTCTGCGCGCTCGACGACGCAGGGCGCTCGAGCTTCTCCGCGATGCAGCAGGGTAAGCCGGGCACGCCGCTCGTCTACTACGTGTTCGACGTGCTCGAGATCGACAACGAGCCCGTCATCGACCTGCCGCTCGTCGAGCGCCGCAAGCTGCTCGAGAACCTGCTCGACCGGCGCAACAAGACCGTGCGGCTCTCCGAGACGTTCGACGACGGCGGGGCGCTGCTCGAGGCTGCAAAGCAACAGCAGCTCGAAGGAATCGTCGCCAAGCGACGCGACTCGCGATATTTGCCCGGGAAGCGAACGCGCGACTGGCTGAAGGTCAAGACGCACCTCGAGCAGGAGTTCGTCGTCGCCGGGTACACGAAGGGGACGGGCCGCCGTGCATCCAGCTTCGGCTCGCTCGTGCTCGGCTTCTACGTCGGCCACGAGCTCGTGTACGCGGGCAACGTCGGCACGGGCTTCAACGCGAAGGAGATCGACAAGCTCCTCGACAAGCTACGACCGTTGCGCCGGGACAGCCCTCCGTTTCGTGAGGTGCCGACGATGCCGAAGGTCCGGAGAAACGACGTGATCTGGGTCGAGCCCAGGCTCGTGGCGGAGGTGGAGTTCGCCGAGTGGACGCACGACCGCCGCTTGCGCTCACCTACCTACAAGGGGCTACGTGAAGACAAGGCGCCCGGCGAGGTACGTCGAGAGGAGCCGATCACGGACGTGGTCAAGAAGGGCTCACGAGAGTTGAAGCTCTCCAACCTCGACAAGGTCTTCTTCCCGGTGGAGCGGATCACCAAGGGAGATCTGCTCGAGTACTACCGTGCTGTGGCGCCGGTGCTCGTACCGCATCTGAAGGATCGCCCGTTCACGATGGTGCGCTGGCCCGACGGGATCGAGGGGAAGAAGTTCTTCCAGAAGGACGCGCCGTCGCACACGCCCGCGTGGATCCGGACGTTCCGGACGCAGGTCACGACCAGGGAGTCGCCGCGGACGAAGAAATGGGTCAACTTCCCGCTCGCCGACGACGAGCTCGCGCTGCTCTGGATGGTGAACATGGGCTGCATCGACATGAACACCTGGTATTCGCGCGTCGACAAGCCCGACCGCCCCGACTGGGTGCTGTTCGACCTCGACCCGTCTCCCGATGTCGGCTTCAAGGAGACCGTCCAGGTCGCGCTGCTGGTGAAGCAGGCACTGGACGCCTTCGGTCTCGTCGGCTTTCCGAAGACGTCGAGCGCGGAAGGGATGCATATTCTCGTGCCGGTCGAGCGGCGCTACACGTATGCGGACACGCGCCAGTTCGCGGAGATCGTGGCCGGCGCAATTGCGCGGACGCATCGTGGCCTGGCAACGACGGAGTGGACCAAGTCGAAGCGGCGCGGTGTTCTCATCGACTCAAATCAGAATGGAGAAGGCAAGACGATCGCCTCTGCGTACTCGGTGCGTCCACGTCCGGGCGCGCCCGTGTCCACACCGCTGCGCTGGTCCGAGGTGAACGAGAAGCTCGATCCGCTCTCGTTCACCATGCCCGTCGTGCTCGAGCGTGTCCGGAAGCATGGGGATCTGTACGCAGACGTCCTGACGACGAAGCAGCGCCTCACCGACGCGCTGAAGGCGCTCGGAGCCTAAGCAGACGCCGCGGCGAAGGATGCAATGAGGGCGCTGACTCCCACGCCGATGAAGTGCGTGCTCGACCCGAGGTTGTGCGCGTCGTGGTGCGCGAGGAAGTGCAGGCTGACCCCGGGGACGATTGCTCCGATCCCGAGCAGGGCGAGATCCTGGACCACGCGATCGCGGGGAATCGGCCGCATCGATAGCGCATCGGCTGTGCCGGTCGGCACACAATGGGCCGGATGTCCTAACTCCAAAGGGTGAGGAGGCGGTCTAGGGGTCGAGTCGCGGCGGGTGGCCCAGCGTCCCGAGCTCGGCGATGTCCCTGCGAAAGAAGAGCGCGGTCGTCCAGTCGGCCACGACCCGAAGCTTTCGGGTGAGCAGCGGTAGCTGGTACAGGTGATAGGTGCGGGTGATGAACCAGCCGGGAAACCCGCGGAAGCGGAGCCCGAGCACATCTGCGATGCCCTTGAAACGACCCAGCGTCGCCACCTGGCCGAGCATGCGGTAGCGGTACGGACGGGGCGGGCCAGAGAGGTTCTTGGCCAGCCGCCGGGCCTGTCGCAGGGCGTGCTGGCAGGTCGGGGGGTCGAACTGTCCGGGTGTCGCCTCGTTCGGGACCCGGGCTCCATCTCCGAGCGCCCAGGTGTGAGCCACCCCTTCGACGTGAAGGGTGGGATCCACCAGCACGCGCCCGCGTTCGTCGAGCGGCAGGCCGAGCCGTTCGTTCATCGGGTTCGCGCGGACGCCCGCAGTCCAGACGACGGTGCTCGTCGGGAGCCGGCTGCCGTCTGACAGGGTCGCCGCGTGGGCTTCGACGGACTCGAGCGTCGTGGTGACGCGAATGTCGACGCCGCGCTCGGCGAGCTCGCGCGTCGCGTAGTCGCCGAGAGGGATCGGGATCTCAGGCAGGATCTTCGCGGCAGCATCGACCAGCACCCAGTGCTGCGGTGCGTCTTGCAGGGCCGGGTAGTAGCGCATTGCGTCGCGTACGAGGTCGGACAGCTCGGCAAGCGCTTCCACGCCGGCGTAGCCCGCGCCGATGAAGAGAAACGTCAACTCGCGGTCTCGCTGCTCCTCGCTCGTGGCCGAGTCGGCTGCTTCGAGCCGGCGGAGGACATGGTTGCGGAGCTGGATCGCGTCTGCGAGGGACTTGAAACCGAGGGCATGGTCGGCAAGCCCCGGGATCGGGAGTGCGCGCGAGATCGCACCGAGTGCGACGACGAGCTCGTCGTAGCTCACGGTCAGCGTCCCGTTTTCGGTCTCGACCGCGACTTCGCGGCGGTCGGCGTCCACCTCCGTTGCGCGCCCCAGCAGGAGCTCTGCGTGCGGACACATCTGGCGGAGCGGGACGACGACATGGCGCGGCTCGAGCGTTCCCGATGCAGCCTCCGGCAACATCGGCGTGTAGAGCATGAAGTTCTCCGGCGAGACGATCGTCGCGCCGCGCTTGCCGAGCAGCCGTGCGACGTAGCCTCCCGCGAACCCGCCGCCGAGCACGAGCGTGCCACCGAGCGCCTTGCGGTTTGCCATGGCCTACCCTTACACGGCCGGGAGGTCTTTCACGAGGTAGACCAGCGTGTCGTCGACGTCGACTCGGCGGCCTCTAATCGTGATCGTCGCCACCACCCGTTGAGGCGGGATGTCGGCGTTGCGGTAACCGAGGCGGCGGTAGAGCCGGAGCGCGCCCTCGTTCGCCTCGCCGGCGCTGATGCTGACTCGGTCCCGGCCGCGGTCTCGTGCGAGACGCTCCGCCGTTTCGGAGAGTCGGGTGCCGACGCCGTCCCCGCGACGTTCGGGCAGGACGAAGACATCCTGGATTTCGGGGACGCCGAGGGTCGTCCCCTCCCACGCCACGTGTGCGTGGCCGATTGGCTCGTCTCCGTCCCAGGCGATCAGGTAAGTCTGGGAGTTGTCGAGACGGTGAAGGGGCAGTCGCGAGTCGACCTTCGGCAGGTCGGCAGCCGTCAGTTCGCGGATGTCGATGCGGCCACCATCCTTCGTAACAATGTCAGCGCCCCGGCCTTGTCGAGCATCTCGTTGAGGTTGCCGCACTTCGGGCTCTGTACGCATGACGGGCAGCCGTCCGAACACGGGCAGCCCTCGAGCATGCGCGCGGTGTCCTCGACCCAGCCCTCGAAGGCGTTGAAGCCGCGCTCGGTGATGCCGACGCCGCCTGAGTGGCCGTCGTAGATGAAGACTGTCGGGCGGTCGGTCTGGAAATGGATGTTGGTCGAGAGCCCGCCGATGTCCCAGCGGTCGCACATCGCCCAGAGCGGAAGCAGCGCGATCATCGCGTGCTCGGCGGCGTGGAGCGTTCCGAGCAGCTTGGGCATCTTCTCCAGTCCCTCGAGCTGCTCCGGCTCGGGCAGGTACCAGATCGCCTCGGTCTCGAAGCTCGTCTCGGGCAGGTCGAGCTCGAGGGTCTCGAGCGTCGACTGGTCGCGGATCGACTTCTTCTGATACGCGACGACTCGCTCCGTGACGGAGATGCGGCCGAAGTGGAGGTCGAGCCCACAACGCCGTTCCACGCGCAGCGCCTCCTCGATCGCCGTGTTCGTGTCCTTCTTCGCCTGCGTGTAGTAGTCGCCCTTGTACGGGGTCACGACGGCGGTCCGCGCCTGGAGGTCGAGGTCGCGAACGAGGTAGCTCTCGCCGAGATGGAGGTAGATCGCGCCCTCGTGAACGGTCGAGTACGCACGCTCGCGCTCGACGATGCCGAGTACGGTCCCGCTCTGGGCCTCGACGACCGCGAACGTGTCGGGCGTGGTGCTCCGCAGCCCGAACTGCGCCGCAGGGTATTCGCGGCCTGCCCAGACGTAGCCGGTCTTGGTGTGCTTCAGATCGGGGAGCAGCGCTGCCCGCTCGAGCGCCTCGTCGCCGAGGGTCGCGCGGTCGTCGTCGTCGAGCGGCGCCTCGAAGGCCGCGGCGCGGACGTGGCCGTCGAGGACGCGCGGGTTCGCATGGTCGAGGATCGCGGCCTCCACGCTGCGTTGCAGGAGCGTCTCCGGCTCGCGCACGAAGTACTGGTCGAGAGCGTCCTCGCTCGCGACGAGCACCGCGAGACCGTGGCCGCGCCTGCCGGCCCGCCCCCACTGCTGGCGCAGGGACGACACGGTGCCGGGGAAGCCGACGGAGATCGCGCAGTCGAGCAGGCCGATGTCGATGCCCAGCTCGAGCGCATCGGTGGCAGAGACGCCGAGCAGCTCGCCTTCGACCAGGCGCCTTTCGATGTCGCGCCGCTGGGCCGGTGTGTAGCCGGCGCGATACGGTGCAAGCCGCTTGCCCGTGGCCGAATCGACGCGTTCGACGGTGAACTTGTGGATCAACTCCGCCGCCTTCCGGCTTTTCGCAAAGCAGATCGTCCGCAACCCCCTCGAGACGAGCTCGGCCATGAGCTTCGACGCATCGCCGAGCGCGCTTGCGCGCAGCCCGAGCTCCGGATCGAGCAACTCCGGGTTCCAGAGCAGGATCGTCCGTTCGGCGCGCGGGGCGGCGTCGATGTCGACGACGGTCGCCTCGACGCCTGCGAGCCTGGCCGCGAGCTGGCCCGGGTTGGCGATCGTCGCCGAGGCGAGCAGGAACTGTGGGTCGGCTCCATAGACCTGGGCCAGGCGGCGCAGACGCCGGAGCACGTTGCCGACGTGCGAGCCGAAGACACCGCGGTACACATGCGCCTCGTCCACGACGATGTAGCGCAGGTTGTGCAGGACATCGGCCCAGCGGTCGTGATGCGGCAGTACCCCGACGTGGAGCATGTCGGGGTTCGTCAGCACGATGTTCGCCCACTTTCGAATCTGCCAGCGCCGTTCCCCTGGAGTGTCTCCGTCGTAGATCGCCGCGCGCACGTTCGGCGCTTTGAGCTCGTTGAGCCCACGAGCCTGGTCCTGTGAGAGCGCTTTCGTCGGGTAGAGGTAGAGCGCGCGGTCCTTCGGCTCGCGCGCGATCGCGTCGAGCACCGGCAGGTTGAAGCCGAGGGACTTCCCGGAGGCGGTCCCGGTGGCGAGGATCACGTGCTCACCGCGCGTCGCCGCGTCGAAGGCGTCGCGCTGGTGCAGGTAGAGCTCGTCGAACGGCAGAGCTTCACGAAGCTTCGGCTCCAACCCCTCCGGTAGCGCCACGACGCGCGGCTCTGCGGCGGGGACCGTCTCGATGTGGGCGACCTCTTCGCCCTCGAGCAGTTCGTCCCAGAGCGCCGCGCCCACAGCCATTTGGCGATGGTAGCCTGGGGTCACCGGGGTGCCTTTCGGGGCTGAGATCACACCCGTCGAACCTGATCCGGTTAGGACCGGCGAAGGGAGAGAGTTTTGATTCCACGGTGTTTGACGATCGCCGGCTCGGACTCGGGCGGCGGGGCAGGGGTGCAGGCCGATCTGAAGGCCTTCGCCGCTGCGGGCTGCTACGGCATGAGTGCGATCGTCGCGCTGACGGCGCAGAACACGACGGGCGTCACGGCCGTGCACGAGGTGCCGCCCGTGTTCATTCGCGCACAACTGGACGCCGTGCTCGGCGATCTCGGAGCCGACGCGGCGAAGACGGGCATGCTCTTTTCGCGCGAGGTGATCGAGACCGTTGCAGACACGCTCGCGGCCGGGCACGTGCCGCTCGTGGTCGACCCGGTGATGATCGCCAGCTCCGGTGCGAGGCTGCTTCGAGATGATGCGGTCGAGACGCTCGTGGCCCGCCTCTTTCCGCTTGCCACCGTCGTGACGCCGAACCTCCACGAGGCGGAGGTACTGGCGGGTGGGAAAGGCTCACGCCGCGAGCTCGCCGAGCGGATTCACGATCGAGGCGCGCCCGCCGTTCTCGTCACCGGAGGTCACGGGGACACGCCGGTCGACCATCTCTTCGACGGGGAACGCCACGTCGAGATCCCGGTCGACCGGCACGACGTCGCTGCGACGCACGGAGCGGGCTGTACGCATTCGGCCACGTTCGCAGCAGGCCTGGCGAGGGGACTGTCCCTGGAAGAGGCCGCGCGAGAGGCGGCACGCGTCGCAAGCGAAGCGGTGCGAAACGGACTGGCCGAGCTCGGTGCCGGCGACGGGCCGGTGGACGTTCTGCATCTGAAAGGAGCCGCATGAGCATCTCGGCAGCAACGACGCTTCGCCTTCTGCGTGAACGCAAGCCGCTCGTCCACCAGATCACCAATTACGTCGTGATGAACGAGACCGCCAACGCGACTCTCGCGCTCGGCGCCCTGCCGGTGATGGCTCACGCGCGTGAGGAGGTCGAAGAGATGGTGAAGCTCGCCGACGCGCTCGTACTCAACATCGGCACGCTGTCGCCGCATTGGGTCGAGGCGATGCTTGTGGCCGGCAAAGCCGCGAACTCGCTTGGTGTTCCCGTCGTCTTCGATCCGGTCGGAGCGGGCGCGACCACATATCGAACCGACACCGCGAGGCGCATCCTCGAGCAGGTGAAGGTGTCCGTGCTTCGCGGCAACCAGGGTGAGGTCGCAACGCTCGTCGGCGTCGACGCCGAGGTGCGCGGTGTCGAGTCGATCGGCGCCGGCGATGAGCGCGCGGAGATCGCGCGGGCTGCGGCTCGCAAGCTCGACCTCGTCGCATCCGTGACCGGACCGGTCGACCAGGTGTCCGACGGCGAACGAGTGCTGGCCGTGGCGAACGGCCACGAACTGCTTGCGTCGGTCACCGGCACCGGCTGCATGTCGAGTACGATCACCGGCTGCTTTCTGGCCGCAAAGCGCGATGCGCCGCTGGAAGCCGCCGCCGAGGCGCTCGCGTCGTTCGGCGTCGCCGCCGAAGATGCGGCTCGTGGTGTCGCCGGACCGGGCTCCTTCCACGTTGCTCTGTACGACGCACTTGCGGGACTCGATCCGGACACGCTCGACTCGCGCACGAGGATCTCGTGAAGCTGCACGCAATCGTGGACGAGCTCGAAACCGCCCGGCTGGCCGTCGAGGGCGGCGCCACAGTGGTGCAGTGGCGCCTGAAAGACGTCGCGCGGGTCGACGTCGTCGAACGCGGCCGGGCGACGCGGAGCCTCTGCGCCCGCTTTGGCGTGACGTTCGTCGTCAACGACGACGTGGAGGCTGCGCTCCAACTCGGCGCCGAAGGCGTGCACCTCGGCCGGGGTGACGACGGAGCGGAACGCGCGAAGGACAACGGCCTCCTGCTCGGCATCTCCGCTTCGACACTCGAGGAGGCACGTGAGCGCGGAGCGTGTCGCCGACTACATCGGGGCCGGTCCGATCTGGGAGACGCCGTCGAAGGCGGACGCCGATCCTGCCATCGGTCTCGCAGGCCTGAGTGAGATCTGCGCAGCGGTGCGCATTCCGGTGATCGCGATCGGCGGCATCGACGTGACGAATGCCGCGGATTGCATTCGAGCGGGTGCAGCGGGTGTTGCGGTCATCCGGACCGCTCACGACGCCGCCGCTCTTCGCAGGGCGATGGATGAAGCTCTCTGAGGCAGGCGAGCTCGGCCTGCTCGCCGAACTCGAGCGCCGCGGCCTTGCGCAGCGGATCGAGAACGATGCTGCAGAGCTCGGCGCCGGCGTGATCGTCACGCAGGACGCGCTTGTCGAGGACGTCCACTTTCGGATCGACTGGATCTCGTGGCGAGACCTCGGTTGGCGCGCGGCGGCGGTCAACCTCAGCGACCTTGCCGCCTCGGGAGCAGACGCCGAGGGCCTGCTCGTCACCCTCGCCGCTCCGGGCGAGGTGCAGGTCGAGGATGTCGTCGAGCTCTACGAAGGGATCGCTGAGACCGGAGTGCCCGTGCTCGGCGGCGATACCTCGAGGGCAAACAGCATCATGCTCAGCGTCACGGCGATCGGGCGCTCGGACCGGGTTCCGGGTCGAGGCGGGGCGATCCCCGGCGATCAGGTGGTGGTGACCGGACCGCTCGGCGCGGCGGGTGCCGCGTTCCGGCGAGAGTCGTACGTGCGCCCGCCGCTTCGCCTGGCCGAGGGCAAGCAGCTCGGCGCGCACGCGCACGCGGTCCTCGATATCTCCGACGGGCTCGCGGTCGACGCCGGCCACATCGCGTCGCAGTCCGGCTGCCGGGTGGTGATCGAGCTGGAACGGGTGCCGCTCGCTGCTGGAACCGAGCTCTCGGACCTCGGTTTCGGCGAGGACTACGAGCTGCTCGCCGCGGTCGAGAGCCCGATCGGATACACGATCATCGGACACTGCGAGGAAGGCACAGGAGTCGAGCTCACCCTGAACGGCGAGCCGTACGAGCTAGGCGGCTGGCAGCACTTCCGCTAGCGCCCGCTCGTAGTGCGAGCGCGGGCGTGCGCCGATCAGCGTCGCCCTGGCCTCGCCGCCTTCGAACAGGATGGCCGTCGGAATCGACAGGACGTCGTAGCGGGCGGCCGTAAGCGGGTTCTCGTCGATGTTCAGCTTGGCGAACTCGACGCGTCCGCGTGACTCGGACTCCAGCTGCTCGAGGATCGGCTCGACGGCCCGGCATGGGCCGCACCACGGTGCCCAGAAGTCGAGCACGACAGGTGTGTCGGACTGGAGCACGTCGTGCTCGAACGTGGCGTCGGTGACCTCGAACATCTGACGTCAGAGTAGCCGCTTCGTCACAGCCGTCCGAGCAGTGCCGCGAGCCTGAGGCGAGGGACTTTCCAGATTGCTTCGACGACGATCCCCCTCGACATCTTCGAGCCTCCGACCTCGCGGTCGGCGAACGTGATCGGCACCTCGACGACCTCGAAGCCGGCGCGCAGGGCCCGGTAGGTCGTCTCGATCTGGAAGGCGTAGCCCTTCGAGTGGATCGAGTCGAGATCGATCGTCTCGAGGACGGAGCGCCGGTAGCATTTGAACCCCCCGGTCAGGTCGCGCACGCCGACTCCGAGCACGACGCGGGCATAGAGCGATCCGCCGGCGGAGATGACTCGGCGCAGCAGCCCCCAGTTCCGCACGCCGCCGCCGGGAACGTACCTCGAGCCGAGCGCGACGTCGGCGCCGTCGGCCACCGCGGCGATCAGACGCGGAACGTCGTTCGGGTCGTGCGAGAAGTCGCAGTCCATCTCCAGCACGAGCTCCGCATCGCCCGAGAGCGCCCGGCGAAAGCCGGCGAGATATGCGGGCCCGAGCCCTTCCTTCCGTTCGCGGTGGAGGACCTCTACGTAGTCGAGCTCGGCGGCGAGGCGGTCGGCCAGCTCGCCGGTCCCGTCGGGGGAGTTGTCGTCGATCACGAGGACGTGCACGTCCTTGTCGCCGAGCGCGCGCAGCATCGGCTCGAGGTTCTCGCGCTCGTTGTACGTGGGAAGACAGACGACGGCCCTGGGCAGCTGCACGTGCGTATATTCAATGCGATGACCGGCGCTCTGCCTCGCAACGTCGACGTGGCCGAGCAGCTGGAGCTTCTGGCCGACCTGCTCGAGATCGAAGGCGAGGCCTCGTTTCGGGTGCTGGCCTACCGCCGGGCGGCAACTCGCATTCGCGAGACGGCCGCCTCGGTCGCCGAGCTTGCGCTCAAAGGGCGTGCCAAGGAGCTACAGGGGATCGGCAAGACGATCGAGGAGAAGATCGTCCAGGTGATCGAGGACGGGGAGATGCATGCCCTGACGAAGCGCAAGAAGATCATCCCGCCGGAGGTGGTCAGCTTCATGCGGCTTCCGGGCCTCGGCCCGAAGACCGCCGCTCGCATCTGGCACGAGCTCGATATCACGACGATCGAGGAGTTGAAGGTGGCGGCCGAGCAGGAGCAGCTGCGCACGCTGGCAGGCCTCGGCGCGAAGACCGAGGAGCGAATCCTGAAGGCGCTCGCGGAAAAGAAGCAGGAGCCTTCCGACCGGCGGCTGCTCGGCGACGGGCTGGGGCCGCTGCTCGCCGTCGTCGACGTGCTGCGGCAGCACCCTGCGGCCGTGAAGGTGTCGGAGGCCGGCAGCGCCAGGCGGCGCAAGGAGACCTTTCGCGACCTCGACATCATCGCCACCGCGACCGATCCGGAGACGCTGATCGATTACTTCACGAAGCTGAAGTGGGTGATCGAGGTGGTGGCAAAAGGGCCGACGAAGGCGACGGTCCTGTCGAACGAGGGTCTCCGCTTCGACCTCCGTGTCGTTCCGCCCGAGTCGTACGGCAACCTGCTGCAGCACTTCACGGGCTCGAAGGATCACAACGTCGCGCTCCGCGAGCGCGCGGTGAAGGACGGGCTGTCCGTCTCCGAGTACTCGGTCACCGTCGTCGAGACCGGAGAGGAGCTCAAGTTCGCCGAAGAGGAGCAGGTGTACGAACGGCTCGGCTATCAGTTCATCCCGCCCGAGCTCCGCGAGAACGCGGGTGAGCTCGATGCCGCACGACGCGGTGAGCTGCCGAAACTCGTCGAGCTCACCGACATCAAGGGCGACCTCCACACGCACACGACCTACTCGGACGGGCGCGACTTGCTGGCAGAGATGGTGCGTGCGGCGCAGGCGCGGGGCTACAAGTACTACGTCGTCACCGACCACCCGCACAGGGCGTTCCCCGAGCAGGATCTCGAGATCGACGAGCTCAACGAGCGGCTCGCTCCGTTTCGAATCCTGAAAGGGATCGAGGTGAACATCCGGATCGACGGCTCGGTTTCCCTGCCCGACGAGGTGCTGGCAAAGCGCGACTGGGTGATGGCGTCTCTGCATGCCGCCTTCGACCGCAACCCCACTGAACGGATCCTGACCGCGATGGAGAATCCTCATGTGGATTGCATCGGGCACCTGACCGCGCGCAAGATCAACATCAGGCCGCCCGCCGACGTCGACATCGAGCGCGTCGTCGCCAAGGCGCTCGAGACCGGCACCTTTCTCGAGATCAACGCGCAGCCGAACCGGCTCGACATCCGCGACACGCACGCGCGCCTCGCGGGAGAGGCGGGCCTGAAGGTCGCGGTCAACACCGACGCGCACCAGCTCAGCGCGCTGCAGCACATGGAGATGGGTGTTGCACAGGCGCGCCGCGCCTGGCTGACGAAGGACCAGGTGCTGAACACGCGCACGTGGCCGCAGATCGAGAGGCTGCGCAAGTGAGCTTCCGCGAAGACGGCGCCGCCGCGCTCGAGTGGTGTGCTCGGTATCTCGAGCAGGTCGGCGAGTTTCCCGTGCTGGCACAGGTGGAGCCGGGTGACGTCCGCAAACGCTTGCCTCCGTCGCCGCCCGAGCACGGGGAGCCTTTCGCAGACGTGTTGCGAGACCTCGACGAGATCATCGTTCCCGCGACGACCCACTGGCAGAGCCCGCGCTTCTTCGCATACTTCGCCAACAGCGCGGCGGAGCCCGGGATCCTCGCGGAGCTGATCGCGGCGACGCTCAACTCGGTCGGCTTCATCTGGCGCACGTCGCCTGCGTTGACCGAGCTCGAGGCGCACACCGTCGACTGGCTTGCGCAGCTGCTCGGGCTGCCCGACGGGTGGCACGGCCACATCGAGGACACTGCCTCGGTCTCGACGATCGCCGCGCTCGCAGCGGCTCGCGAGTCGACCGGTGGCCGCGTCGTCGTGTGTTCGGAGGAAGCGCATTCGTCGGTCGAGCGCGCGGCCCGGTTGCTCGGTCTCGAGACGCGCAAGGTGCCGCTCGACGAGCAGTTCCGCATGCGCGCCGATCGCGTCGACCTCGCCGACGCAGCGGCTCTCGTCGCGACCGTCGGGACGACGTCCTCCACCTCGGTCGATCCGGTTCCGGAATTGGCCGCGCTGTGCGAGGACGCCGGGGTCTGGCTGCACGTCGACGCCGCCTATGCCGGTTCGTCCTGGGTGTGTCCCGAGCTCCGGTGGTCGCAAGCCGGCGTCGACCGTGCGGATTCGCTGGTCGTCAACGCGCACAAGTGGCTGTTCACTCCGATGGACTGCTCGCTCCTCTGGTCGCGGCAGCCCGGAAGACGCTGCGGCGCGCATTCAGCCTCGTCCCGGAGTACCTGCGCACGAGCGACGAGGCCGACAGCCTCTCGGAGTACGGACCCGCGCTCGGCCGTCGTTTCCGTTCGCTGAAGCTCTGGGCCGTGCTGCGCTGCTACGGGCGCGCGGGGCTGCAGGCACGCATCCGGGAAGCGGTCCGG
>CAWHXK010000016.1:0-8192 GCA_963833255.1 uncultured Actinomycetes bacterium
GCGGCGTCGGCGATCGCAAGGTCACCCGTCCCGCAGCACGCATCGAGGACCTCGTCGCCGGGATGGACGACCGCTTCAGCCGTGAGCCGGCGCCAGCGCCGGTCGAGCCCTGCGGTCATCGTCCGGTTCATTGCGTCGTAGACCGGCGCGATCCGGTCGAACATGCGCCGCACGCTGTCCGGCGCGAGCTGGCCGGATTCGTAGTTGACGCTCATGGGCCGACCTGTGGCCGACTTCTAAAGAAGGGGGCTCGTGGGGGACACATGGTTTCCCCCGCGGGAGCGATAGCGACGCTCATTCCCCTTCCCCCCATCTCTTCACATGCTCGACCTCCAGGCCGAGCTGGTCAAGCGCACGCGCCACGATGAAATCGACGAGGTCGTCGACCGTCTCGGCGCCGTGGTAGAAGCCGGGGGCGAGAAACAGCACGGTCGCTCCCGCCTCCTTGACCGTAAGCATGTTCCGCAGATGGATGAGGGACAGCGGCGTCTCGCGTGGCATCACGACGAGCCTCCGCTCCTCCTTGAGCGCCACCGACGCGGCGCGATGGATGAGATTCGACATCGCGCCCGAGGCGATCGTCCCAAGCGTGCCCATCGAGCACGGGCAGATCACGTACGCGTCGACCTTCGCCGATCCGCTCGCGTAGGGCGACTTCCAGTCATTTGGCTCGTAGACGGTGACGTTGCCGCCTTGCGCGTGCTCGAGCACTCGGGCAAGGGTCTCGTCGCGCGACAGCCGCGGGTTTCCGTAGAGCTCGGTCGCCAGCACCTCGATGCCGGCGCTCGACGCGCAGATGCCGAGCTCGACGTCCGCGGCGGTCAGTGCCTGAACGAGGCGAGCCGCGTACGGGGCGCCCGAGGCGCCCGTTATGCCGAGGAAGACGCGCACCGCGGGCCTATTTCGGGCCCTTGGATTCGCTCAGGAACACGCCGAGCTGATGCAGCTTCACCTGTCCGAGCGAGCCGAACTTCGGCATCACGTTGTTGCCGAACTTCGACGGGTCTGCAACGTATTTGGAGAAGAAGTCCGGTCCCTGCCCGTTCTTTCCGATCGCCGACAGGTCTGGTGCGCCGAGGTTGGAGCTGCCGGTGCCGAGGTAGGTATGGCAGGCAGTGCAGCCGGAGCTCGCGAAGACCTTGGCGCCGGCGACGGCGTCCGGATTGTCAGCGAAGCCCTGACGCTGCGCCCACGTGGGCACGGCCTGCACGACCTCGCTGGCGAGGGCCTCCTTCGCGGTCGCGCCCTTGTACGTCAGGACGCCCATCGAGATGACGACCAGGACGGCGGCGATCACCGCAACCGGGCGGCGCGTGAGCCGGCGCTCCATGCGCCGGTCGATGAACGGGAGCAGGAACGCGATAATCAGCAGGATCGTCGGGATCCCGACGGTGCCGAGGATCACGGAGTCGGGCCACTTGAAGATCCGCAGGAGGTAGAAGAGGAAGTAGAAGTACCAGTCGGGCCGCGGCACGAAGTTCGTCGTGCCCGGATCTGCCGGCTCGGAGTAACGCGGTCCGAGCAGGCACGAGTCACCGCCGCCGCAGGTCTTGGGATCCTCGCCGGAGGTGTAGTACCAGACAGCGGCGAGCCCGATGATCACCAGGACGACGACGAGGCTCATCACCGTGTCGTGGAACATCGCGTAGGGGAAGAAGGGCTTGCCGCGCTTCTTGACGTCTGACTTGTACTTCGTGAACTGCTTCCGCCACTCCTCGGTCGTGGCCACTAGCCCTCACCTCCGTTGCGGCGCCAGCCGCTGCGCGCGGCCGGCTGCGTCAGGCCGCTGCGCCCGTTCGTCTTCGGCGCGTCGCCGTCCGACTCGCTCCCCGCGGCCTCGCTCGACCAAGGCGGCGACGTCACTCCGAGCCGGATGACGAGATAGAGGTGCAGACCGATCAGCGCGAAGATCAAGCCCGGGATCAAGAGCATGTGCAAGGCGTAGAAGCGGCTGATCGTTTCGTTGCCGATCTCCGCGCCGCCGCGTAAGAAGTCCGCGAGAAACGGCCCGAGGAACGGCGCCGTCCCGTTGAGGTTGATGCCGACGACGGTCGCCCAGTACGCCGTCTGATCCCAGGGGAGCAGGTAGCCCGTGAAACCCTCGAGCATTCCGATCGCGAGCAGGCATCACGCCGATGATCCAGTTCAGCTCGCGCGGATACTTGTACGCACCGAACAGAAACACGCGCGCCATGTGGAAGAACATGAGGATGATGAAGACGCTCGCGCCCCACTTGTGCATGCCGCGCACGAGCCAGCCGAGCGTGATGTCGTTCGTGATGTGCTGGATCGACTGATAGGCGTTCTGCGGGTCGGGCTTGTAGTACATCGCGAGGATCGCGCCCGTCAGCGCCTGGACGAGGAACGCCGTGAGGGTTGCCGAGCCGAGCGTGTGGAACCAGTTCGTGTCTCCGGGAACCTTGCGGAAGAGGAAGTACTTGATCCCGCCGACGAGGCCGGAGCGCTCCTCGAGCCAGTCGATCGGGTAGTTGATCGCGGCCTCGAGTTGGCTTCGCCGCGCGGACTTCTTGTTGCGGCTTGCAACGGCCATCAGTGCGGCGGCTGCAACGGGTAGAGGACCTGCTCCCAGCCGTCGACGTGCTGCCCGGGCCCGGCGAGCTTGTAGGCGTGGATCTGTGCGTCCTTCCCTTGACCGTCCACTTTCGCCACGCTGAACGGCTTGCCGAGGATCAGCCGGCCCTCGACGATCGCGAACTGGTAGCGATCGAGCGCACGGACCGGCGGCCCCGCCGTCCGGTTGCCCTCCGTGTCGTACTGGCCACCGTGACACGGACAGCCGAACCCGCCTGCAGGCAGCACCGGAGTCAATGTCACCTTCTGCCCGCCCTTGCCGTCGACCTGCTTCGTCTGGTCGGGCTGCTCCGGACCGTTCGGCTGCACCGGGCACCCGAGGTGGGCGCACCGGTTCGAGATGATCGTGAAGCTCGGCTCGCCATTAAGCGCGCCGTTGTTGCGGATGTAGGCGGTTCTGCGCGAGACCTCACCGTCAGGGGGACGCATGAAGAAGGACGTGATCCGCCACTGCCCTTCCGGGAACTCCGAGAGCGGCCCGAGGTCGACCTTTGAATAGCCCTGCCCCTTGAACGCCGGCACGATCATGAAACCGATCGCGGGCAGGGTCACGAGCCCGCCGATGACGGCGCCGAGGCCGAGCGTCGCGCCCTCGAGGAAGCGGTTGCGAGGGAAGCGCTCACCGGTCTCGGGCGCAGGCGTCGCCGCCTCACCCTGGTCGGCCGGGATCGCCTGAGCGTCCGTCGACTCGGGCGGGCCGCCGGACTCGGGCTCCATCGCGTGGACCGGCTCGCCGCGGAATTCCTCCGTGGCGTCGCGCGCCCAGAGGACGCCGAACACGATCGCGATCACCGCGCCGATCGGGACGATGATCTTGGGATTGACAATCAGCCCGACAAGGATGCAGGCGATGCCGGCCGCGAAGGCGATCGGGTAGAGGGACGGCCCCGGGGAATGCGTCCGGTCCCCGTGCTGGGGTTCGGTCACCGAGCCTCCCCTTTGTGGGTCACCACTGGTGGATTCAATAGCCGCCCTGTTCTACGTGTCAACGACGTAACAATCGACGCAACGGGCGGGGACTCTGACGGATTTGCCCGTTTCCTGCAGGGGTGTCGAGCGAGATGCCGTACTCACCCCACCGGCGGTCGACCAGAGCCCTGATCTCCGGGGTCATCTCGATCTCGGGCGGCCACTCGCGGGTCCCCTCTCCGGGCCCCTTGTGGGTGGCGTCGATTCCGATCTTGCCGCCGTAGAACTGGCGGGTCGGGGCGTGGTCGAGGTGGTCGAGCGGGCCCTCGGTGAGGAGGACGTCGCGGGCCGGATCGACGTTGGCGCCAACCCGGAACATGACCTCCCCGTAGTCGTGCACGTCCACCCACTCGTCGACGACGACGATCGACTTCGTCAGGCTGAGCATTCCGAGGCCCCAGATGGCATGCATGACCTTCTGCGCGTGGCCGGGGAAGGCCTTCCGGATGGAGACGATGCAGCAGTTGTGGAACGCGCCCGCGATCGGGAGGTCGTAGTCGACGATCTCCGGAACCGTCATCCGGATTGCCGGGAGGAAGATCCGCTCGGTCGCCTTGCCGAGCCAGGCGTCTTCCTGCGGCGGCTTGCCGACGACGATCGACGGGTAGATCGCGTCCCGCCGCATCGTGATCGCAGTCAGCCTGAACACGGGGAACGGCTCCGCCGGGGTGTAGTAGCCCGTGTGGTCGCCGAAAGGCCCCTCGTCGGTCAGCTCGTCCTTGTCGATGTAGCCCTCGAGGACGATCTCCGCATTCGCCGGCACCTCGAGGTCGACGGTCTTCGCCTGCACGAGCTCGACGGGCTCGCCGCGCAGGAAGCCGGCAAGCATCAGCTCGTCGATGTGCTTCGGCAGCGGTGCGCTCGCGCTGTACGCCGTGACGGGGTCGAGGCCGAGCGCGACGGCGACCTCGATCCGCCCGTCCGTGGCGAGATAGTCCGCGCGCCCGTCCTTGTGGATCTGCCAGTGCATCGCAGTCGCGCGCGGGCCGAGCTTCTGCATCCGATACATCCCGACGTTGCGCGTACCGGTACGTGGATCCTTCGTGATCACGGCGGGCAGGGTGATGAACGGTGCGGCGTCGTCGGGCCAGCAGGTCTGGATCGGAAGGAGGTCGAGCGACGCATCGTCTCCCTCGAGTACGACCTCCTGCGACGGCGCGCGCCGGACCGTCTTTGGGCGCGAGTCGGCGATCGACTTGAGCTTCTGCAGGCCGCGCACCTTGTCGACGAGCCCCGCGGGCGGCTGCATCTCGAGGACGTCGCTGAGCTTCTCGGCGACGTTGTCGAGCGACGGCGCGTCGAAGGCGAGGCACATGCGCCGCTCGGTCCCGAACTGGTTGATCAGCAACGGGCGCGACGAGCCCTTGACGTTCTCGAAGAGAAGCGCCGGGCCGCCCGCCTTGACGGTGCGGTCGGTGATCTCTGTGATCTCGAGCTCCGGATCGACCTCGGCCTCGACTCGAACGAGCTCGCCCTCGCGCTCGAGGAGCGCGATCCACGCGCGCAGGTCGGCAGGTGGAGCCACGGCGTTCAGTCTAGGCTCGAGCGGGGCGAGCGGGCTAGCGGCGGCGGTGGCGAAGCCAGTGCAGCGTCTGGCCGAGCGCGATCACGCTGATGAAGATCAGGCCCACGATGAGCATGCCCGTGATGACCTTCTTGCCCTCGGTCGCGGCGTCTTCGACTGCGAGGAGTTGAAGCAGCGCGTGCATCGGGCGCGACTTTACCGCAGTCGCCCGCGATGGGTGACAAGCGCACCGTCGGTCGCAGCGTCGCCGACCCGGCTTCGGGCGAGCCGCTCGAGCGGGCTCGGGTCGTTGTCGAGCCTGAGTGAGGAACGGCCTTCATCCAGCTCACCGCGCCCGAGCGACGCCGCAGTCGCTGCCCAGACCAGCCCGTCGCCGACGATCGCCTCGGCGCGGAGGTATGCACACAGGGCAATCAGCTCGGCGAGGTCGCTGACCGCCTCGACGGTGCCGACCTCCTCGATCCGCACGAGGCCGTGCGCGTAGAGGTAGTCGCCGAGGAGGAGCGCAGTGTCCTGATCCTCCGGAGCAAAGAGTCGAGGTCTCCCGTAGTGCAGGAGGTAGCCCTCGTAGATCGTCTCGATACCGAGCGCGAACCGCTCCTCGCCGAGGAGGGAGAAGACCGGCTCCCGCTCCTGCTCATCGCGCGGGCGGAGCGCGAGGGTCCAGAGGGAGCTCTCCTGCCCGGCGTCCGAGGCAATCGTCTCCCAGAGATCAGCCGTCGAAGTCGGCAACTGCCTGAATCGTGCGGTCGATCTCCTCGTCGCCGTGGGCGAGCGAGAGGAACATTGCCTCGAACTGGCTGGGCGCGATGTAGATCCCGCGCTCGAGCAGATGGCGGAAGAGCGCCGCGTAACGCTCGGCGTCTGCTCGCTCGGCGTCGGCGAAGTTGCGTACCGGGTCGTCGGTCATGAAGAGGGTCGCCATGGCGCCGACGCGCTGCACTCGCCCGTGCGCCGCAAGCCCTGCTTCGAGACGCGCGCCACGCAGCTCGAGCTGCTCGTAGACGGCCGGATCACGAAGCCGGTGCAACACCGCAAGCCCCGCGGCGGTGGCGAGCGGGTTTCCCGACAAGGTTCCGGCCTGGTAGACGTCGCCGCTCGGCGCAAGGCGGTCCATGATCTCGGCGCGACCGCCGAAGGCTGCGAGCGGCAGGCCACCCCCGGCGATCTTTCCGAGGATCGTGAGGTCGGGCATGACTCCGAAACGCTCCTGGGCGCCGCCGCGCGCGATCCGGAAGCCCGTGATCACCTCGTCGAAGACGAGTAGCGCGCCCGACGCGTCGCACAGTTGCCGCAGCGCCTCCAGGAACCCGGGCTCGGGGGGAACGACGCCCATGTTCCCCGCGACCGGCTCGACGAGGATCGCGGCCAGGCCCTCGCCAAACTCGGCAACGGTCGATGCCACCGCGTCGACGTCGTTGTACTTGCAGACGATCGTGTCCTTCGTCGTGGCCGTCGGAACGCCGGGGCTTGCGGGCAAGCCGAGCGTTGCGACCCCGGAACCGGCGCTCGCGAGGAGGGCGTCGACGTGACCGTGGTAGCAACCGGCGAACTTGAGGATGCGGTCACGGGACGTGAACGCGCGGGAGAGTCGGACGGCGCTCATCGCCGCCTCCGTCCCGGAGGAGACGAGCCGGACCTTCTCGACGGAAGGCACCGCATCGGCGATCTCGGCAGCGAGCTCGACCTCGGCTTCGCTCGGTGCACCGAAGCTCGTGCCGAGCTCCGCGGCGGCGCGGACCGCTTCGACCGTCTCGCGGTCGCCGTGTCCGAAGAGGAGGGGGCCCCAGGACATGACCCAGTCGAGGTAGCGGTTTCCTTCGACGTCCTCGATGTAGGCACCCTCGCCGCGGCGCACGAAGAAGGGCTCGTCGAGGCCGACCGCACGCATCGCGCGCACCGGCGAGTTCACTCCGCCGGGAATGAGCTCGAGCGCGCGGCGGTACAGATCACTTCGCGTTCTTAGAGCCAGCGGGCCAGCTCCTTGGTCCAGTAGGAGATGACGAAGTCGGCGCCCGCTCGTTTGATCGCCGTCAGCGACTCGAGCGCAGCCTGGCGCTCGTCCAGAAATCCCTTGGCTGCGGCTGCTTTGACCATTGCGTACTCGCCGGAGACGTTGTACGCGGCGAGTGGAAGGTCGAACCGCTCGCGTGCCGCACGGATCACGTCGAGGTACGGAAGCGCAGGCTTGATCATCAGCACGTCGGCGCCTTCTCCGATGTCCTGCTCGCATTCGCGCAGCGCCTCGCGGACGTTCGCCGGATCCATCTGGTAGCCGCGCCGGTCGCCGAACGACGGCGCTGACTCGGCCGCTTCCCTGAAAGGCCCGTAGAACGCCGAAGCGTACTTGGCGGAGTACGCGATGATCGGCGTGTCGGGAAGCTCCTCGCGGATTGCACCGACCCGGCCGTCCATCATGTCGCTCGGCGCGACGACATGAGCACCGGCGTCGGCGTGACTCCGTGCTGTGCGTACGAGCAGTTCGAGCGTCGCGTCATTGTCGATCTCCTCACTGTCGCCGATGACGCCGCAGTGTCCGTGCGAGGTGTACTCGCAGAGGCAGACGTCGGTGACGAGAACGAGGTCGCGACCTTGCAGCTCCCGCAGCGCACGCTGCACGACCCCGTCGTCGTCCCAGGCGCCGGACCCCTCGTCGTCCTTCTCGTCGGGGATGCCGAAGAGGATCACCGCCTTGACGCCGAGCCGTGCCAACTCGTCGGCCTCGGCGCCGAGCGTCTCGACGGAGTGCCGGGCGAGCCCGGGCAGGTCCGTGTTCGCAAGCGGCTCCGGCCCGATGAAGAGCGGCATGACGAAGTCGTCGAGATCGAGCCGCGTTTCGCGCACGAGGTCGCGCAGCCCACTTGTCCGGCGAAGCCGCCGCAGACGTGTGACGGGAAAGGTGCTCACGACCGAAGCCTAGACCGGTCCTCGAGGGCGTGTCCGGTGCCGGGCACGAGACCTGTGCCAGGGACTGTCCCTGGCACATGCGCGCTCAGGCCAGGAGTCGCCTCACTCAGCGACGGGCTGCCGCCGGCGGCGGCTCTGCTTCGTCGAGCTCGACCGGCACACTGACCGGCTCATCCGCTTTCCAGGGCTCCAGCTCGAT
>CAWHXK010000017.1:0-22901 GCA_963833255.1 uncultured Actinomycetes bacterium
ATTTGAACCCTCGTCGGACCCAAGAGCCCGAAAGGGTTTCGAGACTTCGCGGGTCACCGTTAACCATGCGGTCTCCGCGATCTGCGCGCAGGCATTGCACTTCGTGGCGCCCATATGGGCGCGAAAAGACGCCGCTACGTGATCTTGAAGATGCCTTTCATCCCGGCTGCCGCGTGGCCCGGGACCGTGCACTTGTACGGGTAGGAACCCTTGCGCAGGAAGGTGACGCGCAGCGTCGCGGACTGTCCAGGTGAGAGCAACTTCGTCTTGCGGCTCTTGATCTCGAAGTCGTGGTTGATCTTGCCGACGTTCTTGACCTTGAAGACCACCACCCCGCGGCGGGCCGTCTTCTTGCTCAGCACGAACTTGAACTCGCTCGCGGCCACGTTCACCTTCGCTAGCAGCGCTGCTGTCTGAGCGCTCTCCGGTCGCGCCGCCTGCGAACTGACGTGAGCTGAGGCGACCGGTACGGCGGCCGCTGCGACTGCTGCAACGAACAACATCCGCTTCATCATCCCTCCCTTGGTTCCGTCGCCCGCCGGGTCACGATCACGATACTCGGGTTCATCTGAGTTGCGGCTTCCTTGCCGCGGCTATTCTGGCCGGAGCCGCCCCCATCGACTAGCGGCCCAGGTCGCCACCCTTACAAACGGAGGTCGGCGGTTCGAAGCGCGGCGGCTCTTGTGTTGAGCGGGAAGGTAGCTCCGATCCAATCCGTGCGTCAGATGTGGAACGGGCCTCGCATGCTCCTCGCGGACGAAGCACGACCCAAGTAGGTCCTGATGCCAAGCATCTGCTCAGTCGTGCGCAGGAGGGAGTAATGGGTGAAGGCGACGCTCGATGTCGTCCCGGGAGTGACGCTAGGGGCGATGACGAGCGTGGGGATGTGACCGCCGTCCTCGTCCCAGGTCAAGAAGACCGCGGTTGAGCCAGAGCGATACTGAGGGGTGGCAAGCACTCGCGGCAAGAACATCGAGAGCCAGGTGTCACCGTTTCGAATCTGCTTCGCGGTCGCACCTTCGGGCGCGGTCGGGCAGGAGTGCATGTCGTCACAGACATTCGGCGTGACGAAGGTGAACTTCGCGGAGAGATCGAGCGGGTACGCCAGGCGTACATCCCGTCTCACGCATTGTCGGCGGATCCTCGTGTAGTACGCGGCGGGGTTGTGGCGAACTGCGTATAGGCCTGCGTCCGAGAGCCTGCAACGAGAGGGCATGGACTCTTCGAGTGCCCGCCAGTTGCCGCCGACCTGGGAGAAGATGCTCGGCACCGCGAGACGGTGTGAGGATGGGTCGTCGTCATCGGAAATCCCCTGGGTGCTGCCTGAGGTCATCGCAATGTAGTTCGGCAGACTCGGACTCGACTCTGCGTAGAAGTTCGTCGCAACCCCGCACTGCTGTGCCACGCTGTTGATGTACGGCGCGATCGACGATCCGATGACGTCCGAGTAGCCTTTGTTCTCCATCACGATCCAGACGACATGCTTGTATCGTGCCGGCGGTTTGGGATTCGTCCCGCACGGTTCACTCAACACGGCGCCCGCCCCACGTGAGGTCTTCTTGCCGGCCGATGCTGCACCAACCGCGAGGCTCACCACTAAGACCCCTACCACCGTGAAGACGCCTGCCACGATCAGCACTGAAGCCCTGGCACGGCGGTCGCACCGAACGGCATTCACTTCAACGCGATAGACGATCCGTTGACGTCCGAGTAGCGTTTGTTCTCCGTCACGATCCAGACGACATGCGTGTATCGTGCCGGCGATTTGGGATTCGTTGCGCACGGTTCACTCAACACGGCGCCAGCTCCGCGTGAGGTCTTCTTGCCGGCCGATGCTGAACCAACCGCGAGGCTCACCACTAAGACCCCTACCACCACGAAGACGCCTGCCACGATCAGCACTGAAGCCCTGGCACGGGGGTCGCACCGAACGGCATTCACTTCAACGTTGTAGCACGCAAGCGCAGAAAGCTCAGGTAGGTGCGGACGGGCGCGTTCGGTGAGACCTTGGGATCAAGAGTCCGCTGCTCTACCAACTGAGCTACCGGCCCGCGCAGGCCAGTGTAGACGCCTCCCGCGGCTCGTCGGTTCGGAGAGAAGGGCGCGCTTCGAGTCACGCTCGGTCTGCCGAACGCCGCTGTTCCGAACGCGTGGAAGGAACAGCTCGACTGCTTCCTCGGGGCGCAAGGACTGAGACGGTGGCAAACGCGCGCACTGGAGCGAACGCTAAAACGCGGCCGGATTGCGCGCCAGTTGTGCGCCAGTCCCCACCCTCGCCAGGCCGATTCCAACGGACTTGAGCGGACGAAGGCAATGGTTGCTGCTGTCTCCGAGAGGCGCCGGAAGCCGCTCTGCAGGCGGCTTTCGGCCCAGTCAAGCGGAGGGGGAGGGATTTGAACCCTCGTCGGACCCAAGAGCCCGAAACGGTTTTCGAGACCGCCGCATTCGACCGCTCTGCCACCCCTCCGCGGGTACGCAAGGGTAGCGCCCGCCCTCTCCGGGCGCCCGGATACGCTCGTCCGGTGCCGGAGCCGGTGAACGTCTGGGATTTCGAGCAGCTCGCGGAGGAGAAGCTCGACGCGAACGCGCACGCCTACTTCGCGGGCGGCGCCGGGGACGAGGTCACGCTGCGTGACAACCTCGCCGCGTTCGAGCGACGCAAGCTGCGGCCCCGCGTGCTCGTCGACGTTCAGTCGGTGTCGACGGCGACCACCGTCCTCGGGACGGAGATCGCCTTGCCGATCCTGCTCGCTCCGCTCGCGATGCAGCGCATGGCACATCCCGACGGAGAGCTCGCGACCGCGCGAGCGGCAGCGGCGGCACGAACGATCATGTGCCTCTCGACCGCAGCGACGACACGACCGGAGGAGGTTGCCGCTGCGGCGCCGGGCGCGCCGCGGTGGTTCCAGGTCTACGTCTTCGGCGACCGCTCGCAAACCGAGGTGCTGATCGCAGAAGCGGTGGAGAACGACTTCTCCGCGCTCGTGCTCACGGTCGACGCGCCATATCTCGGCCGCCGCGAGCGCGACATCCGCATCGACTTCAAGATTCCCGAGCACCTCACGGTCGTCGGCGACATCTTTTCCGCGAAGTTCGACGCCGGTCTCAGCTGGCGCGACCTCGAATGGCTCGCCGGCTACGGTCTGCCGGTCATCGTCAAGGGGATCCTCACCGCCGAGGACGCGAAGCTCGCATGCGAGCACGGTGCCGCTGCAGTCATCGTCTCGAATCACGGTGGACGGCAGCTCGACGGCGTGCAGGCGTCGCTCGACGCGCTCGAGGAAGTCGTCACGGCAGTCGACGGCCGCGCAGAGGTGCTGCTCGACGGCGGCGTCCGCCGCGGCACCGACGTTCTCAAGGCGCTCGCACTAGGTGCGCAAGCCGTGCTGATCGGCCGCGCGATGCTCTGGGGCCTCGCCGTCGACGGAGAGCAGGGCGTGACCCGCGTCCTCGAGCTCCTGCGTGAGGAGGTCGAGCTCGGATTGGCACTCCTCGGCTGCGCGTCACCCGCCGACGTCAGCCGTGCCCATGTGATCTAGTCGTGCACGCGGGCGATGAGCTCGCTTCGGCGCATGACTCGGACCGCATTGCCGGCGAGCCGCACCTCGTAGCCCGCGTCGCTCGGGAACAGCACCTTGTCGCCGGGCTCGACTCCGTTCACCTCGCTCCCGATCGCAGTGAGGACTCCAGTACGGCAGTCGGCCTCTGCGGATGCCGGGAGGATCAGCCCGAGGTTCGTCTCCGACTCCTCGTCGGAGGGCTGGACGACGACGAAGTCGTCCAGGGGCTCGAGGGAAAGATCGATGCGTCGCGTGTCCGGCTCCTGCACTGACGTAACGCTACAGCCGGCCGGCGTCGATGATGCGCTGGAGGAACTGCTGTGTCCGCGGCTCCTTCGGCTCGGTGAGGATCTGCTCCGGCCGGCCCTGTTCCAGGATCACGCCCTCGTCGAGGAAGCAGATCCGGTCCGCGATGTCGCGCGCGAAGCCCATCTCGTGGGTCGCGATCAGCATCGTCATGCCGCCCGCGGCAAGTTCGCGGATCACCTCGAGCACCTCTGCGACGAGCTCCGGATCGAGGGCGCTCGTCACCTCGTCGAACAGCATCAGGTCGGGGCGCATCGCCAAGCGCCCTCACGATTGCGACTCGCTGCTGCTGGCCACCCGAGAGGCTGTCCGGATAGTCGTTCCGCTTGTCGGCGAGCCCGAAGCGCTCGAGCAGTTGCGTCGCCTCGGCCTCCGCCCGCGCGCGGGGGACGCGGAGCGCGAGGGTCGGCGCCAGCGTCACGTTGCGCAGGACGCTCATATGCGGGAAGAGGTTGTACGCCTGGAAGACGATGCCGATCCGCCGGCGGATGCGGTTCACGTTGACGCCGGGGCGCGGTGATCTCTTCGCCTTCGACGACGATCCGGCCCTGGTCGATCGGCTCCAGGAGGTTCACGCAGCGCAGCAGCGTCGACTTCCCGGAGCCGGACGCGCCGATCAGGCACACGACCTCGTGCTCGGCGACGGCGAGATCGACCCCGCGCAGGACCTCGAGCGCCCCGAAGGACTTGTGGAGACCGTCGACGACGAGCGCCTCGCTCATCAGACTCCCGTCGCCTGCCGTCGGCGACGATCACGAAGCACGAGCCAGTCCGTGAAGCGCGCGAGCGGAATCGTCAATAGGACGAAGAGAACCGCCGCCGCCACGAACGGCGTGTAGTTGAACGTCGCCGCCGCATCGATCTGAGACTGCTTGAACGCCTCGACCGAGCCGAGGAACCCGACGAGCGCGGTGTCCTTCTGCAGGCCGATGAAGTCGTTCAGGAGCGGCGGGATCACGCGTCGCACCGCCTGAGGCAGGACGACCTTCTGCAGCGACTGCCAGTGCGACAACCCGAGCGAGCGCGCCGCGGCATCCTGGCTCGGGTGCACCGATTCGATCCCGGCGCGGTAGACCTCGGAGACGTAGGCGGTGTAGACAAGCGTGAGCGCGACGATTCCCCAGAACGTCGTCGACAGCGGCACCCAGCTGAGCTGCAGTGCCGGAGCGCCGAACCCGAGCAGAGCGATCACAAGGATCGTCGGCACTCCGCGAAAGAAGTCCGCGTAGGCGATGGCGAGCACGCGCATCGGGAAGAAGACAGGCCCGGGCAGGCTCCGAATGACAGCGAGCGCGAGCGCGAGCACGAGGATGAACGCCTCGGAGATCAAGAAGATCTTCACGTTCAGCAGGAATGCCCGGGCGATCTCCGGCATCGACGCCTTGAACTCCTGCCAGTTGAAGAAGGTCTGCCTCACCTCCGGCCACCCGGGTGCGTGCGTGATCGCGAGGGCGAGCACCGTGAAGAAGACGATGGTGCTGAGCACGGCAATCGTGGCGCCGCGACGGCCTTCGCCGCCTGCAGTCACGCTGCCGAGGATCTTCGAGCCGCGAGTCGCGTTCAGACGGCTATTTCAGCACGGGCGCGTCAGCCTGGAGCCACTTGGCCTGCAGGCTCTTCAGCGTGCCGTCGGCGCGGAGCTGCGCCAGCGCGTCGTTGACGCAGCTGACGAGCGAGTTGCCCTTCTCGAAGACCATGCCGAAATGCTCGGGCGTCCCGGCCGTCGGGAACTGGCCCAGGATCTTGCCGTTCGGGACCTGCACTGACGTGACGTAGAAGGCCGTCGGCAGGTCGACGACGAGGCCGTCGATCTGCTTGTTCTTCAGCGCCGCGACTGCCGCGTCGTTCGTGTCGAACACCGCCGGCTTCTTGGACGGCTTGATGTTGTTGACGATGTAGTCGTAGCTGGTCGTACCGAGCTGGGCCCCGAACTTGTAGGGCTTCAGAGCGGCGACCGACGTGGCGCTCGCGATCTTCGTCCCCTTGACGACGACGAGCGCCTGGTTGACGTCGTAGTACGAGTCGCTGAAGTCGACCGCCTTCGCCCTCGCAGGCGTGGACGAGATCTGGTTGATATCGAAGTCGAACTTCTTCGGCCCCGGTGCGAACGCCGTGTTGAAGGGGACGACGATCCATTTCACCTCGCTCTTGGCGAAGCCGAGCTTCTTGGCGACCGCGTAGGTCACGGCGCTCTCATAGCCTTGGCCGGAATACGGATCGCTGACCTTCCACGGCGCCTTCTCGTTGCCGCCGAACCACGGCGGGAATGCCGGGTTGTCGGTCCCCGCAGTCAGCTGGCCGGAATTGACGAGGTTCAGGTCCGACTTCTTGCAGGAGGCCGCAGCAGCAGTTCCGGTGGTGTCGGACGAAGCGTTGTTGCTCGACCCGCCGCAGCCGGCGGCGAGGATCGAAAGCAGGACGACGAGGACGATTGCGGGGGCTCGGCGCACGGAGGCGACCCTAACACGCCGATACTTCAGCCCATGCGGGTTGGCCGCCACGACGTTTCCATAACGAACCCGGACAAGATCTTCTTCCCGGCTCGCGGCCTGACGAAGGGGAACCTCGTCCAGTACTACGTCGACCTCGCCGACTGTGCCCTCCCGCACCTGCGCCGGCGGCCCTTCCACATGGTCCGCTACCCGAACGGCGTCGAGGCGGACTTCTTCCACCAGAAGCGTGTGCCGTCACACCCGGAATACGTCGGCGAACAGTACGTCGAGTTCCCGAGCGGCCACTCGACAGTCTTCGCCGTGATCGACAACGCGGCCGCGCTGGCGTGGGTGGCGAACCTCGGCTGCATCGAGCTGCACACCTGGCACTCGCGCGTCGAGGACATCGAGCGGCCCGACTATCTGC
This sequence comes from uncultured Actinomycetes bacterium, assembly GCA_963833255.1. GTDB lineage: Bacteria > Actinomycetota > Thermoleophilia > Gaiellales > Gaiellaceae > 3-1-20CM-4-69-9. The sequence continues at coordinate 6,726 of CAWHXK010000017.1, forward strand.
TGATCGACCTCGACCCGACGACCGACGGGCAGTGGCCCTACGTCCGCGAAATTGCGCTCGTCGTGCGCGACGTGATGGAGGAGCTCGGACTCGCCGCCTATCCGAAGACGTCGGGCGCGACCGGTCTCCACATCCTGTCGCCGATCAAGCCCGAGGTCTTGTTCCCCGAAGTCCGGCGCTTCGCGAAGGCGCTCGCGGAGGAGGTCGAGCGGCGGATCGGTGACCAGGAGATCGCGACCACGACGTGGCGAGTCGCCGACCGGCGGGGTGTGTTCGTCGACTTCGGCCAGAACACGCGCGACCGGACGATCGCGACCGCGTACTCCGTCCGCCCGACGCCCGACGCTCGCGTCTCCGCACCGCTGCGCTGGGACGAGGTCGCGACAGTCGAGCCCTCCGATTTCACCATCGAGACGATGCGCGACCGCGTCGCGAACGTGGGGGATCTCACGGCGGACATGTGGCGGCGCAAGGTCTCCCTGGTGCCGCGCTTCCCGAAGCTCGGCCTCGACGAGCCGCGTCGCACTCGGCGGCCCGTTGACTGACCGCGGAGTGGCTCGGCGGCGACCACGCAGGCGGTCTTCGGTCTGACTCGAGCGAGCTCGGGCGAGACCGGCTCCGGCAGTGTGTACAGCGAGTCGATGGCCGTCGCCGGCTGTGGCCTATCTCGCGGCATCGCCGTCATCGCTGGCAGCCAGGAGACTCTCGAAGGTCGGATCGTCCTTGCGGCGCGCCGGCCTGACCTCTCGCCACGTGCACTGGTCGGGATCCTTGTCGTCGCGAAAGCGGATGAAGCGCGATCCGTGACGGAACCGGTTGCCCTGCACCTTGTCGTAGCGCACCTCGGCGACGAGCTCGGGTCGCACGGCCGACTCCTGCAACTCACCGGTGCCCCAGCGGTTGGGCTCGGAGAAGCCGCGGTCCGGCGCGTCCTTCAGCAGCGGCTCGATCCGTTCGAAGATCTCTTTGTGCTTGCTCGCCGCGACGGCGGCCGACCCGACGTAGTCGAGCTTCTTGTCCTCGTTGTAAAGGCCGAGGAGAAGCGTCGCGATCCGCGTCGGCTTCTCCTTCCAACGCACGCCGACGATCACGCAGTCCGCGGTCTTGTGCGGCTTCACCTTGAGGACGCCGTCGCGTGAGCCGGGGAGGTAGGGGAGACCGAGCTTCTTCGCGATCACGCCGTCGAGACCGGCAGCCTCGAAGCTGTCGAGCCACTTCTGTGCATCCTCCACGTCGCTCGTCGTCGGCGAGAGGTGGAAGCCTTCGGCAATTCGCTCGAGCTCGGCTCGCCGCTTCTCGAGCGGCTGCTCGTGGATCGGCTTGCCGTTCCAGAGCAGAAGGTCGAAGACGATGAAGTCGGCCGGGATCTCCGCCGACAGCTTGCGTACGCGGGACTCCGCCGGGTGCAGGCGCATCTGCATGGAGTCGAAGTCGAGGACGCCGTCGCGTGCGATCACGATCTCGCCGTCGAGGGCGGAGTGGGGCGGCAAGAGGTCGCCGAGGGGACGTAGCTCCGGGAAGTAGCGCAGCAGGGGCCGGCCGTTGCGAGACCAGAGCGCAAGCTCGTCGCCGTCGTTCTCCAGCACACCCCGGAAGCCGTCCCATTTCGGCTCGAACTGCCAGCCGTCCGTGTCCGGAAGCTCCTTGACGAGCTGCGCTTCCATCGGTGGAAAGGGCACGTTGGGTCCGGGCACCGCGCGAAACCCTACTGGCGTCGACAGGTCCGAGGGACTGTCCCTCGGACCTGCCGTTTCGGGTCAGTTCAGCCAGGGATCGAGGAAGCCCTCGATCTCCCGGCAGCCGCGAGGTCGTTCGAGCCGGCCCTTGACGGCCTTGTGCTCCACCACGACGAGCGTCGGCACGGTCTCGATCCTGAAGCGCTCGAGCAGATCCGGCCGCTCCTCCTCGGCGACGCGCACCACGTTGAACGTCCCGTGATTGCGTCGCCGCTGGAGCACCTGCGCCAGGAAGCCCTCGACCCGCCGGCAGTTGCCCGACAGCGCCGAGTGAAAGAAGACGAGCCGGGGTAGCTCGCCCAAGGTGGCTTCGGCCACTGACATGTCGCACCTCCAAATGGTTCGGAAGGGCGAGGACTTGGCCCTTGGCTAGGAACGAGTCGATTGCTGCCCCGAACCTGCGGATTCGTAACCTCCCGCCGCGACCCGCTGTCTAAGCTCACGCGATGAGGAGGGTCGCCGTCACTGGTCTCGGCGCGGTCACACCGCTCGGAAACGACGTGGCGTCCACGTGGCGAGCGGCGACCGCAGGGGAGAGCGGCATCGACTGGATCCGCTCCTTCGACCCCGGTGACGCCCCGGTACGCATCGCGGCCGAGGTCAAGGACTTCGATGCGAGCCAGGTCGCCTCGCCGAAGGAGGTGCGAAAGCTCGAGCGGAACGTGCTGCTCGCCCTCGGGGCGGCACGAGAGGCACTGGACGACTCCGGTCTGAACGGCTTCGATCCCGCGCGGGTCGGCATCGTCTTCGGCACGGCGATCGGCGGTGTGAACGGGATCCTCGAGCAGGAGGAGATCCGCCTCAGCCGCGGTCCTGACCGGGTCTCGCCGAACTTCTTGCCGAACGTGCTCGTCGATTCCGCGAGCGGCCAGCTTGCGATCTCGCTCGGGATCAAGGGACCGAACTACGCGGTGGTCTCCGCCTGCGCAACCGGGTCACACGCGATCGGGGAGGCGGCCGAGCTGATCAAGCGGGGAGACGCCGACGCCGTGCTCGCGGGCGGGGGCGAGGCGTGCATGCATCCACTGATCCTCGCCGGTTTTACCGCCATGCGGGGCCTCGCGGTCGAGAACGACGACCCGCCGCTTGCCTCGCGTCCCTTTGATGCGACGCGGGCGGGGTTCGTGATGGGCGAGGGGGCCTGCGTCTTCCTCCTCGAGGACTTTGAAGCCGCCCAGGCCCGCGGCGCCCGTGTCTACGCCGAGGTGCTCGGCTACGGCGCGTCGAACGACGCGCACCACATGGCGCAGCCCGAGCCCGAGGCGATCGGTGTCGCGGACATGATGCGCGCCGCACTGCTGCGTTCCGGAGTCGAGCCGGAGCGGGTCGGCTACATCAACGCGCACGGAACCTCGACGCCCCTGGGAGATCTTGCCGAGACAAAGGCGATCAAGGCGGTCTTCGGAGATCATGCCTACAAGCTCGCCGTCTCCTCGACGAAATCGATGATGGGACACACCTTCGGCGCGGCGGGGGCGATCGAGGCCATGATGTGCGCGCTCGCGCTGCACGAAGGAGTGATCCCACCCACGATCAACTACCGTCATCCCGATCCGGACTGCGACCTGGACTACGTGCCGAACGAGGCGCGCCGGGTGCAGGTCGACGTCGCCCTCTCGAACGCGATGGGCCTCGGCGGCCACAACGGCTGCGTCCTGCTGGGGCGGGTCGAATGAGCTTCATCGTCGACCCTCGCGTCGAGAAGTACGCCGAGGAGCACACCTCTCCCGACGGCGAGCTGTTCGAACGCCTCGCGGCCGAGACACACGAGAAGACCACCGCGCCGCAGATGATGGTCGGTCGCCTCGAGGGCCGCTTCCTCGGAACGCTCGTCCGGACACTGCGTGCGAGGCGCGTGCTCGAGCTTGGCACGTTCACCGGGTACTCGTCGATCTCCATGGCGCTCGCACTGCCAACGGGCGGGCGTGTGATCACCTGCGACGTCAACGAGGAGACGACCGCGATCGCGCGCAGGTACGCCGAGGAGGCCGGCGTCGCGGACCGAATCGACTACCGGCTCGGCCCGGGGCTCGAAACGATCGCGCAGCTCGACGGCCCGTTCGACCTCGTCTTCATCGACGCGGACAAGCCGAACTATCTGAACTACTACGAGGCGACACTGCCGCTCCTCGCCGACGGCGGGCTGATGGTCGTCGACAACACCCTCTGGTCCGGTCGAGTCGTCGAGGACGACGATGACGAGAACACGCGGGCGATCAAGGATTTCAACGACCACGTGACCAGCGACCAGCGCGTCGAGAACGTGCTGCTGACAGTCCGGGACGGGATGAATCTCGTCTGGCGGGCGTGAGATGATCCACGCGTGACCGCGATGGCGACAGAACCGCAGCGTGGGGCGGTTGGAAACACCCGCTCGATCGGGCTCTCGATTCTCTGGGCGATCCTGACCCTCGGCATCTACACCTTCGTCTGGACGTACAAGACGCAGGAGGAGATCAAGCGCTACTCCGGCAACGGCGTCGGCGGCGTGATCGGGCTCGTGATCTACATCCTGATCTCACCGGTGACGTTCTTCATCGTCCCATCTGAGGTCCGTTACATGTACGAGGACCTCGACGGGCAGAAGAGCCCCGTGCGCGGCCTGATCGGTCTCTGGTTCCTGCTCCCGCTGATCGGGCACATCGTCTGGTTCGTCAAGGTGCAGGGCGCGCTCAACCGCTACTGGGAATCGAAGGGCGCTCCGCCTCCGTAACGACTTCCGGATCGAGCTCCTTGATCGAATCGAGAACGACGGCGGCCGGCGCGAGGACGTCCGGCGGCGGCGGGAAGGCACGATTGGGAATCGCAACGACGTGCATACCTGCGGCATGGGCGGAGCGAATCCCGTTGGCAGAGTCCTCGATCGCGACGGCAAGCTGCGGCCCGACGCCGAGCCGGCGCGCAGCCTCGAGATAGACGTCCGGCGCAGGCTTCCCGCGCGCGACCTCTTCGGAGGAGACCGTCACGCGGAAGTACGGCGCGAGCCCGGCGACCTCGAGCACGCGATCGATCAGTTCACGGTTCGACGACGATGCGACCCCGAGCGGCCAGCGGTCGCCAGCCGCTTCACGGCCTCCACTGCGCCGTCGATCAACGGCAGGTCGTGCGAGTACCGGTCGAGCATGCGCCGCACGACCTCACGATTGATCTCTTCAGGCGGCTCCGGCAGGCCGACGACGTCGTGCATGTAGCGCGACCACTCGGTCGAGCTCATCCCCATCATGTCCGCCTGCGCCTGCTCGCTCCAGCGGCCGCCTCGTTCGCGCGCGAGCCCTTCTCGCACCTCGTCCCAGACCTGCTCGCTGTCGAGGATGACGCCGTCGAGATCGAAGACGACCGCCTCGATCACGCGGGGAGGAAGCTGCCGTCGCGGTACACGAGCCCCGGGCCTGTTCCGCCTAGCTCGGTCGACTCCACCTCGCCCACGAAGATCGTGTGGTCTCCCGCATCGTGCTCCGAGATGGTGCGGCACTCGAGCCAGGCGAGCGCGTTCTCCACGAGTGGCCCCCGTTTTCCCTCGCGCACGTCGACCCCGTTCCACAGGGCGACCGGCGGAATCCCGCTCCGCGCGAAGTGCTGGGCGACATGCGCCTGCGTCCCCGAGAGCAAGCTCGTCGTCCAGGCGCCGGCTCGGCGAATCGGCTCGTGCGAGGACGATTCCTTGCCGATCGAGATGCCGACGAGCGGAGGTTGCAGCGAAAGCGAGACGAGCGAGCCGACCGTCAACCCGAAGCGCTCACCCTCGAACGCAGTGGTGACGACGGCGACCGGGGCAGGAAAGCGGCGCATCACCTCCCGCAGCTCTTCGCCGTTCATGAGGTCGATGATATGGGCGTGACTCGCCGGGACGTGATCGAGCTCGCGATCGGGGCGGTGCTCGTCGCTGTCGCAGCAATAGCGCACTTCGCCGACGCCACGCCGGTGCTGACCTTCTCGCTGGCTGCGCTCGCGATCGCCGTTCTGGCCGACTCGTCGGTGGCGCGACGGAGCAGCTCGGTAGCAGGGTGGGCTCATCGATCGCAAGCGTGATCCAGAGCGCGCTCGGGAACCTGCCGGAGCTGTTCATCGGAGCGAGAGCTCGATTCCGGCAGCGCGAGGTCGTTCGAGTCGGCCCTTGACGGCCTTGTGCTCAACGACGACGAGCGTGGGCACGGTCTCGATTCTGAAGCGCTCGAGCAGATCGGGGCGCTCCTCCTCGGCGACCCGCACCAGGTTGAACGTCCCGTGGTTGCGTCGCCGCTGGAGCACCTGCGCAAGGAAGCCCTCGACCCGCCGGCAGTTGCCCGACAGCGCCGAGTGGAAGAAGACGAGCCGGGGTAGCTCGGCCAAGGTGGCTTCGGCCACTGACATGTCGCACCTCCAGATGGTTCGGAAGGGCGAGGACTTGGCCCTTGGCTAGGAACGAGCCGATCTCTGCCCCGAACCTGCGGATTCGTAACCTCACGCCGCGACCCGCTGTCTAAGCTCACGCGATGAGGAGGGTCGCCGTCACAGGTCTCGGCGCGGTCACACCGCTCGGAAACGACGTGGCGTCCACGTGGCGCGCGGCGACCGCGGGGGAGAGCGGCATCGACTGGATCCGCTCCTTCGACCCCGGTGATGCCCCGGTACGCATCGCGGCCGAGGTCAAGGACTTCGATGCGAGCCAGGTCGCCTCGCCGAAGGAGGTGCGAAAGCTCGAGCGGAACGTGCTGCTCGCCCTCGGCGCGGCACGAGAGGCACTGGACGACTCCGGTCTGAACGGCTTCGATCCCGGCGCGGGTCGGCATCGTCTTCGGCACGGCGATCGGCGGTGTGAACGGGATCCTCGAGCAGGAGGAGATCCGCCTCAGCCGCGGTCCTGACCGGGTCTCGCCGAACTTCTTGCCGAACGTCCTTGTCGATTCCGCGAGCGGCCAGCTTGCGATCTCGCTCGGGATCAAGGGGCCGAACTACGCGGTGGTCTCCGCCTGCGCAACCGGGTCACACGCGATCGGGGAGGCGGCCGAGCTGATCAAGCGGGGAGACGCCGACGCCGTGCTCGCCGGCGGGGGCGAGGCGTGCATGCATCCACTGATCCTCGCCGGTTTTACCGCCATGCGGGGCCTCGCGGTCGAGAACGACGACCCGCCGCTTGCCTCGCGTCCCTTTGATGCGACGCGGGCGGGGTTCGTGATGGGCGAGGGGGCCTGCGTCTTCCTCCTCGAGGACTTTGAAGCCGCCCAGGCCCGCGGCGCCCGTGTCTACGCCGAGGTGCTCGGCTACGGCGCGTCGAACGACGCGCACCACATGGCGCAGCCCGAGCCCGAGGCGATCGGTGTCGCGGACATGATGCGCGCCGCACTGCTGCGTTCCGGAGTCGAGCCGGAGCGGGTCGGCTACATCAACGCGCACGGAACCTCGACGCCTCTGGGAGATCTTGCCGAGACAAAGGCGATCAAGGCGGTCTTCGGAGATCATGCCTACAAGCTCGCCGTCTCCTCGACGAAATCGATGATGGGACACACCTTCGGCGCGGCGGGGGCGATCGAGGCCATGATGTGCACGCTCGCGCTGCACGAAGGAGTGATCCCACCCACGATCAACTACCGTCATCCCGATCCGGACTGCGACCTGGACTACGTGCCGAACGAGGCGCGCCGGGTGCAGGTCGACGTCGCCCTCTCGAACGCGATGGGCCTCGGCGGCCACAACGGCTGCGTCCTGCTGGGGCGGGTCGAATGAGCTTCATCGTCGACCCTCGCGTCGAGAAGTACGCCGAGGAGCACACCTCTCCCGACGGCGAGCTGTTCGAACGCCTCGCGGCCGAGACACACGAGAAGACCACCGCACCGCAGATGATGGTCGGTCGCCTCGAGGGCCGCTTCCTCGGAACGCTCGTCCGGACACTGCGTGCGAGGCGCGTGCTCGAGCTTGGCACGTTCACCGGGTACTCGTCGATCTCCATGGCGCTCGCACTGCCAACGGGCGGGCGTGTGATCACCTGCGACGTCAACGAGGAGACGACCGCGATCGCGCGCAGGTACGCCGAGGAGGCCGGCGTCGCGGACCGAATCGACTACCGGCTCGGCCCTGGGCTTGAAACGATCGCGCAGCTCGACGGCCCGTTCGACCTCGTCTTCATCGACGCGGACAAGCCGAACTATCTGAACTACTACGAGGCGACACTGCCGCTCCTCGCCGACGGCGGGCTGATGGTCGTCGACAACACCCTCTGGTCCGGTCGAGTCGTCGAGGACGACGATGACGAGAACACGCGGGCGATCAAGGATTTCAACGACCACGTGACCAGCGACCAGCGCGTCGAGAACGTGCTGCTGACAGTCCGGGACGGGATGAATCTCGTCTGGCGGGCGTGAGATGATCCACGCGTGACCGCGATGGCGACAGAACCGCAGCGTGGGGCGGTTGGAAACACCCGCTCGATCGGGCTCTCGATTCTCTGGGCGATCCTGACCCTCGGCATCTACACCTTCGTCTGGACGTACAAGACGCAGGAGGAGATCAAGCGCTACTCCGGCAACGGCGTCGGCGGCGTGATCGGGCTCGTGATCTACATCCTGATCTCACCGGTGACGTTCTTCATCGTCCCATCTGAGGTCCGTTACATGTACGAGGACCTCGACGGGCAGAAGAGCCCCGTGCGCGGCCTGATCGGGCTCTGGTTCCTGCTCCCGCTGATCGGGCACATCGTCTGGTTCGTCAAGGTGCAGGGCGCGCTCAACCGCTACTGGGAATCGAAGGGAGCTCCGCCTCCGTAACGACGTCCGGATCGAGCTCCTTGATCGAATCGAGAACGACGGCGGCCGGCGCGAGGACGTCCGGCGGCGGCGGGAAGGCACGATTGGGAATCGCAACGACGTGCATACCTGCGGCATGGGCGGAGCGAATCCCGTTGGCAGAGTCCTCGATCGCGACGGCCAGCTGCGGCCCGACTCCGAGCCGGCGCGCAGCCTCGAGATAGACGTCCGGCGCAGGCTTCCCGCGCGCGACCTCTTCGGAGGAGACCGTCACGCGGAAGTACGGCGCGAGCCCAGCGACCTCGAGCACGCGATCGATCAGTTCACGGTTCGACGACGATGCGACCCCGAGCGGCCAGCGCGCCAGCCGCTTCACGGCCTCCACTGCGCCGTCGATCAACGGCAGGTCGTGCGAGTACCGTTCGAGCATGCGCCGCACGACTTCACGATTGATCTCTTCGGGCGGCTCCGGCAGGCCGACGACGTCGTGCATGTAGCGCGACCACTCGGTCGAGCTCATCCCCATCATGTCCGCCTGCGCCTGCTCGCTCCAGCGGCCGCCGCGTTCGCCCGCGAGCCCTTCTCTCACCTCGTCCCAGACCTGCTCGCTGTCGAGGATGACGCCGTCGAGATCGAAGACGACCGCCTCGATCACGCGGGGAGGAAGCTGCCGTCGCGGTACACGAGCCCCGGGCCTTTCGCGCCTAGCTCGGTCGACTCCACCTCGGCCACGAAGATCGTGTGGTCTCCCGCATCGTGCTCGGAGATGGTGCGGCACTCGAGCCAGGCGAGTGCGTTCTCCACGAGTGGCCCCCGCTTTCCCTCGCGCACGTCGACCCCGTTCCACAGTGCGACCGGCGGAATGCCACTCCGCGCGAAGTGCTGGGCGACATGCGCCTGCGTCCCCGCGAGCAAGCTCGTCGTCCAGGCGCCGGCCCGGCGAATCGGCTCGTGCGAGGACGAGTCCTTGCCGATCGAGATGCCGACGAGCGCCGGTTGCAGCGAAAGCGATACGAGCGAGCCGACCGTCAACCCGAACCGCTCACCTTCGAACGCAGTCGTGACGACGGCGACCGGGGCAGGGAAGCGGCGCATCACCTCCCGCAGCTCTTCGCCGTTCATGAGGTCGATGATATGGGCGTGACTCGCCGAGACGTCATCGAGCTCGCGGTCGGGGCGGTCCTCGTTGCGGTCGCAGCCATAGCGCACTTCGCCGACGCCACGCCCGTGCTGGTCTTCTCGCTCGCTGCGCTCGCGATCGCCGCCCTAGCACGCCTCGTCGGTCAGGCGACCGAGCAGCTCGGCAGCCGCGTAGGCTCATCGATCGCAAGCGTGGTCCAGAGCGCGCTCGGGAACCTGCCGGAGCTGTTCATCGCAGTGTTTGCGATCCGAGAAGGATTGATCAACGTCGTGCAGGCCGCGATGGTCGGCTCGATCATCGCCAACAGCGTGCTGGTGCTCGGAATCGCATTCGTTGCCGGTGGGCTGCGTCACGGGACCCAGACGTTCAACTCACCACGCGCACGGATGATTGCGACGCTGACCGCGATGGCCGCAGCGATCCTGTCGCTGCCGACTCTCGCACACGCCTTTCATGCGCCCGCCGCCGCACATGAGAAGACGCTCAGCCTCGTCTGCGCGGGCGTGCTGCTCGTACTGTTCTTCCTGACGCTCCCCTACTTCCTCGGGGGTGGCGAGGCCGCTGCCGTGGAACCCGCCCGTTGGACGCTTCCTACAACTGTGGTCGTCCTCGCGTCGGCCGGGGTAGCCGCTGCCTTCGTGAGTGACTGGTTCGTGAGCGCGCTGCGGCCGGCGACGGAGACGCTCGGAATGAGTGAGGCCTTCGCGGGATTGGTCGTCGTGGCGATCGCCGGCAACGCGGTGGAGAACGTCGTAGGCGTGCAGCTTGCCTTGCGGAACAGAGCGGAGTTTGCCGTTTCCGTGATCGTCAACTCTTCGCTCCAGATCGCGCTGTTCCTGACACCGGTCCTCGTCTTCGTGAGCCTCCTCTTTGCCACAACGCTGACGCTCGCTTTCCCGACATTGCTCGCGATTGTGCTGCTGATGGCCGCCGCCATCGCCGCGCTCGTCGTCTACGACGGTGAGAGCACGTGGGAGGAGGGCGCAATTCTCGTCGGCCTGTACGTCGTGATCGCCGCGAGCTTCTGGTGGGGCGCCTGAGGCAAGAAGGAGGGCGGGTTTCCCCGCCCTCCTGAGTCAGACCGCCGGTGCGGTGCTGCTGCGCCGAACGGCGTCCTTCGCGAGGACCACTCCGAGCGTGATCATCCCGATGCCGACTGCTGGCCCGCCTTCGAGACGGTCGTTCCGAGCATCGCACCCGAGTGGGGTGTTCGTGCCCTGAGTGGGGGCGCCGCTTACTAGCAGGTGGTCCGGAATCGGTTGCGGCGTCTGCGTGGTAAGACACAATTCTCCAAAGATGGCCGCCGTCGCCAAGAGGGACTACTACGAGGTGCTGGGCCTTCCGCGAGATGCGGACGGTGATGCGATCAAGCGCGCCTTCCACGGCCTGGCCAGGGAGTGGCATCCCGATGTCGCCGACGCCCCCGATGCGGAAGCCAGGTTCCGCGAATTGGCCGAGGCGTATGCGGTCCTCTCCAAGCGCGAGGCACGCTTGCTCTACGACCGGTACGGCTACCGGGGCCGGGGCAACCAGGGCTTCGACGACGCACTCTGGGAGGCCCGTCCGCCCGCGGCGGCCCGGGGTGAGAACGTCCACATCGAGATCGAGCTCCGGGACTTCGAGGCCGCAGAGGGAACCCGCCGGATAGTCCAGTACGAAGCCGCCGTCCGCTGCAAGGCGTGCATGGGGCGCGGCTCCGTCGGCCTGCCCGATCCGGAATGCGACGCCTGCGGCGGCTCCGGCCGGAGGCGCACGATCTCGCACCTCGACGTCGCGAACCTGCTGCAGATCGAGCCGTGTCCCGCATGTGTGGGGGAAGCGTGCTCGCAGTGCGGGGGCGACGGCACCGTCTCGGCTGAGCGGCGGATCCGCCTGGTCGTCCCGCCGGGCGTCGAGGACGGTGCGCAGCTCCGGGTCGGCGGTGACGGAAACGACGCCGGCGCGGGATCGATGCCGGGCGATCTGCTGGTGCGGGTCAACGTCCTGCCGCCGCCGCGTGACCCGCGTGTCGTCCGTTACGCGGCATTCGTGCTCCTGCTCGTGGCGGTGGCGACGCTCGTGCTGTACGTCGTCCGCTAGCTAAAGTCCGTCGAATGGAGAAAAAGCAGCAACAGCGTCTCGCGCTGAACGAGGCGCTCTTCAGGGATGTGAACGAGCGCATCCGTGAGATCTCCGACACCTTCGGTCAGAAGGATTCGACCTACGACTTCCTCTGCGAGTGCTCCGATCCGGAGTGTGCCGAGAGAGTCGTCCTGACTTCGGCCGAATACGAGTTCGTCCGCGCGGATCCCACCCGTTTCGTGGTAGCGAAAGGCCATGCGACGCCCCAGATCGAGTCAGTCGTCGATCAGGCGAAGGATCACATGGTCGTGGAGAAGGAAGGCGCAGCCGCGGACGTCGCGGTTCACCTGGACCAGTAACGCCTGGACCAGTAACGCAGAAGGCCCGCCGTGGCGGGCCTGCGGCGGTCGAGGCTGGAAGGGGAAGATCGACGCCGCTTCGCGCGTCCTGCACCTAGCGGGTCCCTCGCGGGCGTGGCGAAGCATGGAGGTTTTATCCTCGAGATGACAAAAGGGCGCGATTCCGACAGCCGAGCGGCGGCGATGTTGCAGCGACATGCGCGACCAACGGCGCGTGTTGCCATCGCGCTCCTCTTGGCGGCGCTGCCACTCGTCGGGCTCGTCTCGCTGCTGCTTCGCTCCGAGCTCGACCCTCACTTCGAGAACTATCGAGCGCATTTCGTGGTCTTCGGAATCGTCGGGGGCGTGGCGTTCATTCTCGGCTACACAGCGGGTGAAGCGGCCAAGCGGCGCGGCGATGCTCGCGTCTTCCTGCTCTCACTGGCCTTCATGGCGACCGGAGGCTTCCTGGGTCTCCACGCCTTGGGGACCCCGGGGATCCTCTTCTCGAACGAGCTCTCCGGCTTCCAGGTCGCCATTCCGGTCGGCCTCCTCGTGAGCGCGGTCTTTGCGGGGGCGTCGGCCTTCGTCGACGTCCGTCCGGGGATCGGGGCGCAGTTGATTCGGCGCCGGGCGCTACTGCGGGTGGCGGTGCTCGTCGCCATGGGAGCGTGGTTCGTCTGGACGGTCGCGCAGCTCCCGCCGCTGCACGGAGCCAGCAGCGAGGCGGCGAGGAACACGCTGGTCGCGGTGATCGCGATCATCGGGACACTCATCTACGCGATCAGCGCTGCGCGCTACTGGATCATCTTCCGCCACAGCCGGAAGCTGCTGCCGGCGGCGGTGATCGCGTGCTTTCTACTCTTGTCCGAGGCGCTGATCGGCGTCGCGGTCACGGGCGAGCGCAAGTGGCACGCAAGCTGGTGGGAGTGGCACGGCCTCATCGTCGCGGCGTACCTGATCATCGGCTTCACGGCGCGCCGCGAATGGAGCGATGAACGCTTCCGGCATCTCTACCTGTCCACGACACGGGAGCGCCATCAGAACATCAGCGTTCTCTTCGGCGACCTCGTCGAGTTCACGAGCTTCTCCGCGCGCTCCACGCCGAGTGAGGTCGCGGCCGTGCTCAACTCGTACTGGAGCGTCGCTGCGCCTCTGATCACGCGTCAGTTCGGCGGCGAGGTGGAAAAGTTCATCGGCGACGGCATCGTGGCTCGCTTCAACAGCCGAGGCGACCAGCCGGACCACGCTCTGCGCGCCGCACGTGCGGCTCTCGCGCTTCAGCGCAGGCTGGGCGAGCTGGCGGAACAACATCCAGGTTGGCCACGCATGCGAGTAGGCGTCAACAGCGGCGAAGTTGTCCTTCGAGAGATCGGAGGCGAAGGCCACGTTGCGTACCCCTCGGTCGGTGACACGGTCAACACGGGCGCACGTCTCGAGACTCTGGCCCCCGCGGGCGGCGTGCTCATCGGCGCGGACACATATGAGCAACTGCCGGAGGGAGCAGTCGTCGAGGAGCGGTCCGGCTTGCGGATCAAGGGGAAGGACGACAAGGTCCACGCGTACCTCTTGCTTGCCCTTCCCTAGCCGAAGTCGAAGCTGAGTCTTTGTGCAAGTCGTCACGATGAATTGTGCCGCCGGGCGTGGAGAGGCACTCCGCGGAAGAATGAAAGCGGCCTTCCAGAGCGAAATGACGTCCCTTGGAGGAACGACGCCGCTGTTGGGAGCGAGGACTGTCCGAATTCACTAAATCGCCTTGTGACATCGCGACCGCGGAGTTAGGCTCACGCGCGTCGCTCGTGTTCGGACCCGCCCGGTCTCCAGCTTCGTTTCCTCCTAGCCGCCGTGATTGCGCTGGTGATCGTGGGCGGCGTGACTGTCTTGACGTGGATGGCGACCGATGCGTCGGGTGGGCTGTCCGCGCTCGCGCTCCTACTCGCAACGCTCGTCGCCCTGGCGGCCGGGCGAATGTGGGGTCGAGCCGAACGCGAGCGTACTCACGCCGAGTCAGCGCGGTTACGCGAACAGCTGCGGCAGGCGGAGGCGGAGTACCGAGCCGTCACTGAGAATCTCCCCCTCTTGACGTGGCTGTCTGCTCCCGGTGACCGAAGCTCCTGCGTTTACATCAGCCCTCAAGTGGAGGCGATGCTTGGTTACTCGCCTGCCGAGTGGAGTGCAGAACCACAGCTCTTCTCCAGGCTTCTGCATCCCGACGACCGCAAGAGAGTGCTCGATGCACACGAGCGTGCGGACGCTGACGGGCGGCCGGCTCCGTTGCGAGTACCGGCTCGTTGCTCGCGATGGGCGGATCGTCTGGGTCAGTGAGGAGACTGCGACGGTCCGGGATGTCATAGGAAAGGCGCTCTACGCCCAGACATTTCTGGTGGACGTCAGTGAGCGCAAGCGAGCGGACGACGAGCGAGAACAGTTGCGGGCCGCCGAGCGTGCTGCGGCCAACCTGCGAACTGTCCGGCAGCGTCGGCTCGATCTCCTGCGCGAGGCCGGTGACGTTCTCGGCGCCGCGATGGACACGCAGACATCCATCCAGCGCGTGGTCGAATTGGCGGTTCACGATCTAGCTGATTGGTGCGCCGTCGACGTTCTCGAGGCAAGCGGGGAACTGAAGCGGATGGGAGTTGCGCGCGCGGAACCGCGCGGTGCGGACCCGGCCCGGGAGCCCGACGGCTTCGTGCAAACCGTGATCAAGTCTGGACGCCAACTGGTGATCCCAGCGCTCGTGCATCACGACTCCCTGGACGAGGAGCGCGCCGAGCCTGGACTTCCCGACGAGGTGGTCTCGCTGATCTGCGTGCCGCTCGCGAGTCGAGGCCGGCCGCTCGGTGCCCTAACGCTCGCACGTAGCGCGCACGGGCTCGAGTACGGTGCGGACGAACTCGCGCTCGCCGAGGATCTGGCAGCGCGGATCGGCATCGCGATCGATCGCGCTCGTCTCTACCTCGAGGTCGAGGAGCGGGCCGACGCCGCCCGCGTCCTCACATATGTCGCCGACGCCGTCCTCCTCCTCGACCGCGCGGACGTCGTTCGTCTCTGGAACCCTGCTGCCGAGAGCATCACGGGAATTGCCTCGGCCGTCGTCCTGGGGCGGCCTCCTGCAGAGGTGATACCCGGCTGGCGCGAGGCCGTCGACTCGATCCCTATCTCGACCTCACCCGCTCCGGGCCACCCCGAAGTGATGATCCCGATCGAGATAGAGCACGGAGAGCGGTGGATCGCGATCTCGGGCGTCAAGTTCTTCGGCGGGACGGTCTACGCCTTCCGCGACGTGACGGAGGGCCGCCAACTCGAGGAGTTGAAGGCCGACTTCATCGCCACCGCCTCCCATGAGCTACGGACGCCGCTCGCCGCTGTATATGGAGCCGCGCAGACGCTTCTCCGTCACGATTTCGCGCTCGACGAGGCAGGCCGCGAGCGGTTCGTCTCGCTGATCGCGGAAGAGTCAGAGCGCCTGGGGCGGATCGTGAACGAGATTCTGCTCGCGAATCAGCTTGACTCAGGACGGGTCGACCTCGGGCTCGGAGCCATTTGACCCGGTCGAACTGGTCGAACGGGCCGTCGAGGCCGCGCGGGCGCACGCTCCGCCGGAGATCTCGATCGAACCGGTTGCTCCCGAGTCCGTGCCTTTCGTTGCGGCTGACCGCGACAAGGTTCGGCAAGTCATCGTGAACCTGATCGAGAACGCGATGAAGTACTCGCCTGACGGCGGCAGAATTGAGGTCGGGCTTACAGTCGGGACAGTCGTCGGAGGAAGAGACGGTGATCTTCTACGTGAAGGACGAAGGCATCGGCATCCCGTCCAACGAGCTGGCCCGAATCTTCGAGAAGTTCTATCGCCTTGATCCGCAGATGACGCGAGGCGTCGGCGGGACGGGGCTCGGCCTCTACATCTGCAGTGAGCTCGTCCACCGCATGGGGGGAAATATCTGGGTCGAATCGAGCGAGGGGCAGGGATCAACCTTCCTGCTCGAGCTTCCAGTGGAATCGGGACCGTTCCCGGGCGCTCTGCCCGTCCACTCGCAGCCCTCCGGGGCCCGCACGTCTGGGTGAACGTCGAATGCCGAGCGGTCGACCAAGAGCGAGTCTAGAACCAGAAGCCTTATGACTCGGTAGCGGCGGGGGTGGGATTTGAACCCACGGACCGCCTTGCGACGGTCAGCGGTTTT
>CAWHXK010000018.1:0-26192 GCA_963833255.1 uncultured Actinomycetes bacterium
TCCAGTACGAAGCCGCCGTCCGCTGCAAGGCGTGCATGGGGCGCGGCTCCGTCGGCCTGCCCGATCCGGAATGCGACGCCTGCGGCGGCTCCGGCCGGAGGCGCACGATCTCGCACCTCGACGTCGCGAACCTGCTGCAGATCGAGCCGTGTCCCGTATGTGTGGGGGAAGCGTGCTCGCAGTGCGGGGGCGACGGCACCGTCTCGGCTGAGCGGCGGATCCGCCTGGTCGTCCCGCCGGGCGTCGAGGACGGTGCGCAGCTCCGGGTCGGCGGTGACGGAAACGACGCCGGCGCGGGATCGATGCCGGGCGATCTGCTGGTGCGGGTCAACGTCCTGCCGCCGCCGCGTGACCCGCGTGTCGTCCGTTACGCGGCATTCGTGCTCCTGCTCGTGGCGGTGGCGACGCTCGTGCTGTACGTCGTCCGCTAGCTAAAGTCCGTCGAATGGAGAAAAAGCAGCAACAGCGTCTCGCGCTGAACGAGGCGCTCTTCAGGGATGTGAACGAGCGCATCCGTGAGATCTCCGACACCTTCGGTCAGAAGGATTCGACCTACGACTTCCTCTGCGAGTGCTCCGATCCGGAGTGTGCCGAGAGAGTCGTCCTGACTTCGGCCGAATACGAGTTCGTCCGCGCGGATCCCACCCGTTTCGTGGTAGCGAAAGGCCATGCGACGCCCCAGATCGAGTCAGTCGTCGATCAGGCGAAGGATCACATGGTCGTGGAGAAGGAAGGCGCAGCCGCGGACGTCGCGGTTCACCTGGACCAGTAACGCCTGGACCAGTAACGCAGAAGGCCCGCCGTGGCGGGCCTGCGGCGGTCGAGGCTGGAAGGGGAAGATCGACGCCGCTTCGCGCGTCCTGCACCTAGCGGGTCCCTCGCGGGCGTGGCGAAGCATGGAGGTTTTATCCTCGAGATGACAAAAGGGCGCGATTCCGACAGCCGAGCGGCGGCGATGTTGCAGCGACATGCGCGACCGGCGGCGCGTGTTGCCATCGCGCTCCTCTTGGCGGCGCTGCCACTCGTCGGGCTCGTCTCGCTGCTGCTTCGCTCCGAGCTCGACCCTCACTTCGAGAACTATCGAGCGCATTTCGTGGTCTTCGGAATCGTCGGGGGCGTGGCGTTCATTCTCGGCTACACAGCGGGTGAAGCGGCCAAGCGGCGCGGCGATGCCCGTGTCTTCCTGCTCTCATTGGCCTTCATGGCGACCGGAGGCTTCCTGGGCCTCCACGCCGTGGGGACCCCGGGGATCCTCTTCTCGAACGAGCTCTCCGGCTTCCAGGTCGCCATTCCGGTCGGCCTCCTCGTGAGCGCGGTCTTTGCGGGGGCGTCGGCCTTCGTCGACGTCCGTCCGGGGATCGGGGCGCAGTTGATTCGGCGCCGGGCGCTACTGCGGGTGGCGGTGCTCGTCGCCATGGGAGCGTGGTTCGTCTGGACGGTCGCGCAGCTCCCGCCGCTGCACGGAGCCAGCAGCGAGGCGGCGAGGAACACGCTGGTCGCGGTGATCGCGATCATCGGGACACTCATCTACGCGATCAGCGCGACGCGCTACTGGATCATCTTCCGCCACAGCCGGAAGCTGCTGCCGGCGGCGGTGATCGCGTGCTTTCTACTCTTGTCCGAGGCGCTGATCGGCGTCGCGGTCACGGGCGAGCGCAAGTGGCACGCAAGCTGGTGGGAGTGGCACGGCCTCATCGTCGCGGCGTACCTGATCATCGGCTTCACAGCACGCCGCGAATGGAGCGATGAACGCTTCCGGCATCTCTACCTGTCCACGACACGGGAGCGCCATCAGAACATCAGCGTTCTCTTCGGCGACCTTGTCGAGTTCACGAGCTTCTCCGCGCGCTCGACGCCGAGTGAGGTCGCAGCCGTGCTCAATTCGTACTGGAGCGTCGCTGCGCCCCTGATCACGCGTCAGTTCGGAGGCGAGGTGGAAAAGTTCATCGGCGACGGCATCGTGGCTCGCTTCAACAGCCGGGGCGACCAGCCTGACCACGCTCTGCGCGCCGCACGTGCGGCCCTCGCGCTTCAGCGCAGGCTGAGCGAGCTGGCGGAACAACATCGAGGTTGGCCACGCATGCGAGTAGGCGTAAACAGCGGCGAAGTTGTCCTTCGAGAGATCGGAGGCGAAGGCCACGTTGCGTACCCCTCGGTCGGTGACACGGTCAACACGGGCGCACGTCTCGAGACTCTGGCCCCCGCGGGCGGCGTGCTGATCGGCGCGGACACATATGAGCAACTGCCGGAGGGAGCAGTCGTCGAGGAGCGGACCGGCTTGCGGATCAAGGGGAAGGACGACAAGGTCCAGGCGTACCTCTTGCTCGCCCTTCCCTAGCCGGCGTCCAAGCTGAGTCTTTGTGCAAGTCGTCACGATCAATTGTGCTCCGGGCGTGGAGGGGCCCTCCGCGGAAGAATGAAAACGGCCTCCTAGAGCGAAATGACTCCCCTGGAGGAATGACGCCGCCGGTTGGGAGCGAGCACTGTCCGAATTCACTGAATCACCTTGTGACATCGTGACCGCGGAGTTAGGCTCACGCGCGTCGCTCGTGTTCGGACCCGCCCGGTCTCCAGTTCGTTTTCTCCTTATCGCCGTGATCGCGTTGGCGATCGTGGGCGGCGTGACGGTGGTGACGTGGATGGCGACCGATGCCTCGGTCGGGCTGTCCGCGCTCACACTCCTACTGACGGTGCTCGTGGCCCTCACGGCCGGGCAAATGTGGGGTCGAGCCGAACGCGAGCGCACTCACGCCGAGTCAGCGCGGTTACGCGAGCAGCTGCGGCAGGCGGAGGCGGAGTATCGAGCCATCACTGAGAATCTCCCCCTTTTGACGTGGCTGTCTGCTCCCGGTGACCGAGGCTCCTGCGTTTACATCGGCCCTCAAGTGGAGGTGATGCTCGGTTACTCGCCTGCGGAGTGGGGTGCAGAACCACAGCTCTTCTCTAGGCTTCTGCATCCTGACGACCGCAAGAAAGTGCTCGCTGCACACGAGCGTGCGGACGCTGACGGCGGCCGGCTCCGTTGCGAGTACCGGCTCGTTGCTCGCGATGGGCGGATCGTCTGGGTCAGTGAGGAGACTGCGACGGTCCGGGATGTCATAGGAAAGGCGCTCTACACTCAGACGTTTCTGGTGGACGTCAGCGAGCGCAAGCGAGCGGACGACGAGCGAGAACAGTTGCGGGCCGCCGAGCGTGCTGCGGCCAATCTGCGAACTGTCCGGCAGCGTCGGCTCGATCTCTTGCGCGAGGCGGGTGACGTTCTCGGTGCCGCGATGGACACGCAGAAATCCATCCAGCGCGTGGTCGAATTGGCGGTTCACGATCTAGCTGATTGGTGCGCGGTCGACGTTCTCGAGGCAAGCGGGCAACTGAAGCGGATGGGAGTTGCGCGCGCGGAACCGCGCGGTGCCGACCCGACCCGCGAGCCCGACGGCTTCGTGCAAGCCGTGATCAAGTCTGGACGCCAACTGGTGATCCCAGCGCTCGTGCATCACGACTCCCTTGACGAGGAGCGCGCCGAGCCTGGACTTCCCGACGAGGTGGTCTCGCTGATCTGCGTGCCGCTCGCGAGTCGAGGCCGGCCGCTCGGTGCCCTAACGCTCGCGCGCAGCGCGCACGGGACGGAGTACGGTGCGGACGAACTCGCACTCGCCGAGGATCTGGCAGCGCGGATCGGCATCGCGATCGATCGCGCTCGTCTCTACCTCGAGGTCGAGGAGCGGGCCGACGCCGCCCGCGTCCTCACATACGTCGCCGACGCCATCCTCCTCCTCGACCGCGCGGACGTCGTTCGTCTCTGGAACCCTGCTGCCGAAAGCATCACGGGAATTGCCTCGGCCGTCGTCCTGGGGCGGCTTCCTGCAGAGGTGATACCCGGCTGGCGCGAGGCCGTCGACTCGATCCCTATCTCGACCTCTCCCGCTCCGGGCCACCCCGAAGTGATGATCCCGATTGAGATAGAGCAGGGAGAGCGGTGGATCGCGATCTCGGGCGTCAAGTTCTTCGGCGGGACGGTCTACGCCTTCCGCGACGTGACTGAGGGCCGCCAGCTCGAGGAGTTGAAGGCAGACTTCATCGCCACGGCCTCCCATGAGCTACGCACGCCGCTTGCCGCTGTATATGGAGCCGCGCAGACGCTTCTCCGTCACGACTTCGCGCTCGACGAGGCAGGTCGCGACCGGTTCATCTCGCTGATCGCCGAAGAGTCCGAGCGCCTGGGGCGGATCGTGAACGAGATTCTGCTCGCGAATCAGCTCGACTCAGGACGGGTCGACCTCGGGTCCGAGCCGTTCGACCCGGTCGAATTGATCGAACGGGCCGTCGAGGCCGCACGGGCGCACGCGCCGTCGGAGATCTCGGTCGACCCGGTCGCTCCCGATTCCGTACCCCTCGTTGCGGCTGACCGCGACAAGGTTCGCCAAGTGATCGTCAACTTGATCGAGAACGCAATGAAGTACTCGCCTGACGGCGGCCGGATTGAGGTGGGCTTGCAGTTGGGACAAGCGGATGAAGAGACGGTGATCTTCTACGTGAAGGACGAAGGCATCGGGATCCCGTCACACGAGCTGGCCCGCATCTTCGAGAAGTTCTATCGCCTCGATCCGCAGATGACGCGGGGCATCGGCGGGACCGGGCTTGGCCTCTACATCTGCAGCGAGCTCGTCCACCGGATGGGGGGAAATATCTGGGTCGAATCGAGCGAGGGGCAGGGGTCAACCTTCCTGCTCGAGCTCCCAGTGGAATCCGGACCGTTCCCAGCCGCTCTGCCCGTGCCCTCGCAACCCTCCGGGGCCCGCACGTCTGGGTGAACGTCGAATGCCGAGCGCTCGACCAAGAGCGAGTCTAGAACCAGAAGCCTGATGACTCGGTAGCGGCGGGGGTGGGATTTGAACCCACGGACCGCCTTGCGACGGTCAGCGGTTTTCAAGACCGTCCAGTTTGGCCTGAGCAGAGGCTTCGCGGGTTCTGCGCGCCAATTCGCGCGCCACCCCGCGTCGGGGCGCACGTTACGACCGTGGAACTCTTTTCGGTGTGGGAACTAACAGGACCTGGTCGTGATCGCCGCCGTGGCGGCTGGCAGCAGCCTGGGTGGCGGAGGTGGGTGAAAGCCGCTTACTTCGACCCGAATATCCCGACCGGCGACATCACCGAGCGATCTGCGTGGGCAAACATCATCCAGACGGGACGATGCACCAGCGCCCTCGGGGCGTAGGCTAAGGCACGATCCGAGCGCAAATCCGTCGAAGGATCTGTGTGGGAATCGGAAGCATCTTCTTGTACTTGGTCGTGGCGTACATGCTCGACCTCATAAGGCTCAGGAAACGGACATGGGTGGACGTCTCTCTCGGGACTTTCCTCCCCTGCTCTGTCGAGGACAGAGATCCTCATCCAGGTCGAGGAGAGGAATAGCCGGATAGGAGGTGCGGAGCCTATGAAGGGGCGAATCGAGCACCCGAGCGTCGAGCAGCGTCGAAAGAAGGGCAAGGAAGCAAGGACGCGGGTACCTCCGTCGGGCCATGCGGGGTGGGAGCCGGCCGCGGACCGGCCCGATCCGGTCGCGCTGCTCGAGGAGCAGAACGTCACGCGTGAGCCGGACCTTGTGCCGGTGCGCCACGGGCGGATGATGGTCTCGCCGTTCACTTTTTATCGGGGGGCGGCCAAGATCATGGCCGCCGACCTGAAGGACACGCCCAGGGCCGGCCTGATGGTTCAGCTCTGCGGCGATGCTCATCTGTCGAACTTCGGTGTGTTCGCCTCGCCGGAGCGGACCTTGCTGTTCGACCTGAACGACTTCGACGAGACGCTGACGGGCCCGTTCGAGTACGACGTGAAGCGCATGTCGGCGAGCTTCACGATCGCGGCGCGTAACAACGGCTTCAGCAAAGCGGAGGCGCACGAAGCGACGCTCGCTTCGGTGAGTGCCTACCGGACGGCGATGGCCGAGTTCGCGGAGATGACCACGATGGACGTCTGGTATGCCCGCCTGACCGAACAGGAGCTGATGAAGGCGATCAGCAGCTTCGCGAAGACGGAGGAGCTCGAGGCGCCCAAGAAGGCCGCGAAGAAAGAAAAGAAAGCGGCGAAGAAGGGAAAAAAGGGAGCGAAGAAGATCGCGGAGAAGGCTCGCACGCGCGACAGCTTGCAGGCTCTGTCGAAGCTTGGCGAACTGGTGGACGGCCGTTACCGGATTGTCAGCCAGCCGCCGATCGTCGTTCCGGCGCGCGATGTGGACCCGGCGAGCTACGGTCTGACCGCCGACGAGTTGCAGCATGGGGTGGATGAGCAGCTCCGCGCCTACCGGGCGACCTTGCAGCCCGATCGGCGACACCTGCTCGAGCGGTTCGAGGTGATCGACGTCGCTCGCAAGGTCGTGGGGGTTGGCAGCGTCGGCACGCGAGCGTTCATCGTCTTGCTCCAGGGGCGGGATCAGCAGGACCCATTGTTCCTGCAGGTCAAGGAGGCGACGCAATCGGTGCTCGAGGACCATCTGCCGAAGAGCCGCTACAAGCAACCCGGCGAGCGCGTCGTGCAAGGGCAACGGATGATGCAGGCCGCGAGCGACATCTACCTGGGCTGGACGAAGCGCGCGGAGGCAGGCCGCTACTTCTACTGGCGCCAGCTCCGCGACATGAAGGGCTCAGCAGACGTTGAATCGATGACGCCTCCGGCCCTCGCGTTTTACGCTCGCCAGTGCGGATGGACGCTCGCTCGCGCGCACGCCCGATCGGGAGACCCGATCGCGATCACTAAGTACCTGGGCAAAGACGACGGGTTCGACCAGTCAGTCACCGACTTCTCCGAGTGCTACGCAGATCAGAACGAGCGCGACTACAAGACCTTCACCAAGGCGATCCGCTCCGGACGACTGACAGCCGTCGAGGGCGTGTGAAAGCGAATCGCTTAGCAAGCAGGTAAGACAATCAGCGACGAAGGGATCGGTCGCCGGCCTCAGCCGTCACGTCGGCAACTTTGTTGCGGCGTCTTCGGCGGCGATGCGAGCTCTTCTGCCGGCAGTGAGCTCCTCCGCGACGATCTGGAGCGCCGCCGCGATCGGCACGCCGATGATCGCACCGATCAATCCGAAGAGCGCCCCGAACGCCAGGACGCTGGTAAGGACGGTGAAGCCGGAGACGTTGGCGGCCTTACCGATGATCGTCGGCTGCAGGATGTAGTTCTCAATCTGCTGGTAGACCACCATCACGATCACAAAGACGATCAAGGCTTGGAGGCTGACCGACAGCGCGACGAGTCCGACGATGATGCCGGCGATCGTCGCGCCGACGCTGGGGATGAGGTCGAGGATCCCCGCGATGACCGCCAGGGCGAGCGGGTACGGGAGGCCGAGCACCAACGCAGTGACGCCGTAGACCGTCCCGCAGATCACAGAGATCGCCAAGTTTCCGAGCATGTAGCGCGAGGTCGTGTGGATGATCCGATCCGTGACTCGCAGGTACCGCTTCCGCTTGTCCCGATACAGGAGGCTTCCGATCCAGTCCCGCCAGCGCGGCTCGTCGACCAGGCCGAAGAGCGTCAGGAAGACAACGGAGAAGACGAGCGCGACCGCTCCGAAAGCCGAGGCTCCGACGTGGGCGACGCCGCCCGACACCTTTCCCGCCCCGTTGGCGATGTCGCTCGCGTGCTTCCTCAGCGTTTCGAGCGAGTCACTCCCCCTGTTGATGAAACTGCCGAGATCGCTGTGCCTGGCCCTGTCGACGATCTGTGGTAAGTCGTCGCTGAACCCGCGCACCGAGCCGCTGATCGCCTGCACCACGATCAACGCGACGACACCGATAACGAGCACGATCGCCAGCACGAGCACCGTGGAGCACCGCCCCCGGCTCCAGCCCAACCGTCGCTCCATCGCAGTCACCACCGGCGAGAGAACGGCGACGCTGAAGAGCGACACGAAGATCACGAGAAGGACGTTGGTGATCGACGCAAGTGCCCACGCGACCGCGGCGAGGCCGGCGACAAGCAGCATCGTCCGAAGAGAGAGCGAGACATTGACCTCGCGCCCACCGGTATCCCTGGTCCCCGAGTCGGGTCCTGCAACGGTCATCTGCTCTTCATAACGGAGAGGGTGGATGACCTACCCGCGGTGTCGTCGACGCCCTAGCCCGCTGGGCACTGATTCGAGGACCTACCCAGGTCGGCTTGACCGCCCCGGGGTGGAGGCGTAGCGTCAACGGCACATACCGAAAGGAGGGGTAGGGATGTCGGTGAAGGATAACTTCGCGAAGCTCAAGGAGCAGGCCGAAAAGGCGGATCGGACCGTCAAGGCTGCGGAGGAGCAGAATCAGGCAGAGATCAAGGCGAAGGTGGACGAGGCGAGGCGGGACGCTGATGCACGTGCGGCCGAGTTGCGTGCCAAGACTGACGAGGCCGCCAGGGAGGGCGAAAGCAATTGGCGGGAGATGCAGGCCGACTTGAACCGCCACATCGAGCGTGTTCGGCAGCGCATGGACGCCAAGAAGGCGGCGGTCGACGCCGACGTGGCCGACGCTGACGCCGACTGGGCTGAGGCCGACGCGGAGGACGCGATCGCATTTGCGTTGTCAGCGATCACCGAGGCCGAGTACGCGACGCTCGACGCGATGCTGGCACGTGAGGACGCCGCGAAGCTTGCGGCGAGCTCCTCCTAGGGACGCTCGGCAGCGGTAGCGACCTCGCCGCCAACGTGCGCCTCGCCGTCGTGCCTGGGCGTGCGTCACGCATCAGTTAAACCCCTGCGCGGCACGGGCGGCGAGGGTGCAAGCCAGCCAGCCCGCGCCGCACGGAGCTCCATGAAGGCTCCGTCGCATGTTGTCAGCCGTGGCTACGCAGCGTGCCGCCGTAGCCGCCGGCGGCGGACGACGCAGCCTTCGCGCGGCGCCCGCTCCGGAACGAACCTGAATCAGGGTTCTGTTGCTCCCTTGTTTGCCTTTGGTGCGTGTCGCGGAAGCAACGTCTTCATCTGCTGCCAGCCGAACGCCCAGAGCATGACTGCGATACCCAGCACGACGTTCCAGAGGGTGATGACGGAATCCTGAGTGATCGAGAATGCGGCGACGTCGTGGCTTGACGCGTACCGGCGCAATGTCGCGACGTCGAGCGCCTGCGTCTGCCCGACGCCACCCGGGGTGATCGCGAAGAGCTGCGACAACGTGTGGGACGACGCGACCAATAGAACCGTGAAGAGCGTCACGGGAATCTGGAACGCGGCCATGAAGACGACGTTTACGCCGATGCGGCACGCGTACGATCCGGCAGAAGGCAGCGCCACGTCGCGCGCGTACCGACGCCGGTCCCGGAAGATCTGCGCGCCCTGCTTCGCCTTGCGCCATTCGTCGAGCAGCCGTGGCTTCAGCCGCGGCCAGAGGAAGCGGATGATCACGAGCGCGGCGGCGATCACGGCCGCAACGACCCACGGATGAGACGCCAGAAAGCCACCGGTCTCGTCTGCGGGTGAGCCTCTCGAGACGGTCCGCGGTCGGATGAGGGCAACCGCGATGACCATCAGCACGCTGGCGGCTGTGAAGAAGGTCGCCTCGACGACTGTGGCCACGCCCAGCCCGGACACCGTCGATCCTGGGACGCTCGCGCGGAGGATGCCGATCATCGCAGCTGTGCCGCCTTGCGCGGGCACGACCGCGTTAATTGCGGTTCCGCCCTGTGACGCGCCCCACGCCGTCTTGAAGGCAACGTCGCTCCCCGGGTAAGACGCGCGGAGGATGTTCCGCCAGACCAAGCCGATCAGCGCCGACTCCGTGGTCTTCAGAGCGAGCGCGAGCGCCAGCCAGTAGGGCGAGATGTCGGCCATGCGCTCGGCGACGCGGGCGACCCAGTGCCAGACGTCGCCAAGCATGGAGGCAAGAACAGGGACCACCGTCGCCATCGAAGGAGTATCCGCCACGCTCGACGGCGAGGTCACGCGACGCACGGTGCGGCCGCGGTGATGGCCGAGCTCGAGGCGGCCGAGGAGGCTGCCGACGCCGCTGCGCGCGAAGCGCGCCGGGTGGTGCGCGAGAAGCGCAAGGCCGAGCTGACCGCCGATGTCAACGAGCGTGTGGGAAAACTCAAGGAGAAGCTGCACGTCGGCTGACAGCGCTTTCGCAGCTCGCTGAAGCCCGTTGGCCTTAACGGTCGGCGGGCTTCGGCGTTCTCAGGCTCGAAATGCTTGCCGGGCGGAGATCCGGACGCGGAGAGCTGCAGGCCTGATCGCGAACTCGAGCGGCGGCACAAGCTCGGCCGCCTCGCCGTCGATGCCGGCGTGGATCGGCGCGGGCGCGGTCACTTCGAGACGCGTCGTGGTCCATGCGCGGCCCGGGCTTCGGCCGAGGCTCGGCGGGTCGAGGACGACGACGCCGAGGGTGCCACCGTCGAGCGCCGGCCGAGTGCCGCTCACCGGCGGCGGCCCCAGGGCGTACGGGTTGTTCGAGACGAGCACGACGGCTGGGTGGCGGTACAGACGCCCACGGTCGTCCACGAGTTGAAGGTCGGCTGCGGCGCTACTGGGGCCAAGCACCTGGGCCGCCGTCTGCAGCAGGGTTTGCGCTTTGGCGCCTCGGTACGCCGGATGCTGAACCGCGTCGCCGTAGATCCCGAGCGAGACGTTGTTGAGAAACAGGCGGCCGTTCACCTCCGCCACGTCGATGACGCGCTCGACTCCCTCGGGGAACGCTTCGAGCGAACCGACCAGGTCATCGCGGTCGACGCCGAGATCGAGCGCGAAGTGGTTGCGGGTGCCGGCGGGAACGCAGACGAAGGGAAGCCGGTGTGCCCGTGCAGCGGCCGCGACGACTGCGAGTGAACCGTCACCGCCAGCGATGCCGAGCGCGTCGGCCCCTCGCGTCACCGCTTCGTCGACCAGCATTTGGAGATTCGAGTCCGGCCGCACCTCGACCACGTCGATGCCGCGCTCGCGCGCATGTTCGGCCACGCCGGCGTGTTCGGCCTTGCCTCCGCCCGACTTCGGGTTGACGAACAGCACCGGCCGCTGCGGCGGATCCGCGGCGTGCCAGCCGGAACGAGTCATCGAGAGCGACGTAGTTTACGCGCTCACCAGCGGCTTCATGTGGATGAAGGCGCCAGTGGTCGAGGTTTTGAGCATGAAGTCGGCGAGGTCGGCGCGCGAGATTGCAGAGGCGCCTGTCCCGCTCGATCGGGCCCGCGGGTAGCGGTGCGTGTGCGGCCCGTCCGTGAAGATGAGCGGACTGCGGATGGTGGTCCACGCCAGGCCGCTCTCCTCGATCAGGCGGGCCTGCGTGCGGTGGTCGCGCACGATCGCCAGCGAGGAGCTCTTCTTGAGCTCGGCATCGCCAGCGAAGTATCAAGGGCGCTCACACGTGCGCGTTGCCCTCTGCGTTGCCCCCTTGCTCTGCGCGTCGTGGCTCTGACAACACGAAAACCGCCTGAGCGGCGGCTTTCTAAAGCTGCGGGGCAAGGACTCGAACCTTGACTACCTGATCCAGAGATCGGCTTGGAGGTGGGGCGGCGGACGCCAGGGCGCATCGCTGCGTCCTTCGTGCCTTGGCCGATGGGGCTCTGAAGTACACCGTGGGGCAACCATTTACTGACACGGAAACTGACACGGCACCTAGCGCGCAACTGGCGCGCGTGAGAGGCTCGCTGCCGATGCCGGGAGGAGGTACAAAACCCGGAGTTCTGGATCGATCCTGCGGGAGCGCCGATCACCGTGTCAGCTCGCGATGGGAAGCGCCTCGCAGCAGCGTTGGAGCATCACGCAAGTCCGGAGGCCAATAGCGCAGCAGTGAAGATCAGGAACGCGATGCATTTAGGCGGTACCTCGACCGTTGAGCTCGCGATCGGCGAGGACAAGGCCGTACTGCAGGCACTAGAGGAGCTTCAACAGTCTGGTGACTTTCTCCCAGCTCTCCAGCGTCTCCTACGCGATCTGAAGAAGCGCTCGACGAAGAACCGTAGCCCTGGTAATCCGCTCACCCGCGCTTTTCGTAACTGTCTTGCGGCGCCTCTCGGCCGTCAGGTTTATCGGGCGTCTGGACGCCTGGCACGGAGGGACTTTTGGGGATGACCTTCGGGGGTTTCGTCCCGACCGTCCACTTTGGCGAATCCTTCTTTGGTCCGCGTTCCTCGAACATCGCTCCTCCTCTTCCGAAACTGGGACGCTCAAGTCTAGAAACCGGCTCGGCCGATGGCCTTGTTAGTCCACGCCTGTGTCCTTATCAGCCACTAGGCAGGCCGCAGGCCCGGCTAGCGTCCCGTCCGGGCCGGGTAAGTCGCGGGGGCTCAAGCGCTCGGCGCCGAGATGTTCGCTCCCCGTCCGGCCTTGGTCTCAATCGGATGAAGCTCTAGGCAGTCGAGCGTGGCACGGTGGAGAACGGGAGCCAGATGTCTGACGCTCGCCGAGTAATAGCGGCATAGTTCCCCAAATGGCCTCGCTACTTGTCGGGCTGCTGGGTGCGGTCGCCGGGTTTCTGCTCGCCATAGTTCTCACCTACCTGCTCTACTTGGTCGGGGCCAAAGACGCGCTCATCCTCGTTACGTACCTGTTCCTCTTCTGGTTCGTCCTCATCCCGGGCGGCCTCGCGGTGGCGATCCTCCTCTTGCAACGTTCCCGCAGGCACGCCGCGTCCGTTTCGCCAAACCCTCCTAGAGAGTAGAAACCTCTACGGACAGATCTCCGAGGGGTAATCCCTCAACTGAACCCTCGCAGAGCCTGTATGGACGAATAGTAGGGCTCTTACGCGGCCCTAAGGAAGGCTTCCCGTGATGCCTGGAGGCGAACAGGGTCTACCCAACGGCCGTCGTCGTTCAGCTCCCAGCCCTTCGCTTTCATCTCGTCAATATCAAGACAACGCCTGCCGTCCTCTCGCGGCGGGGTCGAGCTTGAGTCCTTGTTCGAGTGTGTACGCATACACGCCTATGAGGTGAGCGTCGAAGAGGCTTGTGCTGGTGAAGTCCTGGCCGCATCCTGAGCAGCCGTTGGCCGGCGTGCCCGTCCAGTGTCGGGGCATGGGTAATTCCTCCTCGTGGGATAGGCCTGGTTGGGAGTCGCGGGGTCTCAAGTGGCCCGTAATGGGACCGGGCGGCGCGGGTCGGTTGTCACAAATCCGGCGGAATTGTCATATAAGCAGCATGAGGAACAAGAAGCACCGGTCGGACACCGAGCTTCTGGTCGCGGCGCGCACATGCTCTGAGCCGTTCGGGGTCTTCTACGAGCGGCATTTCGCCTCAGTGCTCGCTTTCTTTCGCCGGCGCGTGCCCGGGCCCGAGGAAGCATTTGATCTTGCTGCTGAGACCTTTGCGGCCGCACTCGCCTCCCTGCCTCGCTTTGAGCCGGGACCAGCGCCGCCGCAGGCATGGTTGTTTGCGATCGCGCGCCACAAGTTGAGCGAGGCGCGCCGCAGCGGTCGTATTCAGGACGAAGCGCGGCGAGCGCTCTCGATGCAGCCGATCCAGCTCGATGACGAGGCGATCGAGATGCTCGAGACGACGGCGAGACTCCGGCGATCGAGCTCCTCGAGACCTCGCTCCCGAGCAGCGCGAGGCGGTCAAGGCACACCACCTCGAGGAGCGCGGCTACGCGGAAATCGCAGCCGGGGTGCGCTGCTCGGAGAGCGTCATCCGCAAGCGCGTGAGCCGGGGTCTGGCGGCGCTCATGCCCAGCTGCAGAAGGAGAGACCTCGTGAGTGATCCCGTCAGCGATCTAAAGCAAGAGCTTCTGGCCGCCGCTGAGCGCCAGCAGGGGCACGCTCCTGCGCCCGCCCGTCGATCGGCGCTGGCGAGGGCATCGCGGACCGAAACCGCCTGCTCCTGACCGCGGCGACACTGGCATCGCGACCGCGGCGCGGCACTCCTCGTCACCGCCCCCTGGAGCAACTCGCCCGGTTTCCTCGCGAGAGCGGAGGCAGCACTCACGCCACCCGCCGGGACGGTCCTGCACATGAAGTGGGAGGTGGACGTCGACTTCGACGAACCTGCTGCACGGTCACACGCGGTCCGGGCGAGATCTGGGTCGACGAAGCGCCGCCGCACAGCTAGCCGCCCTCCTGAACGATCGCCCGGATCCAGCCACTGCCGACCCGGCGCGCTCGGCTGCTCCGCGCAACGGCGACCGAGTCGGCGGCACGTACCGACTCGACGCGGACGCTGCGGTTGTTCCGCCGAACACGCTGAGCGTCGAACAGCAGCGGTTCCGTTTCGCACTGGACCCTGCGGCAGACCTTCGCGCGGCGATCAGCGCAGGAACAGCGCACGACGAAGGCAAGACGCAGCTCGATGGGCGCACGGTCGAACGCATCCGCATCGATCCCCCATCCAACTGTCCCGCTCCCAACTGTCCGCGTGAGCCGGCATATGCGTACGTCGACCCCGAGACCTTCTATCCGGTCGAGGTCGCGACCGCCAGGCGATCGTCGGCGCCCCGGCTCTTACTCTCGTGCGAGTCCGCGACGTCATCGCGCTACCTGACGTTCGAGTACCTGCCCCGAACCGCCGCCAACCTCGCGCTCACCGACATCCGGGCACAACACCCGAACGCGACCGACCCGTAGCCGGTGCAAAGGGTTCCATTCAACGGCTGTCCCCACGGACAGCTCGAACAGAGAAGAGAGAAGATTCGCTTGGGGGACTGACGGCATAACTCCGAGCGTTTCCGCTTCCGCGCCGGCCCTATGCAAAGCACCTCGAGTTGCACCGGAAACCGCAACGAACGTAGGGCCACTGACCCCATTTGGGGGCGGGCGTGGAGAGTTCGCGGCAGAACTCTCCCTCAGTCGTCCTTTGCCACAGTCGCAACGCGGCGACGGGGAGAGAACAAGTCGCTCACGTCACAGAGGCCGCAGGCCCGCCCCGCCCGATTTTACCCAGAGGCGCGGCGACGCGGGATTCGTTACGCGCCGCGCACGGTCACCCAGAGTCCGCCGTCGGCGTCCACCGCGACAAAAGTCGGAAGGAAGGGAATGGTGATGCGGGTCACGTGATTCGTCTTCGGGTCGATCCGCCACAGCGCGCCGTCGCTTGGTGTCGTGGCCCAAACGCCATCGGCACCCGCCGCGACGCTCCAGACACCTAATGCGGTGTTGTTCAGCGGCAGGGAGACCGTGCGCGGCTTGCTCGATCCGACCGCAGGGAGGCGCACCACGAGCGGGGCGTTCCAGTCTCCAACCCACACGGCGTCGCCGGACGCCACGAGCTGCTCGGGATTCGTGGCAACTCTGTCCATCCTCTTCATAACTCGGGTTGCAGCGTGCATTCGAGTAACGCTTCCGTAGTTAAAGCTGCTCATCCACAGGTCTCCATACCCGTCGGACCACGCAAGCCCAGTCGCAGGGTCGTTGAGGTTGATCGACCGCTCCGCACCCGTCCGTGGATCGATCTCGGTGAGCGTGTAACTGTTCGGAGACGTATCTCCGAACGGTGCTGTGACCCAGAGCGAGCCGCCGCCGTATGCGAGACCCCGGTAGTAGCCCTTGCCGGCGGGGACGTGGTACGTCGCCTTGAACTCGAGCGTCGACGCGTCGATGCGCACCACGTTGGCGCTTGGACTTGAACCTGATGCGTAGCAGTTCGCCACCCAAACGTCCCCGGAGGGATCGGCTGTCAGCCCGCAGGGTGCGAGCTCGCCGCCGACGACCACGACCTCTCCCTGTCTTCGGGTCGAATCGCGTGAGCGTCCGATCACCCGCGTTGCGGAGGGCACGAGAGTTGAAATCCCGGAAAACGTGGTGCGTGACCCAGAGATAGCCGCCCGCGGCAACGACGATGTCGGGTGCGTCGCCGATCGCCACGACCTCCGTCGGCTTCAGGGTGTTCGGGTCGATCCTGACGAGGCTGTTCGGCAGCACCTTGGGTGGTGGCTGGTCCCGGCTAACCAAGGCAAGCGTGGTCGCAATGGCTCCGGCGATGAGCAGCGCGGCAGCGGCTAGACCGATGCGCTTGCGGCGGTTTGGTTTTGGAGGTTCGCTGATCGAGAGCGGTGGAAAGCGGGTGCGCAGGCCGTCGATGTCGAGCTGATACAGCCGAACCGGACGTGAGATGTCCTTCAGCCTGCGCTCTCCCAGATCCCTGAGAGCGATTCCGGGGAGATCCTCCTCGTCGTCCTCGAGGTGGCTGACTGTCGTCTGTGAGACGAGGACCTGCCCTCCGTGCCCTACGGCACAGATCCTTGCCGCGCGATGTACTGAAAGGCCGACGTATCGATCGACCGCGAGGTCTGCCTCTCCTGTGTGGATGCCCATCCGCACCTTGAGAGACCCCCCGGCGGGCCACGAATGCTCCGCGAGTGCCCGCTGACATGCAGCCGCAGCGAGAACGGCATCTTCGGCACGGTTGAAGGCGACGAAGAACGCGTCGCCCTGGTTGTCGATCTCCCTACCGCCGTACGCTGTGAACGCTTCCCTCAGTAGCCGGTGGTGATCGGCCAGGATGTTTGCGTACTCGCCGCGATGCGACTTGAGCAGCTGCGTCGAGCCCTCGATATCCGTGAACAGGAACGTTGCCGTGGCTCGCGTCGCGTCATGCATCGCCGTTCTCGTATTTGGCAGATTCACCGATCTTCGCGATACGTGGCGCCGTTAGCTGAAGAGGCTAGGAGTTTGCGTGGCCCCCAGCCGGCGAAACTTGTGTGGAACGTACCCTTGAACGAGCCGGTTGCCGAGATCGTTTGGCAGCCGCTATTCGTTTCCGTCGACGTGGAGCGGGCTGCGAACGTGCCGCTTCCTCGGATCGGAAGTTTGGTCGGTATGCGAGTGCTTATCGTGGGTAGCTGACCGGAGAGCGGGTTGAACCGGCTGATCCTCATCACGTGATACCAAGGCGAGCCCGCAATGGGGCGGTCGGCGAAGGCGAGGCTCATCCACCCGCCCTGATCCGTCCCCATCAAGACTTGTGCAGAGGACGAGCTGGCTAACGCCTGGGAGAAGGAAAGAGATCTCGATTTGGGGGAACATTCGGTCGACGCGAGCGGAGTGCAGTCGACTTGCCCGCCGGGATTGAAGATCACTACGCCGGTGAAACTCGAACGGCGGATGGTCTTGAAGAATCTGGTGCCCGTGCGTAGCGCGAACGTTCCCTGCAAGGCGACCGGCACCTGGACGAAGGCCCCCCGACAACCCTGAGATTCCCCGACCGGCTGCGGCGCTCCGGTGGCTGTGATGTCCATTTTGACCGTCACCGCATTGCTGCGACCGCCGACCACACCGAGAGCGGCCTCCCAGCGACCACGCTGACCGTCGAACGTGAAGGTTCGTTCGGAAGCGGGGGCGAACTCGTGTTGCTCTTCGGCGCGGCCTTTGAGAAATGAGCGCGTGAGCGAGACGCCGAATGTCTCCTGCCCAGCGTAGGCCGCGTCAACGATCCTGGCGTGAACGTTCCAAGCCGGGTGAGCAGCAAGCTTCGTCGGGGAGATGATGAGCACGGCGTGGTCGACCGCGTAAGCCCGGGCTGGTAGTGCGAGCGCCACTCCGACTGCGGCGACTAGCACGACGCGCTGACGCTTCATCTTTCCTCCAGACACTGGGACTCTACTCTCGCACCGCAACCGCACATGCCGGGCTTTAGCTCAGAGGGATCTTCATCCGTGGCGATGCGCCCGACCGGGTGCTCGGAGCGCTCGAGGTCTGCCACCCGCAGCGCCACCGCCGGTACCGGCCCCGCCCGCGAGCTACCGGCGGATCGAGGAGTGCGAACTCGAGGCGGGCGGGCTGAACCAAGCCGAGGGGCGTGGCATCTCCACGCCCCTCGGCTTCCGAGAATCAGTGGGTCGCCTTGAAGGCGTGATTGAGGCCGTAGTGCGCAACCTTCTGTCCGAGCTGCACCCCCGCTTCCGTGGAGAAGCGGTAATGGAGGCCGCCCCACGTGCGGGCGTTCACGACGTCGGCGCGGAGTTCGTCCGCGGTGTCGAAGTGCCGCACCGCGACCAGATTCCCCGAGGCGTCGGTCGAACCGTGGATGTCGAGGTCGATCTGGTCAGTGCCGAGGAACTCGCTGAACACCTCTGCCATGCCTGACGTGATCGTTCCGTGCGCTGACGGGTACTCGGGGTGGTTGGGCGTCGGCAGGAGCGGCCGCCAGCCCGTCTGCTCGACGGTCGCCGGGTTGCCGTCATCGAATCCCGTCGGCGAGGGGCCGAATCCGTCCGTCGTCACCGATGTCGGGTCGATCGCTGTCACGGGGCGCCAGAACAGGAAGTGGTACTTCTGGTTCAGGGTCGACATCAGGGCGTCGGCACCCACCGCGTTGACCATGGCGAACAGCCGTGCCGTCTGGAGCAAGCCGAGGTTCTTGGCCGTGGCGAGATCGCGGGCAGCCCTGTTGAACTGCCGGATGACGTTCGTCGTATAGAAGTACGCGGTCGCCGTCTGATCAGCGGTGCGGACGGTGCTGTCCGACTTGCCGTACGCCTTGACCTCGTCGAATGCCCGCACCCACGCCTGACTCGTGAGCGGGACGGGCGGCTCGGTCTTGAACTGCCCCGGGCTCTTCAGGAGGAACGGCTGGACGGAGCCGAGCCAGGGCGTCTGCGGAGCCGCGTACGCCGTCGGAGTTAGCCGCCAGACCCCAGGGCCCGGGTCCTTCTTCTCAAAGGGTGACGTTGTGGCGATCGGCGTCAGGCGCCCGTCCCCGGTGCGGAGCGCGACGATGCCTGCGGCTGCGGCGGCGCCAACAGTCATGCCGTTCGTCTTGGCGGTGCCGGGCGGAATCAAGGCCATCGCGGCGTTGTAGTCGGTGAGCAGGGACGCCCCGAGCGCCATGCACGCTGCGTTGGTGGTATTGCACGACGACGGGAAGTACGTGCTGAGCGTCCGGTATGCGGCCTCGACGACGGCCGCGTCCACCGATGCGCCTGCCGGTGCAGCAATCGCCGGGCCGTACGGCTCGTAGCCACCCTGAATGGCGACGACCGCGTCGTACACAGCCGCCGACGTGTAGGCCATGTAGACATAGCCCTCGCCCTGGAACGCCCCGGAGCCAACCACGGTGTCTTCGGCGACCTTGTTCCATTGCTGAACCGTGTTGGGCAGCGTTGGGTCAAGAACCGCCTGGGCACTCCGGCTTGTAGCTCCGCCAACTGCCACGGCGACCGCGAGCGCGACGACAAGCAGTCCCAACACCCGATAGCGCGGCGGGACAGCCTGGCTTCCCTCGATGATCTTGCTCATCTCCCCCTCCGTTGTATGTGTCACGTTGGATTTCATCGTTTCTCCTTTCCGGATAGAACCGCCTCGACGACGCGGATTGGCTCGAGCCCGGCCCGTTGAGCGACTAGCGCGGCCTCGAGGACCGAAGGCGCCTCGAAGAGGAAGAAGCAGATCTCGTCCTCGGGGACGTGAATTAATCGCTGGAAGCCGACGCGCGTCCCCGCGCGCGTCAGCTCTGAGGCAGCCGAGCGCGCACGCCGCTCACGTTCCAGGCGTGCGCCCGCGTCGCCGCGGCTGAAGTAGGTCTCGATCAGGTAGCTCGGCACCAGCCGACGCTACGTCCGACTGATCAGCTTGGAATCGTGAGACTCCCGGAACTTTGCTCGAAGGCCTCAGGAATGCTGCTCGAATGTGCGGGCGAGCTCGGTTCGAGAGCGCAGGCCGAGCTTCTCGTAGACATGCGAAAGATGTGTCTCGACGGTCCGCTCGCCGAGGAAGAGCGCGGCCGCCACCTCCCGGTTCGTACGTCCTTCGGCCACGAGCGCAGCGACCCGCCGCTCGGCGGGCGTCAGACCCTCGATCCGGGTCCGCCCCCCGATCCGCCCGAGCTCGAGACGGGCCTTCGCGGCCCAACCGGCTGCCGCCGCCGTCTCGAAACTCTCCAGCGCCCCCTCGATCGCCTCCCGGGCGGAGCGCTTCTGTCGCGCTCGCCGCCTGACAACGCCGAGCGCCAGCAGGGCCCGCGCCCGGCCGAATGGGTCGCCGACTCGCTCGTGTCGGGCGACCGCCTGCTCGAGCAGCGACAGCGCCTGTTCGATGTCTCCGCGGGCGGCAGCAACGAGACCGCGGCAGCGCGTTGCGTGCGCGAGCGCCCACTCTCGCCCAACCCGTCCAGCGTCCGCCTCCCAGGCGTCCAGCACACGAACGGCATCGTCGCTCCGTCCAAGCGCGAGAAGAGCCTCGACGTAGTCGGCACGCCACCAGAAGGTAGTGGGCTCGCGCATACCAACGGCGCTTCTTGCCTGCTCCGCGGCGGCGAAGCGCGCGGCGGCCGCGCGCGCGTCTCCGCTCCAGAGCGCAACGAGTCCCAGCACTCCCTCGTGCCCGCCGAGGAAGACCAGATCCCGCGTCAACGCCCCGCGCTCGGCGCGCTTGCGGGCGAGGTCGAGATCGCCGCGGTGTGCCGCTACGAGCGCGACGACCCAGAGCGTGGACACCATTTCGCTCTCGTCCGTTGCGTACTGCACAGCGATCTCGTACGCGCGTTCGGCATAGTCAGCCGCCAGGGCGAATCGGCCCGCGAAGAACTCGACCAAGCTGCGGCGCCAGAGGAGCTGGCCGGTTGCGTCCTCGTCGCGGTCACGCCACTCCTGGTGCAGCGTCTCCAGAAGGGCGCGCGCTCTCTCGAGCTGGGCAGACCAGAGGAGGATGCTGGCAAGGTGCAACCCCGTCGAGAGCCGCTGCTGCGGGTCGGCGGCCGTGGCCGCGAGCTCGTATGCCTCCTCTGCGAGGCGAACAGCATCGGGCTCTCCGGTGTGGAGGCGAACGGAGGCGACCGCCGCCAGCGCTCCCGCCCGCAACGCGTCGTCGTCGAGCCGCTTCGCGAGCGCGAGCGAGGCGCGTGCGTGACGCTCGGCGGCCCGTAGGCCTTCGCTGAAGAGCGCCTCCCAGCCCAACTGCTGGTGAATCAGCGCCTGCAGGGCGGGATGATCCGCCGCCTCGCGAAGCGCCTCACGGCGTGTGTCCTTTCCGACCTCAAAGGGAGCGACGTCGGCGAGCAGAATGAGCGCCTCGGCGCGCTCTCGCCCGGGCCGCGCGCCAGCGACGAGATCGTCCGCGAGCGCACGTGCGCGTCGGCTTTCCCCCGCGGCAAAGTGCGCACGTGCAGCCGCGATCCCGCGACGATGATGATCCTCCGGCGCATCCGACGGCGTCAGCCGGAGCGCGTATTCCTCGAGCTCGGCGGCCGTAGCCATGGCACCGCGGGCGTTCGCCAGTCCAGCAGCTTCCTCAAGGCTGCTGGCGACTCCGGCGTCCTGCCCCTCCGTCGAGAGGGCGAGGTGACGCGCGCGGACGAGCGGGTCCTTGACCAGGGCTGCGACGCGTCCGTGCGTGCTTCGCCGCTCGTCCGCGGACATGCCCTGGTAAAGCACCGACGCGAGCAGCGGGTGTGTGAAGCGGATCACCCCGTCCGCGCACTCGATTACAGATGCGGCGAGCGCCGGCTCGAGCACGTCCTCGGTGAGACCCGCATCCGCGAGGAGCCCCGCGGATGGACGGCCCAGTGCCGATGCAAGCAGAAGAGCCTGGCGTGTGGCGGGCGGAAGTCCGTCGAGACGCGTGCGCACGAGTCCTTCCAACGTGTCGGGAACGCGGAGCGGCTGCAACGGGTCGACGTCCTCACTCAGAACCCGGGCAAGCTCGAGCGCGTAGAACGGGTTTCCGCCCGACACCTCGTGCAAGCGCAACAGCGTCGGCCGCGAGAACGTCCGCCCAAGCCGTGCTTGCAGGAGTCGATGGATGGCGCCGAGGCTGAGTGGGCCGACGGGCAGCCGCTCGACACGGTCGCCCTCGATCGCCCGCTCGAGCTCCGACGCCTCTCCTCCCTCGCCGAGCCGACGGGCGAGCAGAAGGAGGATCGGCTGCTCGCGCATCCGTCGCAATGCAAACGCCAGCGAGCTCACCGAGGACGCGTCGAGCCACTGGACATCGTCGATGGCAAGCACGATTGGCGCCTCCGCAGCGAGAGCGTCCAGTGCGCTCCGGACAGCGACGCCGAGCGTGCGCGGATCCGAGCCGTCGGTGGCATCCTCGACGAGCAGTGCTACCTCCAGCGCGCGGCGCCTCGGCGCGGACAGCGTCGGTAGCACGCTCTCGAGCACGTTCTCGAACAGGTCGCCCAGGCCAACGTGGGCAAGTCCTCGCTCCGCCTCCGCAGGCCGCGACAACAGGACGCGCAACCCCCGCTCACGCGCGGCCTCGACGCCCGCCTGCCAGAGCGTGGACTTCCCAATCCCAGCCTCGCCCTCGAGCACCAATGCCGCCGGTCCCTCGACGGCCTGGTCGAGAAAGACGTAAATGGAGCCGAGCTCCTCGTCCCTGCCGTCGATTTCGCCTGACATCTCCTCGCAACAATCGTGACAGAGAAACACCCCCACTTCATGATCCTGAGAGCTGCGGGCGTTCCGCGAGGGTCAAGCCGCCGACACCGATCTCCGTCGCTGACCTGACCACTGACCTGATCTTTCCTTTGAACGTGAGCGACCGGGGAGGGTCGGAAGCCGTATCCGGTTCTTCCGTGACAACGGAAGCCAGTGGGAAGCTGCGGAGACAGGTGAGGGGGACAACGGAAGCCAGCGGGAAGCCGCGGAGACAGGTCGGGAAGCCGCGCCGGGTCCGGGCTCCGCACAGTTGCCTTCCTGCGACAACCCGGTCGCTCGGGTCTGAACGGGCGGGTCGGTTGTCACAACTCGCGTGAAATCGTCATATAAGAAGCATGGAGAACGGGGAGCAACGCTCCGATACCGAGCTTCTGCTCGCGGCGCGCACGTGCGCTGAGCCGTTCGGCCTCTTCTACGAGCGGCATTTCGCTTCGGTGCTTGCCTTCTTCCGCCGTCGTGCGCCTGGCCCGGAGGAAGCGTTTGATCTCGCCGCTGAGACCTTCGCCGCCGCGCTTGCGTCGGTGCCTCGCTTTCAGCCGGGACCAGAGCCGCCGCAGGCCTGGTTGTTCGCGATCGCGCGTCACAAGTTGAGCGAGGCGCTGCGCAGCAGCCGTGTCCAGGATGAGGCGCGGCGTGCGCTCGCGATGCAACCGATCGAACTCGATGACGAAGCGATCGAGGCGCTCGAGGCGATCGCAAGCGCACCAGCGATCGAGCTACTCGAAACCCTGGCCGTCGAGCAGCGCGAAGCGATCGAAGCGCACCACATCAAGGAGCGCGGCTACGC
The DNA here is from genome assembly GCA_963833255.1 of uncultured Actinomycetes bacterium. Lineage (GTDB taxonomy): Bacteria > Actinomycetota > Thermoleophilia > Gaiellales > Gaiellaceae > 3-1-20CM-4-69-9. The sequence continues at coordinate 23,049 of CAWHXK010000018.1, forward strand.
CGAGATCGCAGCTGACCTCCGCTGCTCCGAAAGCGTCATCCGCAAGCGTGTGAGTCGTGGCCTGGCTGCGCTGCATGTCCAGCTTCGCAAAGGGGGGCGGTCATGAGCGATCCCGTCAACGATCTAAAGCAGGAGCTTCTCGCCGCCGCTGAACGCCAGCAATGGCACACTCCTTAAGGCGCGGCCCGTCGTCGGCGCTGGCGAGGGCATCCGGGCCGAAGCCGCCTGCTCCTGACCGCGGCGACACTGGCCATCGCGACCGCCGTGGCGCTCCTCTTCACCGCCCCCTGGAGCAGTTCGCCCGGGTTCCTCGCCAAGGCCCAGGCGGCGCTTACGCCACCCCCTGGGTCGGTCCTGCACATGAAATGGGAGACGACAAGCACCCCGACGACACGAGGTTGCACGGTCACGCGCACCAACGAGATCTGGATCGACCAGACGCCGCAACACAGATACCGCGGGTACCTCCAGGACTATCCGCCCGCCCCGGACTGCTCGCAAGGACGACCTCAGAGGTCGGCGGCACGTTCGAGCCATTGGACACATTCCGCTTCAAGCCGCCGAACACACTCATCCGGGAGGCCCTTAGTTTCAACTTCGGCGACCCGACAGAGCCTGTGCGCGAAGCGCTCGACCAGGGCTTCGCGCACGATGAAGGCGAGACGCAACTGGACGGGCGCACCGTGCGCCGCATCCGAATCGACGCGCCGCCGCGCGGTGAGCCCACCTACGTCTACGTCGACCCTGCGACCCACTACCCTGTCGAGATCCGGGGGGCCGGATATTACGCTGCGCCGGGCACGACGCCAGTCAAGGAAGCCGACATCGTGATGCGATTCCTCGTGTTCGAACACCTACCGCCGACCGGCGCGAACCTCGCCCTCACCAACATCCGCGCACAACACCCAAACGCGACCGAACTACCCCCGCCGCCCGCACATACAGCAACATGCCCGGTTGAATCACCCCTACTACCTCGCGTGGCGGAAACAGCTCGTCATCCAGCTCGAGCACGCTGGTCTTGTTCTGCGTCGTGGCGTGCGCACTCGCGTTACCCGTGGGCGCGTCTGCTTCGACGATCACCAACAACCCTGGGAGGCAGGCATGAGCAGGAAGGCATTAATTGCCGCGATCGTTCTGATCGCGGTGACAGCTGGCCACGACGGGTGCGATCTCAGCCTCGGCTGCTGACGACGACAGCTCGGCAAACGAGCTTGTCGGATCGTGGCAGCTGACGGTGAATCGCGGCCCTCAGCTACCGCCGGTGAAGGGGCTGACTACGTACACGCCGGGTCATTCGCTGATCGGGACCACCAATGTCGTCGTTCGCGGCCCTGCACACGGCACATGGGAGCGCGTAAGCGGCCGGCTCTACGCCGATACGCACATCTTCTTCAGGTTCGACCCGACCGGGACGTTTCTGGGACCCAGAAGATCAGAGAGACTGTGCAGCTCGCGCAGGACGGCGACTCTTACACAGCGGTGGCGATCTCGGATCAGTTCGATCCCAATGGAAACCTCGTTGCCAGCGGACTCCGAGCGACCATCACCGCGACGCGGATCAAAGTCGAACGAATACCAGACGTGCCCTAGACCGAGCGCGGAAGAGGCCCGCGATGCCGCGCGGGCCTTCTCCCCCTCGCGACCGGTTCTGCTGCAGGTGAAGCGGGAAACTGGTTAGACGAAATCGGGGGGGCACCAGTGGAGTCATGAGCTTCGAAGTAAGTCCACTCGACGTGCGACCCCTGCAAGCGCCGGGGTCGGAGTCGGCTGCGGAGCAGAAGGTACGACGGGACGCGGTGCCGGGTGGAGTCGAGTTCGAGATCGGCATCGAACATTCGGGGTTCGCGGTTCGATGCCCCTCTGCCTCGTCTATCGCGCGGCTTTCGCGCGCCCTCTCGATTGCAGGGGATTCGTGCCTGCGAATGGTTAGTCAGACCGTTGCATCGGCCAGCTCTCGTTGCCGGGTTAGCCGCGTGGTCCGATAAGAGCACCAACAATCGCACCAGCCAACAAGAGCTGCACGTCAGCCCGGAAGCGACCCGATCGGTGCCAGCCGTGGCGGCCGTGAAACAGCTTGCTTCCACCTGGACGCAGAAAGGGGACGACGTGCTCAAGATCAGGCGCCGAGCTGGCGGCTGCTCCCAGAGTCGCCGGATCGAGCGGGCCGCGCTTGCAGGCGAGGAGGACGAGGCAGAAGAGGCCGCTACCGATCTCGAAGCGGCGCGAACCGATGTCTTGGTGTGGCAAACGATCACCCGCGAGGTGGAGGATCGGCCCTAAGAGGATGGCGGTGAGCCTAGACCTGCTCGCGGCACCGGCTGCAGCGCCCGTCGCGACATGGAGCCCGACGATCACGGCTTTAGCGGCGCAGCCGGATTGCGTTCAGGTCGTTCTCGCGGATCTCTGGCGCGCGGCGGATGAGATCCTCGATGTCGTCGTGCTCGGCGTGGATGTAGCGGCCCGCGAGCTCGTCGGCACGGCCTGATGCGAGCACGCGCGCGAGGCTTGGCGCGAGCTCCGGCGGCGTCCAGGGCGCGTCATCGGGGAAGTGGTCGCTGGTCATCGCCGTCTGCACGAGGCCCGGACTGATAAGGAACACGCGCACGGGTGTGTCGCGGAGCGCCTCTGCCAGTGTCTCGGCGAAGCGGTTCACCGCCGCCTTGCTCGACGTGTAGTCCGTGTTGCTCGCGCCCGGGAGGTAGCCTGCTCCGCTGCCCGTGACGAGGATGCGGCCACGGCCGCGCTCGAGCATGCCTGGGATGACCGCGCGGGCGCTGAGGTAGACGCCGAGAACGTTCACCTCGAACGTGCGCCACCAGTCGTCGGGTTCGCCCTCCCACACTTCCGAGCGGTTTCCGGTGCCGGCGTTGGCGACGAGGATGTCGATCGGGCCGAGTTCGCTCTCCGTCTGGTTCACCATGCGCTCGACCGCGGCTGCGTCGGTGACGTCGACCTCAATCGCGACGCCCTCGATCTCGTGCGCGACTTGCTTGATCTGCTCCCGCGTCCGCGCGACGACGGCGACTCGCGCGCCGGCGCTCGCCAACTCGCGCGCGATGCCCGCCCCGATCCCGCGTCCTCCGCCGGTGACGAGCGCGACCTGACCAGTCAGATCATCGAGTGGCACGGCGTGAGGATAAT
>CAWHXK010000019.1:0-8885 GCA_963833255.1 uncultured Actinomycetes bacterium
TCCCGGGACGCTCGTCCAAAAACAAGCGTCCGACGTGCTGAACCTGTCCGCGCGGAGGAACGGACGATCTAGGCCGTCCTCGCGGCACGAGACACCGGCTCGGCGGAGCTCCTGTCAGGCAACACGACTCTGACCGCCACGATTGTTGTCTCGTGCTCGAAGTACTAGTGTGGGTCGCCTGGCACCTGCGGCTCTTGTTCGTCGTCGTATCGACCACATTCGCCAGGTCATTTCGGCGCTAGGCTGCGGAGCCGAGCCCCCGTAGCTCAGTGGATAGAGCAGCGGTTTCCTAAACCGCGTGCGCTGGTTCGATTCCGGCCGGGGGCATGTCCTCGAGCCGGTTTCCGATGCGGCTTTGCGGGTCGGCGTGGAATCCGACATCCACTTCGAGTTGGCCTTTCGTCTACCAGCCGTCTACCGGAAAGCACCGAGGCAGTTCGAGCGCGCTGATTTGGCACTGAGGCGGCGCAATCCCGCGACGATTCGGCGGTACTCATGGAGTCATGACCGCTGCGCACCTCAGGCCGATCCGATCGCTACCGTCACGCCATGCTCGGTGGAGGGTTGCAGTCGTAACCGCACGTGAATTGATCGACTCACTTGCCGCCCTGCCCGGCGTGCGGCCAGTCACAACCTCGACCGAGGGGATCGAGGGTGGCGCGCTTGTCAACGGGATCGAGGTCGCACGGGCCGCGGGCCCAGCCGAGCGGAACCTGCGCGCCGCTTGGAGGCGCCGCACGGATTAGAAGGATCGAGATCCGCGGCTTCGGCCGGCTCGCAGGACCGTTCGAGTTCACGCCTGGGCTGAATCTGGTGGTCGGCCATAACGAATCCGGCAAGACGACGCTGCACGATGCGCTTGTCCGCAGCCTCTACGGCTTCTCCAAGAGCGAGAGGCGGCTGAATCATGGCGTCACGAGGAAGGATCAGCGGCGGCCCTGGACTGGCTCGCCCTTCGCGCTCACTGTTGATCTCGAAGGCGTTCTCTGGCGCGGCGCAGGAACGCCTGACCCTGTTCGCGCCGAATGGGATTTCGACTCCCACACAGTTCGGGTCTGGCGTGACAGCGCCGACGTTACCGCTGATGTCCTCGGCAAGGGGAGCGATATACGCCTCGGCGAAGCGCTCCTCGACCTGGGTCTCGACGAGTTTTGTCAGGTCTGCACGCTCACACAGGAGCAGGTCACCGCCGTTGTGCGAAGCGACGGCTTGACGAGCGCACTGACGCGAGCGGTCGAGAGCGGCTCAAGCGACATTCGAGTCGACGACGCGGTCGAGCGAATGGGCAAATTCCTCGACAGTCTTGGCGTCACGCGCACCACATTGAAGCCTTCGACGTCCGGTGATTTTGCGTTTTGGCTGGCTCGACGTGGCGAACTCCGCGCGCAACTCGATCGCTATGAGGCAACGCGTCCTGAGCTGGCCGAGGTCGCGACGCGGTTACTAGAGAACGAGCGTCACCAGCATAATTTCGAGAATGCTGAGCGCGTGATGGAGCGAAGGCTTCTTGTCGCCGAAGCGAACGAACTTACGACCAAGATCGCGAAGATCATAGAACTTAAGAGCGTCGTAGCGGAACGTCCGGCATCGCCCGTGGTACTCGATGACGCAGCGGTGCAGAGGATTGAGCTCGGTCACGAGCAGTTGAATGCCATAGATGGCGAATTAGCATCTCTCGAAGAAGAGGCCGAAGCGCAGCGCCCGACGCTTATCGCTTTCCATACACGCCAGCGTGAACTCGAAGCAGCGATTGGGCGGCTCGCAGCCTATGAGGAGACCGACGCTTCGGCACTTGACGAGGTCGGATCTTTGTGGCGAAGGCTTGAGGCACTTCCGGGACAGAAACGAGTTGGCGAAGTACAGACGACGCCTGCGCGCGACAAAGCCGGACGGCAGGCATTCCTCGTTGGGGCGTCGGTGGCGGTGATCTCGATTGCGCTTGCCATTCTCGTAACCCCGCTTTTCGCTTCCGGGATAGTGCTCGCTCTCGGTCTCGGCTACTTCGGCTACAGGCGAGGGCTGGCAGCGCGTACCGTCGAAGGCACGAGAGACATCGACGCGCTCCCAGCGGGACGCGCAGAGCTGGAGGCCGCGCTCGCGTCGGCGCTCGACAGGGTCGGGGCGCCTGCCGGCGAGCTAGACGTGCGCGTGGCCGCCTACCTCACAGCCTGCGGCAAGCGCAACGAACTCCTAGAGGCACGCCTTAGGCACGCTGATCTCCTCGCCAAGATCGCCGCTGCAGCAGAGCCCGACCGGGCGATCGCCGAGAAACGCGGCGAGGTCACCGCCCTCAGGGAGAAGCTTCGGTCGGCATACGCCGCCCTCGGCATAAGCACCGGCGACCTTACGGCGGCGGCCTCGGCACTTGCGGAACGCAGACGTGTTGCTACGGCCGACGCCAAGAAGATTCACGACGCAGACGCCGCCGCCAGCCAGATCAGGCTCTGCGAATCGTGGTCGGGGCGGTTACTGCAGCCGCTCCGCGAGATAGCGGATCGCGAGCGGGTAGCGGTACTCGATCGCGCCGTGGCCGGCGTCGAAAAGCTCGAAGAAGACGTCCGTGATCCCGAGCTCCTCGAGTTCCCGCCGGAAGGCCTCGGCGCCGAGGTCGAGGAAGAACTCGTCCTTCTTCCCGGCGTCGATGTAGATCGCGCGCAGGCTGCGGAGGGCATCCGCATGGCGGCGTGCCATGCGCACCGGATCCCACGCGAGCCAGCGCTGCCACACGTCGTCCCGCAGCATCCCGGTCGCCGGGTCGAACGGCAGATCGATCGAGCCGTCCTCGTTCGCCGAGTAGCACGCGGCCATCCCCCAGGTGTTGAGGAGCGGATAGTCGGACTGCTTCGTGAACGCGGGGCGTGAGCGGAAGTCCTCCCAGAAGCGGTCGAACGAGCCGTCGTACTCGTCCCGCAGCACCCGCACGACCTCAGGGAAGTCACGCAGGTAGCAAAGCTCGAAGAGTGCGTCGCCGGCGTGCGTAGCGAGGCCGCCGAAGACGTCCGGCCGCAGCATCGGCACCACCATCGCGCCGTAGCCGCCGCTCGACTTGCCGGTGAGGCCGCGATGCGCGGCGTCGGCGAGCGTCCGGTAGCGGGCGTCGACGAAGGAGACGACCTCGTCGCACACGTACTCTCCCGTAGCGCCCCGTCCCGGGCGAGTCGATGAACTGCGAGCCGCCGTACGACGTCCAGGCGTCGACGAAGACGACGACCGCCGCAGGGCAGCCCTCCTCGGCGAACAGCCGGTCGATTCGCTCCGGCGTGCTCGGGCGGAAGGCAGAGCGGTTCCGCCACATGTCGAGCTGCCCGGTCATCCCCTGGATCACGTAGATCGACGGGAAGCGGCGGTCGGGCTCGGCGTCGTAGGCGGGGGGCATGTAGACCCAGAGCGGGCGGACGTGCGGGTCGCCGAGCGGATTGTCACGCAACAGGTCGCTCTCGATCTCGAGCTCGTCAAAGCGTCCCACCGGCTCCCGCGACCACGGCTCCACCGGGCTCTTCTATCAGGCTGCACGGGATGGCGCCCGCGCACACTCTGGTCGCCGCAGTCCCGGCTGACGCGGTGATGGAGTTGTTTGGTCGCCGCCATCCCTGATCAGTGGGCGACCACGCGGAGCGAGACGGTCTAAACGCTGCTGAGCGCGGAGTGTCTCGGCTGCGCGAGCGTGCTTGCGCCTGAAGCGCCCAAGACCTCTCGCGATGCTTCCGTCCGAAGCGAAACGCGCGGGTCCCGCCAAGTTGACCTATTCGCTTCGGAACGAACCTCGCGCGCGCGCACGAGCTTCGATCGAATGCGAGGCGCTCCTGCCTGTCGACATCTCCGCTGTCGCTTCTTGGTTCTTCTTGAACTCGAGTGACTCGGCAAGGGGCGGAGGCCGCATCTGGTGCTCGCGTGACAACGGAACGCAGCGGAACGCCGCGGAGTTGCATCGCGGCCGAACCACACGCGGGAACGCGCGGTAGAGCTCGAAGCTGCCACGGAGGGCTTCGGCGTCCGCGGCCAGGGTGTCGACGTAGTTGCTCACGACCTCCGCGGGCAGCTTCTGCGTGCCGGCGGAGGCATCGAACTCCGCGCCGAAGAAGATCTCTTCGCGGCCCCGTACGAGCGCCTCGTTCACGTCAGCCCCTAGCTGGTTGAACGCGAGGTGCCGAAGCCTCGCGTTGAGCGCCGGCGGGAGGAACAGCGGCGGGGAGGGGGAGATGCCAACAACTTTAGTTGCGGCGCTAGTCGCCGGCGACGTCACGCCGCAGGAACACGACGTAGGCAGTCACGAGAGGCAGCGCGATGTAGAGAGCGCATACCCACACTGCCCGGATCACCGGTGACCAGTCGGCGGGAACGCGCAGGAAGCCGTGCCATGCTTCGAACTGCGTGCCGAGGAGATACGGGCGAATGGCTTCCGTTCCCGGCAGTACTCCGAGGAGCTGCATCAGGAGCGCCCACATCAACGCACCGACCACCGCAGCAGCGCTGTTGCGCGTGACCGTCGAGAGAAGCACGGCGAAGGCGGCGATTCCGGCTAGCGGGAGCACGTAGAGCGCAAGGCTCCCGCCAAGCAGGGCGACTCCGTGAGCGGCGGAGACCGATGTTCCGGAGAGGGACGTAAGGGGGCGGAAGCCCCAGGCGATGCTCCCGGCGACGGCGCCCACGATGCCCATCGCGAAGACGATCACGAGCGTGTACGTGAGCGACGCCAGGATCTTTCCGGCGAAGATCTCGCCTCTGCTGCGCGAGCGCGTGAGGATCGTCTTCAGCGTGCCGTTCTGGCTTTCGGACGACACTATGTCGCCGGCGACAAGCGCAGTGATGAGCGGAAAGCCCCAGATCGACATGAAGAATAGGACGACGAACGGCGTCGCCAGGCCGGTATCGCGGATGTAACGGCCGAGCGGCACGTCGTTCGGCCCGCCGGACTGAAGAACGAGGACGACCACGAAGATGAGCGGCACCGCCATCGCAGTGCCGAGGCCGAGGTAGGTTCGTTTTTGGGCGAGAAGCTTGGCGATCTCCCAGCGGTACACCTTTGCGACCGCGGCCGTCACGCGACGACTGCCTCGCGGTCGTGGTCCGACGACTCTCCACCCGTCAGCCCGAGGAAGAGCTCTTCGAGGCTCGCCGTCTCCGGGATCAGTGCCGTAATGCCGATGCGTGCCTGGCCCAGGGAGATCGCCGCGCGCGCAACAGCGTCCTCGTCCGCTGTGAAGCGAAGCTGCCCGTCGCCGAGCGAGACTCCGTCGACTCCGGGTTGGGAGAGGAGAACGACCCGCGCCCGCTCCGGGTCGGTGACGCGCAGTCGATAGCCGGTCGCGGCGGTCGCCAGAAGCTCATTCAGTGGACCCTCGTACACGATGCTGCCCTTGCGAATGATTGCGACGCGGTTGCAGAGGTCCTCGACCTCGTTCAGGAGATGGCTCGAGAGCAGAATCGTGATCCCCTCGCCGGCAAGACGGCGGACGAGATCGCGCATGTCGCGCATACCGGCCGGGTCGAGCCCGGTGGTCGGCTCGTCGAGCAGGAGCAGTCTCGGCTGGCGGAGCAGCGAGGCAGCGATTCCGAGACGCTGGCGCATGCCGTGTGAATAGCCGCCGACGCGGTCTTTCGCCCGGTCGCGCAGCTCGACGATCTCGAGAACGCCGTCGATCCTCGAGCGCGCCCCGTCACCGTCGTAGTCGGCCAGCAGCTCCAGGTTCCTTCGCCCCGAAAGGTACGAGTAGAAGCGTGGGCCCTCCACGAAACCGGCGACTCCGTCGAGCGCTCGGACTCCGTCGACGAGCGGATCGCGCCCGAAGAGCTTTGCGGAGCCGGACGTCGGGCGGATCAGAGCCGAGCAGAATCCGCAGGAGCGTCGTCTTGCCCGCGCCGTTCGGTCCGAGATACCCGAACACGTCGCCGCGTTCGACCGTGAGGTCGACGCCGTTCACCGCGACGATGTCCCCGTAACGCTTGACGAGCCCCGTCGTCGAGATCGGAAGAGCGTCGCTCATCTGAGCGCGCGCGCAGCCGATTCCGCTGCGGCGGGCGGCAGTGACCCGGCCAGGACGAACGAGACTCCGTTTCGCTGCCATTCGATCGCGGTGCCCAGCTGCGTTGCGAGCTCGTGCCCGGTCAGCCCGTCGAGCGACACCGCGGGCAGAGCCGACATCGGGCCGCTTTGCTGGGCCCCGGTGGCGTCTCCCTTGCGCTCGACGACGACGATCGCGCCGAGTCCTTGTCCGTAGATAACGAGCGCGTCATTGCCCTTGACCGTCCGGACGTCCTTGCGCGGCAGTCCGACGAGCGTGTCGGGTGCGATCACAGGGAAGTCCACCGCCGCCTGGACGGCAGCGAGACCTGTCACGGCATTGGCCGTTGCCCGCACCGGTCTCCGGCTTGGCGGCCGAGCTCAGATCGACGACCTTCGCGTCCGCGGGTGGTGAGACATCGACGGTGCTCGAGGGCACGGAGCCGTACGAGACGTCCGTCGCGGCGAGCTCGAGCACCGGCTCCGAACTTCCCTGGGCGTAGACCGCGACCCGGAGCGGAACGCCTTGCTCCGCATCCCAGGCGAGCTCGGCGTAGCCGAGCAGGCCGCCATCGTGCTTCGGCGCGATCCTCACGTTGTAGGCCGGCCGACCCGCGATGTTCGTGGGCTGCGCAGAGGAAACGTCCGCGCGCTCGCCGAGCTTCGAGAGAAAGTCACCGATCTGCGTGAGCGACGGGGTAGCGCCGTCCGCCGGGGAAGACGAGTCCGTCGTCGCGGCGGGAAGGTTGAACGTGTAGACGGTGTTCGAGGATGCGTCGTACGCCGTGACCTTGTCTTTGTTCCAAACGATCTGAACGTCCCCCGCATCGGACTGCAGCTCGAGACGGCCGCGTCCGTCGTTCGTCAGCCAGAGACGGCCGTTGGCGCCTGACATGAGCGCCGAGGCGGTGCCGCCGAGGAGGGACCCGGAGGGGAACAATCGGTTTGTGAAGCTGATCTTGGCGCTGATTCCGGCCGAGTCGGGCGCAGCCAGGGCGTCGTGAATGGCTTGCGCCAGCGGCTTCGGCGGGGGCGTTGTCCCGCTTCCTCCACCGGCAGCGACAGCGATTGCAGTTCCGCCTACGGCCACCACGAGGGCAACGACGGCCAGAACAATCAGACGACGAGTGGAGAGTGTGCGGAGAAGTCTCACGGCGATCCTTTCTGAGGCGCTTCCTCTTCCGTTGTACCGTCCGTCTCTGAGAGATCTCTGAGAGCGGGCAGCTCCATCGTGAAGCGGGCCCCCTCCACGTAGGCCCGGCCGGCGTGACGTTCGGCAGTCGCTCTCACGATCGCCAGCCCGAGCCCTGAGCCTGACCTGCCGTGATGTCCCCGCCAAAAGCGCTCGAAGGCGCGGTCGGCCTCGTACGGCTGGAGTCCTGGCCCCTCGTCGGTCACCGTCACCGACGCGAGCCCGTCATTGCTTTTGACCGCAATCGTGATGCGACCTTCGACGGGGCCGTAGCGCCGGCCGTTCTGAACGAGATTGTCGAGCGCGCGTTCGAGCGCAGCTCGATCCCCGCGCACGACGACCGGGTCGGGAGCAACGACCTCGATTCTCGATTCGCCTTCTCCGGCAGCCGTCGCGAGCTCGTCAAGGCGGACGTGCTCGTTGGGCACTGCGGCGTCCGATTCCTCGCGTGCGAGGACGAGCAGATCGTCTGCCAGCCGCGCCAGCCGTTCCGCGTCCTGTTCGAGCTCCGCGATCACCGCGGGCGTCGCGCCGTGACGGACGATGTAGGCCACGTTGCCGCGCAGGGCGGTCAGAGGTGTCCTGAGCTCATGCGAGGCGTCGGCAAGAAAGCGCCGTTCGCCTTCTCGTGCACGCTCGAGGCTCGCCAGCATCGCGTTCAGAGTTCCGGCAAGCTGACCGACCTCGTCGACTGAGGCAGGCTGAGGCAACCTTCGCCGCGGATCTCCAGTGCGCTCGATTTCCGTTGCGGCCGTCGCGAGCCGGCCGAGGGGAGCCAACGCGCGCCGCATGAGGAGAGCGACGACTCCGGCGCCGAGCGCGGCGGCGAGTATGCCCGCGAGGAACACGAAGAGGTGGAGGCTCGAAAGCGTCTCCTCCAGGTCGTGCGTCGAGGCAGCGACGACCACTGCGCCGCCAGCCGCCGGGCCACCGAGCTCGGCCAAGGGCGCGGCGTAGACACGCACTCGTTCGTTGCCGAGGCGTGCGTCCGAGTAGCCGGAGCGGCCCGTGCCGATCGCACTCCTGGCAGTCGCGTCGGTGGGGAGCACCCGACCGCCGAGCGACAGCGAGCGTGCCACGATGCGGCCCCGCGCGTCGACGACCTCGACGATCAGCTGAGTTCCACCGAGGGGCGAGTCGAGCGCACCGGGTGCGGTCAACAGTGCCGGCGCGGAGGCATTCAGCTGTGCGATCTCGACCGCTCGTTGCCGCAACGTGTGATCGAGCGAGTGATGAAGGTGGCGTGACACGAGCACGCTGATCGCCGCACCCACGACGACGAGCGCGATCAGGATTCCGAGTGCAGCCGCGCCTACCGACCGAAGCTGAAGCGAGCGTCCACTCACCGGCCGAGCATGAAGCCGACCCCGCGCACTGTTTCGATCAGAGGGGGCTCGCCGAGCTTGCGCCGAAGGTACGAAACGTAGCGATCGACCGCGTTGAAGCTCGCGACGGTACTGCTACCCCAGACACGCTCGAGCGCGAGCTCGCGGTTGACGACCTGTCCGGGATTCCGCAGCAGAAGCTCCAGCAGATCGCCTTCGCGCGCGCTCAGTCCGAGCTCGCGGCCGCTGCGCTGTGCGCGGCGGGATCCAAGATCGAAGACGACGTCGCCGTACGCGAGAAGCTCGCTCCGCTCGCGGCCCCGCCTTTGCAGAGCCCGAACCCGGGCCAGCAGCTCTTCGGGCGCAA
>CAWHXK010000020.1:0-157718 GCA_963833255.1 uncultured Actinomycetes bacterium
TGCTCCAAGAGTACTCGGCTTCAGCGGTGCTCTCACGCGCCTTCTCTGCCGATCCACTTCGACCAGATCGTGAAGGCCGGAACGGGATTCATTCCCGCCTTCTCGTAGAGACGCAGCGCACCGGTCGTGTTGTCGACCCCGACGTTCAGAGCGGCGCGACCTCGCCCTCGCGCTCGCAAGACATCGAGGCTGTGCGCGAGCAGTGCTTCGCCGAGCCCTCGTCCGCGCCAGCGCGGACGGACGCCGAGGAGGGAGATCCAGCCGACGTTTTCTGCGTCGTTCTCGCGCTCCCGGCAGATGGAAAAGCCGGCGATCGTCGCACCGTCCAAGGCGACGAACCAGAGGGCCGGGTCGAAGCCTGCGTTCGGGGCGTCTCGGTTCTCGTTCCACCAGTCGGCCTCGTCGGCCTCTGCATCGTCCGAATGCTCGGCGAAGGCATCGCGGAAAGCCGCGAAGAGCTCGGCCTCGTCCCGTCCCGGCGAGAAGGGCCGCAACTCGAGACCGTCGGGCCACGATGCTCGCGGTAGGTCCCCGATCGAGAGGTCGATTCGCATCTGCAGGAAGTGGCGGACCGGTGCGAAGCCGGCGCTCTCGAGGACCGGCGCAGCGTCGTGGTCCTTAGCCCAGTGGGTGAGCGTCAGGTCTGCGTCAGGGTGAAGGTCCTCAGCAATGACGCCGGCCCGTTGCTCGAGCCAGGAGAGCAAAGCGCCGCTGAAGCCGAGCCCCTTGGCCGAAGGTCGCACGCGGACGAAACCTCGAACCTCTTGTGGCGAGGCCACCCAGACGTGGCCGAAGCCGGCAGTCTTCGCATTCGAGTCGATCGCGATGCGGAAATCCTCTGCAGGGTCACCTTGCCTCAGCCGGCTCAGTGCATCGTCGCGTGAGCTCGGTCGGTCGAGGTAATACCGCGTGCACTCGTCGAGAACATCGGCGATGGGTCCGGCGTCCGCGAGGGCCGCACTCCGAAGGACATGCGGCCCCGCTTCAGATACAGCCGGCTGTTCAGGCAGGGGATCGCTCAGGTTCGTGCACCGGGCATCAAGTTAGACGCCGGCTGCCGACCGGCGTAGACGAGACGCGCCTGCTCGCCTGCGTACTCGAGCCCTGCGCATGGAGCGGTTTGGAACGCTTGCGACACAGCAGCGATGACGGCGGCTCTCGTTGCATCCGGGCTGGACCCTGGTGCGAAGCCTGCCCTGAGCGTGGTCAGCGCAACGCTTTCAGCGCGTGTCAGCGAGGCTGCTGTGCAAAGTGGGCCTGCTTCCGTGCGCACCGGCACCGGCGACGTGGAGTTCGCGGCCCTCAACGTTTTCTCGTGCAGCAGGAACGCCTGGTACGCGGGCAAGCCGGCGTCGTGCTCAACCAGGAAGGTGCTGTTCGAGCCGTCGGCGCGGTCCTTTGCGTGGACGTACGCGCCGCTACCACCGTCCACGCTGCCGCTGCCCAGGATCGCCCACTTCGTCGGGTCGAGCTGTAGGTCTGCGCCAATGCCGCTCGCGTAGGCGACCGTTGCGAAGGTTCCGGTGATTGCAAGAGCGAGTGAAGCCAGCCGGACCCTATGGCTGCGACGTCGCCCGGCGGCCTGGCGGCGCGCCAGTGCGTACTGCAAATCTCGGCCGATCGCCTCGAGGTCGGTAGTCATGATGAAGTTCCTTTCAGTAGCCGGGAAAGAGAGTCGATGGCGCGCGTGACTCGAATGCGGGCGGCGACCTCGGAGCAATCGAGCGAACGCGCCACCTGCCGGTAAGGCAGCTCCTCGATCACGCGGAGCTGGAGTGCTTGCTGTTGGGTTGGCGGAAGCGTTGCGAGAGCGGCGGAGAGGTCCGGTGCGAGCCGTTCCGCATCCACACGGGCGTTGGCTTCGTGCACCTCCAGCTCGTAGTCGTGCGCGGGCAGACCGAGGCGTTGCCGAGCCTTGGACTCGATGCGCTCCCGCTCGTGAAAGGTCCGAAGCAGGTTCCGCGCGATGCCGTAGAGCCAGGGCAGGCCTGAACCGCCCTTCTCGTCTCGGAACCGCTTGAGCGAGAGTGCAGCCTGAGCGAAGGTCTCGGCCGTGAGCTCACCGGCGACCCTCTCCGGGACCCGGCTCTGCAGGAACGCCAGAACAACACCGGCGTGGCGCCCGTAGAGCTCCCCGAAGGCATCGGGGTCGGTTCGTGCCGCTTTGATGAGCTGGGCGTCCGTCTTCATTGCTCTCATCGAGTTCATGCCGTTCGGGAGAAAAACGTTTCGGCGGTTGGGCCTGCGCACCGTGATCGACTACACCTGCGAGCGTCCCTGGGTTCCGTGACTACTGACGCTCCGCTGGCTACCGTCCTCCCGGTGGATGGCTGGGAGACGTGGCAGCGTCAAACGGGCGACGGTTCGGTCGAGTCCGAACAGCGCATCGTGCTTCAGGAGCCCGTCGTCGAGTTCACCCGAGCCGGAGCGGAGTACCTAGGTCTCGCCTACTGGCGCGAGGTCGAGCGAGTCACTCGAGGTCTTGTCCGGCAACGAGAAAGGAACGGCATGCTCGAGTTGCGGCTGCTCGGACGCGGTCCCAGCCTGCTTCGGTTCGGCCGGCCGACGATTCAGGCGACAAGCACGCTTGTCTGCTGCAGCTATCCGATCGAGGGTGGCTTGCTCGCCCGGCGGCCCGCGGGAGAGATCGCCTTTGCGCAGGTCGGTGGCTCGCCGCCCGTCGTCCGCTCAACGATTCGCGGCTTCTTCCCAAGCCTCGCCGCTCGTCGGAGGGAACGGGATTGGACGGGCGCGCTCTACAGTCAGGTTCAGAGCCGAGTCCATATTGCGATCAGCCGTCGCTACTTCGCGCGGTTGATCCGCGAAGCCCGCCGATGAAAGTCGTCGTCTTAGGAGCTTCCGGGACGATCGGCGGACCGCTGGTGGCCGAGTTGGCGGGCAGGCACGAGGTCGTGGCGGTCTCGCGTCGCGAGCACGCTCCGACAGAGGGCGTTGTCTGGAAGACCGCGGACGCGACTCAGTGGGACTCCGTTGCACGTGTGCTCGAGGGATGCGAGGTCGCGTATTACCTCGTCCATTCGCTCGGAAGCTCCGACTTCGAGGAACTGGATCTCCGTGCCGCGGAGACGACCGCGCTGGCGGCGGAGAGCGCCGGTGTGAAACAGCTCATCTACCTCGGTGGGCTCGGCGACGACTCCGCTGATCTCTCACCCCACCTGCGCAGCCGTCGCGAGACGGGTGTTCGCCTGGCCGCCACGTCAGTCCCGGTGACAACGCTTCGCGCCGCGATGGTCGTCGGCCGTGGAAGCGCCGCGTTCGAGACGATCGTCGCTCTCGTCGACCGCCTGCCCGCGATGGTGACCCCACGCTGGGTGTCCACGCGCACTCAGCCCATTGCGCTCCCGGATGTGGTTGCGTACCTCGCAGGCGTCTGCGGCCTGGAGGCGACGCTCGGCTCGGGATACGACGTCGGCGGGCCGGAGGTGATGACCTACCGCGAGATGATGGAGCGGATCGCCGCTCTCCGAGGGAAGCGGCCTTTCATCTTCGAGGTCCCGGTCTTGACGCCGTACCTATCCTCGTTGTGGCTGCACGTTGTGACACCGGTGAAGGCGGGAGTCGCGCGGCCGCTCATCGAAGGATTGCGTAACGAGACCGTCGTGCGAGACGATCGGATCCGCGAGCTGGTGCCCGTTAATCTGACGCAGTTCGAGGCCGCTGCACGGTCTGCCCTTCGTGAGCACGAGTAGCCCGGCGGGACTCGAATGCATGCCCCCGGCCGGAATCGAACCAGCGCACGCGGTTTAGGAAGCCGCTCGATTGATACACGAGCTGTACGTCTGTGTCCGCGGAGTCCGCCCTGTCCGCGTTCGAACGCGCATCGAGTACGTCTGAGTACGCCTGAGTCCCTGTGGTTCCGGCCTGTCCTGGTAGACGGCTGGTAGATGGAGAGCATCTTCAGGCAAGGCCTGACGGTTAGACCGCTCGAACGCAGGGCTATCTCAGCGGCGTCGCAGGTGGGCGGCCAGCGCTTCCCGAAGTCGACAAGGTTGTGGCAGACGCGGCGATGGGCCATGATCGGGGCCATGCCCGAGTAGATCTCGGGCGGCCATGGAAGGGGTCAGGGCGACGGCCGAACTCGCGCAACCGCTGGTGGCGAGTCCCGAGCGCGCGGCGCGAACGCTGCGACGTGACATCGGCTTGCTCGGGCTCCTCTTCGCGTCCTTGGGGTCGATCATCGGCGCCGGTTGGTTGTTCGGTGCGTTGTATGCCTCGTCGCTCGCCGGGCCGGCCGCCGTCATCTCCTGGGTGCTCGGAGGCGGCGTGGTGATGCTCCTCGCATTGACTTACGCGGAGCTGGGAGGGATGTACCCGGTGGCCGGCGGCAGCGCTCGCTTCCCCCGTTACGCCTTCGGGAACTTGATCGGGTTCACCAGTGGCTGGATCGCGTTTCTCGGCGCCGTGACCGTCGGGCCGATCATGGTCGAGGCCATGCTCCTGTACACGTCGAACTACATCTCCTCGCTCACGACCGTGTCTGGCGGCAGGCCGGTGCTGACCGTCCAGGGCTACTTCGTCGCTGGAACGCTGCTCTTGCTGTTCTGCACGATCAACGTCATGGGCGTGCGCTGGCTGGCCGACATCAACATGGTCGCGGTCTGCTGGAAGCTGCTGGTTCCGGCCGTGACCGTTGTCGCGCTGATCGCGACCTCCTCACATACGGGGAACTTCAGCGCGCACGGTGGTTTCATGCCCTTCGGGTGGAAGGGAGTGTTTCTCGCGCTGTCGTCGGGCGGTGTCATCTTCGCGGGCCTCGGGTTCGAACAGGCGGTCCAGCTCGGTGGGGAGACTCGCAATCCGAGACGGAACATCCCCTTCGCGATCATCGGTGGAATGAGCGTGGCGATCGTCCTGTACATCGCGCTTCAGGTGGCGTTCATTTTGGCACTGGACCCTTCGCAGCTCTCGAAGGGTTGGGGGGCCGTCACGTTTTCAGGAAACGGCCACTTGTTCGGGCCATTCGCCGCACTGGCGACCGCACTCGGCCTGGGCTGGCTCGCAGTCCTGCTGTATACGGATGCAATCGTCTCGCCGGGCGGCACCGGTCTGATCTATACGGGCGCCAGCGCGCGCCTCACCTTCGCGCTTGGCCGCAACGGCTTTGTCCCCTCCGCCTTCGCCCGCCTCACGCCGCGCGGAACACCTTTCTTCGCGATCGCGTTCTCGTTCATCTGCGGCTTGGTGATCCTCCTCCCGTTCCCCGGCTGGCAGCAGCTGGTCGGTTTCATCTCGGCGGCGGCCGTCGCCGTGTACGCAATGGCGCCGCTCGCACTCGGAGCGCTCAGACGTCAAGACCCTGCGCGGCCACGCCCCTTCAAGCTTCCCGCCGCGTTGCTACTGGCGCCTGGAGCGTTCGTCGCCGCGAGCGAGATCTTGCTCTTCACCGGCTGGGCGGTGATGTGGAAGCTGATCGTGGCAATCCTGATCGGGTTTGCGCTGCTCGCCGTGTCGACTGCCACCGATTCGACCGCGCGGACCGACTCGACCGCGCGGAACCTGTCGCTCGACTGGCGAAGCGCTGTGTGGCTCTGGCCGTACCTGCTCGGCATGGGTGCGATCTCGTACCTCAGCTCGTTCGACACGAGAACGCCCAGCTCGATCCCGCTGCTCGGCCTGCACGGGCCTCGGAACGAGCTGACGTTCGGCTGGGACATTCTCGTGGTTGCGGTCTTCAGCCTCGTCATCTACGCCTTCGCGATCCGAAGCAGGCTCCCCGCACGCCGGGCGCTCGAATACATCGGCGATCCGACCGTGGAGGAGCCTGGAGGGGTCGACCCTCGACCCTGATGCCCCGGCCTTAGCCGGCCAAGACCGCTTTCGCACTCCGGCGACTGGAGGCTCGCGAGCGCGCCCCGAACATGAGCACTGCGGCAGCGAGCAGCGAACCCCCGAGGAGGCTCAAACCGATCCCGACCCAGAGCGCTGCCGGCACCTTGACGCCGACACCGAGGGTTGCGGCGACGTTGCGAGAGCCGTCTGCATTCATGACGACGATTGACCATTTGCCAGAGCGGAGGTTCCACAACAGTGGGCCTTTGCGACCGGAGACCTTGGCGGCCCAGAACGGCTCGCGCGCGGCCCGGCCGGGATCGACCGTTCCCGTGTGGTCGACGTAGGTGACCTTGAACGGGTCGAGGTTGAGCTTCGTCGCTTCCGTGTGCTCGATCCGGGCCAGGTAGGCGTCCACGGTCTTCTTGGGCGCGATGCCGACGAACAACGGCTTGTCGCCGGAGACGTCGAGCCGGACCTTTCCTGCGAGCCACGTGGGCACGTAGCTCCCGACGGTGATGCTCTCGGTCGAGATCGCCCGCGTATGGGCCTGGTAGCGGTGCGCGTTGGCGGAGAAGTAGCCGTTGTCGTCCCGCTTCGAGGTGTCGGCCCAGATTGCCGTGACGCCCGCTGCGAGCACGAGGACGCCCAGGACGGCGGCGACCCAGGCGCCAATCGTGAGCCCGGTGCTCTTCTTCGGATGTGCCTCAGCTTGCATGAGTACTCCCTTCATCGCGAATGCGGCTGGGCCTCCGGCCGTCGAAGGCCGGAGGCCCAGCCGTGTTGTCTTAGGCAGAGAGGACGGGCTTTGCATCCGCTGCGGGCTCCGACTCGTGCCCTTCGAGCCGGGGAAGCCACTCGAGCCAGCGCGGCAGGTACCAGTTCCGCTCCCCGAGCAGCTTCATCGTCGCGGGCAGCAGCACGCCGCGAACGATGGTTGCGTCGATCAGGATCGCGGCCGCCAGCCCGACGCCGAACTGCTTGAACATCAGCATCGACAACGTCGCGAAGATCGAGAACACGGCGACCATGACGATCGCTGCGCTCGTGACAACGCCGGCGGTGGACTTGATCCCGTACGAGATGGCGTCGTCCATGCTCGCGCCGCGATCGAACGTCTCCCGGATCCGGCTGATGATGAACACGTGGTAGTCCATCGAGAGCCCGAACAGGATCACGAAGAGGAGCAGCGGCACGACCGGCGAGATGCCCGCGGTCGAGCTGAACCCGAGCACACCCTTGCCGACTCCGTGTTGGAAGACCAGCACGAGGATCCCGAACGCCGCGCCGACCGACAGGAGGTTCAGGACGATCGCCTTCAACGCGACGACGATCGAGCGGAACGCGATCAGCATCAGGACGAACGCGAAGATCAGCACGAACGCCACGACGTAGGGGAGCTTGGATTTCTGCTGCGCGAGCTCGTCGTTCCAGCGGGCTGCGATGCCGGTGACGCCCACCTCCGACGCAGGAACGGTTCCCACGGTCGCCGGGATGAGCTCATTGCGCAACAGCGCGAGCGCGTTCATCGAAGCGGAGTCGGTGCCGGTGCCCTTGATCGGCATGGTGATGTTCGCCACGGTGCCGCTTCGATTCGTGTCGACCGTGATCGGCTTCTCGATCTGTCCGGTGGCGAGCGCTCGACGCTCGAGCGCCGCGATTGCGTTACGCACCGCTGGAGAGTTCACGTTTGACGCCTTGACGACGACGTTGGCAGGCAGCGCGTTCCCAGGGAACTCACGCTGCATGCGGTCGTACGTCTTGACCACCGCCAGCTTCTGCGGGAACGTGTCGGGCCCCGGCGTCGCCATATGCAGCTGCAGCGCCGGAATCGCGAGGGCGACCAGCAAGCCGGCGGCGAGTGAGGCAGAGAGGAGCGGGCGGCGCAGCACGGCGTCGACGATGCCGCCCCACGCGCCACCTTCGCGCACGCTGCGGCGTCGCCGGTTGACCAGTGGGACACGGAGCCGATAGACGCCGTCGCCGAGCTTCGATAGCAGCGCCGGCAGAACCGTGAGCGAGCCGAGCATCGCGACTGCGACCACGATGATCGTTGCGTAGCCGAAGGATGCGAATGTCGCATCGCCTGTCAGGAAGAGCCCGGCCATCGCAACCATGACGGTGAACCCGGAGATGAGCACCGACCGTCCGGAGGTTGCGGCGGCAATCTCGAGGGCGTCCTTTGGGCTTCGTCCCGCCGCACGCTCCTCGCGCTCTCGGCGCAGATAGAAGAGCGAGTAGTCCACACCGACGGCGAGCCCGATCAGCAGCACGACCGCGAACGCTTCCTGTGCAAGCGGAATCACGTGACTCGGCAACGCCGCGATCCCGAAGGTCGCGATGACCGCCGTGAGTGCAAGCAGTAGCGGGATTCCTGCTGCGACGAGCGCGCCGAACGCCACGACGAGAATGATCAACGTCAGCGGGATCGACAACGCCCCGGCGCTCTGCAGATCGTTCGCGAACGCCGTGTCGACGCCTTTGGCGGCGCTGGCGCCGCCGAACTCGCCGACGAAGAACGACGGATGTGCCTTTCCCGCCTCGTCGACCTTCTTGAGCACTGGGCCGAGCCTGTCGGCTGCGGTGTTCTTGTCGCCGCTGATGTCGAAATCGACCAGCACTGCGTGGCGGTCGCCGGCGATCTTGGGCGCACGCACGTTGCGCACGACTGCCACCTTGGACAGGCGTGCGACCACGTCGTCGACCGCGGCAGCGAAGGCGGGCGTTCCCGTCTGCAGGGAGCGGTTCTGGATCAGGACGCTCTCGCCGGCAGGCTGCTTGAACCCGGCGTCGAGGATCTTGTCCATCCGGCCGGACTCGCCCGGCCCCTTGGCGTTCGGATCGATCTGCTTCGTCCCGATCTGACCGCCGAGAGCGAAGGCGACGATGACGAGGCCGAGCCAACCGAAGGTCGCGGTCTTCCAGTGGGCGGCGCTCCAGCGGCCCATGCGTGCCGCCAGGTTGCGGCTCTGGTTCGTGTTGCGAGGCATGACGATTCTCCTTTCAGCCGCTAGGCGGCGTACGCGAATGGGTGGTAGAAGGCGTCGAGGGCTCGATCAGGAGCGACAGCGAGTTCGAAGCTGTCACCGCGGCGGTCGTCCTCGACGGAGACCGTGAGCGCGCCCTCTTGCGGGTCCCAGAGCAGCAGGACGCAGATGCCGTCGCCTTCTCGGGCAGCGAGCTCGCGGGTGTGCGGAGTTGCGGGGCTCAGGTGTCCTCCTGTCATGGGATGTCGACCTCGCTCACGCTCGTGGCGGTCGTGCGCTCGGCGACGTAGCGAGGCAACAAGCGCAGTGCGTCCTCTTCGGTCGCGCTTTCGACCGTCCACCAGATCGCGTGGCCGCCGGAGCGGCACGAGGCGAGCGTCGGCAGGTGACGAAGCGGGCTTTCGTGCCCTTTGAACGAGGCGAAGACGGTGCCGCACTCATGGGGCTCGTGGTGGTGGTGGAGCAAGAAATGGGCCACCCGCCGAGACTGACCCCGCCGGGCCCCCCGGACATCAGGGGGACACCCTGATCCTGCACCCTGATTTTGGGATCCGGCCGGGCTGATCTACCCTGGCCGGAGAGGAAATGGCCCGGCTAACCGACCAATTCGTCGGCCGCGCCGAGGAACTCGGCACGTTCGACCAGGTGCTCCGCGAGGTCGATCAGGGGGTTGCTTCCGCGATCGTCCTTATCGGGGAGCCGGGGATCGGCAAGACCCGTTTCCTCGCCGAGTTTGCGCGGTCCGCTGACGAGAATGGGCGTCTCGTCCTTGCCGGCTCGGCCTCGGAGCTCGAACGCGACCTCCCCTTCTCCGTCTTTGTGGACGCGCTCGACGAGTACCTGCGCGGGCTCAGTCCCGATCGCCTGGCTGTGTTGGACGAAGACGTGCGCACGGAGCTTTCGCACGTCTTCCCTTCGCTCTCTGCTCTCGGCACTGCGAGCGGCGGCGCACTCCAGCACGAGCGCTACCGCAGTCACCGGGCCGTGCGTGCGCTGCTCGAGGAGCTGGCCAAGACGCGGTCACTGGTTCTTGTGCTCGACGACGTCCACTGGGCCGACTCGGCATCCGTTGAGCTGCTTGGCGCGCTGCTGCGGCGGTCGCCCACCGCGGGGGTCCTCATCGTCCTTGCCGCTCGCCCCCACCAGATGGCCGAGCGCCTATCCGCCGCGATAGAACGGGCGGATCGCGCGGGCGTGGTGACCCGGATCGAGCTTGGTGCGCTGACCGCGCTCGAAGCGCGGCAGCTGGTCGGTGAGAAGGCCGCGGTTCTCTATGACGAGAGCGGCGGCAATCCGTTCTATCTCGAGCAGCTTGCGCGGTCGCTCGGCCCTCACGGCGGCGCCGACGCTGCAGCCGATGTCTCGCTCAGTGGCATCGAGGTTCCAGCAGCGGTCGCCGCATCGCTCAGCGAGGAGCTCGGCCTCCTGTCCGCCAGTGCGCGCCGCGTGCTCGAGGGAGCCTCCGTGGCCGGCGATCCCTTCGAGCCCGAGCTGGCCGCAGCGGCCGCCGGAACATCTGAGGCCGCCGCCATGCAAGCGATCGACGAGCTTCTCCTGCTCGACCTCGTTCGTAGCACGGAGGTGCCGCGACGCTTTCGCTTCCGGCATCCACTCATCCGCCGCGCTGTGTACGAGGCGACGCCGGGCGGCTGGCGACTGGGGGCTCACGAGCGTTGTGCGGACTTGCTCGCCGCGCGTGGTGCGTCAGCTGCGGCGCGCTCTCACCATGTCGAACGTTCTGCGCGCGAGGGCGACCTCGGAGCGGTCGCCGTTCTGCGCGAGGCCGGCGAGGGCGCGACGCGGCTCGCCCCGGCGAGCGCAGCGAATTGGTTTGCCCAGGCACTTCGCCTCCTGCCGGCGAGCGCGCCTGCGAGCGAGCGCATGGAGCTCCTGCTCGCGCGTTCTGCAGCGCAGACGGCCAGTGGGCATTTCGCTGACAGTCACAGGGTCTTGTTGGAAGCACTCGCGATCGCTCCTGACAACGCGACGGTCGCGCGCAGATGTGCCGCCGTCGAAAGCTTGCTGGGACGACACGAGCAAGCCGGCGCGCGTCTTGCGAGCGCGATCGAGCGGCTTCCGGATCAGGACTCTGCCGAAGCCGTCGCGCTCATGAACGAGCTTGCGGTGAATCTCGTCTGGCGAGCGAGGTATGAGGAGATGCACACGTGCGCCGAGCGTGCAGTGGGCGCGGCGCGACGCCTCGGAGATCGGGCCTTGACTGCCACGGCACTCGCCATGCTGACGATGGCTGAATCGATGACGGGCCGGGGCGAGCGCGCCGAAATCTGTCGCCAGGAGGCTACGGCTCTTGTCGATTCCTTGTCCGACCAAGACCTTGCCCGCCAGCTCGAGTCCGCGACCAGGCTCGCCGGCACGGAGCTCTATGGCGGCTGGTACGCCGACGGTGACAGACATGCCAGCCGTGCACTAGCCGTGGGACGGGCCACCGGACAGGGAGGCGAGCTCTTCCTCGTGCTCGTCATGACTTTGGGCGGCATTTGGCGCATGCGGGGCAAGCTGGCCGAGGCCGCCGAGCTGCTCGACGGTGGCATCGAGGCAGCGCGCCTGTTCGGCAACACGCACGCGCTGGTGTGGAGCCTCGGCAGTCGTTCGGCAGCGGCGCTCCATGCCGGCGACGTCGATGTCGCGCTAGCGGCCGCCCAGGAAGGCTTCGAACTGAGCGCAGATCTCGACGAGGGCTTCCACTCGGCGGAGGCAGCCGTCGATTACGCTCGGGCGCTGCTCGAGACGGGTGAACCGCAACGTGCGGTCGACTTGCTCGTCGGTCACGCGGGAGGCGAGGAGCTGGTGCTCATCGCCGGCGGCCCCAGGGCGCATTACCTTGAGTCGCTCACCCTCTGCTGGCTAGCACTCGACCGCCCGATCGAGGCGAGACGTGCAGCTGCTGCCGCTGAGGCCTGGGCCTCGTCGCTCCAGCGTCCGATGGCCATCGCCTGGGCGAACCGAGCGGGGGCGGCGGTCGACCTCTACACAGGGAGTCCCACGGAAGCGGCCGAAAGGGCGCTCTTGGCGGTCGCCGGCGCTGAGGAGGTGGGAGCGCCGCTCGAGGCAGCGCTTTCGCGCACAATGGCGGGGCGCGCTCTGGCGCAAGCCGGCAAGCGTGATCGAGCTATCGCGGAGTTGCAGAACGCGGCAGCAGCGCTTGCAGCGTGCGGCGCTCTACGGTGGCGTGCAGAGGCCGAGCGCGAGCTGCGTAAGCTCGGTCGCCGCATCCATCACCGGACGCGACCCGGCAAAGCCGGCGAGACCGGGCTCGAAGCTCTGACCTCGCGCGAGCTGCAGGTCGCGCAGCTGGTTGTCGACCGGAAGACGAACCCCCAGATCGCAGCCGAGCTCTTTCTCAGCCAAAAGACGATCGAGACTCATCTGCGCAACATCTTTCGAAAAATCGACGTCTCTTCCCGAGTAGACCTCGCGCGCGCGGTCGAACGCGCCGGCACAAACGGTCTCTAACATGCCGGCGCGCATCGCAGGGGTCTGCGGCCTGCTCGCATTCCTGACCTTCAATGTCGCTTGGATCGCAGGTGGCCTAGCGCAACCATCCGCTTACAGCGTGGCGAACGACGACATCTCCGACCTCGGTGCGATGTCAGCCGCGAGCCCCTGGATCTACAACCAGGTCGGAGCGAACCTCACGGGCATCCTCGTGGTCTTGCTCGGGCTCGGTTTGTGGCATGCGCTCAGCCCGGACATCGTCGGCCGGGTCGGCGCAGCCGTGCTGGTCGCCGAAGGGATTTCGACGTTCTTCGACGGCATCTTCCACCTCGATTGCCGAGGAATCGACGCGGCATGCGACAACGTCTCGTGGCACTCGCGCGCCCACAAGATCGAGTCGGGCTTCACCGCGGCGTTCTCGCTCCTGGCACCGCTCGTCCTTGCGTTCGCATTCCGCCGGAACCCCGCCTGGCGAGATTCGTGGATCCCAAGCCTGCTCACCGTTCCTGCCGTCTTCGCTGCGAACGCTGTCTTCTCGACAGTTGGCGACGGTGCTGCCACACGCGCGGGCACCGTGGTCATCTTTGCCTGGGTTGCTTTCGTCAGCGTGCGCCTGCTCCAGAAGGGCGAGACCGAGGCGCAAGAGCTGTCCTGAGGCCGGCCCCCTCGCTTGCCCCCTTACCGCCGCTAGGTTTTACGGCACTCTTTGTGTTTGTGAATGCCCCCGGCATGAGTCGAACATGCGCACGCGGTTTAGGAAACCGCTGCTCTATCCACTGAGCTACGGGGGCGCCGGCCAGAGGGTATCGCCGGTGCCGCGCTGGGATCCGGAGCTCGCGAGTCCGGACTAAATCCTCAGTTCCTCCGCGCGGGGGCCGGCTCGCCTAGGTCGAACGCTTGTCATTGGACGAGCGTCCCGGGATTGGTAGGTTGCCCCTGATGACGGCTCTCATAGGCATTGCACAGGCATCGAGGACGACCTCCGAGCGGAGGCGCCCCGCGTGACGGCGCGGGTCAGTAGGGGTCTACTGATCTCGCGGGGCGCCAAGGGCGGCGCAGCCCTGTTGCTGGCGAGCTCGTTTGGCGGATCGCTGGTCGATTCCGCTGCTGCTGCGGACACAGTTCCGGACAGCGACCTTGCCTACGCTCGGTTGCTGGTCGGCGCTGAGTTGCTGGGCTTGGATTTCTACGCGCGGGCGATCGCGTCGAAGCGGGTTCGCGGGGATGCCTTGGGGACTTTGAAGCGGGCGCGTCTCAACGAGCGGGAGCACTACAACAAGATGTCCGAGATCCTCAGCGGCGCCGGACAGACCCCTGCGGTCGCGTCGGACTTCGACTTCTCCTATCCCAAGGGAGCGTTCGCCTCGAAGTCGTCGATCGCGAAGCTCGGCGTGAGGCTGGAGGCCGCGTTCATGGGCGCGTATCTGGGTGCTGTCGAAGGCCTCCAGACGAATGCGCTCAAGCAGCCGGTGGCGCAGATCGCTGCGAATGAGGCTGAACACCTGAGTGCCTTCATGCGGCTGTCCGGGCGCAGTCCGATCGGGATCGCCTTGCCGAGGCCGCTCACGATCGACGAGGCCTCGAACGCACTCGATGTGTTCACGAGCTAACGAGGGCTGAGTATGCCGAGAGAGTTCTACAGCGCAAGTGAGGCGGCGCAGACGCTGGGGATCAGCCTGGACACGCTGCGCCGCTGGGACCGCCAAGGTCGGATCAAGACGAAGCGCGATTCGAGCAATCGCAGGATCGTGACCGCGAAGGAGATCGACCGCCTGCGTGGCGACGACACGAAGCGCCACATGAGCGCTCGCAATCGCTTCAGCGGCATCGTCCGCGAGGTGAAGGTCGAGGGCCTGATTGCGCAGGTCGAAATGGTGGTTACCGAGCCGGCAGTGCTGACCGCGATCGTCACCGCGGACTCGGTTGCAGAGCTCGGCATCAAACCGGGCAACCACATTGTTGCGGTGATCAAGGCCACGTCCGTCATGGTCGAGCACTGACGAAAGGGGTCTTCGGGTGAAATTCGGTTCTCAGCATCGGCTAGCCCAGAAGCGTGCCGTAGTTCTTGCGGCGCTTTGCGCCTTTCTGTTCTCACTGCTTGCGGCGGGCGGAGCCGCGGCGCGCACCGATACGCATACGTCGACGCGCGTCACAGGAATCACCGTCTACGCGGCTGCGTCGTTGACCGACGTCTTCCCGAAGATCGATTCCGGTCCGAAGTACTCCTTCGGCGCGTCGAGCACTCTTGGTGCGCAGATCACGCAGGGCGCTCCGGCCGATGTCTTCGCCTCCGCCAATACGACGATTCCCGCGCAGCTCCATGCGAAGCAACTCGTGCAGGAGCCGGTCGTGTTCACCCGCAACCGGCTCGTGCTCGTCGTGCCCACCTCGAATCCGGCCGGCATCCATCGCGTCTACGACCTCAAGAAGTCAGGCGTCAAACTCGTGATCGCTGCCCAGGCGGTTCCGGTCGGGAGCTACACGCTTCAGGTGTTGAAGCAGATGGGGCTGACGAGCGTGCTGGCGAACGTCGTCAGCCGCGAGTCCGACGTTCGCAGCGTGCTTTCGAAGGTGGCGTTGGGCGAGGCGGACGCCGGTTTCGTTTACTCCACCGACGCTCGCACGGTGCCGGGCAAGGTGAGGGTGTTCAAGATCCCGGCATGGGCGCAGCCGAAAGTGACTTACGCGCTTGCCGTCGTCTCCGGGAGCGGAAACAAGGCAGCTGCGCGGAGGTTCATCAAGGAAGTGCTGAGCAAAGCCGGCCAGAAGAAGATGATCGCCGCCGGCTTCCTCCCGCTTCCGAAGGCGAAGTCGGGCCGCTAGAGCGCGCAGGGCGAGCAGACCATGCGCAAAGCTCTGCTCGCTTTCTTCTACTTCCTCGCCGCGGCCGCGGCCCTGGCGTTCCTGGCCCTGCCGATTCTGGCGATCTTCGTCCACGTCCCTCCGGGCCGGCTGATCGATCAACTCTCCAACCCGGTTGTGACCGACGCCCTCATCGTCAGCTTCAAGACGACCTTGATCGCACAGGCGTTCATCCTGCTCTTCGGCACGCCGACGGCATACCTACTCGCCAGCCGACGCTTCCCGGGCCGCTCACTCTGCGTCACGCTCGTCGAGCTTCCGCTCGTGCTTCCTCCCGCGGTCGCCGGCATCGGCTTGCTTGCGGCATTCGGCCGCTTCGGGCTCCTCGGATCAAGTCTCAATGCGGCGGGGATCACGATCCCGTTCACGCAGACCGCGGTGACGATCGCGGTCGCGTTCGTCGCCAGCCCTCTTTACATCCGCCAGGCGATCGCGGCCTTCGAGGCGATCGATCCCAACCTCGTCGCCGCTTCACGCACCCTTGGTGCAGGCCCTGCGCGCACGTTCTTCCGCGTCATTCTTCCCTTGGCTCGGGGCGGTCTGGCCGCGGGGGAGGCGCTCGCGTTCGCGCGTGGACTCGGTGAGTTCGGCGCCACGATCATGTTCGCCGGCAGCCTCCAGAAGGTGACGCAGACCTTGCCGTTGGCGATCTACGCCGAGTTCGAGGTCAACTTCGACGTCACGCTTGCTATCAGCGCCCTGCTCGTTCTGATCAGCGCGGCGGTGCTGATCTCCCTCAAGCTGACCTCTCTATGGCCACCCTCCGAGCAGACTTCACCCTCCCGCTTCGCTCGTTTGAGCTGGAGCTAGCGCTCGAGGTCGACCGCACCGTCGCCCTGGTCGGGCCATCGGGTGCGGGTAAGACCTCGGTGCTGAGAGCCATTGCGGGGCTCGTGCGGCCGCCGCGAGGGCGGATCGCGCTCGGTGACGACGTTTGGCTGGACACCGCCCGGCGGCTCTTTCGCAAGCCCGACGAACGCCGCGTCGGCCTCGTCTTCCAGGAATACGCACTCTTCCCGCACCTCACGGTCAGGCAAAACGTGGCCTACGCGGGCAGGGAGAGAGCCGACGAATATCTCGAACGATTCCGCATCTCTCAGCTCGCCGATGCCAGGCCGGCCGCGCTCTCCGGCGGCGAGCGTCAGCGGGTCGCCGTTGCTCGCGCGCTCGCCCGCGGCCCGGGGGTGATTCTGCTCGACGAACCACTTTCGGCGCTAGACGCCCACACCAAGAGTGCCGTCCGTGCGGAACTGCAAGAGCTGCTGCAGGAGCTTTCGCTACCGACCATCCTCGTGACCCACGACTTCGAGGACGCTGCGGCACTCGCTGACCTGGTCGGTGTGATCGTCGACGGACACCTACGCCAGTTCGCAACCCCCAGCGAGCTCGTCGACCGACCGACCGACGCTTTCGTCGCCTCCTTCACCGGTGCCAACCTGCTGCGAGGGAAAGCCCGCCGACTGGACGACGACATGACCGTCGTTCAACTCGACACGGGGGAGCTCGTTTACTCGACGGAATGGGGCGAGGGTGACGTGGGCGTCGTCATCTACCCGTGGGAAGTCTCGATCGGCCGCCTCCATAAAGACGATTCCGCCATGAACCTGATTCAGGGCGAAATCCGCTCCGTCACCGCCGTGGGCAACCGCGTCCGCGTCCGCATTGGCCCGATCACCGCTGAAGTCACCGCATCCTCGGCCGACAAACTCGAGCTCACACGCGGCGGCACTGCGTTCGCATCCTTCAAGGCGACCGGGACCCGACTCGTTCCGCTCGCCTGACGCAAGCATGACGACGGGTTGCGCAGGAACGCCTAGTGCCGCGAACGAACGGAACATCTCGCGCAACTTGCAGGACTCGACTATCGATCCGTGGCCGTCTGGCGGATCCCATTCGGCCCGCCAAAGAAGTCCGACCTTCGGCATTACGGGCGGCGCTCCTCGAAGTAGTCGAGCTCGATCTCGCCTGTGCGGACTGTCTTCCAGCTCTGCCAAGTGATGCGCAGGATCACGAGGGTGATGATGAGCCCGACAATCGGATCTGCGATCGGGAGTCCGAGGGCAACGACTGCCGCCGAAGCGATGACACCGAGGCTGACGAAGCCGTCTACGCGTGCATGCCGGCCGTCGGCAACGAGAGCGGCGCTGCCCAGCCGAGCCCCGGCACGAAGGCGTATCTGTGCAGCGATCTCGTTTCCGATGAACCCGATGAGGCCGGCAAATGCGAGAAGCCAGAGATGCGACAACGTCCTCGGGTGGATGAACCGCTCGATGGTTTGACCGAGCGCGACAAGAGCGCTGATGAAGATGGCGAGGACCACTGCCAGCCCAGCCAGGCGTTCGCCGCGTGCGCTCCGCAAGTAGAAGGCGATTCCAAGAGGAACCGCCGTCAGAGCATCACCGAAGTTGTGGATCAGATCTGCGAGCAGGGCAACACTCAGCGTGCGGTAGTAGATGAAGGCCTGAGCGAACGCAGTGATCATGAGGACGGCGAGGCCGAGCGAGACGGCCTTGACGCCGGCTTGTGATCGCAGGATCGACCGATCGACAAGCCCGTGCGAGTGGCCATGTTGACCGTCGTGGGCCGTGCTCCTCGCGTGCTCGTGCTCCCCGTGGCCATGGTCATGGACCTCATCGCGACCAAGATCATCGTGTGCGTGGCGATGGTCGATTGCAGATCCCTGGCTCTGATGCAGCACGAGCCGCAGGCTAGACAACTCCTGCAAGGACGTCCCGCCGTCGGCCTCGGGGATCCGCCGAGAGCGGCCCGGCGAACGGCCTGCGGCCCCGACCGCGCCGAAGTACCCCGTCTGAGGGAGCGCGCCGCAAGTTTCGGCCGTCGATGGCGACTGACCAGACGTAGGCCCCAGCCCTCCACGCCCAGAAGGGATTCCAAGTGCGCAAAAGACTGACTAGCATGACCCGCCGTTCCCTCGTCGGCGCGCTCGTGGGGCTTGCGTTCGCCGCCGCTGCAGGCGTCGGCCTCGCGCAGGTCACGACCGGCTCGACCGAGAGCCAGCCGGCCACGAGCACGACCGAGTCCCAGACGACTTCGACGCAGACCACGACGACTGGCGACCGCGAAGGACAGTCCGCGGACGACCAGCAGTCGGAGTCCGAGTCCGAGGGGAACGATTTCGCGGATCAAGGAAACACCACCTCGAGCACGACGTCGACGACCCTGTCGACGAGCACCACCAACCAGACGACGTCGACCGGCGACCAGGCCGACGGCGGCGACTTCGGCAGCGGCCAGGAAAAGATGGACGTCTGCCACAAGACCGGTAACGGCGGTGAGCACACGATCAACATCGCGGCTCCCGCAGTTCCCGCACACATGGCGCACGGCGACAGCTTGGGCGCATGTGCCATGACCACGACCACGACCACGACCGCGACCACGGCTGCCGCGACGACGGCTTCGACCACGACCACCGGTACGACGACCACCAGTAGTCACGGCTCGAAGAAGCCGAAGAAGCTGAAGCCGCAGCACACGACGAGCCAGGGCGCCTCGAGCCAGAGCACGTCGACCCACACCAAGTCGAACCACGGCAAGTCGAGTCACGGCACGTCGAGTCACGGCGGTAGCGCCAAGTCGCACGGTGGCGGAAGCCACGGGAAGAGCGGCGGCGGTCAGAGCCACGGCAACGGCGGCGGTGGCGGCAAGGATCACGGGAAGTAGCGCATGTCAGACGTTTCGTAAGGAACGAGGGCCCCGCACTGCGGGGCCCTCGCCGTTTTCAGGGCGATACGCTCCGCTCGTGATCCGGGAGCTCTTGGAAGCTCGCGCCGGCGAGGACTACGACCTCTATGCGCGCGGGATCAACCCCCAGTTCATGCGGGTGCTGAAGACGATCGGCTTCGACCGCGTCTGGGCGCGCGCCGAAGGGCAGTACCTCTACGACTCGGACGGGAACCGTTTCCTCGACATGCTCGGGGGGTTCGGGATGTTCAACGCCGGACGGAACAATCCCCGAATCCGGGCCGCGCTCGCCGAGACGCTCGAGCTCGACACTCCCGGATCGGTGCAGCTCGGCGTTTCGCTGCTGCCGGGACTCCTTGCGGAAGAATTGCTGAAGCGCACGCCCGCGCGGCTCGCGCGAGTCCTCTTCACGAGCTCGGGCGCCGAAGCAGTCGAAGCGGCGCTCAAGCTCGGGCGCGCCGCGACCGGGCGCTCGCGGGTCGTCTCGACCGAGCAGTCCTTCCATGGGCTCACGCTCGGCGCGCTCTCGGCGGGCGGCGATCGGCATTTCGTCGAGCGCTTCGGCCCGCTCTTGCCTGGATTCTCGAGGGTTCCGTTCGGCGACCTCGACGCACTCGATGGTGCGCTCCGCACGGAGGACGTCGCGCTCTTTTTCGTCGAGCCCGTGCAGGGAAAGGGAGTGAACCTCCCGCCGTCCGGCTATCTGGAAGGCGCGCAGGATCTCTGCCGGCGATACGGCACGCTCTTTGCCGTCGACGAAGTGCAGACGGGGCTCGGCCGCACGGGCAAGCTCTTCGCCTTCGAGCACTGGGGGCTCGACCCGGATCTCGTCACGATCGCGAAGTCGCTGTCGGGAGGCTACGTCCCCGTCGGCGGCCTGCTCATGTCACGGCAGGTGTACGACGGCGTTTTCGACTCACTCGAGCATTCGGTCAGCCACGGCTCGACCTTCGCGCCGAACGACCTTGCGATGGCGGCGGGGCTCGCGACCCTGCGCGAGCTCGACGATGCCGATCTCGTTGAGCGTTCTGCGCGTCTCGGTGCGCGCCTGCTCGAGCTGACGCGCGCGTTGGCCGACGAGCACGAGGTCGTGCGCGGCGTGCGCGGGCTCGGGTTGATGTGGGCGATGGAGTTCGGCGAGCCGGACTCCGGCAGCGTCGCCTGGCGTCTGATGGAACGGATGCAGGCCGGTCTCTTCGCTCAACTTGTCGTCGTGCCGCTGTTCACGAAGCACCACATTCTCAGCCAGGTGGCCGGGCACGACCTGCCCGTGCTGAAGGGCTTGCCGCCGCTCGTCGTGACCGAACAGGATCTGGAGGAATTCGCCGGTGCACTCGACGACGTGATCGCGAAGGCCGGCCGTCCGACGCGCGTCGCGGGCCTCGCGCTGCGGGCGGCGCGAGCTCGCTAGATGTCGGTCAGCTCGGCGTGGCGCTCGCTGATGCACTGGCGCGCCCAGATCTCCGCCAGTGTGACGAGGCGCTCGCAGAACTTCCTGCGCTCCGCTCGATCGTCCGGCACGTTGTCCGGCGCGACCGAGACTCGCACTTGACGGAGGACGACCTCGGCGTCCTCCGACAGCTCGTGGCGCTCCTCGCCGACGATCGAGATCTCGCCCGCCTCGGAAACGAGCAGCTTGCCGAGCTCCTCGAGCTCCGCGGAGGTCGCGTCGCGCCCGGCAAAGACGCCGAAGTTGATCCGAAGCTCGAGACCGGTCGGCTCCTGGTCGACGGCGAATGCGATGGCGTTTTCGACCTGCATCGAAAGTCGTATTACCGTCTCGCCGAAGAGCTAACCCTCCCTCGGCTCCCAGCGGAACTTCCGTATGGCTAGGGCCATTCCGACAGATTCCCCAGGCTACGAGGAGGGCCACGGCCCTCGGCCGGTCCCAGATCTGCTGACCGTGAAGGTAGATGCCGTTGATGAGATCGATGAGGGGCTTCAGCGGCAGCACGGCGCCGATCACGCGCAAAGCCTGCGGGTAGTGACGGGTCGGGCCGAACGAGCCGCTCAGGAATGCCATCGGCAGCACGATGACGTTCACGATGGCGGACGAGCCTTCCAGCGAGCGGATGAAGCCGGTCAAGGCAAGCCCGAGAGCCGCGAACACGGCCGCGCCGAGCGCCAGAGCGAGAGCGAGCGAGACCACGTTGGCCGGCCACGGCGTCGACTTCAGCACCTTGCCGAGCACGAAGAGTGACACGGCCTGCAGCGCGAACACGACCATGATCGACGTCAGGACTGCGATGAGATACGTCGCGGGCGGTAGCGGTGTCGAACGGATTCGCTTCAGAATCCCGAGCTCCCGGCGTGCCACGAGGATCAGCGCAAGCCCAGCGAACGCCGTGGTCGCAGCGCCGTAGCCGAGCATGCCCGCCAGCAGCGCCCAGGACGCCGGCCGACCGTAGATGCGACCGTTGTAGACCGCAGTCAGAAGCGTGAACAGCAGTAGCGGAAAGAGGAAGACGAACACCGCGGATTCGCGACTGCGCCAGAACAGGAGCTGTTCCCACCTGAGCTGGTGGCGATAGAGCCTCATCGTTCCTCGGGCGTGGTCAACGAGAGATACACGTCCTCGAGCGTGGGCCGGCGAACCTGAAGTCCTTCGACCTCGCGGCCTTCGGCAAGCGCCGCCGCGGTCAGTTCCTGCAAGAGGCGGGTCGGTTCTGTCGTGTGGATCACGACCTCGTGCCCGTCCTGGCGGTAACGCACCTCGGTCTCGCTCGTCCCGCCGGTGAGCTCCGCCGGGGTGCCCTCACGAATGATCTGGCCCTCGCGGAGGACGGCGACACGGTCCGCGAGTTGCTCGGCCTCGTCGAGGTAGTGCGTCGTCAGCAGAATCGTCTTACCGAGCGAGCGCAGCGCCCGGATCAAGTCCCACGCAGCACGCCGTGCTGCAGGATCGAAACCGGTGGTCGGCTCGTCGAGGAAGATGAGGTCCGGGTCGCCGACAAGCGCTACTCCGAGATCGAGCCTGCGCTTCTGACCGCCGGAAAGAGTCTTGACGCGCGCGTCGCGCTTCTCCTCGAGGCCGACGAGCTTGATCACCTCGTCGACGTCGCGCGGCCGGTCGTAGTAACCGGCGAACATGCGATGCGTCTCGGCGACGGTGATCGTCGGCCAAAGCTGCGACTGCTGCAGCACCACGCCGATCCGCTCTCTGAAGGCCGGGCCGGCTCGTCCCGGATCGAAGCCGAGGACGTCGACCTCGCCCGCGTCGCGGGGGCGGTAGCCCTCGAGGATCTCGATCGTGGTCGTCTTGCCGGCGCCATTCGGGCCGAGGAGACCGAAGACTTCGCCCTCGGCGATCTCGAAGCTGATCCCGCGGACCGCCTCGTAGTCACCGTAGGACTTCCGCAGGCCGTGGACGGAGATCGCAGCCGCGGGCACCCGTCCCATGGTAGAGATCGTCCTGTGACCACACTGCGCTACGTCGTCGCGGACGTCTTCACGGACGAGGCCTTGACCGGGAACCAGCTGGCCGTCTTCACCGACGGCCGCGGCGTCGACGACGAGACGATGCTGAAGCTTGCACGGGAGATGAACTTCTCGGAGACGGTCTTCGTGCTCCCGCCGGAGTCAGGCGGGCACGCGCGGATCCGGATCTTCACGCCGAAGGTGGAGCTGCCCTTCGCCGGGCATCCCGTTCTCGGCTCGGCGTTCGTCCTCGGCGCGCCGCTCCAGCTCACGGAGATCCGGCTCGAGACCGAGGCCGGTGTGATTCCCATCACGCTCGAGCGTGAAGGCGCGCGCATCGTGTTCGGCTGGATGCAGCAGCCGATTCCGAACTGGAAGCCGTTCGCCCGGGCGGAAGAGCTGCAGGAGCTGCTCGGTGTGCGCTCGCAACTGCCGGTCGAGGAATACGACCTCGGACCGCATCACGTCTTCCTGGAGCTCGGCAGCGAGGAAGAGGTTGCGGCCCTCGAACCCGACTTCGGGGCGCTCGGGCGCCTGACGGAGCTCGGAGTCAACTGCTTCGCCGGTTCGGGTACGCGCTGGAAGACGCGAATGTTCGCTCCGACAAGCGGTGTCGCCGAGGATCCTGCGACCGGCTCTGCGTGCGGACCGCTCGGCATCCACCTCGTGCGGCACGGCCGCACCCAGGCCGGCGAAGAAGTCGAGGTGTCGCAGGGCGCCGAGATCGGCCGGCCGTCCAAGCTCTTCGTCCGGGTGGACGGAACACCGGAGCAGATCGAGCGCGTCGAGGTCGGCGGCTGCGCGGTCGTCGTCGCGCGCGGCGAGTTCCGCCTCTAGAGAAACGCGACAGCCTGGATCTCCGGCAGCTCCGGCACGAGCGAACGCCAGAAGACGCCCCCGTTCTCCGACAGGTAAAGCCGGTTGCGCGCGGCGAACAGCATCAGGTCGGGGTTGTCGTCGTCGATCGCGATCGCAAAGCCGGCGGGCAAGCCGCCGCCCGCCTCCCGCCAGGTGCTGCCGGCGTCGTTCGAGAGGGCAAGCGGCGGGCGGCGGTCGACGACGGCGACGATGGTTGCGCCCGACGCGGCCGCTGCGACGACGCGGGGGAGCTCGACTTTGATGCGCACCGGTTCGAAGTCCTCGCCTGGGCCGAGTACCTCCTCGGTCTCCAGGTCGACGAGGTATGTGCCGGAAGCGGTGCGAACCGCAGCGGTCACGTCATGGCGCCCGTCAGCAGTGCCGCGACGACGCCCGTTGCCTGCCGTGCCGCCGACACCGGCGCGAGACCCTGAGCCCGGCCCGCGAGGTACGCGGCGGAGAAGGCGTCACCGGAGCCGGTCGGGTCTGTCGCGATCGGCCAGGCGCCAACCTTCTCGGAGTGGCCCTTGTAGTACACGCGCGAGCCGCGCTCCCCGTAGGTGACGAGCACCTCCGGGACACCCAGCGTGTCGACGGCGCCGATCACCTCGGCCTCCTCCTCGGCCAGCTTGAGGATCTGCACGTGCTCGAGCAGCGCCGGATCGAAGTTCGCATCGAGTTTGAGCGGGCCTAGCTCGGCGGCGCGGACGAGTCCCTGGCCGTCGAACGAAAGGCGGCGACCACGCGCGATTGCGGCGAGCGTTTCCGCCGGAAAGTCTGATCGCAGCAGCGGCGCGACGTGCACCCAGGCGCCCGGTGCCAGAAGCTCGGCGTCGTCTGGCGTCCAGGGATTGCCGAAGTGCTCGACGGTCATGATGCGCACCGAGCCTTCGTAGTGGAACGAGAACGAGGTGGTGTCGCTTCCCTCGAGCGAGACGACGGGCAGTCCGAGAGCAGTCAGCTTGCGGATGAAGTCGAAACGCTCTTCCGGTCCGCAGCGGGTGTAGATCGTCGCTCGCGAGCCGAGCCCGCGCCAGGCGCGTGCCGCGTAGTACGGGCCACCGCCGATCCGCGGCGGGCCGCCGTCAACCTGGTCGCGCGCGAGGTTCCCGACGAGGGCGAGCGGCGGCACGCGGCGAGCCTAGCGTTACGGCGAGAGCGGTCAGCAGAAAAGCGACTGTGAAGCTCGGCAGCGAAGCGCCGATCTGGTACGACGGCGTCGGCAGGTGGCCGATCCAGCGTGACCAGAAGCCGAGATCGGCCGGCTGGTACAGCCACTCGTAGACGAAGAAGCCGACGAACCAGGCGACGATAGGCCCGGGACGCACCGCCGGCCCGTCGAAAACGTGCTCCCGGGTGTAATGCGCGCCGGCCAGCAACCAATCCGCGACCAGCACTCCAAGGAGCGGCACGAAGACGGCGCCGAGCAGCAGCAGAAACCGTTGGTAGCTCCGCATGTCGATCGCAAGCGCGCCGGCAGTTGCCAGCGCGGAAGCGCCGACGATGAGGGCACGCTGGGGAATCTGTGGGAGGAGGTTCTGCGTCGAAACTGCACCCGAGTAGACGTTCGCGAACGCCTCGTCGGTCTCGTCGACGGTGAGTGCGAGCAGTGCGAGCGCTGCCGCAAGCCCGCCCCCGGCGATCGCGACCAGCAGCAACTCCGGTCTGCTTGGATCGAGCCCACGTGACAGCACGAGGATCGAGCCGAACCCGAACTGGAAGAGCGTCGGCAGGAAGTAGCCGATCCCGACCCCATAGAACGCGCTGCGCCGGTCCCGCGAGAAACGTGTGTAGTCCGCGACGAGCGGCGCCCAGGACACGGTGACCGCCACGACGGTGTCGACCGCGAGCCAGAAGGACCCCTTGTGCCCGCCCTCGGTCCAGCTGCGCCCGAGGTTTGCGCCGTCGACGATCCACCAGGCGAGGTAGACGACGGATGCAAGGACCGCCCAGATCGCGAACTTCCGTACGAAGCGGCGCACGAAGCCCACCGGCCCGAGGAGTGCGAGCACCGCCGCGACGACGCCGAACAGGAGCTTCCACGCCCACACCGCCTTGAAGCCGAAGAGCTTGTCGCAGAGGAGACCGGCCGCCGTTGCGATCACGATCAGCTCGAAGATCGCCCAGCCCAGGCACTGCAGGATGTTGAGCGCCGTCGGGAGATACGAGCCGCGGCGTCCGAGTGGGGCCCGCTGCAGCACCATGGCCGGCACGCGCGCGTCCGCGCCGATCAGCGCGGCAACGGCGAGCATCAGGTTGCCGATCACGGCCCCGATGAGCGTCGCTGCGAGCGCGTCGCGCAGCGGCAGATCGAAGTAGGCGGGCAGAACGAGCACCAGCAACGAGATGCCGAGGTTCGTCCAGAGCAGCGTCGTGTCCATGAGGCCGAGGACGCGCAGGCGATCCGGAACCGGCTCGATCCCCCACTGTGGTGTGTCCTTCAAGGTTCGCTCCCTTCGCTGGTCCTAACCAGATCAGGTTCGACGGGTGTGATCTCAGCGCCGTTCAACGAGCCGCAGCGCACCCCGGCCTCGGTAGGGTACCCGGCTCGATGACCCCGGTTCGAGCCTTCAGCCTCTGCCTCGCGGCCCTTCTGGTCGTCCTCGCCGGCTGCGGCAGCAGCCCGAAGACGGTCACGAAGGCCGAGTACCAGACGGAGATCCAGACGGTGGGCGCCGATCTCACGGCGGCGGGTAGCCAGCTCGGGAAGTCGATCGACATCGCGACGTTCAACGAGTCCGTCGACAACTTCCAGACGCACCTACGCGACGCCTCGAAGAAGCTCAACGGCCTGAAGCCGCCGGCGAACACTCAGGACGCCAACAAACTGTTGGCCGGTTCGTTCCACGACCTGGCCGACGAGCTCGAGCCGGTGAAGGACGCCCGGCGGGAGAGCATCGTCAAGGCCCGCCAGGCGCTGGCCAAGGTAGGCAAGTCACAGGCGGTCGAGGACGGCCGGACCGCGATCCAGAAGCTGCAGAAGCTCGGCTACGACACGTCCGAGCTCGGCGCGCTCTAAAGAGGCTAAACCGGTAGCTCGGGGGCGATGCGCTCTGCGAGCGCTTCGGCGACGGAACGGCCGACTTCGTCCGAGTGCTTGATCAAGGCGCCGAAGTCGCGCTCGGTGATGACGAGCACACGCACCGGAGTGGTCGCCGTGACGCTCGCCGTCCGGGGCATCTTGGTCACGAGCGCGATCTCGCCGAAGAAGTCGCCCTCCTTCATCGTGTTGATGCTGCGGTCGCCCTTCGTCACGTCGGCCTCGCCCTCGAGCAGGACGAAGAACTCACGTCCGCGGTCGCCTTCGACCGCCATCACCTTGCCCTGCGGCAGGTCGAGCTCGTCGGCGATGTGCGCCACCTCTTCGAGCCCCTTCTTCGAGAGCTTCGAGAAGAGCGGCACCCGCTTGATCAGCTCGACCTTGCCGTCCTTGCCCAGGCGCATATGGCGACCTTAACTGCCTTCCGAGGGCTTGGCTACGGTGAGCGGATGGATGTCGTTCCGGCCGTTTTCGGGGCTGCGGCCGGCCTCGCAGGCCTGCTCTTGGTCTTCCTCGGGGTGTCGATCTCGGCGTTCCAGTCGTTTGCAGGCGATGCGCCGGCTGCTGCCACGGCGGGCTATCGGCGCGCCGGGAGCTGGATCCTCAGCGCCTTTCTGATTGCGCTCGCCGACGTCGCCGTCGCGTTCGCCTGGTTGCTGTCGCCGCATCGCGCTTTGCGTGACCTCGCCGTGACGCTCTTCGCACTCGTGCTCGCCGCCACGGCGTGGGCCGCAGTCGCGACGACGAGGGTCGTGCTTTGGCGCTGAGCCTCAACAAGCTCAAGCGCCTCGGCGACGCCGGGCTCGTGGACCTGTTCGAGACGGACCGGAAGCTCTGGACTGCGATGGCGAAGGACGCCTACGCGTACACGAGCAAGTTCGTGCGGGGGTCGGGCAACGTGGTCAGGCCTGACGACGTCGTCCCGACGCTGACGCCGGCGCTCGAAGTCTCGGACCGGCTGCGCACCTACCTGGCGGAACGAAAGCTTTCCCAGCAGTACTGGTACGTCTGGTTCGCGGAGCTCGTGGTCGACCGTCTCTGGCCTGATCTACACTGAGCGCATGGCGGGTACGCCGGATGATGAGGATCGGCAGGCGAGGGAGTTCATCGACCGGGTCGTCGAGACCCAGGCGAAGCACGGCTACGGCGTGAAGCTCTCGAAGAAGCGCTACGAGGAGGCTGTCGCCCGTGTGGCCGCCGGCTTCCGAGGCCTCACGGACGCGTCAAAGGGCCGCACCGCGTAACCACGTCTAGAACGGCTGGGGTCAGACGCCGGCTGTTCGGGTCACGCACCGAGGAGACGCCTCAGCACGTACGGGAGGATCCCGCCGTGCTGGAAGTACTCGCGCTCGCGCGGCGTGTCGAGACGAACTCGCGCACGAAACTCCTTGCCGTCCGCGCGCACGGTGACCTCGTCCGCGTTGCCGTTGTCGACACCCTCGACGGCAAACTCCTCGCGCCCCGTCAGGCCCAGCGTCGTCGGCGTCTCCCCGTCGCGGAACTGCAGCGGGAGAATCCCCATCATCAGCAGGTTCGAACGATGGATCCGCTCGTACGACTCGGCGATCACCGCGCGCACGCCGAGGAGATTCGGGCCCTTCGCCGCCCAGTCGCGCGACGAGCCGGAGCCGTACTCCTTCCCCGCGATGACGATCAGCGGCGTTCCCTCCGCGATGTACCGCTCGGACGCGTCGTAGATCGTCAGCTCCTCGCCGCTAGGCACATGCACCGTCACCGTCCCCTCGGACCCCGGCACCATCAGGTTCCTGAGTCGCACGTTGGCGAACGTCCCGCGCACCATCACCTCGTGGTTGCCGCGCCTCGACCCGTAGGAGTTGAAGTCCTTCCGTTCGACGCCGTGGTCCACCAGGTACTTCCCGGCGGGAGAGCCGGGGCTGATCGACCCGGCCGGGGAAATGTGGTCGGTTGTCACCGAGTCGCCGAGCACGACGAGGCAGCGCGCGCCGTGGACGTCCTCTACGGCCTTGGGCTCCCGTGACATCCCCTCGAAGTACGGCGGTTGCCGAACGTATGTCGACGCCGAATCCCACGCGAAGAGGTCGCCTTCGGGGATCGGGAGCTCGCGCCACGCGGGATCTCCGGTGAAGACGTCGGCGTAGGTCCGGGAGAACATCTCACCGCGGACCGCGCGCGTGATCGTCTCCTGAATCTCGTCCGCGGTCGGCCAGAGATCACGCAGATAGACGTCGTTCCCGTCCCGGTCCTGCCCCAGCGGCTCGCCGATGAGGTCGACGTCCATCCTGCCCGCCAGTGCGTACGCGACGACGAGCATCGGCGACGCGAGGTAGTTCGCCTTCACCTCGGGATGGATGCGCGCCTCGAAGTTCCTGTTCCCCGACAGAACCGAGCACACGACGAGGTCGCTTTCGACGACCGCCTTCGAGATCGGCTCCGGCAACGGGCCCGAGTTACCGATGCAGGTCGTGCAGCCGTACCCGACCGTCTGGAAGCCCAGCTCGTCGAGGTACTTCGTCAGGCCCGCCTGGTCGTAGTACTCCGTCACGACCTTCGAGCCCGGCGCAAGGCTGGACTTCACCCACGGCTTCCGTCGCAGACCGCGCTCGACCGCCTTCTTCGCCATCAGGCCCGCGCCGATCATCACCTGCGGGTTCGACGTGTTCGTGCACGATGTGATCGCCGCGATCACGACCGACCCGTGGTCGAGCTCGAACTGCTCGCCGTCGAGCTCCGCGCTTACGGGGCCAGGCCGCTCGGCGACGGCGACCGCGCTGACCTCGATCTGACCGGCGCGCAGCGGTGCGCCGTGCCCGGGGTCGACGGTCGTCGGGGTATCGCTCGCGGGAAAGGACTCGGCCATCGCTTCGTCGTGCTCGTTGCCATAGTCGACACCGAAGCTCTCCAGCTCTCCGAGAAAGGAGTCCTTCGCGTCTCGCAGCGGGACGCGGTCCTGCGGCCGGCGCGGGCCTGCAAGCGACGGCTCGACCTGCGAGAGATCGAGCTCCAGCACCTGCGAATACTCGGGCTG
This sequence comes from uncultured Actinomycetes bacterium, assembly GCA_963833255.1. Taxonomy (GTDB): domain Bacteria; phylum Actinomycetota; class Thermoleophilia; order Gaiellales; family Gaiellaceae; genus 3-1-20CM-4-69-9. The sequence goes on from CAWHXK010000020.1 coordinate 29,123, forward strand.
GTGGTCCGGGTCGTGCCACAGCGCGTTCTCCTTGCAGTACGCCTCGACGAGCGCGACGTGTTGCTCGTCGCGTCCCGTCAGGCGCAGGTACTTGAGCGTCTCGTCGTCCACCGGGAAGAACCCGCAGGTGGCGCCGTACTCAGGCGACATGTTCCCGATCGTCGCTCGATCTGCGAGGGGCAACCCGACGAGGCCGCGGCCGAAGTACTCGACGAACTTCCCTACGACACCAGCCTTCCGCAGCTGTTGAGTGACCGTGAGGACGAGGTCGGTCGCCGTGGCGCCTTCCGGGAGAGAGCCCGTGAGCCTGAACCCGACGACCTGCGGCATCAGCATCGACACCGCTTCGCCGAGCATCGCAGCCTCGGCTTCGATGCCGCCGACGCCCCAGCCGAGCACGCCGAGCCCGTTGACCATCGTCGTGTGCGAGTCTGTGCCGACGAGCGTGTCGGGAAACGCACGTCCGTCACGAGTCTCGATCACCCGCGCGAGGAACTCGAGGTTGACCTGGTGGACGATCCCCGTGTTCGGTGGGACGACCTTGAAGTTGTCGAACGCGGTCTGCCCCCAGCGCAGGAATGCGTACCGCTCGCGGTTGCGCTCGAACTCGAGCTCGGCGTTACGGAACATCGCGCGTGCCGTGGCGTACTCGTCGACCTGCACCGAATGGTCGATCACGAGCTCGGCCGGAAGCTGCGGGTTGATCTGCGTCGGGTCACCGCCGAGGTCGGCCATCGCGTTCCGCATCGCCGCGAGGTCGACGACCGCCGGCACGCCCGTGAAGTCCTGGAGGAGCACCCGTGCCGGGCGGAACGAGATCTCCTCCGAAGGCTCGGCTTCCGGCTGCCAGCGCCTGAGTGCCTCGGCGTCGGCCTCCTCGCCGTGCCGGAGCGCGTTCTCGAGCAGGATCCGAAGCGTGTAGGGGAGCCGTTCGGCGCCCTCGATCCGGAAGATCTCGTGGCTGCCGCCGCCTGCGCTGAGGGTCGAAGGGCTCACGCCATCGATTGTATGGAACGGCCTGCGGTTCCCATTTGACGTGGTGTGCGCTTGTCCCTATTGTCCACCGATTCAGTGGACTAATAAGGAGAGCCCATGCGACGAATTAGCCTAGCTTTGCTCATAGCCTTGCTCTTGCCGGCCTTCGCCGCGGGCGCCTCGAAGGACACGAAGCTGACGCTCGTGGCCTACTCCACGCCGAAAGAGGCCTACGGACAGCTGATCTCGTCCTTCCAGAAGACCGCAGCAGGGAACGGCGTTTCCTTCTCCCAGTCGTTCGGCGCGTCGGGCGAGCAGAGCCGGGCGGTCGCCGCCGGCCTCGACGCCGATGTCGTCGCCTTCTCGCTCGAGCCGGACATCACGTCGCTCGTCCAGAAGAAGCTCGTCGCGAAGAGCTGGAACAAGGACAAGTTCCACGGCATGGTGACGCGCTCGGTCGTCGTGTTCATCGTGCGCGACGGCAACCCGAAGAAGCTCAAGACCTGGAACGACCTCTTGAAGCCCGGCGTGCAGGTGATCACACCGAATCCCTTTACCTCGGGCGGCGCGCGCTGGAACGTCATGGCCGCGTACGGCGGCGCTCTGCGCTCGGGCAAGACGCCGAAGCAGGCCGTCGACTACCTCGGGAAGCTGTGGAAGCACGTCGTCTCGCAGCCGACGAGCGCGCGCGAAGGGCTAGTGCAGTTCCTCGCCGGGCGCGGTGACGTGTTCCTCGCGTACGAGAACGAGGCGATCTTCGCGCAGAAGAAAGGCCAGCCGGTGCAGTTCGTGATCCCGAAGGCGACGATTCTGATCGAGAACCCGATCGCCGTCACGACGACCTCGAAGCACCAGGCTGAGGCGAACGCGTTCCTGAAGTTCCTGCGCACCGCGCCTGCTCAAAAGATCTTCGCCCAGAACGGCTATCGGCCTGTCGTCCCGAGCGCGGCGAAGGGCTTCAACTTCCCGACGCGTCCTCAGCTCTTCACGATCAAGTACGTCGGCGGCTGGGCGAAGGTCGAGAAGAAGTTCTTCGATCCGCGCACCGGCGTGATGGCGAAGATCCAGGGGTCCGGTGGCGGCTAGAGCCGCCGCACTGCCGTCGCCCAGGGCCCGGCGCTCACCCGCGCCGGGTCTTGCCGTCGGTCTCAGCACGCTCTACCTGAGCGTGATTGTCCTCCTCCCGCTCGCGGCGCTCTCCTGGCGCGCGCACGGCTGGGACGCGATCGCGAGCGCTCAGGCCGTTTCGTCGCTCAAGCTCACGCTCGGCGTGTCGATGGTCGTCGCGCTCGTCAACGCCGTGGCGGGAACGATGATCGCCTGGACGCTCGTGCGCGACCGATTCGTAGGCCAGGGATTCTTCAATGCGCTCGTCGATCTCCCGTTCGCGCTCCCGACAATCGTCGCCGGCCTGACGCTGCTCGCGCTGTACGGACCGAAGTCGCCGGTAGGCGTCAACGCGGCGTTCACTCGCTGGGCGATCCTGCTGGCGCTGCTCTTCGTCACGCTGCCATTCGTCGTGCGGACCGTGCAGCCGGTGCTGCTCGAGCTCGACACGGAGATGGAGGATGCGGCGGCCTCGCTCGGCGCCGGGCGCCTGGCGACGTTCCGGCGCGTGATCCTCCCGAACATCCTCCCGGCAATTCTTTCGGGCGTTGCGCTTGCGTTCGCCCGGGCGGTCGGCGAGTTCGGCTCGGTCGTGCTGATCTCGGGCAACCTGCCGTTCAAGACAGAGGTCGTGTCCGTCTACGTGTTCGGCCGGATCGAGAGCGGCGATGCCGGCGGTGCGGCTGCGGCGTCGGTCGTCATCCTCGCCATCTCGTTCGCCGTGCTGCTCGCGATTGGCGGTTTCCGCCGCTGGGTGACTCGACATGATCGGTAAGTACGTTGTGCGCTTTGCCGCGCTCGGCTACCTCACCGCGCTGCTCGCTGCGCCGCTCGGCTACGTCTTCTGGCGAACGTTCCGGCACGGACTCGGGCCTGCCTGGGCTGCCGTCACGACTCCTGACGCCGTGCACGCGCTGAAGGTGACGCTGATCCTGACTGCGATCGCGGTGCCGGCCAACACGATCTTCGGCATCCTCGCCGCGCTCTCGATCGTCCGGCACCGTTTCCCGGGTGCGGGGATCTTCAACGCCGTCGTGGATCTCCCACTGGCGCTCTCGCCGGTCGTCGTCGGGCTGGCGCTCCTCATCCTCTATGGGCGCGGCGGCTGGCTCGGCGGCCATGGAGTCGTGTTCGCGCTTCCCGGCATGGTGCTCGCGACGATCTTCGTCTCGCTTCCCTTTGTGGTGCGAGAGGTCGTGCCGGTCCTGCGTGAGATCGGGACGGAGCAGGAACAGGCGGCCGCCACGCTGGGAGCTTCGACGATTCAGACGTTCTTGCGCGTGACCTGGCCCGCGATCCGGTGGGCAACCGCGTACGGCGTCGTGCTCACGACTGCCCGGTGCCTCGGCGAGTTCGGTGCCGTGAGCGTTGTGTCGGGGCGACTGGCCGGCAAGACCGAGTCGTTGACCCTTTACGTGCAGGACCGCTACCAGTCGTTCGACGAGGTCGGCGCCTATGCTTCTGCGGTCGTGCTGGCGTTGATCGCCGTGAGCACTCTGGTCCTGATGACGACGCTCAAGCCAAAAGAGGAGACCCGATGATCGAGGCGCGCGGGATCGTCAAGCGTTTCGGTGATTTCACAGCTCTCGACGGCGTTTCCATCGACGTCCCCAGCGGGTCGCTGACGGCTCTGCTCGGCCCGAGCGGGAGCGGCAAGTCGACGCTGTTGCGCGTGATCGCCGGGCTCGAGACTCCCGACGAGGGCAAGGTCGTCCTCGAGGGCGAGGACGTGACGCGCGTCGCTCCTCAGGAACGAGGCGTGGGCTTCGTCTTCCAGCATTACGCGGCGTTCAAGCACATGACCGTGTGGGAGAACGTCGCGTTCGGGTTGAAGATCCGCCGCCGCCCGCGGGCGGAGGTCAAGCAACGCGTATCCGAGCTGCTCGAACTGGTGCAGCTCGCGCGGCTCGGCGACCGTTATCCGGCGCAGCTTTCGGGCGGGCAGCGGCAGCGGATGGGCCTGGCGCGCGCGCTGGCCGTCGATCCGAAGGTGCTGCTCCTCGACGAGCCGTTCGGCGCGCTGGATGCGCGCGTGCGAAAGGAGCTGCGTCTGTGGCTTCGCCGGCTCCACGACGAGACGCACACGACGACGGTGATCGTCACGCACGACCAGGAGGAGGCGATGGAGGTCGCGGACTGCGTCGTCGTCATGAACGCCGGTCGCATCGAGCAGACGGCACCGCCGCGAGAGCTCTACGACAATCCCGCCAACGAGTTCGTCATGTCGTTCGTCGGCCCGGTCAACCGTCTGGGTGACACGTTTATCCGCCCACACGACGTCGAGCTCCTGCTCGAGCCCAACGGCTCCACACAGGAGGCGATGGTGCAGCACCTCGTTCACCTCGGCTTCGAGGTCCGCGTGGAGCTCGTGCGCGACGACGGCGAGACGCTCTCAGCGCAACTGACCCGCGAACAGGTCGAAGGGCTCGAGCTGCAGGCGGGGCAGATCGTCTACGTCCGCCCGATGCGGCAGACCGTCTTCGCCGACTAGTGCGGCTGCCAGGCGTCCGGGTCGGCCGCCAGCTCCTCGATCAAGACCGGCAGCTCGCCGCGCGCCAGATCGGCGATCGTGACCTGCTCCAGCACGGCGCGCAGGTTCGCGCGCACGGCGATCCAGACTTCGCGTAAGCGTTCCGCCGAGCCCGCATACTCGACCTGTTCAGGCCCGACGCCGCGCACGTTCGCGATCGGTCCCTCCACGCCGCGGATCACCTCCGCAACCGTGATCTCCTCCGCCGGTCGCGCGAGCCAGTAGCCACCGTCGACGCCACGCTGGCTGCGGACGACTCCGGCGTGACGGAGGTCTCCGAGGATGTTCTCGAGGAACTTGAGCGGGATCTCCTGCGCCTGTGCGATCCGCTCGCCCTTGACCGGGCCGTCTCCCGCCGCTGCGAGCTCGATCACCGCCCGCAATGCATAGTCCGCCTTGGCCGAGACTCGCATCCACGCATTGTGGCCGACGCTGCGGCCGCGACCCTTAGAGGAGCCGCGGCCGCGTGCGCTTGAGTCGCTAGCCGATGATTGCGACGTAGAAGGCGTGATCTGCCGGGGTGCCTGCGTCGCTTCGCGTCTGCACGAAGATCGTGCTGGTGTTATCCGACGTCGGGCAGGTCCGGCCTTCAGCGCCACCGCCGCATGGGCCGGCAGTCGTCTCGCCGCGCTGATCCGACGCATCCGCTGCGTAGCCGCCGGAGGCGAGGATCGGCTTGCCGCTGACGACGCTACCGATGCTGAGGATGTAGGTACCTGCGCTCGGCTTCGCGGCGAGCGTGATGCCGCCGGACTGAGCGGCGATGCCGCCGTCGGGCCGGACGAGTACCCACTTCACGTTCGACGATCCACCCGCGCCGGCGGGACCGGCCGGGCCTTGCGGACCGGCAGGCCCGGCAGGACCTGCAGGACCGGCCGCGCCGCGCGGGAGCTGCCCCGCCTTGAAATCACGTGCCAGCAAAGAATGGTCCTTGACCTGGATGCTCCCCACGCTGTTCCGCGGCAGCGCCTTGCTGGCTGCGTAGCCGGTGCCGCCGAGCGTCAGCAGCAGCGCGAGGCAGCCGATGACCATCGCGGGCGACGGCGTGAACCTCTTGATCAGACTCATGTGTGATTCCCCCTCAGATTGTGGTCCTGGGCGATTTGGCGTCTCCTACCCTAGGAAGCGCTCTTTAGAGCCGTGTAAAGGCGGTCCAAACCCAGAGAAAAGCGCGCTCTTTGCGAGCTTCGGTCACCTCGTGTCGGCGGGCTGGCCGCGCTCAGCTGCGCGTTCCCGCTGCGGAACCGAGGTGTATCTGGGATCTGCCGCCGAGGCCCTGCCCGCGTGGTAGACGGCAAAGCGCGTGCACAACGAGCCCGCGGCGATCCTGCCCATGGCTCCTCGCATCTTCGGTTTTGCCTCTCGATCGTCAGACCGGGCGCCGGCGCTAAGCTCATCGGTCTCGTTGCGCCGCCGACGCTAGGTCCCTCGCACGCTGAACGCGACGATCGTCGCGGCCGGCGAGGTTGATGGCCACGAGCTCGGCTGCCCCGCGCGCCCCGGCCTCTGCGAGCTCGGCCGCAACGAGTGCGTCACCTCGCAGCCGATCATTCCCCTCGCGCGCGACGAGGACGGCAAGCTCCGCGACTTCCGCTGCGGCTTCGGCGACGGCGAGCGGTATGTCGGCGGCACCGGAGAGCGCCACTGCTATCTCTTCCTGCCGCAACGGTGAGTCCGGCGGCAGCCGCAGCGCCTTGATCACCTTCGCGTACGCCTCTTCGTCCGCGAGCGTGAGCGTCGACATCTCCGATCGAAGCGCTTCGGCTCGTTCGACCACCTCATCCGCCTTCGGCCACTCCTGCGCCAGGCGCGCAGCCATCGCGACGAGGCCGGCCGCCATAGCGACGGCTACCGCGGCGACGGAGCCGCCGGCCGGTGCGGGCTCTGCCGAGGCGATCCGGTCGAGGAACCTTTCGACCGGCTCCTGGAGGCTAAAGGAAGCCAATCGCCCTGCCTCGCCGCGTCACCTCATCGGGCACCAAACCGCGCGGCCTCTTCCGAGCCGCCCGTTGCATCGCCGGCGCTATAGGAATGGGCGCCGGCCCCGGCGAGCTTGCCGCCGTCGACGATCAGGTATTCCTCCCTGATCGGGCGGCCGTCGAGCCAGCACTCGAGGATTTCGCGAACGCCGGCGGCGTACCGGGTCTGGGCCGACAGGCTCGTGCCGGAGTTGTGGGGAGTCATGCCGTGGTGCGGCATCGTCCGCCAGGGATGATCCTCCGGGGCGGGCTGGGGAAACCAGACGTCGCCCGCGTAGCCCGCGAGTTGTCCGCTCTCGCACGCCCGCGCGATCGCATCTCGATCGCAGATTTTGCCGCGCGCAGTGTTCACGATGTACGCGCCGCGCTTCATCTTGCTGATCAACTCGTCGTTGAAGAGGTGCTCGGTCTCCGGATGCAGCGGCGCATTGATCGTCACCACGTCGCACACACGAACCAGCGACTCGACGTCCGGGTGGTACGTGACGCCCAGCTCCTCCTCGACCTCGGTCGGAAGGCGGTGCTTGTCGGTGTAGTGCAGCCCAACTTCGAACGGCTTTAGCCGTCGCAGCACGGCCGAGCCGATTCGTCCTGCGGCCACGGTGCCGACCTGCATTCCCTCCAGGTCGTAGGACCGAGACACACAGTCGGCGATGTTCCAGCCTCCGTCGAGGACCCACTGGTGGGCGGGGAGGTAATTGCGCACCAGCGTGAGGATCACCATCACCACGTGCTCGGAGACGCTGATGCTGTTGGAGTAGGTGACCTCCGTGACCGTGATCCCGCGGTCGATCGCCGCCTGGAGGTCGACGTGGTCCGACCCGATTCCGGCCGTCAGCGCCAGCTTGAGGTTCGGCGCCTTGGCGATCCGCTCCGCGGTCAGATACGCGGGCCAGAAGGGCTGTGAGATCACGACCTCCGCGTCCGGGAGCTCACGTTCGAAGACCGAGTCAGGCCCGTCCTTGTCGGAGGTCACGATGAGTTTGTGCCCGCGCTCCTCGAGGAATTTCCGGAGCCCAAGCTCGCCCGACACGCTCCCTAGAAGCTCACCCGGCGTGAAGTCGATTCCCTCGGGAGTCGGTGTGGTCTGGCCGTCGTAGTAGCTCTCGATCTTCGGGACGTCGTCACGCGCGTATGCCGGCGGATACCCGTCGACGGGATCGTCGTAGAGAACGCAGAGGACGTTCGCCATGCTTCCCATCCTTCCTGAGTTTGCGTCTAGGACATTCTTGCTGCTCGAGCCTCTCTTGTTCAGAGAGGCGATACCCTTGTCTCCGAGCTCGCCGCTGCGGCGGTCTCCCACTGAGTTTCCCTAGACACCCACGTGCCCTCCAATCTCGAGATCGCGCAGCAGGCGACGCTACGGCCGATCGCTGAGATCGCCGCCGCTGCGGGCCTCGAGCCTCACGAGATCGAGCTCTATGGGCCCTACAAGGCGAAGGTCAACCTGTCCGCCCTCGACAAGCGCGCGTCCGCCGCGGACGGCAAGCTCATCTGTGTCACGGCGATCACGCCGACGAGAGCGGGCGAGGGAAAGACCACGACCTCCGTCGCGCTTACGCAGGGGCTCGGCGCCGTCGGCGCGAAGCCGGTTCTCTGTTTGCGCGAGCCGTCGCTCGGACCAGCCTTCGGGATCAAGGGCGGCGCGGCCGGCGCCGGCTACACGCAGGTCGTCCCGATGGAGGACCTCAACCTCCATTTCACGGGGGACATGCATGCGATCGGCGTGGCGAACAACTTGCTCGCAACGATCATCGAGGCGCACATCCTGCACGGGAACTCGGCCGGCATCGACCCGTTGAGCGTTACCTGGCGGCGCTGTATGGACATGAACGATCGGGCCCTTCGTGACATCGTTGTCGGACTCGGCGGCGTCGGCAACGGCTACGTCCGGCAGACCGGGTTCGACATCACCGCAGCCTCGGAGGTGATGGGAATCGTCGCCTTCTCGCGCGACCTGGCCGACCTGCGCGCACGGTTGGGAGCGATTACGGTCGCGCAAACATACGAGGGCGAGCCCGTGACGGCGGACCAGTTGCGGGCTGCAGGCGCGATGACCGTGCTCTTGAAAGACGCGCTCAAGCCGAACCTCGTCCAGACGCTCGAGGGGCAGCCGGCACTCATCCACTGCGGGCCGTTCGCGAACATCGCACACGGCAACAACTCGCTCGTCGCCGACCGCGTCGCGCTCAAGCTCGGCGACTACGTCGTCACCGAGAGCGGCTTCGGCTCGGACATGGGCATGGAGAAGTTCCTCAACATCGTCTGCAGGGCGGGCGGGCTCAGGCCGAGCGCGATCGTGCTCGTCGCCACGGCTCGCGCGCTCAAACACCACGGCGGTGACCCGGGCGGAGGGCTCGACGCGATCGACCGCGGGGCCGCGAACCTCGCCCGGCACCTCGGCATCATCTCGGGCTTCGGCCTGAAGGCAGTCGTCGCTGTGAACCGATTCCCAGGCGATACCGACGAGGAGGTCGCGCTCGTCCGCCGCCTCGCCGTCGAGCATGGCGCCCACGCCGCTGAGGCGAACGAAGGCTTCGAGCGCGGCGGCGCAGGCGCGACGGCGCTCGCCGAAGCCGTGATCGACTTGGCTGCGCAGCCGAACTCGTTCGAGCACACGTACCCGCTCGACGCCCCCATTCCGGCCAAGGTTCAGGCGATCGCTACGCGCGTCTACGGCGCTGACAACGTCCACTTCCTCCCGCTCGCCGAGGAGAGGATCGCGCGCTTCGCAGAGCAAGGGCTCGGCGGGTTGCCGATCTGCATGGCGAAGACTCACCTCTCGCTCTCGGACGATCCGATGCTCCTGAACGCACCGACTGGATTTACCCTGCACGTCCGCGACGTGCGCGCCTACACGGGCGCCGGCTGGCTCGTGCCGCTCTGCGGCGAGCTCCTGACGATGCCGGGGCTCGGGAGAAAGGCAGCCGCCTTCGAGGTCGACATCGACGAGCACGGGCGCACAGTGGGCCTTTTCTAGATTTTCTGTCTCGCAGGTCGAAGACCAAGGGGGCGACGGGGTTTCTCTACCGCGCCGGGGTCCGACAAACAAGCCCAGGAGCCTTAACGATGCCTTAACGGACCACAACCGTGCGTTAAGCGGGTCGCGGATACAACGGAGCTGTGCATCGCACCCTCCACCTAGGGAGCCGCGCCGCCGTGCTTCTCGCCATTGCCTTGCTCGGTGGCGTCCTTGCGCTCGGCGGCGCGGCCGCGTTGGGGAAGCTCGGTGATCACACGACGATCATCCGGGAGGAAGTGGTGTCCGACTCGTCGGCCCCGGCGGCCTTCCAGCAGGACAAGCGGATGTCGATCAACGAGATCTACCGCGCGTCGGCCCCGGGCGTGGTGCACATCGAAACGACGTCACGCGTCCAGCAGTCGACGGACTTCTTCGGCAATCCCTTCGGCGGCAGCCAGACACAGCGTGCGCTCGGCTCAGGCTTCGTCATCGACAAGGCGGGTCACGTCGTCACGAATTACCACGTCGTCCGCGGCGCGAGCACAATCCAGGTCAGCTTTTCGAACAACGAGCGCTTCAAGGCGAAGGTGGTCGGGGTCGATCCGTCCACCGACATCGCGGTGCTGCAGGTCAAGGTCAAGTCGCGCGCGCTCAAGTCCCTGCCGCTCGGCAACTCCGACTTCGTGCGGGTCGGCGACCAAGTGATCGCAATCGGGAACCCGTTCGGCCTCGACCGCTCCGTCACCGCAGGAATCGTCAGCGCCGTCCAGCGCCGGATCGAGGCGCCGAATCAGCTCTCGATCTCACACGTGATCCAGACCGACGCCGCTCTGAACCACGGCAACTCGGGCGGCCCGCTTCTGAACGCGCAGGGCCAGGTGATCGGGGTCAACGCGCAGATCGAGACCGGCGGTCAGAGCCAGGGCAACGTCGGCATCGGGTTCGCTATCCCGATCAACACCGTCAGGGACGTCGTCGCCGAGCTGATCAAGCGCGGCAAGGTCGAGCATCCGTTCCTCGGGATCGAAGGGAAGACGCTGCAGCCGAACATCGGGCGCCTCTTCCACCTGCCCGTGACGAGCGGCGTGCTCGTCGCCTCCGTGCGGCCGGGCAGCGGTGCTGCGAAGGCCGGCCTCGAGGCGGCGACGAATCAGGTCACGGTCGAGGGTGAGAGCTGGCCTGCCGGGGGCGACGTAATCGTCAAGGTCGATGGCAGGACGGTTCCTTCCATCGAGACGCTCGTCGATCTCATCGCATCGAAGCAGCCGGGCGACCACATCGACCTCGAGGTCGTCCGTGGCTCGAGGCACATCCACATCAACGTCAAGCTTGGACGGCAACCGTGAGGATCGAACCACGCCGTCCCGACTGGCCCCGAACCCCTGGGGGCCTGCTTCCGCCGGAGCCGTAGGCCAGCACGGCGCGCGGGAGCGCAGAGCGAGAGGCCCGAACGCCTGCCCGGGCCTCTCGCCATATTCCTCCGGAGAAAGTGCTGCGCACTTTCTCCGGGCAATGGATTAGGACTTCGCTTCGCTCGTCGGAAGTTTTGAGCGCCTTCTCGGCGGCGGCTTTCAGGCCTTCGCTGTAGCTCGGATAGACGTGATGCATGTACGCGAGGTCGTCGACCGTGACGCCGAGCTTCAATGCGGGAGCGAGGCTGCCGACGATGTCGCTCGCTCCTCGTGAGACGACGTGGACACCGAGGACACGGCGACTCTCGCGGTCGAAGACGATCTTGAAGATGCCGTGCTTCGTGCGTGTGTACTGCGCTCGCGTGAGCGACGGCAATGGATGGGTCACGACGTCGAAGTCGTGCCCCTGCACTGAAGCCTCAGCCTCGCTGAGGCCGACGCCGCCGAGCTCCGGGTCGGTGAAGATCGCCGTCGGCAGCACGGAGTAGTCGGCGCGCCGTGCACCGTCCCCGAACATGTCCTCGACCGCGATGCGCGCCTGATACTGAGCGATCGGCGTGAGCAAGGGCCCGGCAGCGACGTCTCCCGCGGCCCAGATCCCGGCGACGTTCGTGCGCATGTGGTCATCCACCGCGATGCCACTCCGACCGACTTCAAGCCCGATCGTCTCGAGCGACAGCTCCTCGGTGTTCGGCACACGCCCCGAGGCGAGGAGCACATGTGACACCTCGATGACATGGTCGCCCAGTTTCGCCTCGACCCTGCCGCTCGGGCTCGAGGCGAGCGAGTCCACTCCGCCGTTCAGGACGACCTCGATCCCTTCGTCCTCGAGGGCCGCCTGCAGCTCGGTTGCCGCCTCCCGGTCGGCGCGTGCCGCGATCTGCGGGCCGCTGTTCACGATCGTCACGCGCGAGCCGAAGCGCGCGCAGATCTGCGCGAACTCGAGCCCGACAGGCCCCGCGCCCACGACGAGCAGCGACTCCGGCACCTCGTCGAGCTCGAGCGCGCTGACATGGTCGAGCCACGCGACGCCCTCGATTCCGGGAATCGGCGGGACGGCCGTGCGGCCGCCGGTGGCGACGAGGATCCTTTCGCCGCTCAGCTCGCGCTCGCCGACGCGCACCGTCTGCGTATCGAGGAAGCTCGCCGTGCCCGGAACGACGCCGTAGCCCGCTTCAGTCAGCACCTGCACCCAGCTCTGCTGGTCCCGGCGCAACGAGTCCTTCCACGTGCGCGTGCGCGCGAGGTCGAGCTTCGGGTCCGGCAGATCGATCCCACGCTCCGCCGCGTGCTCGCGCACGTCGTGCATGAGCTCCGCCGCGACGACGTACGCCTTCGTCGGGCGGCACGCGACGTTCGGGCACGAGCCGCCCCACAGCCGGTGCTCGACGAGCGCGACGCGAGCACCGAACTCGCGTGCTGCCCTACCGGCGCCGTCGCGCGCGGCCGAGCCGGCGCCGAGGACGATCAAGTCATAGTGGTCGGCGGTCATCTGTCTCCTGTCTTCGGCGTGAACGACGGCGTTACAGTCGTGTAGTGACGCAACTCCTCTCTCCGGAGGATGCACTGCTCGTCGAAGGGCTGCGCGCTGGTGACGAGGCGGCCTTCGCCGCCGTCATGCGCATGTACGGGAGGGGAATGCTGCGCGTCGCCGAGATGTACGTCTCGAGTCGCGCGGTCGCGGAGGACGTCGTGCAGGAAGCATGGGTCGGCGTGTTGAGAGGCATCGGGCGGTTCGAGGGACGCTCGTCTCTCAAGACGTGGCTCTACCGGATCGTCGCAAATACGGCGAAAACGCGAGGGGTGCGGGAGTCGCGGAGCGTTCCGTTCTCTTCGCTCGGCGACGGCGGCGACGAGGGCACGGTCGACCCGGACCGCTTCATCGGCTCGGGCGAGCGCTTCCCGGGTCACTGGGCGGTCCCGCCACAGGCGTGGGCGCCCGAAGGCCGGCTGCTCGCCGACGAGACGCTCGAGGTGGTGGAGCGTGCGATCGAAAAGCTGCCACCGGCACAACGCGCCGTGATCACGATGCGGGACGTCCAGGGCTTCACCTCCGAGGAGGTTTGTAACGCCCTGGACTTGACGGAGACCAATCAACGTGTGCTCCTGCACCGCGCAAGGGCGAAGGTGCGAAGTGCACTCGAGGAGTACATGCGATGAGGCTGGACCGAGAACTGGCATGCCAAGACGTCGTGGAGCTGGTCACGGCGTACCTCGACGACGCGCTGCTTCCGGTCGACCGCGAACGCTTCGAGGAGCATCTCGTCTTCTGCGACGGTTGCCAGAACTACCTCCAGCAGATGCGCGGGACGATCGCAGCCGCCAGTCGTGTGCGCGTCGAGCTACCGGCTGAGCTCCAGGAGAAGCTGCTCGAGGCATTCCGCGGGTGGCGCGAAAGCGTGATCGCCTACAAGTTCCTCGCGCCGGGTGCGGTGGCGCCCTTCACCGGGTTTCGCTGGCCGGTCGGCGAGTGGGTCGCCGCGGCCGGGCTCGATCCGTGCCGTCAAGGCATCCACGCCTGCAGGATCCGTGATCTGCCGCTCTGGATCCACGCCGAGCTCTGGGAGATCGAACTGGCCGGGGAGGTCGACGAACAGGCACGCAAGGTCGTCGCGGAGCGGGGACGATTAGTGCAGCGCGTCACAGGCTGGAACGACGCGCTCGCGGCTGAGTTCGGCCGCTTTTGCGCGGCTCGGACACGCGAACGGGTCGGATTCCTGCCTGTCGGCTCGGGTTACGTCGGCGACGTCGATCGGTTCGTGGCGATGGGTCGCATCCCGATCGCGGGTTTCGCCGCGGCGCGTGCCGCAGAGTGGCGGGACGGTCCGCGTGCGTATGAAGAGGAACGCCTGGCTCAGGCGGGCTGGCTCGCAGAGCGGCTCGGGCTCGGCGAGTAACGCAACAGCGCGCGCGCCGGCATCGCAGTCTCGCCGTGAAAAGGGGCCCGGTGGGCGCGCGACGAGGCGCGCCCCACGCCTGGCCCGACTGCGGCTGCGGGCAGGCTGCCGGACCCCTCTCCTAGAGTGCCCGAAAGAGGCTCGGTCCAGACGGGTAGCCTTTTCGCGGTGGAGCAGGGCCGTATCGAGCCGGGGCACGCCGTCTTCGCCGAGGGGGAGGTCAGCTGGCAGGAAGAGCTGTGGCGAGGCGAGGAGGCAGACCACAGCGGCTGGTTCTGCGTCCGGACGAATCCCTTCCCCTGCCCGGCCTCGGGTTGCACGTTCGTCGCAGGCTTCATGACCGCCGCTCACCTGATCCTCGTGTGGGAGCAAGCGGACGATCCGAACCTCCTCCATCACGCACAGCGCGCGAAGGAGGTCGGTCGCAATCCGCGCATCCAGGAGTACGAGCATTCGTACGGCCCGAGTGCGTCCTACTACGCGTGGGAAGCGGCCGGCGGCCCGGTCCACGGCGTCAGGGCGAGTTGATCGAACAGAACTTCGGGCGCTCCTTGACCGTCGGTGTCGAGGAGGAGCTCTGGATCCTCGATGCGGAGACACTCGAGCTCGTGCCTGCGGTCGAGGTCCTCGTTGCAGGAGCCTCCGGTGGCAGCCTGCCGGGCGCGCTGAAGACCGAGCTGCACGCATCGGTCGTGGAGCTCGCGACGGAGACGAGCGAGAGCGCGGACGAGGCGATCGAGCGGCTGGTGGAGTTGCGGCGTGCAGCGCGCGAGATTGCCCAACGCAACGGTTACGACGTCGCGGCCGCCGGTTCGTATCCGACCAGCATTCCTTCGGAGCAGGAGATCGCCCCGGTCGATCGCTACCGCGAGTTCGTCGAGTACGCGGGCCCGTCCGCGCAGCGGCAGGGTGTCAGCGGCCTGCACGTCCACGTCGGGATGCCGGACGCCGAGGCTGCGTTCAGGGTCATGGAGACGATCATCCCGTGGTTACCTGTGGTGCTCGCTCTATCTGCGAACTCTCCGTACTTCGAGGGCCGGGACACAGGCATGCTCTCGATTCGCGCAGAAGTGCTGGGGTTGCTGCCGCGCCATGGTGCGCCGCCGGCCTTCCGCGACTACGCGGACTGGGAGCGGTTCATCGAACGGATGGCCGAGTCCGGCGTGGCGACCGACTACACGAGCTTCTGGTGGGACATCCGTCTGCATCCACGCTTCGGGACCCTCGAGGTTCGGACCCCCGATCAGGCGACGTCGATCGAGAGCGCCGCGGCGCTGGTGCGCTACGTCCGGGCGCTCTGCGAATGGGCGCTCGATGCTCCGCCGCGCGAGTTCGACCCGAGCGAGCGAGGTGTGTACGACCAGAACCGCTGGGCCGCATCACGCTTCGGTCCGCACGGCAAGCTCATCCATCCCGATCGGAACGTCGCCCTCACGGTCGCCGAGCTGGCCGGCGAGCTTCCGATCCCACTCGACGGCCTCGGCCCCCGGAGTTGCGAAGCCGACAGGCAGCTGGAGGTCGGCCGTGCAAAGGGGTTGCACACTGTCTGCGCGGACCTCGTCGAGCGCTCGGTACCGTAACGGCGTGCCACTCGTCACCGAGACCATTCAGGTGAACGGCGTGCGCTGCGAGCGCTGCGTGATGAGGCTCGCGAAGATGCTCGAAGGCCACGAAGGCCTGGAAGCGGCGAACGCGAACCTGCTGGGTCATGTCACGGTGACCTGGGACGACGCGCGGACGTCACGGGAGGCATTGCTCGAGGCGATGGCCCGCGGTGGCTTTCGCGAGCTCGAAGCGGTCTGACCCACCGATTCTCCACTGGATTTCATGCGCTCGGAATGCAGGGGGATAACCGTACGTTTACGCCAGGAACGCCTTGGTAGGGTGGCCCGGCATGAGCGAGACGACGCGGGAGCCCGACGCAAGGCGATTGGCAACTGATGCGCGCGACCGCGTGCGCTTCGAGGAGGAGGCTCTTGCACTGTCGGATCAGGTCTATCGGGTGGCCCGCCACCTCGTCGGTTCCCGCGAAGAGGCGGAGGACCTCATGCAAGAGACCTACGCGAGAGCGTTTCGAAGCTGGCGATCCTTCCAGCCGGGCACGAACCTTCGCGCCTGGCTTCTCCGCATTCTCACGAACCTCAACATCGATCGTGGACGCAAGATCCAGCGCACACCGGACCTCCAGCCGCTCGAGGAAGGCGACTACTTCCTCTACAACAAGCTCGAGGCAGCAGGCGAGGGTGGGAGCGACGAGGACCGCGTCGTCGAGCGGCTGTCGCAGAACGACGTCGTCGGTGCTCTCTCCGAGGTGCCTCACGACTTCCGCGACGTCGTCGTCCTCGTGGACATCGGTGACTTCACCTACGCCGACGCGGCCCAGATCCTCGACATCCCGATCGGCACCGTGATGTCGCGTTTACACCGCGGTCGACGTATCCTCAAGCAGGCCATGGCCGAGACTGCTGTCGGAGGCGACGGAGAATGACGGCGTACGATCCGTGCACGCACTGCGAGGAGATGATGCAGCCGTACATGGACCGCGTTCTCACCGACACGGAGCGTGCGGAAGCCGAGACGCACCTCAACGAGTGCACGTACTGCAGGAAGCGGTACCACTTCGAGGAGAAGCTACGTCAGTTCGTGCGGCAGGCAGTGCAGGAGCCGATGTCCGTCGAGCTCAAGACAAAGCTCGCCGGCTTGCGCACACCCCTGCAATAGCCATCGCCCGCTAGCACTTCCTCCCGCGAACCTCATCAGACTCGAAGCAGAGCGACGCATGAGAGCGCCGCCGTGCCGGGTTTGGCCCGGCGCGGCCGACCACGGTCTCGGAGATATCCCGGCGCGAGATCATCATGGCTCGCGCGCAGCGCGAGTCGGATCTCGCGACGTCTATTCGCCTGGACCGCGCGCTGGGCCCACGATCACATAGAGCTGGCAGGCTCCGGTGCCGCCGGGAAGCGGCTTCGTCGCTACGCCCAGTTGCTTCGCGAGGCGGAGCGCGACACCGTCGCACTTCGGTGGGAAGTACACCGCCGTCTGTGGATACGTGAAGTTGTCGGCGCGACCCACCTTCTTGATCGTGTACCCGAAGGCGCCGATGCGGCTCGCGACCTGGCGCGTGTAGTTGATGTCACCGCTGCCGTTCAGCACGTTCACTGCGACGCGCCACGGCGGCGGCAGAATGTCTGCCGCGGTCTGCGCGCCCTTTCCGCCCGAGCGCGGAATGAAGAGGAGCGCTGCGAAGACGCCGAGCGCGATCACGAGACCGCCGATCACGAGCAGCCGCGGAATCGGGTTGCGCTCGATCGGCTGCGGGGGCACCGGCAGGCCGGCCAGCTCGCGAGCTTCGCGGTTCTCGAGTTCGAGCGCCGTCGAATAGAGCGCGGTCGCCATCAGCGCATCGTCGGGTCTCGGAAAGCGGTACACGCGGCCCTCCTCGAGCCAGCGAACCTCCTCGGCGGTGATTCCTGCGCGCTTCGCCGTCTCCTCGACGGTCAGTTGCCGGTGGAGTCGGGCGCGGGCGAGCGGAGATTCCTCGCCGTCCGGCTCGAGCGGGTGAACGAGCTCCATACCGTGTCTCATTCTTCTTTCCGGGGCGGCCATCCTTCCAATTCATCGGCAAAATCCACGTCTCCTGGAGATTTGAGGTCGTCACAGGGCACGAGCTCCGCCGGCAGGCCCCGCAGGCCCTCGTCCGGCACGTTTTCCCAGGCAGCTCGGCCGAGCAGCACCGGATGGAGGCGCACGCTCCCGTAGGTTGCCGCCACGCGGTCGCTCGCCACCACGCCGCCAGGCGTCGACTACCCGGTCGATCGCCCGCGGATCGAGGTCGGGCCCGTCCCCGAGGACGACCACTGCGGCCTCGACGTCGTCGCCCAGGGCCGCGAGCCCGCACTTGAGCGACGCCCCGGGCCCTCGGTCCCATTGGGGGCAGTGCACGGTGGTCGCATCCGTGTCGACTGCGTGGGCGCCGAGAACCACCACGACGTCGTCGATCGAAGAGCTGGCACGGACATGTTCGAGCACCGGCTCGAGCAGGACGGCCTGCTTCGGTGAGCCAAAGCGAGTCGCTGCTCCGGCGGCGAGCACGACGGCGGTGATCATGCCTCGCAGGCTACGGCGTGACGAGCATGCGGAGCACGACCACCTTTTTGGTCGGCTTCTCCGTGGCCCGGTTGCCAAGTCGCCCGATCTTCTCGACGACGGGCAGTCCCTTCGTGACGACGCCGAGGATCGCGTAGTCGGGCGGTAGGCCGGCATCGTCGGAGGTCACGACGAAGAACTGGCTGCCCGCTGTGCCCCGGGGCTCCGTCTCCGCCTTCGCCATCGCTACGACCCCTTTGGTGTAGAGCGAGTTGGACGGCGGAATGTCTTTCACCGTGTAGCCGGGGCCGCCTCGGCCGGTCGCCGTCGGATCGCCGCCCTGGATCACGAATCCCGGCACGATCCGGTGGAAGCGCGTCCCGTCGAAGAACTTCTTGCGCACGAGCGCTGCGAACGACGAGGTGGTGCAGGGCGAGTCTTCGACGTCGAGCCTGATATCGAACGAGCCGAAGTTCGTCAACACGTCGACCGTGTACGGCCTCGACTTCGAGAGCAGCGGGAAAGTTACCTGCTTGCCGGTAGTCGGACACGGCATACTCTTGGCCTTCACCTTGCCGCCCCCGCCGCAGGCCGCAAGCGCCAGGACGGCGAGGACTAACGGCAGCCGCGTAAGGTGCGCCAAAGCGCGGTCACGTTAGCGGCGCCGCATCCGAGGCGGGGATCTTAACGGGTGGGTTCGCCTACCTCCGCAAGCGCGCGGCGCACGAGGGCGCCGGCGATCTCGACCTTGTAGGCCGTCCCGGGAAGAGGCGTGGCGTCGTCGAGAGCTGCAGTGGAGCCGAGCATCCACGGGATCGGAGCCACCCCGGCCAGCGCAATTCGAACCTCGCCGGAAAATCGAGCAGCGGCGACGCCGACGATCGGGAACGACCACTTCCGCCGATCCATCGCCTTCAGATAGGTCGACGCTTCCGGTTCCGGAACGTCGAGTTCGAGAATCAGCTCATCCGGCGCAAGGGTCGTGACGTCGCGGTTCTCTGCGGTCGGTAGCCGGTAAAGATCCGCAACTGCAAGCTCTCGCCGCGTCGTGCGCAACGTTGCGCCGAGAGCGAAGAGCGCGGCGGCGATGTCGGACGGATGCGCGGATGCGCATTGCTCGTTGCCGAAGACCGCGTGCTCGCGGTGCGCGCCGTCCTTCGCGAAGCAGCGCTCGCCGCCGTGGAGCCAGCAGTCGAAGCCAAGCCTCCAGTACCAGCAGCGCGTCGCCTGCAGGAGGTTTCCGCCGATCGTCCCCATCGAGCGCAGCTGCGGCGACGCCGCCTGGCGGGCGGCCTCACGGAGAACCTGCGGGATCTGCTGAGCCACCTCGAGGTCCGCCAGCGTCGTGCCGGCACCGATCCGGTTTCCGACGATCCCGCGCGGGTACGACGTGGCTGATGTGCACGAGCGTCTCGGCCTTCACGAGCCCGTCACGGAGGAGCGGCACGAGCTCCGTTCCTCCCGCGAGGGCGCGCGAGCCGTTTCCGAGCGCGCCGGTCGCCTGTTCGGTGCTAGACGGCTGCAGGAGCTCCACGTCGCTCCTTCTCGCGAGCCTCGGCTTCGTGCAACGCGCGCAGCATCTCTTCGCGGGTGATCGGGAGTGACCGGATCTCGGCGCCTGTCGCATCCCGGATCGCATTGGCGATTGCCGCTGCGGTCGGGATGATCGGCGGCTCGCCGAGACCCTTGGAGCCGAGGTTCGTCAGGTGCGGATCCGGTACGTCGACGAGGTCGGTGACGATCTCGGGGACGTCTGCGATCGTCGGCATCCGGTACGAGTCGAGGGTCTGCGTGAGGATCGAGCCCGTGGCCGGGTCGACGATGCGTTCCTCCGACAGCGTGTGGCCGATCCCCTGGATGATCCCGCCCTCGACCTGGCTCTGCGCGCCCAGTACATTGATCACCCGGCCGACGTCGTGGATTGCGACGACCTTGTCGACGCGAACCTCGCCGGTCTCGACATCGACTGCGACCTCCGCGACCTGAACGCCGAACGTCAGCACTTGCATGCCCGCGGGGTTCGGCCCGCGTGCGCCCTTGCCGAGGATCTGGCCGCTCTCCAGCAAGCCGGTGACCTCGGTGAGCGGCCACGAGCCCCCATCCGCCGAGACGATCTGCCCGTCACGAAGATCGAGCACCCGCTCCTCGAGATGGAATCGCTGTGCGGCGATCTCGAGGATCTGCCGCTTGGCATCCGCGGCGGCGGACCGCACCGCCGGCCCCATCGACGGGATGGTCGACGAGCCCGCGGAGATCGAGGCGAACGGGCCACGGGCGGAATCGCCGAGCGAGACCTGCACGTGCTCGAACGGAATCCCGAGCTCCTCCGCTGCGATCTGCGCCATCGCGGTGCGCGTGCCGGTGCCGATGTCCTGCATGGCCGTGACGACCTGCGCATGACCGTGAGAGCCGACGCGAATCCATGCATACGAGGGTGGGCCGCCCCCTCCGTACCAGATCTGCGAGGCAAGACCGATGCCGTGCTTCCACGGACCATGGCTGCGGGCGCGGACCTCGTCGCGCTTCGCCCAGTGCGGCTCCGCGCGGCGGTAGCACTCCGCGAGGTTCTTCGACGAGAACGGCCGGTCGTCCGTGCGGTCGGAGTCGGCGTAGTTCCGACGCCGTAGCTCGAGCGGGTCGATGTCCAGCTTCGCGGCGACCTCGTCGAGGAGGCACTCGAGCGCGAACGTGCCCTCGACGAAGCCCGGAGCACGGAAAGCAGCCATCGGCGGCAGGTTGAGCTTCGCCGGGTACTGCGTCGTGCGCACGTTGTCGCACGCGTAGAGCATCTTCATCGGGCCCTCGGTCGTGGCGGACCAGCCGGAGAAGCCGACGGCGTTGACGAAGTCGCCGCCGAGCGCGACGAGCGTCCCGTCGGACTTCGCCGCCGCGGTCAGGCGCTGGATCGTCGCGTTGCGGTTGCCCGCTGCGACGTTTTCCTCACGCCGCGTCAACGCGCACTTGACCGGCCGCCCTGTTTCTTTTGCGAGCTCGGCCGCGATCGGTGTGTAGTCGCCGGGGCCGTTCTTCGCCCCGAAGCCTCCGCCCATCGCGTGGCACACGACACGCACCTTGTCCGGCGCGAGGCCGAGGTGGTCCGCCATCGCGCTGCGGATGCCCCAGATGTACTGCGTCGAGATATAGATCGTGATCCCGCCGTCCTCCCAGTGGCAGACCGCCTGGTGCGTCTCCATCGAGTTGTGCACCACGACCTGCGTCCTGTACTCCGCCTCGACGACCACGTCGGCCTCGGCGATCCCACGTTCGAAGTCGCCGCGCTCGTAGTGCGCGACGTCGGAGACGAAGGACTCCTGTCGCACCGCCTCGTCGGGATCGAGCAGCGGCTCGAGCACTTCCCACTGCACCTCGATCTGCTCAAGGGCTGCCTGGGCCTGTCCGAAGGTCTCGGCAGCAACCGCCGCCACCGCATGTCCGACGTACCCCGGCTCGTCGGTGAGCGCGTCGAGGTCTGCGAGGCCCGACCACCGCGCGTACGCCGGGCGCCTTCCGCGCAGGTTCGAGGTCGATCGACGTGACGCGCGCGCGAGCGTACGGGCTCCTGAGTACCGCCGCGTGCAGCATCCCGGGAAGCTGGATGTCGGCGGTGAACAGCGCGTTGCCTCGGGCTTTGTCGGTGCCGTCCACACGTGGAACGCTTCGACCGACGGTCGTGAGAGGTCCTGCCGGCCACTGGTCGAGCGCGTCCTCGTCGACGACGATCCAGACTTCTTCGTAGCGGCCCTCGACTTCTTTTTCGGTGCGGATCAGTCTTGCCACGTGGTGATTGCCTCCTCGATCTTCGGATAGGTGCCGCAACGGCAGATGTTGCCGGACATTGCGTGCCGGATCTCGTCCCGGGACGGGCTCGGGTTCGCGCCGACCAGCGCTGCCGCGGAGACGACCTGTCCGGGCGTGCAGAACCCGCACTGAACTGCGTCGGAGCGAACGAACGAAGCGATCAGCGGGTGGTCGCGGAGACCTTCGATCGTCGTCACTTCGCGATCACCGACCGTGTGCACGAGCGTGATGCACGAGAGCGTCGGTACGCCGTCGAGCTGGACGGTGCACGCACCGCAATGGCCCTCGCCGCACGCGACCTTCGTGCCAGTGAGCCCGAGGTCTTCGCGCAGGACCTGCGCGAGGGAGCGGCCAACCGGCGCGTCGACCGAATACCGGTCGCCGTTGATGCTGAGCTCAGGCAGGGGTCGTCACCGCCACGATGTCGGCGAGGTGGATCAGCCTGAACGTCGCCCGGGTATGGGCCATGCGGTCCCTCTCCTCCCCGTCTTCGGGCAAGGTCAACCACATCGCCTGCGCGGCGATCAGCAGCTCGCGGATCTGCTCGAGCTCGTCGCGGTGCCCGTTGGCGCGGTCGTCGCAGGCGTTGAGAGCAAGGCCGAGAACTCCGACGTGATCCTGCTGCCGGGTCCAGAGCAGCGGCGTTGCCATCGAGAGGTACTGGTGGATGCGCGCGAGTGCGATCGGCTGCGAGAAGGTGTCGGTGCCTTTCGGCGCCGACGGCTCGACCGGAGGCTCGCCGCTCGCGATGCGCTTGGCATTGCCCGCAAGCACTCCGCGAACCTGCTCGTCGTTCAGCTGGGCGAGCCGCGCAGTGCGCAGGGCGATCAGTAGGGAGGCCGGCTGCTGGCCGTACGGATAGTCAGAGGCGTACACCACCTGCTCGGGGCCGACGAGCCGGTAGAGGCCGAGCAGGTCGAGCGGGCTCCAGACCGACGTGTCGAAGAAGACGCCGGCCTTGCCGCCGAGCCGGTCGGCGAGCGCAGCGAGGTCGGCGATGCCGGCGTGGGCGACGATCAACTGCGCGTCGGGGTAGCGGTCGACGACGCGCCCGAGGTCGTCTGCGATCGGCGGGAGCCCGCGCCCCCCGTGGATCAGGATCGGCACCTTGCGCTCGGCGGCGAGCTCGAAGATCGGCGAGAGGCGGTCGTCGTTCAGGAGGAACTTCTGCGCGCGGGGATGGAGCTTGATACCCGCGCGCTCCGCGGTCGATGACTCGCGTCGCCTCGCCGATCGGATCCTCGGCGAGGTCGAGGCGGACGAATGGGATCATCCGTCCGTTCGAGCGCTCGGCGAACGCGATCGTCCGGTCGTTCCCGGCCTGGAATCCCGGATGCCGGTCCGGCTCGTCGAGGCAGAACATGAAGCAGCGGGAGATCCCGTACTTGTCCATCCCGCGCTCGAGCTCGTCGTAGAGCCCGACCATGCCGTCGATGTCGGCGCCGAGGTGTGTGTGGGCGTCGAAGATGTCGGCGCCCTCGGGCAGCTCCTTGCGCAGCTCGTCGTCCCACTGCGCCATCAGCAGCTGAGCACGCTGCAGCGCGTCGTTCACCCTTCGGAGTCTATGCACGCGCTCCGTTCGCTCCGCGAACGGACACGTGCCAGGGACAGTCCCTGAAAGCTGGCCGAAGTAGCCGGGCCGTTAGGATCCCGCTCGTGCCCGACGTCCTGATCTACGGCGACAGCGTCCGCAGCCCCGAGCTCCGGCACGAGGTGCCCGTTCCCGTCGGCGACAGCTTCCTCTACGTCGAGAAGGGCGACCGCCGCGTCGTCGTCCTGCACTCGCTCGAGATCCCCCGGGTCCGCGAAGAGGCTCCCGAGCTCGAGATCGTCCCGCTCGAGCAGCTCGACGCCGACGAGCTCTTCTCACAGGGCCTCCAGGGCTGGGAGATCCAGAACGAGCTCGTGCTGCGGGGCTGCCGAGAGCTCGGCATCGAGCGTGCGACCGTGCCGGAGGCCTTTCCGCTCGGGCTCGCCGACCACTTGCGCGCGAACGGGATCGAGCTCGTCGTCGACCGCGATCTCTTCGACAACCGCCGACGCTCCAAGAACGAGACCGAGCTGCGGGGCATCCGGAAGGCGCAGAAGGCGTGCGAGGCCGCGCTCGACGCTTCACGCGAGCTGCTGCGCCGCGCTCGGCCGAACGGCGCGGGCCTCGAGGTCGACGGCAAACCGCTCACCAGCGAGCGGCTGAAGCGCGTGATCGAGGACGTCTTCGCCGACCACGAGGTCGAGGGGAGCGACATGATCGTCGCGCACGGCCCGCAGGCGGCAGTCGGGCACAACCAGGGCTCCGGTCAGATCCAGCCGAACGAGCCGATCGTGTTCGACCTCTTCCCGAAGGACAAGGCGACCGGCTGCTACGCGGACATGACCCGCACCTACGTCGTCGGCGAGCCGACCGACGAGGTCAAGGAGTGGTACCGGCTCGTGAAGGAGGCGCTCGACTCCTCGACGGCAGGCGTCAAGCCCGGCGTGAACGGCCGCTCGCTCTACGAGGGAGTCTGCGAGATCTTCCACGGCGCGGGCTACAAGACGCAGCTGAACAAGGATCCCGGCGAGGTGCTCGAGGACGGCTTCTTCCACGGCCTCGGCCACGGCGTCGGCCTGGAGGTGCACGAGCTGCCGTCGATGGGCCGGACGGGCCAGGATCTCGTTCCCGGCGACGTGATCACGATCGAGCCGGGGCTCTACCGCTCCGGGTACGGCGGCCTCCGTCTCGAGGACCTCGTCCTCGTCACGAAGGACGGCTACGAGGTGATCACGGACTACCCGTACGACCTCACTCCGTGAGTAACACGATCGACACGATGCTCCTCGAGGAGCGTCGGTACGAACCAGATCCCGAGTTCGCGCGCCAGGCGAACGCCCAGCCCGGCATCTACGAGCGCGACTGGGAGGAGTTCTGGGAGACGGAGGGCCGCGAGCGCGTCGCCTGGTTCGAGCCGTTCTCCAAGCTCTACGAGTGGGAGCCGCCGTATGCCAAGTGGTATCCTCGGCGGCAAGCTGAACGTCTGCTTCAACTGCGTCGACCGACACGTCGACGCCGGCAAGGGCGACAAGGTCGCGTACTACTGGGAAGGCGAGCCCGAGGACGAGCGGCGCACGATCACCTTCGCCGATCTACAGCGCGACGTCGTCCGCTTCGCGAACGCGCTCAAGGAACTGGGCGTGAAGAAAGGGACGCCGGTCGGGATCTACATGAGCATGGTCCCGGAGCTCCCGATCGCCATGCTGGCGTGCGCGCGCCTCGGCGCGCCGCACACAGTCGTGTTCGGCGGCTTCTCTTCCGAGGCGCTGTCGGACCGGCTCAACGACATGGAGTGCGAGCTCCTGATCACGCAGGACGAGGGGTGGCGCGCCGGCAAGAAGGTGCCGCTCAAACGCAACGCGGACGAAGCCGTCGCTCAGTCACCGAAGGTGCGGAAGGTTGTCGTGCACCGCCGCACCGGCGACGAGGTCGCGTTCGACGGAGCGCGCGACGTCTGGTGGCACGAGCTCACGAAGGGCAAGAGCGACGACCCCGCCTCCGCTCCGTGTGAGCCGATGGACGCCGAGGATCTCCTCTACCTCCTCTATACGTCAGGGACGACCGCGAAGCCCAAGGGAATCGTGCACACGACCGCGGGCTACCTCGTGGGCGTCGCGACGACGCACGACTACATCTTCGACATCAAGCCCGACTCGGTGTACTGGTGCGCGGCCGACGTCGGCTGGGTCACGGGCCACAGCTACATCGTCTACGGCCCGCTGGCGAATGCGACGACCGGCGTGATCTTCGAGGGCGTTCCGAACTATCCGAATGCGGAGCGCTGGTGGGAGATCATCGAGCGCTACAAGGTCGACATCCTCTACACCGCGCCGACGGCGATCCGTTCGCACATGAAGTGGGGGCCGGAGCATGCCGCGCGGCACGACCTCTCTTCGCTGCGACTTCTCGGCAGCGTCGGCGAGCCGATCAATCCCGAGGCGTGGATCTGGTACCGCGAGCACATCGGCGGGAACCGCACGCCGATCGTCGACACCTGGTGGCAGACCGAGACGGGAATGATCATGATCACGCCGCTTCCGGGTGTCACGACGACGAAGCCCGGCTCGGCGACGAAGCCGTTCCCCGGTGTCGCGGCGGCGGTCTTCAGCGAGAGCGGCGAGGAGGTCGGTCCGGGCGGCGGCGGCTACCTCGTGCTGAAGCGTCCGTGGCCGGCGATGCTGCGCGGGATCTACAAGGACGACGCAGCGCTTCCGCGACACGTACTGGTCGAAGTACGAGGACGTCTACTTCGCAGGCGACGGCGCGCGCATCGACGAGGACGGCGACTACTGGCTCCTCGGGCGAGTCGACGACGTCATGAACATCTCCGGGCATCGGATCTCGACGATCGAGGTCGAGAGCGCGCTCGTCGATCACCAGAAGGTCGCCGAAGCCGCGGTCTGCGGTCGGGCCGACGAGCGAACAGGCCAGGCGATCGTCGCCTACGTCACCCTGAAGGGCGGCGAAGAAGGCTCACTGGAGATGCTGGAGGAGCTGCGAAACCACGTCGGCAAGAAGATCGGGCCGATCGCAAAGCCCGCGAACATCGTGTTCACGCCCGAGTTGCCGAAGACGCGCAGCGGCAAGATCATGCGGCGCCTACTGCGTGACGTCGCCGAGAAGCGGACGCTCGGCGACACGACGACGCTTGCGGATCCTGCGGTGGTCGAGGAGATCAGGGATCGCGCTGCAACCGACAGCCGCGAAGACTGACCGGCTAGGCGAGCAGCTTCTCGAAGCGCGCGGGATCGTCGAACGGCCCGATCACCGCGAGATTCACACCCTGTTTCCCGATCACGTCCTGCGCGACGCGACTGACGTCCTCGGCGGTCACCTTGCCGATCGCCTCGAGGATCTCCTCCGGGTCGGGCGTCCTTGACTCCAAGACTTCGCGGCGCAGGCCGAACATGATCAGTCCCTGCGACGTTTCGAGCTGCAGGACGAACCGTCCCTTCGCGAAGCTCTTCGCTTTCTCGAGCTCGTCTGAAGGAACAGGCTCCGTTGCGATCTTCTGCAACTCGCCTGCCACGGTGGACACGGCGTCGTCGATGCGGTTGATGTCCACTCCCGCCTGCGCGTAGAGAGATCCCGCGTCGGTGTAGCTGTGGTTGAGGCCGTAGACGTAATAGGCGAGGCCGCGGCGCTCGCGGACCTCGGTGAACAGGCGCGACGACATGCCGCCGCCGAGCACGGTTGAGAGCACCTGCAGCACGTAGCGGTCCGGATGATCGAGCGGGTAGCTATGGACGCCGAGGCAGATGTGCGCCTGGTCCGACGCCTTCGTGTGCACCTTGACCAGCGGATGGTCGTTTTGTTCCACCTTGACCGGATCCGGCCGGCCGGTCTCGGCCTCCGCCATGTCGCCGAGCAGCTCCTGCGCGCGCTCGTGCAGGTCGTCGCCGATCTTCCCGCCGACGCCGAGGACCATGCGGGACGGCCTGTACCAGTGGTCGACGTAGCCGTTGAACGTGTCGCGGTTCGCGCTCCGGATCGTCTCCTTGCGGCCGATGATGTCCCAGCCGAGCGGCTGGTCCCCGTAGAGGAGCTCCTCGTACACGCCGCCGATGAAGTCGCGCGGCGTGTCGTAGTACATGTTCATCTCCTCGACGATCACGCCTTTCTCGCGCTCGATCTCGTCGGGGTCGAACTTGGAGTGGCGGAGCATGTCCACGAGGACGTCGAGGGCGACGTCCCGCGACTCCGCGGCGCACTTGACGTAGTAGCCCGTGTACTCCTTGCCCGTGAAAGCGTTGAACTCGCCGCCGATCGCGTCGATCTCCATGGAGATGTCGCGCGCCGTCGGCCGTCGCTCCGTCCCCTTGAAGAACATGTGCTCCGCGAAGTGCGCGATGCCATTTGTGTCGGGGGTCTCGTAGCGCGACCCGGCCGCGAGCATGATCGCGCACGTCACCGACTGCGCAGAGTCAATCGGCGCGGTCAGGATCCGCAGGCCATTGTCGAGCCGCTCGAGGTTGAAGGCGCTCACCGCTCGCGATGCTACCGAGGCGGATCATCCTGGCGCGTTCTTCAGAAACGTTGCAACGCGCGCGAGACCGCCTCGGTCCCGAACTCGATTGCCGCCGCGGGCACGCGCTCGTCGGCGGCGTGGACGATCTCGAGGATCGGGAACTCCTCCGGGAGTCGCATCGGCATGAAGCCGTACGTCTGGATGCCGAGTTGCGAGAAGAAGCGGCCGTCCGTCACGCCGCCCTGGAGCAGCGGCATCGGAATTCCTTCGGGATCGAGCTCCCGCAACACGTCGCCAAGCATCTCGAAGAGCCCGAGGTCGGGCTCGGCGGGACCGGGATCGTGCCGGACGAGCTCGACCTCGATGTCGTCGCCGATGATCTCGTGGAGCTCCGCGATCAGCTGATCGGGCGTGAAGCCGGGAAGCAGGCGGCCGTCGAGCTCGACCTCGATCTCTGCCGGGATGACGTTCACCTTCTCCCCGCCGCGGACGATCGTCGCGTTGACGGTGTTGCGGAGCAGCGTCTCGATCGGTCGGAGCTTCGGCCCGAGGCGGGGGAGCACACGACCGGCGACTCCCGGCTTGAGCAGCGTCAGCATCAGGTCTCGCTTCGGCCGCGGCAGCTGCGCGGCGATCGCCTCGATCATGTCGCGGACGATCGGCGTGACGTGGATCGGGAGCGGCTTGCGGTCGAGGTCGCGCAGCATCTGCGCGAGACGAGCCATCGTCCCGTCGCGGTGAATCATCGCCCCGTGGCCCCCGCGGCCGCGCACCGTCGCCTTCAGCCAGCAGATCTGCTTCTCGCCGAGCTGGATCGGGTAGAAGCGCTTGCCCGCGATCACCTGGGAGACCCCGCCCGCCTCTCCAAGGGCATGCTTGATGCCGGTGAAGAGCTCGGGATGCTCCTCGACGAGGAACTTCGCGCCGTAATCGCCGCCGTTTTCCTCGTCGCTGAGGACGACGAGGACCACGTCTCCCGGCAACTCGAGCTCGCCCCGCGCCGCGCGCAAGAACGCCGAGACGTACATCGCGACGGCGCCCTTCATGTCGACGGCGCCGCGTCCCCAGACCTCGCCGTCCACCAGATCGCCGCCGAACGGCGGCCGTGCCCAGGCCTGGCCCGACGTCGTGACGACGTCGACGTGCCCCTGGAGAAGGAGCGGCCCGCTCTGTCCCTTGCCGCTCAGGCGTGCGACGAGATTCGGGCGAGCCGGATCTTTTGCATAGATCCGGCTCTCGACGCCCGCCTCCTCGAGCAGGCTGCGCACGAACTCGACGCACTCGGCTTCGTTCCCGGGTGGGTTCGTCGTGTCGAACCGGATCAGTCGCTGGAGGAGCTCGACGGGAGTCAATGAGGTTAAGTCGCAGTAAAGATTCGGAGCGAGGGCTTGTGACAGCGAGAACCCTGTCGATACCTTCGATTCACGGAAAGGTTGTAACAGATGCTCACCGCCCTCACCATCGTCTTCCTGTTCGCGGCCGCCTGGGCCGTGTCGCGCCTGAGCGCCCTCGTCGCCCGCAGGGGGCTGACGTGGTACGACCGGAGGCACCACGCTCCCACCGGCGATCTCCGGGCCAAGATCATCGAGCTGAAGCGCCGCGAGACGACCGTGGGCGTCATCCGGACGGGCATCGCCTACATCGCCTTCGCGCTGGCCCTCGTCCTCGCCGCTGCCCAGCTGACCGGAGGGCTCGACCGGCTGAGCACGATCGCCGGCGCATCGTTCGTGCTGATCCTCGTCGCCTTCTCGGCCCAGCGCGTTCTCGTCGACATCATCGCCGGCTTCAGCATGTTCACCGAGAAGTGGTACTCCGTCGGCGACACGATCGCGATCCCGACGATGGAGCTGCAGGGCATCGTCGAGGAGGTCTCGCTCCGCCGGACGAAGCTCCGCTCACTCGACGGCGAGGTGATCAACATTCACAACTCGCAGATCCCCGCGGTTCGGGTGCTGCCCGGCGGGCTCAAGGAGTTCGACGTCGAGCTGGTGGCCAGCAGCCGCGAGGCGGCCGAGGTGCTCATCGAGCACGTGTCATCGATCCTGCCGGTCGGCCCGACGACGTTCGTCCAGCGCCCCGTCATCCACGAGGTCGACGAGCTCGCACCCGGGCTCGTGCGGCTGCGCATGCGCGCCGCGGTTGCGCCTGGGCGCGAGTGGCTCGTGCACGGCTTCTACACCGATCTGCTCAAGGAGCGGGCCGACAAGCACCTGATCGTCCACGGCCCGATCGTGCTGACGGTGGACGAGCGGGCGGCACGCAGCTTCGCGCGGGCCAGCGCAGAGTCGCGCTGGGCCGGCGCCCGCTAGAGCGCGGAGACCGCGGCCAGCAGGCCGTCGACTTCGTCAGCAGTGTTGTAGTGCACGATGCCGGCTCGAACGGCTCCGCCGCTGTCTTCGAGGCCGAGGCGCTTCATTACCTCGACCGCGTAGTAGTTCCCCTGCCATACCGCGAAGCCGGCGTCGCCCAGTCGCGTGGCGGCTTCGCGAGTCGGCACGCCGTCGACGTTGAAGGCGAAGGTGGCAACGCGACCCTCCATCGTCGGGAGCCCGTAGAGCGTCACCTTGTCCGGGAGACCGGCGAGAAAGCGCTCGCCGAGCGTGCGCTCGTGCGTCTGGATCGACTCCCAGCCGATCGACTCGATGTACTCCACCGCGGCGACGAAGCCTGCGAGCAGCTCGTGCGGGAGCGTTCCCGTCTCGAAGCGGTGGCCGAGCGGCGTGTCTGACGCCGGCCGCACCTTGTAGGGACGCCAGCTCTCGAGCAGCTCCCCGCGCCCGAAGGCGA
Organism: uncultured Actinomycetes bacterium; assembly: GCA_963833255.1. Taxonomy (GTDB): domain Bacteria; phylum Actinomycetota; class Thermoleophilia; order Gaiellales; family Gaiellaceae; genus 3-1-20CM-4-69-9. Next base: position 59,655 of record CAWHXK010000020.1, read on the forward strand.
CGCCGAGGTGGGGGCCGAAGAACTTGTAGGGCGAGCAGATCAAGACGTCGACGCCCCAGTCTCCGACGTCGATCGGCCCATGCGGCCCGTAGTGGACTGCGTCGGCCCACGCAAGCGCGCCGGCATCGTGCGCGAGCTCGACGATGCGGCGGACGTCCGAGAGCGTTCCGACTGCGTTCGACGCGACGGGGAAAGCGACGACTCGCGTGCGGTCGCTCAGCTGCCGCTCCAGATTTGCGAGATCGAGTGTCGTGTCGTCGTTGATGTCGACGAAGCGAACCTCGAGCTGCTTGTCGTGGGCCAGCTCGAGCCAGGGCGACACGTTCGCATCGTGGTCGAGCTTCGTGACGATGATCTCGTCGCCTGCGCGCCACTCGCGCCCGGCGGTGCGCGTGAGCGCGAATGCGAGCGTCGTCATGTTCGCGCCGAAGATGGCTTCGTCGGGAGTGCAGCCGAGGAACTCTCCGGCTGTGCGACGTGCCTGGGCCACGAGCGCCTCCGTGCGGCGGCTCGTCTCGTACGGGCCGCTCACGTTGGCATTCGACTCGCGGTAGTAGCGGGAAACGGCGTCGATGACGTCGTCCGGCACCTGGGTGCCGCCGGGGCCGTCGAAGAAAGCGAGCGGCTGGCGCAGTGCCGAGTACCGGGCGCGGACGGCCTCGACGTCGAAGGTGACGGTGGACACCGTTCGAGACGTTACTACGATTGGCGTATGGCCCCGGCGACCAAAGAGCGCATCGACCAGGGAACGGGCACCGGTCTCGGCGCACCGTGGAACGTCATCGTGCTGAACGACAACCACAACACCTTCCAGGGTGTCGCCAGCGCGCTCGCGTCGACGCTGCCCGAGGTGTCGTACGACCAGGGTCTGCGGTTTGCCGACCGGATCCACTCGAGCGGCCGCGCGATCGTCTGGTCAGGGCACAAGGAAGTCGCCGAGCACTACTGGCAGCAGCTTCGCGACTACGGCCTGACCATGTCGCCGCTCGAGCGAAGCTAGAAGCGCCGTTCCGTTCACGCGCCAGTGGTAGCGCGGTGAGGGGTTCAGCGAGGCGCCGATGAAGCAGTCCCGCTCGGCCTTGGCCAGTAGCGCGGCGAGCTCGTCGCCCGGCGGTACCGGCTCGAGCTCGAGATTGAGCTCGACGTCGAGGTCGACGAATGCGTAACGCCCGTCTTCGGGGCGCTTCGTCACCTTTCCCGAGACAGCTGCGCTGGCGACGAAGTCGATCCCCTCGCGGTCGGAGTGGAACCGCAGGCTCTGGAGCGTGCAGCGCACGAGGCCGGCGAGAACCAGGTGCTCCGGCGTCCACGACGGGTCGAGGTCGAGCGGTGCGTGTCCGTTGGCCGTGACCCGGCCCGCCCGATCGAGCGCTACGGCGTAGCGGAATTCCTTCGCCCCGGTTGCCACAGTCCTATCCTGCCCGGGATGCGGAGGAACCGTCCGGACGGCGGCGTACTGTTCGCTCATGCGAAGACTGCGGCCCCTCAGCGAGGCCGAATGTTATGCCCGGTGCTACGGCGGTTGGGACGAGACCGTCCGGATCGTCAGACTCGAGCCTCGCCGTGCGCGCCGCGAGCTCGGGATCGAAGGCGAGGCCTTGCGGGTCCGCTTCGAGGAATTCCTCGAAGCGCGTGACCCCGCCGAGCTCGCCGAGCCCGAAGCAGCCTGAGTCGGCCGTCCCCGACGTTCTGGCGCCCGGGTTGCGGGTGCTTTTCTGCGGCATCAACCCAGGACGCGTCTCCGCAGCTGCGGCGGCGCACTTCGCGAATCCGCGGAACGACTTCTGGCGGCTTTTGCACGCCGCCGGCTTCACGCCGCGCCTGCTCGAGCCCGCCGAGCAGTTCGAGCTTCCCGCGTACGGCGTCGGCGTCACCAACGCCGCGTCCCGCACCACGCCGGGCTCGGGGGATCTACGCAAGGCGGACTTCGAGGGAGCAGCCGACCGGCTCGAGGGAATCGCGAGCGATCTACAGCCGGCGTGGATCGGCTTCGTCGGCAAGGAGGCGTACCGCGGCGTGTTCGGCGAGCGGCCCGAGCTCGGCGCGCAGGAGCGCAAGCTCCGCGACACGCAGGCTCTTCGTGCTGCCGTCGACTTCGCCGGCGAACGCCGCGGTGCCCTGGGACGAGCGCCTGCGCTGGTTTCGTCAGCTCGCCGACGCGTCTAGCCGCGCCAGCGGTTCGTGATCGGCGTTCTGCGATCGCGGCCGAATGCCTTCGGGTGGATCTTCACGCCCGGCGGCGCCTGACGGCGCTTGTACTCCGCCCGGTCGACCATCGAGACCGCGCGCTCGACGACGTCGCGGTCGAAGCCGTCCGCTGAGAGCTCCTCGAGCGTGCGATCGTGTTCGACGTACTGCTCGAGCACTTCGTCGAGCTTCGGGTACGGCGGGAGTGAGTCCTCGTCCAGCTGGTTGTCACGCAGCTCGGCGCTCGGGGCGCGCTCGATGATCGACGTCGGGATCAGCTCCCGCTCGGCTCGTTCGTTGAGGTAGCGCGCGAGGCGGAAGACATCTGTCTTGTACACGTCCTTCAGCAGCGCGAAGCCGCCCGCCATGTCGCCGTAGAGCGTCGCGTAGCCGACCGAGAGCTCGGACTTGTTGCCGGTCGCAACCAGCATCCAGCCGAACTTGTTCGAGAGAGCCATGAGCAGCACGCCGCGCGCGCGCGCCTGGATGTTCTCCTCTGCGAGATCGGGCCCGCGCCCCTCGAAGGCACCGGCGAGCGCGCCGCCGAATGCGTCGACGATCGTGCCGATCGGAATCTCTCTGAACGGACAGCCGAGGCTCTCGGCAAGCCGTCGCGCGTCGGACTGCGTCTCTTCCGACGAATACCGCGAAGGCATCGACACACAATGGACGCGGTCAGGCCCGAGCGCCTCCGCGGCGAGCGCGGCGGTCACGGCGGAATCGATTCCGCCGGAGACGCCGACGACGACCTCGCGAAATGCCGTTCTTCCTCACGTAGTCGCGAAGCCCGAGCTCGAGCGCGCCTCGCATCTGCTCCAGCTCGTCCACGAACGGCGCGACTTCGACGGCGACCTTGCTCCCGTTCTGCGAAGGGCCGCGCGAGCCGACGTGGATGATCTCCACCGGCGGGATCGTCTCGCGCTCGCGCGCGAGCGCGCGGCGCCGAACGTCGCGCAGACGCCGGCCGATCACTTCCTGCGGCTCGATATCGGCGAACAGCAGGGCCTCTTCGAAACCGGGTGCGCGTGCGATCACCTTGCCTTCGTCGTCGATGACGACGGAGTGCCCGTCGAAGATCAGCTCGTCCTGTCCGCCCACGGCGTTGCAGAAGGCGACGAAACACGAGTTGTCGCGCGCGCGTGTGACGAACATCTCCTCTCGCTCACGGTCGCGCCGGACGTAGAACGGTGAGGCGGAGATGTTGACGAGCAGCTCCGCACCGGCGAGCGCAAGATCCGTCGCTGGTGGCCCGGGCTGCCACATGTCCTCGCAGACGGTCGGGCCGATTAGCGTCTTGCCGTGCTCGAGGAGGACGAGGTCTCGACCGGGTGCGAAGTACCGGTCCTCGTCGAAGACGCCGTAGTTCGGGAGGAAACGCTTCCTGTAAATCGCCTTGACCTCCCCGCCCGAGAGGACGTAACACGCGTTGTAGAGATCCCGCTCGAAATGAGGCGCGCCGACGAGGACTGTCGTTCCGCGCGTGTCGAGTGCGATCTGCTCGACCGATTCCTCGGCGGCACGGATGAACCCGGGCCGGAGCAGGAGGTCTTCAGGCGGGTACCCGGTGACGGCCAGCTCCGGGAAGACGACGAGGTCGGCGGAATTCGACCGGGCCTCGGAGAGCCGCTCGAGGATGAGCTCGCGGTTTCCCTCGAGGTCGCCGACGATCGGGTTGATCTGGGCCAATGCCAGCCGCATCGGCTCAGTCTAGCTGTTTGCGACTCTGAGGCGAAAACTTAGCGGCGCCGGCCGAGCTGCAGAACCCAGAGGGCCACGCCGTCCCGGCCGAACATGTGGCCGCGCTCGTAGGCGATCCCCAGGTCGCGCCAGCTGCTCCCGAGGAGGTTCTTGCGATGCGGTGGCGAGCTCAGCCACAGCTGCAGCGTGTGCACGGGTGAGCCGAGCTCTCCTTGACCCCAGGCCAGGTTCTCGCCAAACGCCCGGGCGGGGAGATACCCGGCCTTCTGGAACGTTCGCGTGAACGACATGCCGCACGGCGTGTGCGAGAAGCCGCACCGCCGAACTGCGTCCGCCTTCAGGATCGACGACCGGTTGAGCGGCCTATTGCCTCGGACGACATGGAGTCCGAAGCTCCGGCGCACGACGTTGATGCCGCAGTACATCGCCTCGAGTTGCGAGTGCTCGTCTCCGGCGGCAGTCGTGGCACCGGCGCACGCTGACGCGACGGCTGCCAACGCTGCGGAATCGGTGCCTTGTCGAGCGGCTCCCGCTGGTGCGGCCAAGCCGAGCACGATCGCGGTGAGGGATACGGCGACTCCCATACCGGGTCGACCAACTAGATGCCCGTTTGGCGGAAACCATGCACGTTCCTGCCGCCAAATTTACATTCATGATCGTATTTGGTACGCGTATTCGCCGAAAAGTATAAACCTAGGCCCGGCCAGCTGCCTCGCCGATCTCGTCGAGGGCCTCCGGATTCTCCAGCGAGGAGAGATCTCCCTGCTCTTTGCCCAAGACCCGGGCCCGCACGGCCCGGCGCACGATCTTGGCGCTCCTGGTCTTCGGGAGGGCGGACACGAACACGATCCGCTCAGGCCTGAACGCCTTTCCGAGCTCGTCGGTGACCGCGGTCGAGATCTCGAGCGCGCAGGCCGGGGTCGCTTCGGTGCCTGGCTTCAACACGCAGAAGATCCAGGCGACCTCGCCTTTCACTTCGTGTGGGACGCCGATCGCGGCCGCTTCGGCGACGCCGCCGTGACCCACGGCAGCCGACTCGAGCTCCGCCGGGCCGATGCGCTTGCCGGCGATGTTGAGCGTGTCGTCGGAGCGTCCGTGCAGGTACCAGTAACCGTCCTCGTCGATCGATGCCCAGTCGCCGTGCGTCCAGACTCCGGGGAAGCGCCGCCAGTATGCGTCGAGGTAGCGCTCGTCGTCGCCCCAGATGCCGCGCGTCATTCCCGGCCACGGGCGTTTGCAGACGAGCTCACCGACTTCGCCCCGCACGGGGGTGCCGTCCGGGCCGTACACGTCCATGTCCTGGCCGAGCGCCGGAAAGCCGAGCGCGACCGGCTTGATCGGCTCGGTGACGCACGTCGTGAGAAAGCAGGCACCGACCTCGGTGCCGCCGGAGCAGTTCACGATCGGCGTTGTGCCGCCCCCGACCTTGTCGAAGAGCCAGCGGTACGGATCCTTGTTCCACGGTTCGCCGGTCGTGCACATCGCCCTGAGCGACGACATGTCCGACTGGGGATCGCCTTTCGGGATCAGCGCGCGCACGAGCGTCGGCGAAACGCCGAGCATCGTCACGCGCTCGGACTCGACGAGCTTCCAGATCCGGTCCGCCGGAAAGTCCGGCGCGCCCTCCGCGTAGACGACCGTCGCGCCGCAGGCACCGCCGCCGACGACGGTCCACGGCCCCATGATCCAACCCATGTCCGTGGCGAAGTGGATGCGGTCGCCCGGCTTGACGTTCGCCTGGTACGCAACCTCGCGTGCGATCGAGACGAGGAACCCGCCCTGGACGTGCAGCGCGCCCTTCGGCTTACCGGTCGTTCCTGATGTGTACGCCAGCAGGTAGGGATGCTCCGAGTCGACCTGTTTCGGCGGCAGATCCCCGGAGGTCTTCTCCGTGAGCTCGTCCCAGAAGCGGTCGCGACCGATCGTCATCGGGACGTCGTCCAGCCCGAGCCGGCGCCAGACGACCGTGTGCGTCACCGTCGGTGACGATTCGAGCGCCTCGTCCGCGATCTGCTTCATCGGCACGACCTGTCCGCGACGAAGCGAACCGTCTGCGGTGATCAGCGCCTTCGCCTTCGCGTCGGCCAGCCGCGCGGCGATCGCGGGCGGAGCGAAGCCGGAGAAGATCGGTACCTGCACCGCGCCGAGATGCGCGCATGCGTGCGATGCGATTGCTACCTGCGGCGACATCGGCAGGAAGATCCCGACGGCGTCTCCGGGACCGATGCCGATCGACGCGAGCCCTTCGGCCAGGCGAAAGACCTCGTCGGAAAGCTCGCCCCACGTCAGCGACAGCCGTGAGCCGTCCTCCCCGTGCCAGATCGCCGCCTCCTCCTCGGCGAGCTCCCCGGCTGCCCACTTGTGGACACAGTTCCAGGCGAGGTTGAGCTTCCCACCGGTGAACCAGGTTGCCCACTCGTCGCCGCGCGAGGTGTCCACCACCTGCTCCCACGGCTCCGAGAACTCGAGGGCTAGATCCTCGATCAGGGCGGGCCAGAAGCGCTCGGGCTCCTCGATCGAGACGCGATGGAGCGTCTCGTACCCCTCCACGCCGACCCGGCGGGCGAGCCGCGTCAGGTTCGCGCTCTCGACCTGCTCGGCCGTCGGCGTCCAGATGAAATCGGGCACGCGCGAAGCGTACGGGTAGCCGCCCGACGTCGGCCGGGGAGCGTGCTCTAACCTCTCAGAGATGGGTGCTCGACTGTTCACGCCCGAGAACCGCAAGTGGTGGACACTCGTCGCAGTCGCGGTCGGGCTGTTCATGATCATGCTCGACAACACGGTCGTGAACGTGGCGCTACCGTCGATCCAGCAGGACCTCGGCATCAGCATCTCGGAGCTCGAGTGGGTCGTGAACGCCTACGCCCTCACGTTCGGCGTGCTCCTGCTCACCGGCGGGAAGCTCGCCGACATGCTCGGGCGGCGGGCGATCTTCATCGCAGGCCTCGTCATCTTCACCGGCGCTTCACTGTGGTGCGGCCTCGCGGGCGGGGCGAGCTCGCTCATCGCTGCGCGCACCGTGCAGGGTGTTGGCGCCGCGCTGATGAATCCGGCGACGCTGTCGATCATCACCGCGACCTTCCCACCGCGGCAGCGAGGAACTGCGATCGGCATCTGGGCAGGGGTCTCCGCGCTTGCCCTCGCGATCGGCCCGATCGTGGGCGGCCTGCTGACGGAGAAGGTCAACTGGAGCTGGATCTTCTTCATCAACATTCCCGTCGGTGTGCTCGGCGTGATCGCGGCGCGGCTCTTCATCGACGAGACGAAGGACACGTCGAAGGAGCAGAGACTCGACTTACCCGGCCTGATCACCTCGGGGATCGGCCTCTTCGCCCTCACCTACGGTCTGATCGAGACGAACGATCACGCCTGGACCTCGACCCGCGTTCTCACCCTGTTCGCTGTCGCAGTGGTGTCGCTGGCCGTTTTCGTCCTGCTCGAGCTGCGTCAGCGCCTGCCGATGCTCGACCTCTCGCTGTTCAAGAATCCGACGTTCGCCGGGGCCAACGCCGCGATGCTGTTCGTCGGGCTCGCGCTATTCGGAATCTTCTTCTACAACTCGCTCTTCCTGCAGCGCGTCCTCGGCTACAGCGCGATCGAGACCGGCGCGACGTTCTTGCCGATGACCGTTCTGATCATCCTCGTCGCTCCGGCCGCAGGCAGGTTCTCGGACCGGGTCGGCGCACGATGGCTGATGGGAGCGGGGATGACCCTGCTCGCGATCTCGCTCCTTCTCTTCGGGACGCTCGACGCCAGCTCATCCTTCTGGAACATCCTTCCTGCCCTGCTCGTGGGCGGCGTGGGGATGGCGGTCACGATGGCGCCGACGACGGCTGCGGCGATGGGCTCCGTTCCGGTTGCGCAGGCCGGCGTGGGCTCCGCGGTGATCAACAGCATGCGCCAGGTCGGCGGGTCGCTCGGGATCGCGATCATGGGCGCGCTCGTGGCCACGAGCGTCAGCGTTCTGCCGACGAGCCCGCTGTGGAGCGACCAGTTCGTGGTCGGCTATCACCGAGCGGTTCACGTCGGCGCGGCGCTCGTCCTCGTGGGCGCGATCATCTCGGTCCTGACGGTGCGCCCGTTGCCGCGCCGCGAAGGCGCGCCGGAATCAATCGGCGTCGCTCTCGCCGACGAGCCCTAGAAAGAGGAAGACCCCCGGCTGCGGCTCCGGGGGTCGATTCCTGTTAGGCGACTCCGCCCTGTGTGGCGGTCTCTCCGGGACTTGGCTCTGCGGCCCAGCCACGCCCCGGTTGGAGTCCACCTGGTGAAGCGCCTCCTGCAGCCGACCCTGGCGTCTGGCTCGGTTGCAAGATTGCCTCACTCTAGGAGCGTTCCCCTGGGCTGTCAAGTAGCTCGGTCAAGTGATTTGCGTTAGGCTTGGTTGACCAGTTTTAGGCCCAAACATGACCTTTTCGGGGGATGCCCGAAGGGACAGGTTGAAGTTGGGTGAAGTATGACGTACTACTACGCCGCACGTGCCTGACTCGACCGCCATCCGTCAGCAGCAGCAGGAGCGAGCCTCCGCCGCTCAGGCCGGGCTTCGGCTTGGCGAGCGCCTACGCCAGCTCCGAGTCGCCGCGGCGCTGACCCAGACCGATCTCGCCGGCGACCGCTTCTCGAAGGAGTACGTCAGCCAGATCGAGCGTGGGAAGACTCGTCCGACCCCCGAGACGATCGTCTGGCTCGCGGAGCGGCTCGGTGTCGACGCAGGCTTCCTCGCGAACGGCATCTCCGCAGACGAGCGCGGCCGGGTCGACGCGGGTCTTGCCCGTGCCGACGCGTTGCTGGAGGCGCGTCGAAACGACGAGGCTCTCGAGGAGTTCGGGAAGATCCGCGCCGCCGTGCTGGCTACCGGCATGCCCGAGCTCGAGGCGCGTGCTCTTTCCGGCGAGGCGACCGTGCGCATGCGCGCCGGCGAAGTGCGCGAGGCGATCGCGTTGCTCGAGCGCGCCCGAGTGCTCACCGAACGCTCGACCTTCTCCGACGTCGAGCGTGCAGACGTTCTCTTCCGGCTCGGTGTCGCGCGCTACAAGCTGAACAGCATCCAGACGGCGATTGGGCTGTTCGACGAAGGGCTCAAGCTCGCGGAGCGCTCCGAGATCCCGTCGGACCAGCTTCGTTCGAACATCCTTGCGTGGCGCTCACGCTGCTACCGCCGCCGCCGCGACCTCGAGGCCGCGCGGGAGGACGTCGAGCGCGCGCTCGAGCTCGCCGAAGGGCTGAACGACAAGCGCACGGCGGCAGACATCTATTTTCAGGCGTCGATCATCGCCGACCGCGAGGGCCACTGGGTGCTCGCGCGCTCCTACGCCGAGCGGGCTAAGTCGGCGTACGAGGAGCTTTCGGATCGCGGCAATCTCGGCCGGCTGCTGAACAACCTCGGTGGAATCAACTTCCTGCTCGGTCACCCAGAGGAAGCGGTGGACTTTCTGAAGGACGCAGTCCGCATCGCCCTCGAAGTCGGCAACGACGCAGAGGCGGCGCACGCGGTGAACGGCATCGCCCAGGTCCACCTCCGAACCGGTGACGTCTCGCTCGCAGAGGAGCAAGCGCGCTACGCGCTTCGGCTACTCGGCGACCGGGTCGACGAGGTCAGCGAGATCGGCAACGCGCAGCTCGTTCTGGGCCGCGCGTTGCTCGAGCAGGATCGCCTCGACGAGGCCGAAGAGGCCTTCGCGGCGGGTGAGCGTGCATACGACCAGCTCTCTTCGGGGAGCCATCGCGCGTCTGCGTGGGTCGCCCAGGGGGATCTTGCGACACGACGCGGGGACGATCGGGCAGCCGCCCGGCTCTACCGCCAGGCCGCGGACGCCCTACAAGACGTCCGCTTCTAACTCAACGCTCCGAAAGGAGGTGACCACGTGTCCAAAGCTCGCCTGATGTATTTCGCGGTTTTCGCGATTCTCATCGCCGCTGCACTGCTGCCGGCTCTCGCGTTCATGCCCCTCGGGGCTCACGACGGCGCGGAGATCTAGAGTGGAAGCGTGCGCGCTTTGCTCGCCGTTCTCGCGCTTGCCGCGCTGACGGCAGGCTGTGGCTCTTCGATGAGCCGTTCGGAGCAGGGCGCGCCCAGCACGGGATCACTCGAAGAACTCTGGAAGAGCTCCGGACAGGCTGTGGCGTTGATTCCCGGCACGGACGATTACTCCACCGGCGACGTCCGCGTCTCCTTTCTCGTCGTCGACAACCGCGGCCGCGTGATCGCTCCGCCGACGGCTCGATTCTGGATTTCGCGCTCTCTGCGCGCGAAACCACTTGAAGAGACCGTTGCAAAGCTCGAACCGGTCGGGGTGCCCGGCGTGTCTACGGGCGCCGACGTGCCGTCGTTGTACGTGGCGCACGTGCAGGTGTCTGCGGCCGGGAAGTATTACGTTCTTGCCCGGCCGATCGGGAAGGTCGCGATCGGCGGCATCCGTGACATCGTCGTGAGGGACCGCTCGGCGACTCCTGCCGTCGGCGACCGCGCCTACGCGTCGCGGACGCCGACGCTTGCGAGCTCCGGCGGGAGGACCGCGAAGCTCACAACGCGTGTCCCTCCCGATCGCGGACTGCTCCGCTACTCGATCGCCGGGTCGCTTGCTGCGCACGCTCCTTTCGTCGTGACGTTCGCGACGCCGCGCTACTGCGAGAGCCGCACCTGCGGACCGGTCGTCGACGTCGTCGAGCACGAGCGGCGTCGTTTCGAAGGCTCGGGAATCCGCTTCATCCACGTCGAGATCTACAAGAACAACGATCCGCGTCAAGGGAAGAACCGGTGGGTGCGCCAATGGCGGCTCCCCTCGGAGCCGTGGACGTTTCTCGTTGGTCGTGACGGCCGCGTCAAGGCGAAGTTCGAGGGCTCGGTCTCGACGGGAGAGCTCGAGAATGCGATTCGGCGTTCTCTACGCTAGGCCTCAGGCAGGTGTCAATTGACCCAGTTGGCCCATACGCTGCGTGCGAAGAACCTGCAAAGGTTGGTGCGGATCGTGTCGTCAATGAACGAAGACCCTTCAGCGCTCGTAAGTGTGCGGGAAGTCGCCGATCAACTCGGCGTCCATCCGGAAACAATCCGGCGCCTGATTCACGACGGGCGCCTGGACGCGGTGCGTGTAGGACGCGTGCTTCGCGTCCATCGTGCGGCACTCGACAGCTTTCTCGCGCGCCAGCGCGTGAAGCCGACGCGGTTTCAAGACTAGTTACGCGCCGAATCCTCCCGCGGCGACCCGCTCGATCACAACGTGCGGCAGTCTTGCGTACCGGCTCAGACGTAGCAGTGCGCGCACTACCTCGGCGCAATCCTCCGGACGGATCATCTGCTCGGGCGGGACTGGCGCCCAGTCCGTCATCGGCGTGTCGACGAAGCCGGGGCTCAGCGCCGTCGCGCGCACGCCGTGCTGCTCCTCTGCGCGGTTCAGCGTGGACGTGAACTGGATCACCCCCGCCTTTGCCGCACCATAGACCGGTAGCTGAGCAGACGGGCCGGTTCCTGCAATCGAGGCGATGTTGACGACGAGCCCGCTGGTCTCGCGTAGAAGCGGCAGCGCGGCGGCCGTGACGAGCATCGTGCCACGCAGGTTGACGTCGAGCTGCAGGTCGATCTTCTTCGTCTCGAGCTCGTCGATCGAGCCGGCGACGCCGACGCCTGCGGAGTTGACGAGCACGTCGAGCCGGCCGTGCCGCTCGCGGTGCTCGTCGACCATTCGGCGGCAGTCCTCCTCCTTCGCGACGTCCGCGGTGACAGGGTGCGCGCCGAGCTCGGAGGCCGCAGCCTCGACCTTCGTACTCGTCCGGGCGGCCAGCGTCAGCTCGAAGCCTTCTGCCCGCAACATGGTGGCGATCGCGAGGCCGATCCCCGACGAACCCCCGGTGACGAGCGCGGCCCTGGCCACAGACCCATCTTTGCAAGTCGGAAGGTGCCACGCCCAGGGCGAAGAACTCTGGCGCGGGGGAACCGAAAGGCTCCTCCTCTCCCCTGAACGGCGGCGGCGCTCGGCGTCGCCGCCTATTTCCTGGAGCGGGAATACCCGGGGTTACCTCGACGTAACAAGGTGGACCGTCGTCACTCTGTAGACGAAAAGCTCGGAGACCCCTACATTTCGCGGTTCACCCTTCGGAGGGCTTCCTTTGGACACCAAGACAGGACGCGTCAGGCTCACAGACCTCGCATCTTGCGGAGGCTGCGCCGCGAAGTATTCGGCGGCGCGGCTCGAGCAGCTGCTCGCGGGTTTCGTGCCAGCAGAGGCGGAGAACCTGCTCGTCGGCCTCGCGCCGGCGGACGATGCTGCGGTGTATCGCCTCGACGACGAGCGTGCACTCATCTTCACGCTGGACTTCTTTCCACCGGTTGTCGACGACCCCGGCGACTACGGCGCGATCGCCGCGACGAACGCGCTCAACGATGTGTTCGCGATGGGTGGCACGCCGCTCCTCGCACTGTCGATCGCGGCTTTCCCCGAAGAGCTGCCGATGGAGATGCTCGCCGAGGTCTTCGCGGCCGCGGACCAGCAGGTACGTGCGGCTGGGGGCCTGCTTGCGGGCGGTCACACGATTCGTGACGCCGAACCGAAATACGGGCTGGCCGTCGTCGGCACCGTGCGGCCCGACGGGATCTGGCCGAAGAACGGGGCGAGGCCCGGCGACGCCGTCTTCATCACGAAGCCGCTCGGAACCGGGCTGATCATGACCGGGTACAAGAAGGGTCACGCGGGCGACATGCAGCTCGAGCGTGCGATCCGCTGGATGAGGACTCTCAACAAAGATGCAGCCGATGTTCTGCGCAGCCTCGAGCCGAACGCCGTCACCGACGTGACGGGCTTCGGGCTCTTCGGCCATGCGCACGAGGTGGCCGACCGTAGCGGCGTGTGCATCCGGCTCGAGTCGGAGCGATTTCCTGCGATCGACGGCGCGCTCGACGTTGCGCGGAAGGGTGTGCGGACGAGCGGAGACCCACGGAACCGCGACTTCGCCGCACGTCACCTCACGACGGACGGATTGCCGGAGACGCTCGTGGCACTCGGGTACGACCCGCAGACCGCCGGCGGGCTGCTCGTGTCGCTCCCGGCCGAGCGGGGCGCAGCACTCGAGGCGGAGTTCGCGGGGCGCCGGCTGTTCATCCGGAGGATCGGCCGCGTCGAGGAGGGCGCCGGAGTCATCGTCGAGTGAGCTCGGGGATGATTCACGGGCGCTTCCAGCCCTTCCACAACGGACATCTCGAATACCTGCGCGGCGCGGGCGAGCGATCCGACGAGGTGTTCGTCGGGATCACGAACCCGGATCCGCAGCGCATCAAGGAAGAAGCGACAGATCCGCTGCGTCACCTCCCCGAGTCGAACCCGTTCACCTACGTCGAGCGCCTGCTGATGATCGAGGCGGTCGCGAAGGACGAGCGCATCAATGTGCATGTGATCCCGTTTCCCGTCAACGAACCGGAGCTCTGGAACGCCTACGTGCCCGCGGGCGTGACGCAGTACCTCCGGCTGTTCTCCGAGTGGGGCGGCACGAAGCTCGAGCGCATGCGCGAGGCCGGGTACGAGATCGTCATCCTCGACGAGGGCGCCGAGAAGCAGATCTCCGGAGCCGACGTGCGCGATGCTCTTCGCTCGGGCGGCGAGTGGGAAGCTCTCGTTCCCGCCGGCGTCGTACGGGTGATCCGCTCCCTGCAGCGAGTACCGGCCTGAGTGCACCCGATCGTCGTCCTGCTCCTCGATGGTCTCGCCGACCGGGCCCATGAGTCGCTTGGGGGCCTGAGCGGTCTCGAGGCCGCGCGCACGCCGAACCTCGACCGGCTGTGCGCGTCGGGATCGAACGGTGTCCTCTACGCGATCGGCCCCGGCCGCGCGCCTTCGAGCGAGGTGGCGCACTGGTCGATGTTCGGTTATAGGCCCGACGAGTCTCCCGGCCGTGCCGTCTTCGAGGCGCTCGGGCGTGGGCAGGACGTGGACACCGATCATGTTTTCGCCTACGCAGCGCTGCGGCCCGCGCAGCGACGCGCAGACGGCTGGTGGTTGACGGGACGCCCCGATCCGGACCGCGACGCGGAAGAGGCGGAGCGGCTCGTTCGGGCCTGCGACGGCATCGCGATCGACGGCCTCACCTTCTCGCTGGAACATGTCTGGCGCGGTGAGGCGATCCTCCGCGTCTCAGGTGACGCGGACGAGCGCGTCACGGACAGCGACGCATTCTTCCGCGACCGGCACCCAGTCCTGCGCCCGCAGGCCCTCGTGCCCGAGGCGGAGCGGACCGCGCGGGCAGCGGAAGCGTGGAGCCGCGAGGTGATGCGGCTCCTCGAGGGCGAACGGTTCAACGTGATCACGTTGAAGTGGTGGGGCCGCCCGCGTGACGTGCCCACCTTCGAGGAGCGCCACGGGCTGCGCGGGACGTTCATTGCGAGCTCGGCCTTCCTGCGCGGCCTTGGAACGGCCGTCGGGCTCGACACGCGTGAAGAGCCCGAGACCGACGACGCCGCCGCCGATCTGCGTGGCCGGATCGAGCTCGCCCACGAGCGTCTCGACGCCGGTGACACGTTCGTGTTCTGTCATGTGAAGAGCGCGGATGCGGCGGGACACACGAAGGACCCGAACCGGAAGAGGGCGATGATGGAGACGCTCGACGGCGTGGTCCGCGATCTGCCGGTGGACCGTGCGATCGTGTGCATCACCGGGGATCACGCGACTCCGGCTTTCCCGGATGTCATCCATTCGGGAGATCCGGTCCCCTTCGTCGTCTCCGGACCGGGAGTTCGCGCAGACCGCGTGAGCGAGTTCGGCGAGTCGAGTTGCGCCGACGGGATCTTCGGCCACCTGCGCGGGCCGGACATGATGCCGGTGCTCCTGAACGCCGCCGACCGGCCGCTCTTCCTGGGCTCGAGGCCGACGCCGTTCGACGGCGCCGACGGCTATCCGTCGATCCTCGACCCGCTGTGACGCGTCACTAAACTCGGAGCCGTGAACGCCCAGCCCACGGCGCTCGCTCGGCTCCGGGCGATCGTCCTCAGCCCTGCGCAGATCTTTCCGTTCGTGGTCGCCCAGCTCGCCGCGCTCTGGCTCATCATCGGCACCGGCGCGGCGGTGCGGTTGACGGACAGCGGGCTCGGCTGTCGCCACTGGCCGGGCTGCGAAGAGGGGCATCCGCTTCCCGCGAAGAATGCTCATGCCTTCGTCGAGTTCGGCAACCGTCTGGTCGGTGCGATCACGATCGCGCTCACGCTGCTCGTCTGGCTCGCGGTTCGCCGCACGTCGGGACTGCCTCGTTGGGCACCACGGCTTGCGCTCGGAATCTTTCTCGGCACGCTCGCGCAGGCGCCGATCGGCCTACTGGCGATCGCCAGCGATCTGCGCTGGCCCATCGTGATGCTGCACCTGCTGCTGTCGATCGCGCTCCTCGCTGCTGCGACAGTGCTTGCGCTCGAGGTGCGCTCGGCGGTCGTCGGCCGCGCGGAGCCGCTCGTTCCGCTCGAGCTGCGCCGGCTCGGCCTCGCTTTCGTCGTCGCCGGATTCGTCCTCATCGTCAGCGGTTCGCTCGCGACCGCCGCGGGACCGCATTCGGGCGGTGGCGCCGCGGACAAGATCGACCGGTTCGGACGTCTGCAGCCGGTCGTCTACGTGCACGCCATGGTCGTGGGCATCTTCCTGCTCACGTTCCTGTTCAGCCTCGGCTACCTCGCCGCGCGACGGGAACACGCACCTCGGCTCTTCGCGTTCGGCGTCGGCGTCTTCGTCCTGCTCCTCGTCCAGATGGGTCTGGGGGAGCTGCAGTGGCGCACCCATCTTCCCTGGGGGCTCGTGCTGCTGCACGTCTTCCTCGCCGCCACTGTCTGGATCGGCACGGTCGCCCTCGCGACGCTCTTCTTCAGACCGAACGTAGACTTCGCGCATCGCTGACGAACTTCGCATCACCGACCGGCCCAATCTGCGCGAGCCGGTTCTGATCGCCGCATTCCGTGGCTGGAACGATGGGGGCCAGGGCGCGTCGCTGGCGGGCGGCTACCTCGCCAAGGTCTGGGAGGCGGACCGCTTCGCGGAGATCGAGCCCGAGAACTTCTACGACTTCCAGGCGACCCGACCACACGTTTCGCTCGTCGAGGGGCAGACTCGCCACATCGAGTGGCCGGAGAACGCCTTCTACCATGCGTCGATTCCCGGCCTCGACCGGGACGCAGTCCTCCTGCTCGGCATCGAGCCGAACCTCCGCTGGAAGACCTTCACGGGGATGATCGTCGACCTCGCTCAGGACCTCGGCGTCGAGATGATGATCACCCTCGGCTCGTTGCTCGCCGACGTGCCGCACACACGCCCGTCGCCGGTGACGGGCGGTGCGACCGACCCGGACCTGATCGAGCGGCTTGGTCTGCAGCGCTCACGCTACGAGGGCCCGACGGGAATCGTCGGGATCCTGCACGACGCCTGCAACCGCGCGAACATCCCGTCCGTCAGCCTCTGGGCCGCAGTCCCGCACTACGTCTCGCTCGCACCGAGCCCGCGTGCCGCGCTCGCGCTCACGCAGCGACTGAGCGACATCCTCGGTGTGAGCATCGATACCGCCGAGCTCGACGAAGCCTCGGAGCGCTACAGCGAGCAGGTGAGCGAAGCCGTTGCTTCGGACGACGAGACTGCCGCGTACGTCGAGGAGCTCGAGGAGCGTGCCGAGCTGCTGGACGACGAGCAGCAGCTTCCGTCCGGTGATTCCCTCGCTGCGGAGCTGACGCGGTTCCTGCGCGACCGTGAGCGTGGCAACGGCGGTCCCGAGCGCGAGGGCCCGTCCGAGCAGCCCTAGCTCTAGCCGAACGTAAACGCGTAGGCCGAGAGGCCCGGAGTGAACTGCAGCTCGAGCAAGCCGTCCTGGGCCTGCCGTTGCGTCAGGAGTGTGTAGAGCCGGTCGCCGTCGATCCGCACTGTCCGCTGCAGCTTCCCGTTCAGCCTGACCACGACGCGGCCGTGCCCGCCGAGCACGAGGTGCACCGACCGCGCCTGGAAGTGCAGCCGCAGACGTGCGTCGGCAGCCGAGACGATCCGCTCACCTTCGACGCGCCACCGGCCTGCATACGCGAACGAGTCCTGCGTCAGCGATGCAGGGAAGGTGTACGCCGCGGTCTGGTCGGTGTGGAGCGGCGAGCCCGCGTAGTTCCCGATGCGCAGATAGCCGAGGTAGGACTCGGGCGTCCGCAGCTCCTTCGGCGTGTGGTCCGTGTCGCGCCCTGCCTTGGGCAGGTGTTCGTTCTTGCCCGCAGCGAGTAGCAGGCGGATGTCGCTCTCCGTCTGCGCGTAGTCGCCCTCACCGAAGTGCACGTCGCGGACATGTCCGTCCTGGTCGATGAGGTAGTCGGCCGGCCAGTAGTTGTTGCCGTATGCCTTCCAGGTGCCATACGAGTTGTCGAGCGCGACCGGATAGCGAATGCCGAGCCGCTTCACGGCGGAGCGGACGTTGCCGAGATCGTGCTCGAACGCGAACTCGGGCGTGTGCACGCCGAGGATGACCAGGCCTTTCGAGCGGTAGCGCGCGTCCCAGGCCTTCAGATACGGAAGCGTGCGCAGGCAGTTGATGCACGAGTAGGTCCAGAAGTCGACGAGCACCACCTTGCCCCGCAACTCGGGAAGGCTGAGCGGTTTCGTGTTGATCCATGCGGACACCTCTTGGACGTCCGGCGCGGAGCCGTAGTTCTTCAACGGCACCTTCTCGACGCGGGTCGCGAGCTGCTCTCCACCGGTGACGAACACCTGCTTGCTCCGCCCTCCCAGGCGATCGAGCCCGTTCTGCGCCGCCGAGTTCCCTTCGATCGCGTTCTGCACCCAGTTCGCGTAGCCGGGAACCTTCGTCTGAAGACTCTCCGCCCAGCCCTGGTAGATCACGAGCGCGGACACCGCCATCAGCACTCCGCCGGTCACACGAACGGCCTGCGCGTGCTGGCGAAACCGTGAGACCAGGCCGCGGCTGCCACGTGCGATCGCAAGCATCGGCAGCGCGGCGCCGAGAGCGTAGGCGATCGCGATCGCGACGATCCAGACGCCGACGCGATTCGTGGCGGCGTTCGCCGTCAGCGTCGCAAGCACAGGCCCGCCGCACGGAATGAACACGAGGCCGAGGGTGGCCCCGAGCAGAAAGCCGCCGCCGACGTCGCCTGCGCGCCGGCGGGTGAGGAATGCGAACGGCCGCTCGACCAGCTCGCCAGCCTTCGGCACGACGAGGATCACGGCGAGCACGAGGAGGAGAGCCGCGCCGATCTTGATCTGGTGCTTCGGGCTGACTCCGATCAGGCTCCAGAGCCAGGCGCCGGCGAGCAAGAAGGCGGTGAACGTCGTGACGAGCCCGGCCGCGATGGCATAGGGGCGTCGCTTCGTTGCGCCTCCTACGCCGCCCGCGAGAACGATCGGCAGGACCGGGAGGATGCAGGGCGTGAACGCCGTGATGACGCCCGCCGCGAATGCGATCGGGACGAGGATGAGCACTCTGTGTAGTCGGTCCTAGGCCGCCGGCGTTTCAGCCGGTGCCTGCTCAGCTGCCTTGGGGGCAGGTTTCTTCCTGGCCCGCGGCTTCGGCTTCTTCGCCTCCGCGGGCTGCTCCTGCTGCTGCCCCTCCTGTGCCTGCTGAGCCTGCTGCTGGTTCTGCTGGTTCTGCTGGTTTTGCGGCTGGGTGCCGCTCTTCTTGCGCTTGCGCCGCTTCCGTCGCCGTGAGCGTCCGGACGTGAGTTTCGGCTGCGGGAGATTCTCGGCCAGAGCCCCAGCGGTTTCCTGCACCGTGCCGAGGCGCTCTCGCGCCGCCTCGATCAGCTGCGTGGCGCGGGGCGTATAGCCCTCGGCGGATGCGAGCAGCGCGGCTCCGACGGCGATCGGCAGCTCGAGCGAAGCGTTCACGAGCTTGGCGGCGTTCTCCTCGTGCCGGTGTCCTCGCGAATTGGCGAGCGCTCCGAGGAGTCGCTTCGCCTCCGGGAACTCCGCGCTCGCGCGCCGGTCCTGCAGTTTCCGGGACGCGCGCGCCAGGCGCCACGTCCAGCGGGCCAGGATCTGGTCAGGCGCATTGGCCTTTCCTTCCGCGATCGCGCGCAGCAGGACGCGCACCCCGCCCATGCGGTCCTTCTCCCACGTGGGCGCCTGGGTCACGAGCGTGACGAGATCGTCGAAGTCCGCGCGCTCGACCGTCATCGAAACTCTGTCGGACAGTGCGATCATGCGCAGCCGCCGATTGGGGTTCTCCGCGGCGCACGTTGCGAGGAACTGCTCGAGGCAGGCCTTCGAGGCACCCCGCGCGGTCAGCTTCTCGACGAACGCCGCCCGTTCGTCGAATCGAATCTGGCGGCCGGCGATCGTCGCCCAGTAGCGCTGTTCGTCCTCGTCCAGGTACTTCGGGTCGACGCGCTGCCATTCGCGGGTGATCACGGCGAGCCGGCGCCTGACGTCGGGCGTGACCGGGACGAGCCACGGCGCCGGCGTCAGCCTGCGCCGTGCACGGCGTTGCACGCGCCGGCGCGGAGCGGGAGTGACCCGCGCGCCTTCGCGATAGAAGTCCGCGTCGAGCAGGGAATGCAGCGAAACGACACGTTCGTTGTGCGTCGCGGCCTTCGGAACGAAGTCGACGACGATGCCTGCTTCCTTGCGCGGATGCGTGCGCATGATGCGGCCGATTCGCTGCTGGTACACGCGCCGCGAGGCTGTCGGCGCAAGGTGCATGCAGACCGTCGCGCGCGGGGAGTTCCAGCCTTCCGCAAGCAGCATGGCATTGATGAGGACGTTGATCTCTCCGCGCTCGTAGGCGGCGAGCGTTTCCGCCAGCCGCACGGGCGGCGTTCGCCCGGACACCGCTTCGGCCTTGAGCCCGACCGCCCGGAATTCCTTCGCCAGGTTGTAGGCATGGTCGACGCCGGCGGCATAGACGATGCCGGGCGTGTTGTCGAACCGTTCGCGGTAGAGCGATGCGGCCGCCTGGTTGAGCGCCTGGTGATCGAGCGTCTTCGCGAGGATCTCCTGGTCGAAGTCACCACCGACGATCGGCACCTGGTTGATCGCGGCGACCGGCGGGACGCGCAGGTCGCGTAGCGGTGCGATCAGTCCGCGACGCGCCGCGTCCTGGAGCGGCAAGTCGTCGACCGACGCGGGGAACACATCCGAGACCTGCTTCGCGATCAGCTGCTCGGTCGCGGTCATGCCGATGTAGAGCGGCTCCGGGAACGCACGGATTGCTGCGCTCGTCTTCTCGCCGAGCGCCGTGTGGGCCTCGTCGCAGATGACGAGCTGGTACGTCTCGCGCGAGATGGTCTCCTGGTGACGTGCGAACCACGCGTACGTCTGGATCGTCAGCGGGCTCGTATCGGTCAGCGGCTCCTTGCCACGTTCGACCGCGGGCGCGAAGCGCTCCCCGTAGCCTTCGTCGGTCAGGTCACGTTGGAACTGCGAGACGAGCAGCCGGCGGTGCGTGAGGATCAGCACGCCGAGTGTGCGTGCGGCCTCGACGAAGCCCGCTGCGGCGATCGTCTTGCCGGATGCGGTCGGGTGACGGAACCGGTAACGACGTGCAGCGCCTGGATCCGGGCCTGTGTAGGTCTCCTCCTCCATCTCTTCGTCGAGGACGTCCTCGCTCGACTCGTCCGCGGGCTCGTCCTCCTCTTCCAAGTCAGGCTCGCCTTCGGCGACCTCTACCGCAGCGCCGTTGCCGTTCAGCTCGGCCTCCCGCTCGTGCGCGGCGATCAGCTCCGTGAGCATCCCGGCCAGCGCGTCGACCTGATGACGCCGCAGCTCCGTGCCGGAGGCGAGGTGCGGCTTCTCCTCGGCGAGCACGCGCTCGAGGCCGAGCATGAGGCCGTACTCGACCTTCCACCCGGATGAAGGCGCACGGCGTCCTCCCTCGATCTCCTTGAGGGCGTCGTCGAGCGCGCGCCGGCGGGAAGTGTCGGGCGCGAGGACCTTGGCGGCGTCTTCACCCTCCCGGAGGAAGGGCTCGCCGGCCCAGGCTTCGGCTCGGAGGGCGTCGGCTGTCAGGCCGTCCGTCGCCTCCGACGCTGTAGTCGGCTGCTCTGTGATCTCCTGCATGGACGCAGCGTCTTGACGCGCTGCACTTGTAAGAAAAGGCGACCCCGCGAATCCCCAAGGCGGGCGTCGTTCAACCAGTATATCGGTCGAGAGGCTAGCCGGCGAGACCCCCGAAGACGGCAAAGGGGTTCTGGGGCTGCACCTCGTACACCAGCTCGCCGCCCGGCTCGACCTCGCCGTGGACTCGTTTGGCCAGCTCGACAGCCTCCTCGCGGCTCCCAGCGCCCGCGATGACGTACGTGAACGTGCGGGAGACGTCGTAGCCCTCGCTCCGGAGCTGGTCGGCCAGGTCGGCGGCCTCTTGCCGGGTTTCGGCCTCGACCCGGACCTCCCAGGGCGCGTAGCCCCGCTCCAGCAGCTCCTCCTCGACATCAGGCCGATCGGGCTCGTCGTCCCAGCGCTCCTCGTCGTGCAGCCAGCGCTCGGTGACGAACCGGGACGGGGTCAGGCCCTGATCGTTCAGCTCGCTCTCGATGACGCGTGAAGCCTGCTCGGCCTGCATGCCGGTCGAGGCGTACACGAAGATCGTGTTGTCGTCCTGCGACACTGCGAGCCGATGGGCTCGCAGCTCGTCCGACAGTTCGTCGGCCTCGCTCTGCCTCAGTCCCAGCCGGTCGAGGAAGTCCTCGGCGCCGCTCTCGTCCGGTAGCTCGATGCGGACGCGCCAGTCGTCGTGGGCCATCAGTGTCCCTGCCGGTGATGCTGTCGAGTTTCTGGGTCGCGAGCACCAAGCCAGAGACCGCACTCGACCGCGGCAAGGCTGGTCTGCCTTGCCAAGGGCGAGGGTGGGCTCTGGCGCCGCGTGATCGCGGGCCAGAAGCCGGCAAGTATTGCCGGCAGGGACACTAAGCGGGTGCTCCCGTGCGCATCTCCGCAAATGTAGTACCGAACAGACGCTCGGACGTGCCTGTCTGGTCGAGGTGCTTCGTGATCCCGCCGAGAAAGAAGGGCCAGCCGGCGCCGAGGAGGAGCCCCGTATCGACGTCGGCGGCCTCCTGGACCACCCCTTCCTCGAGCAGCAGGTGGATCTCGTCGGCGACCGCCTCGAGGACGTCCTCCACGATCTGCTCCCGCGTGCGCGGTGACTCGCCGACGACGACCGGATCGCCGCCGTCCGCGAGGGCGGCCAGTGCGGGGGAGAGCGGGAACCGTTCGGGAAACGCATCGTGCATCCGTTCCAGCACGTGGTTGGCGACGCGCGGGCCGACCATCTGCAGAAGCACGGACGGAGCCATCGGCATCCCGAGAGACATGACTGCCTCGTCCACCTCGTCGACCGGTGTGCCGTGCTCGACGGCGTCCATGATCACCCGCGTCATCCGGGTCAGCACGCGGTTGACGACGAAGCCGGGGGCGTCGTTGACGAGGATCGGTCGCTTCCGCAGCTTCTCGCCGACGTCCCACACCGTCGCGAGCGCGACATCGTTCGTCTCGGCCGCCCGCACCACTTCGAGCAGCGGCATCAGCGCGACCGGGTTGAAGAAATGCATGCCGGCCACGCGTTCCGGTCGGCGGAGGTCGGCTGCCATGTCCGTGATCGACAGCGCGGACGTGTTGGTCGCGAGGACGCACTCGTCGCCGACGACCTCTTCGAGCTGTGCGAAGACCTGCTTCTTGATCTCGATCTCCTCGAATACCGCTTCGAGCACGAGGTCGCAGTCGGCGAAGTCGTCGTAGTCGGTACTGCCGGAGACGAGCGAGGCGATGAAGCGGCCCTTGCCCTCGTCGTAGCGGCCTTTGGCGATCTGGCTTTGGATTTCCGTCCTGATGTCCGCGAGCGCTTCGTCGACGATCTCCTGCTTCAAGTCTCGGATCACGATCGGTAGCTCGAGCCGGCGCAGGAACAGGGTCGCAATCTGGCGTGCCATCAGGCCTGCGCCGACGATCCCGACCTTGGCGACTCTCACCGGCGCGACGGTCGGTCGAGCCGGATGCTTCTTCGCCCGCTGCTCGACGAGCCCGAATGCATAGATCGATGCCTGGGCCTGCGGTCCGGGCAGAAGCTCGCCGATTGCGTCGCGCTCCCGGCTGTAGCCCTCTTCGACGGTCCAGGTCTCCGCGCCCTCGATCAGGTCGAGTGCGGTGTACGGAGCCGGCGCCGCGCCGTGGACGGTGTCGTCGACGTTGGTGCGAGCGCGACGAAACAGCGTTTCCGCCTCGGACCAGTCCGGCGCCGGCCGCTCGAGGGGCTGTGCCGCGAGCTCGCGCGCGAACGCAAGAGATTCGTCGACGAACTCCACCGGCTCGAAGAGCCGATCGGCGATCCCGACCTCGGCCACCTGCGAACCGGTGAGCATGCGGTTCTGGCGCAGCGGGTTCGAGACGATCACCTTGATCGCTGTCTCCGGTCCGACGAGCCGCGGCAGGAGCTGCGTGCCGCCCCACGCTGGAAACAGGCCGAGGAAGACCTCCGGAAAGGCGAAGTGCCGGACTGCGGTCGACACCGTGCGCGCCGTGCAGTGCAACGCGAGCTCGACGCCACCTCCGAGGCATGCGCCGTTGATCGCCGCGACGGTCGGGAACGGCAGCGCACGCAGGCGCCCGAACAGCTCATGTCCCGCACGTGCGCCTTCGACCGCACGGTCACGTGTGATGTCCGGGAACTCGGTGATGTCGGCGCCTGCCGCGAAGAAGAACGGCTTGCCGGTGATCACCGCCGCGCGGTAGTTCGAGCCTTCGAGCTCTCCTAACAGCCGGTCGAGAGACTCGAGCGCCTGCTCGCCGAAGAACGTCGGCTTCGTCCAGTCTTCGCCGTTGTCGATCGTGACGAGCGCGACATCGCCCGCACGCGCGAGCTTGAACTCAGTGACCGGTGCCAAGGTTCGCCCACAAGAGAACCGCGCCCATACCCATCCCGACGCAAAGCCCTGTCAGTCCGTAGCGCACATCGGGACGCTCGCCGAACCCGTACGCGAGCTGCGCCATCAGCCTCACGCCCGTCGCTGCGAGCGGATGCCCGCAGGCGATCGCGCCGCCGTACGGGTTGAGGCGTGCGTCTTCGGGATCGACGCCGAGGGCGTCGCACCAGGTGAGCACCTGAACGGCGAAGGGCTCGTTCAGCTCGAAGAGGCCGACGTCGTCGAGTGTCAAGCCGGCTTGCTGGAGCACGCGCTTGGTCGCCGGAATCGGCCCTATGCCCATCAGTTCCGGCTCGACGCCCGCAAAGGCGAAGCCGACCAGTCGCATCTTCGGCTCGAGCCCGAGCTCCGCGGCGGTGTCCTCCGCAGCGAGAAAGCAGGCGGTGGCGCCGTCAGTCAGTCCTGCCGAGTTCCCGGCAGTGACTCGGCCGCCTGCCCGAAACGGCGTGCGCAATGAGGCGAGCCCTTCGAGCGTGGTGTCCGGCCTGAGGAACTCGTCGCGCTCGGCGATCTGCCAGCCGCCCTCGGTGAAGACGCTCATCGGCACAACCGTGTCGCGCATGACGCCGTTCGACCAGGCCGCCGCCGCGCGCTGCTGCGAGCGGACCGCGAACGCGTCGGCGTCGTCTCTCGTGATCTGCGGAAAGCGGTCGTGCAGGTTCTCCGCCGTTGCGCCCATCGTCACCGCACTGGGTTCGACGAGATGTTCGGCGACGAAGCGCGGATTGAAGTCGACGTCCTCGCCCATCGGGTGGTGGCCCATGTGCTCGACCCCGCCGGCAAGCACGATGTCGGCAGCGCCGTATGCGATCTCGCCTGCGCCTGCCGTAACGGAGGTGAGCGCCCCGGCGCACATCCGGTCGATCGCGAAGCCCGGCACAGTCTGCGGCAGCCCGGCGAGCAGCGCGACGTCGCGGCCGAGCGTCAGGCCCTGATCGCCGACCTGGGCTGTCGCCGCGTAGATGACGTCGCCGATGCGCTCGGGCGGAATCTCAGGGTTTCTGCGCAGCAACTCGCGCACGACCTTGACCGCCATATCGTCGGCTCGCGTCTTCCAGAACATGCCCTGCGGCCCGGCCCGGCCGAATGCCGTCCGTACGCCGTCGACGAACACGACCTCCCGACGCTGCATCGCTAACGAGTGTACGCCGAGGTTTCCAGCTGCTCGCGCAGGTCCTCGAGCTGCCAGCAGTCCGCTACGAGCGGATTCTGGTGAAACTGGATCAGGAGCGTGCCGCCGGTCTCGAGCTTGCCGTCACGGCAGGCGTCGAGGAGGCTGCGGTATGGCCCGAGCCCGTCACCGGGTGCATACACGGCGTCGGGCGGCTCTCCGTCGTAGCGCGGGTCGTGCCGCTCGTCCGGCAGATACGGAAGGTTCGCGACGATCAGGTCGACGGGATGCGGGATCGGCTCGAGCAGATCGCCCTGCAGGACGTGGACACGGTCCTCGACGTCGTGGAGGCGCGCGTTCTCACGTGCGAGCTCGACGGCAGCCGCGCTCGTGTCGGTCGCCCACACCTCGACGTGCGGGCGGTTCACCGCGAGGGCGATCGCGACTGCCCCGCTACCGGTGCCGACGTCGGCGACGCGCATCGGGACGCCGTCGATCCGCTCGAGGGCCTCATCGACCAGGCGCTCGGTCGACGGCCGCGGCGTGAAGACCTTGCCGGGCGCAGCGAGGAGTGGAAGATCGTAGAAGGACGTTTTCATAGGCTCTGACGGTGCCGGACTGGGGACAGCACGTGCGTCGGGAGCAGGAACGGTACCTGGACGGGGAGGAGCGACTGCCGGCGGCCGAGGATCAGGATGCCCGCCAGCGCCAGCTCGCACGCATGGGGAACGCTGCCTCGGGGGCAGGTCTTTCGGAGCTCATGAACGGCAATACGAGCTCCGCCGGGGAATGGTTCGCGAAAGCGGCCGACCGCTACCGCGAGAGCTTCGAGCTCGCGCCCCCGGACAGCTGGGGACGGCCGATCGCGATCGTCAAGGCGCGGCTTCTCGCCGACGACTGGAGCTCCGCGGAAGCCGATGCGCACTGGACGCTCGATCAGGGCGCTGCGGAGGCGGGTTCACCGATCGGGCGGTACGCAGCGACCCTGGCGCTGCTCGTGCTCGCGCGTGACGAGGAGGCGCGCGTTCTCGCTGACATGCTGCGCACGCGCGACGACTTTCCCCAGGCGGTCGGCGGTGCGCTGGCGTTCATCGCCGCAGGGAATCCGGTTGGCTACGGCGAAGCGGTCGAGACGGTCCTCGAATCGTTCGAGACGCGCGAGGACTACCTCGAGGATCTTCCTGTCGCGGACACGGTGATCGTCCTGCAGAGACTTGCAGGCCGGCGCAACATGGCCGCCGACCTCAGCTCTCCGTTCTTGCCGGGCTAGTCCTTGTTCGCCGGCGGATGCGCGAACACGGTGAGGACGACCTTGTCGGCGTCGTCGTCCTCGTCACTTCGGGCTGACTCGAGGAAAGCCGACATCAGCTTGACTGCGGCCTCGACGCTGAGCTTCACCTCGAGTTGGGCGCTGCGGAAGGTGCCGTCCGCCGAGTAGGCGCCGTGCGCGCGCTGCACCTGGTCGATCATCGCCGCCTGGATGTCGCTCGCGCCTCCGGCCGCGAGCAGCTCCGGCGCGATGCGGAAGACTTTTGCGACTGCGCGGTACGGCTTCTCGCGTCCGCGTCCGTTCGTGTCGGCGAGCTCGATCAGCCCAGCCTTGAGCAGCATGCGAACATGGAAGTGCAGGTGCCCGGGATCGACGCCGAGACGTTGCGCGAGCTCGCGGTTCGTGAGCTGCCAGTCGCCTTCCTGGCCGAGCATCTCGAGGACGCGCACCCGCAACGGATGTCCGAGCGCCTTGAGCTGCTCAGGCTTGTCGAGTACCAGCGTTCCGTCTTGCACGTAGACCCGCCCTTCGTCTGCCCCGGCGCAGTTCTACATATAGAGGGCAGTGTGTCAAGCGGGACAACTTGGCTGCAGCAGCGCGATCGAGGATTGCAGTGGTGCTCCCGTTCGTGGCCCGAACGAGGCTGGCCGGGGTCTTGGGGCTCGGTCCCTCGGCGAATGCGCGGCGCGCAGCGTCCGCCTTCTCGGCCCCGCCGAGTGCGAACACGATCACGCGAGCGCTGTTCAGCGCCGGGATGGAGAGAGTGACGCGATCGACGAACGGCTCGAGCCCAGGTTCCGCAGGTAGGACGCGTCTTCGCTCCTGCAGTGTCGGCGCATTCGGGAACAGTGACGCGACATGGCCGTCAGGCCCTATGCCGAGCAGCGCGAAGTCGAACACCGATGTCGCCGAGCTCGCGCTCGTAGTCGGCTGCCGCCCGCTCCTTGCCGAGCTCGCCTTTGATCCGGTGGACTTTACGTGGGGCCGCGCCAAGGCTGTCTAGCAGCGTGCGTTTCGCGAGCGCGTAGTTCGACAGATCGTCGTCAGGCGGCACGCAACGCTCGTCGCTCCACCAGAGCTCCACGTTGCTCCAGTCCTGCTCGAGCTTCGCCGCTTCCTCGTACGCGAGTGCCGGTGCCCTACCGCCTGTCAGTGCGATGTGTCCGCCGCGTCCGCGCAGCTTGCGCGAGCCGGTTCCCGACCTCGGCTGCGACTGCGTCGGGGTCCTCGACGACGACGAGCTCGACGTCGGTCACAAGTCGCCGGCAGCCAACTCTTTGGAACGTTCCATTGCTGCCTGAATCGCGTTCAGGAACGCCGCGCGCACACCTGCCTGTTCAAGCTCGCGGATCGCGCGAATGGTCGTGCCACCCGGCGAGGTGACCGCCTCGCGCAACTCGACCGGATGCATCTTCTCGTCGCGCAGCAGCTTCGCCGTGCCGAGCATCGTCTGGACAACGAGCTGCGTCGAGGTCTCGCGTCCGAGTCCCAGGAGGATTCCGGCCTCGATCATCGCTTCGGCGAGCAGCGCGAAGTACGCCGGGCCCGAACCCGAGACCGCGGTGACCGCATCCATGTAGTTCTCGGGCACCCGCACCACAGCGCCGAGGTGCGTGAGGACCTCCTCGGCGACATCGAGGTGCTCGTCATCTGCGTGCGCACCGGCGCAGATCCCTGCGATTCCTTCGTGCACGAGCGCGGGTGCATTCGGCATCGCGCGGACGACGGGCACTCCCGGGGCAAGTCGCGCCTCTATCTGCGCAGTGGGAATCGCCGCGGCCACCGACAGTACCGTCTGCTCGGCGCTGAGCAGGCCTCCGATCTCGCCGAGGAGGACGTCGAAGTCCTGCGGCTTGACGGCGATCACGACGAGCCCCGCGCCGGCTACGGCCTCGGCGTTCGAGAGCGTGCCCTTGACGCCGTGACGCTCGACGACTTCCTTCAGTCGTTCGTCGCGTCGTCCGGTCACCGTGATGTCGGCCGGCTTGCGCCAGCCGGAGCTCAGGAGCCCGGCGAGCAGCGACTCGCCGATGCGCCCTGCGCCGAGGATCGCGATCTTCCGATTGGCAGCCATGCTGCAGTCTAGGAATCCAGAGCAGACCGGTAGACGCCGAGCGTCGCCTCGTCCCTGAATACGAACCGCGCGGCTGCAATCGAGGGATGCGCGGCGAGCGCTTCCTGCGTCGCCCTGATGGCGACGGGCGCGGCCTGTTCGGCCGGGTACCCGTACGCGCCGGTGGAGATCGCCGGGAAGGCGACCGTCACCGCTCCCAGTTCGGCGGCGAGCTCGATCGCGCGCCGGTGCGCCGACGCGAGCAGTTCGAGCCTCTCCCAGCCCGCCGCCCTGCCAGATCGGTCCGACTGCATGGATCACGTGCCGGGCGGGAAGCGCGCCCGCGCCGGTGGCCTTTGCGTCGCCCGGCTCGCAGCCACCGAGCGCGCGGCACTCTTCGAGGATCGCCGGGCCGCCCGCCCCGTGGATCGCTCCGTCGACGCCGCCGCCGCCGAGCAGGCTCGGGTTCGCTGCGTTCACGATCGCGTCGACGCCCTGCTCGGTGATGTCGCCGAGGACGAGCTCGATCACGCGTACGCGGGCCGCGGGAAACGTTCGGGTCGCTGGGCCGGGAGCGGAATGAGCCCGTGCGTGAACGCCGTCCCGAGGTAGAGGCCCGCGAGGCCGGCCCACTCGCCGTAGGGCGCGAGCAGCTCGGCCGTCTCGTGAGCCTCGACCCAGCGCCCGCGGAGGCGAGACATCAGCTTGATCAGCCCGAGGTCACCGACCAGGCCGCGCTCGTGGCGGCCAAGTCCTTCGAGACAGACGAGTCCCGCCGACCATGGTCCAAGGCCACGCTGACGCTCGATGAACTGCGCCGCCTGCTCGGTCGGGAGCTGGTGCAGCCGCTCGAGGTCGACCGAGCGGCAGGTCCGTACCAGCGCAGCGGCCCGACTTGCGTGCAATCCCAGCTGGCGCAGCCTCACTGGTGCAGCCTGCGCGAGCGATCTGCACGTCGGCGGACCGTGCAGGTCCGTGCCTTCGACGCGCGGCTCGATGGCGCGGACGATGATGCGCTCGAGTTGCCGCGCGCGCCGCGCTTCGATCAGCTGGCCGCAGAAGGCGCGGAGGAGCGCTTGCGCCACAGTGGGCATTCGCAGCTGCCGCATTCCCTGGAAATGCAGGGTCGCCTGCCCGATCAGCGGGTCGCGCGCGAAGCGGCGCAGGAACTCCGTGTGGTCGGCGTCGAGCGCGAGCACGAAGCGCAGCCGCTCTAGACCTTCCTCCGTGGCGGCACGCAGCACGACGCTCCCGTCGAGCGTCTGACGAGCGGACCCGATCTCCACCCGCTCGCCGATCCGCAGCGTAGCCGTCAGCGTCCCGTCACGGACCTGCCGCGTCGCGTCGCTCGCATGCCTCATGGAGAGGGCGAGCGTGAACGGGCCGGCGGGGCGAACGACCCGCTCGAGGTTCAACTCGTGCTGCTGGCGGTCTCGGCGGTCACACCGAGATCGTACGCACGGCGGAGGATCGGCTCCGCTTCATCCTCACGGCCCTGTTGCTTCAGGAGATTGGCCCAGTCGAGTGAGGCAAGCCCTGCGCTGTAGCGCCGGCCGTGGACCGCCAGGAGATCGACCGCGCGGCGGTAGGTGTCGACTGCAGCGTTGACATCACCCTTGAGCGCGAGGCCTCGTGCGAGTGCCCAGCACGCCTGGCCGAGCTCGGCCCCATGAAGGTCGCCGAGGATCGCGAGCGCGTCCCGTGCGCGCTCGACCGCCGCGTCTCCGTCGCCGTCGAGGGAGGCCAGGCGGGACTGGCCGATTCGAAGCATGCCGAGGTCGCCCGGGTCCGGTGCAGGGCCGAGAAGCCTCTCTGCGATCTCGAGTTGTTCCCGGGTCTCTTCGGGACGTCCTTCCTGGGACTCGATGCCGGCCGAGAGGAGATATCCGCGTGCAAGCTGCAGTGTGTTGTCGGTCACTTCGAGCAGTGCCATCGCGCGGCGGATCTGAGTCAGCGCCTCCGCCGAGCGCCCTTCGATCGCAGCGACGCGGGCCAGTGACCAGTAGAGCCGGACGCGCGAGTACCCGTCGACCGACTCACCTGCTCGGCCGAGCGCATCCCGAACCACATCCACGGCGTGCTCGTAGTCACCGGCATCGCTCAGTGCGTAGCTCAGGTAAGTCGCGTACCGGACCTGAAGCGTGACGTCTTCGGGCGTTGCCTCGGCGACCTCTGCGAGGCATTGCTCGAACAGGCGCGCTGCCCGATCGGCCGCGCCTAGCGCCGCATAGGAGCGGCCGAGCTGCGAGTAGACGTCGGGACGGAGGTGAGGCAGGACGCGTTCGTACTCGAGCGCCGCCTCCAGGCGCTCGACGGCGTCGAGATGATTGCCACGGTTCGCGGCTGCAAGTCCGAGGCCGATCGCAGCGCGGCCGGCGGAGGTGCGATCTCCTGCGGAGCTCGCTTCCGCGAGGACTTCCGCGAGCAGCTTCTCGGCCGCGCCCGTGTCGGATTCGAGCCGAAGCTGGAGCTCTGCATTCGAGAGCTTCAGCTCACGGTCGTCGACCTCGCGGATGTCTCTGCCCGTCTCCAGATACTCGACCGAGACCCCGAGCTTCTGGGAGAGCTTCCGCAGCGCCTTGACCGACGGCGTGCGTGCACCCGCCTCGATCCGGGAGATGTAGGCGTATGAGACGCCGGGGGACGAAAGGTCGCGCTGAGACAGCCCCCGCTGGATCCGGAGGCGTTTCAGGCGCGCGCCGACGCCCTCTGTGTTGCTGCTGTCCTCGGGCACTTGAACGATCATTAGGAGTTTTCGGACATAAGTCAAATTCCTTCTTAGGCAGGTTCTCTAGTCAATCGGCGCTTCCTCATGACAACATGAGACCTCATTCTGCGGATTCAGGGGAAGGAGGGGCGGCGATGCATCCCTGGGGCGACTGACTTGACTGCCAGCTAAGAGCCGGGCGCGCCTGTTGCGTGCCTCGCCCGGTTTACTACCCGCCTGATGGCTTCGGGGCTAGCGCTAGCCGTTTATGGGCTGTTGCTCGTTCCGGGCGTCATCCTGGTCTGGCGGCGGCCGGTGGCCGCGCTTTACGCGTGGGTCGTCGGTCTGGCCGCGCACAACGCGGTGATGGCGGCGCTCTACGGCGCCGGAGTACGCGGGGGCGCTCTGACCGCCCTCCAGGCCTGGAAGGAGATCCTGCTCGGCGTCGCCCTGGCGCGGGTCTCGCTCGATGCCTTCCGTTCACGGCGGCTCGCCTTTCGCATCCACCCGGCCGACGTGCTCGCCGCGGTGTTCGGGCTGGTCGTCTGCGTCTACGCGATGCTGCCCCAGAGCTGGCTCGACGGCTCCGCCGACCACAGCGCGATCGGGCTCGCGCTCAAGCACGACCTCGTTCCGGTCGGTGCGTACTTCCTCGGCAGGTCGGTCGTCCTTCGCCGCGAGGAGCTCGTGCCCCTCGTCTGGACGCTCCTCGGCGCCGCGGCTGCGGTCTCGGTGCTCGGGCTCCTCGACGACTTCCTCGTGCCGATCTCCTGGTGGCGCAACTCTGCGGTCGTCGACTACTTCCACAAGCACCTCGGCTACGACTACCACGGCACCGGCGGGCTGCCCGAGAACTTCGTCTTCAACAACGGCGGCGACACCGCGGGCTTCTACCGCCGGCTCGTCTCGACGTTCCTCGGACCACTTGCAAGTGCGTACATGTTCGTGACGGCGCTCCTGCTTGCAGCTGCCTTTCTCCGGCGCGCGCGCATCCTCATTCCGCTCTGCGCCGTCATTGCCGCCGGATTGCTGTTCACGTTCTCGCGTTCGTCTTTGCTTGCGCTGGCGGCGGGCTTCGTCGTGCTCGCGTTCGTTGCGCGGCGTTGGTGGCCCGTTGCGGCGGCCGTGCTCACGCTCGCGGTGAGCGTTGCTTGGGTGCACGTCTTCCCGCACGTCGCGCCGACAGGGAAAGTGGACGCAGCAGGATCTCGTCCAGCAGCGCAACATCGCGAAGCAGACACCCGGCGCGAGCGGAAACGCCGGCAGCATCGACGAGCCCTCGATCCACAACCACTGGATCAGCCTCCGCGAAGGGATCCGCACCGTCGTTCACCACCCGCAGGGGTACGGGCTCGGCAACGCCGGCCAGACCGCTTCGCGGACCGGCACCGCGATCAAGGCCGGCGAGTCGAACTACACGGAGATCGGCGCGGAGACGGGGTTGATCGGCGCGCTCCTCTGGATCGGCTGGGGGCTCGCGACCTTTGCGGCCCTCGTGCTCGGGGCGCGCCGGACGGGCTGGTGGGCCGCGGCCGGCATCGCTTCGGCATTCGGTGCCGCGCTCGTGCTTGCGGTCCAGACCGACGTCATCGGTGATCCCTGGATGGGGTATTGCCTGTGGGCTCTGGCCGGCATCGCGTTGACGGCACTGCCTATCCTCAGAGAGTGAGCGCGACGGCGCAGCTTCCCGAGCCGCAACAGCAACGTGTGCGCGCCATCTTCGGCGCACTGATCCTCGTCTTCCTGCTTGCGTCGCTCGACCAGACGATCGTCGCGACTGCGTTGCCGACCATCGTCGGCGAACTCGGCGGGCTCCAGCACCTCTCCTGGGTCGTGACCGCGTACCTGCTCGCCGCGACGGTGTCGGGACCGCTCTACGGAAAGTTCGGCGATCTCTACGGGCGGAAGATCGTCCTGCAGACCGCGATCGTGATCTTCCTCATCGGCTCGGCGCTCTGTGGGTTGAGCCAGAACATGGCCGAGCTGATCGGGTTCCGGGCGTTGCAGGGCCTCGGTGCCGGCGGCCTGATCGTGACCGCGATCGCCGTGGTCGGGGACGTCATCCCGCCGCGAGACCGCGGCCGCTACCAGGGCATCTTCGGTGCCGTCTTCGGTGTCTCGACCATCATCGGGCCGCTGCTCGGCGGGTTCTTCGTCGACAACCTCTCCTGGCGGTGGATCTTCTACGTCAACCTGCCGGTCGGCGCGATCGCGTTCATCGTGATCGGTGCCACCCTCCGCTCACGCGCGGTGACGAAGCAGCACAAGATCGACTACCTCGGAGCGGCGCTGCTGGCCGGTGGCTTGTCGTCTGTCGTCCTCTTCACGAGCCTCGGCGGCACCACGTGGCCGTGGAACTCGACGCAGATCATCGCGTTGATCGTGCTCGCCGTCGTTGGGCTCACGGCGTTCGTGTTCGTCGAATCGCGCGCGCCGGAGCCGATCCTGCCGTTGTCGCTGTTCCGCAACCGCACGTTCGCCGTGACGAGCGCCGTCGGGTTCATCGTCGGCCTCTCGCTCTTCGGTGCTGTGACCTACCTGCCGCTGTATCTGCAGATCGTCAAGGGAGTGAGCCCGACGAGGTCAGGGCTCCAGTTGACCCCACTGATGCTCGGCCTGCTCGTGACCTCCATAGTCAGCGGGCAGCTGATCACGCGCTGGGGGAAGTACAGGATCTTCCCGATCATCGGAACCGCGGTCGTGTCCGTGGGAATGGTGCTGCTGTCGCGACTCGGGATCGGGACGAGCCTCTGGGTTGCGGCCCTCGACATGGTCGTGCTCGGTCTCGGGCTCGGCATGGTCATGCAGGTGCTCGTGCTCGCGGTTCAGAACGCCGTCGACTACCGGCACCTCGGCGTTGCCACCTCTGGGTCGACCATGTTTCGCTCGATCGGTGGCTCGATCGGCGTCTCCCTGTTCGGCGCCATCTTCGCGAACAGGCTGCACACCGAGCTCACGCAGCGTCTGCCGGCCGGCGTACGCCTTCCGACGACGACCTCGCCTGCTGCGATCCGCGCACTGCCGTCTGAGGTACACGCGTCGTACGTCCACGCGTTGACCGCGGCGCTGTCGCCGGTCTTCGGCGTCGCGGCCGTCGTGAGCTTTGCGGGATTTGTCCTGGCGTTGTTCCTGCCCGACGTGCCGTTGAAGCGCACGAGCGAGGGGGAGGGAATGGGCGAGACGTTTGCGACGCCACGCAACGCCGACTCGGAACGGGAGCTCGAGCGCGTGCTGAGCGTGATCGCCCGGCGTGAAGAGCGCTGGCGCGCCTACGAGGAGCTTGGCGCCAACGCTCACATCGATCTCTCGCCGACAGAGATCTGGGCACTGGCGCGGCTCGGCGAGCTCGCGCCGGCGACGCCCGAGGCGGTGACCGCCGCGACCGGCGTCGACGATGCCCGGCTGGATCGAGCGTTGCGCGAGCTCGAGACACGCGGGCTCGTGGAACAGGTAGACGGTGCGTACAGCTTCACGCCGGACGGGCGACGCGCCTACGGCGCGGTCGTCTCCGTGCGCCGAGCGACACTCGAGGACCTCGTCCGCGACTGGTCTCCCGAAGATCACGCGCAGCTCACCGGCGTGCTCGACAGGTTGGCCCGGTCGCTCGCAAGCGAGATGCCGACACCGGCCTGACGGGAGGCGCTACGCTCGATCGCATGGCGATCGATCCGCGCGTGGACATCGGCCACGTTCATCTGAAGGTGAGCGATATCGACCGTGCGCTCGGGTTCTATCGCGACATCCTCGGCTTCGAGGAGATGCAGCGCTACGGCGACCAGGCCGCATTCATCTCGGCCGGTGGTTACCACCACCACATCGGCCTGAACACCTGGGAGTCGAAAGGAGGGTCACCCCCGCCACAAGGGACGACCGGCCTGTACCACGTCGCGATCCGTTATCCGGACCGCAAGGCGCTCGGGCGGGCACTGAAGCAGCTGGTCGAGGCGGGCGTCCCGATCAGCGGCGCAACGGATCACGGCGTGAGCGAGGCGATCTATCTCCGCGATCCGGACGACAACGGGATCGAGCTCTACCGCGACCGGCCGGAGGAAGAGTGGCCGCGTGCCGAAGATGGCAGCATGTCGATGGTCTCGGAGCCGCTCGACCTGCGCGCGCTCCTAGCCGAAGCAGAGTGACCCGTTCGGGAATGAAGTCGAGTCGCCGCCGGATCCTCACGGTCGCCGGGTTGTTCGTCGCGTCGCTCTTCTGCGTCGCGCTCGTCGTCGTGCGGAACATCCACACGGGGAACGGCAACTTCCGCTTCCTGATCTGGAACCTCTTTCTGGCCTGGATTCCGTTCCTGCTCGCGGTCCTCGTCTACGACCGCTGGCGTCGCCGGCGCGGCGGGGCGCTGCTTTTGGCGCTCGGCGGGCTCTGGCTGCTCTTCTTCCCGAACGCGCCGTACATCGCCACGGACTTCATCCATCTGCAGCACGACCCGCTGTCCCCGTACTGGTACGACGCGGTCACGATCGCCGCGTTTGCGTGGCTCGGCGTGCTGCTCGGCTTCGCGTCGCTCTACCTGATGCAGACGGTCGTGAGGCAGTGGCGCGGCGTGATTGCGGGCTGGATCTTCGCGGTCTTCGCCATCGGCCTCGGCTCGCTCGGGATCTATCTCGGGCGGTTCCTAGATTTGAACAGCTGGGACGCCCTCGAGC
Organism: uncultured Actinomycetes bacterium; assembly: GCA_963833255.1. Taxonomy (GTDB): domain Bacteria; phylum Actinomycetota; class Thermoleophilia; order Gaiellales; family Gaiellaceae; genus 3-1-20CM-4-69-9. Next base: position 95,191 of record CAWHXK010000020.1, read on the forward strand.
ACCCGAGCGTCCTGCCGCGGATCCTGCATACGGTCGCCCGTGACCCGTTTGCCTACCAGGAGGCGATCGCCGTCACGTTCCTCTTCACCCTCGCCCTGACGTTCGCGTACTTCCTGCTCTACAACTTCGCCGCGCTGGGTCTCGAGCTCGATGCGGAGCGGTGAGCCGAAAGCCATGTTCCAGGGACAGTCCCTGGCACAGGTCCCTTTCCGTCGGGTGTAAAACTCGTCTGTGGCCTCGAAGCCCGTCGAGCAGCTCGATTCCGTCGTGATCCGGTTCGCCGGGGACTCCGGCGACGGGATGCAGTTGACCGGCGGCCGGTTCACCTCCGAGACGGCCATGCTCGGCAACGACCTGGCCACGTATCCGGACTTTCCGGCGGAGATCCGGGCGCCGGCGGGCTCCCTTCCAGGCGTTTCGGGCTTCCAGCTCCATTTCGCCGACCACGACATCCTCACGCCGGGCGACGCGCCGAACGTGCTCGTCGCCATGAACCCGGCCGCCCTGAAGACGAATCTCAAAGATCTCCCGCCGAGCGGGATCCTCGTCGTCGACAGCGATGCCTTCACCGACCGGAACCTGACCAAGGCCGGCTACGACGGCAATCCGATCGAGGACGGTTCGTTGGAGGGGTACGAGGTGCACGCGATCCCGCTGACCTCGATGACGATCGAGGCGCTGAAGGAGATCGACGGGATCACGAAGCGCGAGGCCGAGCGTGCGAAGAACATGTTCGCGCTCGGGCTCATGTCGTGGCTCTACGGCCGGCCGACCGAGGGGACGATCGCGTTTCTCGAGTCGAAGTTTGCGAAGCGACCCGAGATCGCGGCCGCGAACGTGAAGGCATTCCAGACCGGCTACGCATTCGGCGAGACGACCGAGGCATTCGCCGTGCAGTACGAGGTGAAGCCTGCCGCGCTCAAGCCGGGCCTCTATCGCAACATCACCGGAAACCAGGCGCTCGCGTACGGACTGATCGCCGCTTCCGTGAAATCCGGCCTGCCGCTCTTCCTCGGCGCGTACCCGATCACGCCCGCATCGTCCGTGCTCGAGGAGCTCGCGCGGCACAAGAACTTCGGGGTGCGCACGTTCCAGGCGGAGGACGAGATCGCCGCCGTCGGTGCGGCGCTCGGCGCGAGCTTCGGTGGCTCACTCGGTGTGTCGACGTCGAGCGGTCCCGGCATCGTGCTGAAGCAGGAGACGATCGGGCTGGGTATCACGCTCGAGCTGCCGCTCGTGATCGTCGACGTCCAGCGCGCGGGCCCATCGACGGGCATGCCGACGAAGCCCGAGCAGGCCGACCTGCTCGGAGTGTTGTTCGGCCGCAATTCGGAGTCACCGGTCCCGGTGATCGCCGCCGCGACGCCGAGCGACTGCTTCGACGCAGCGCTGGAAGCGGCGCGCATCGCGATCAAGTACCGCACCCCGGTTTTCCTGCTCTCGGACGCCTACCTCGCGAACGGCTCCGAGCCCTGGCTCTTGCCCGACGTCGACGCGATCCCACCGATCGACCCCCACTTCGCGGCGGGTGGAGGCGAGGACTTTCAGCCGTACCGGCGCGACGAGGAGACGCTGGCACGGCCCTGGGCGATTCCCGGCACGGCGGGCCTCGAGCACCGCATCGGTGGGCTCGAGAAGCAGGACGTCACCGGCAACGTCAGTTACGACCCGGACAACCACGACCTGATGGTGCGGCTGCGCGCGCAAAAGGTCGCCGGCATCGCACAGGACATTCCGGAGCTCGAGGTGGACGATCCCGACGGAGCCGACACGCTCGTCCTCAGCTGGGGCGGCACGTACGGCTCGGTCGCTGCCGCGGTTCGCCGCGTGCGCGGCGGTGGCAGGAAGGTCGCGCACGCACACCTGCGCTACCTGAATCCGTTCCCGCGCAACACCGGCGAGGTCCTGCGCGGCTACGAGAAAGTGCTCGTGCCGGAGATCAACCTGGGCCAGCTGCAGAAGCTCGTTCGCGCCGAGTTCCTCGTCGACGCGACCGGGTTCAACCTCGTGCGCGGCGTTCCGTTCCGCGCCGGCGAGGTCGCGGACGCGATCGACGCGATGGTGGACGCCTGACGCTCCTGTACGACAGTCCGGTCTCCGGCAACTGTTACAAGGTGCGCCTGCTGCTGGCGCTGCTCGGAATTCCGTACGAGCGACGCACGATGGACGTCGTCGACCGCTCGAACCGGCCCGAGGTCCTCGGCGGCTTGAACCCGTCACTGCGCGTCCCGACGCTCGTGCTCGACGACGGGCGGCCGCTCGGCGAGTCGGGCGCGATCCTCTGGTACTTCGGCGAAGGCACGAGATTCGTTCCGGACGATCTTTACGAGCGCGCGCAGGTGCTGCAGTGGATGTTCTTCGAGCAGTACGACCTCGAGCCGTCGATCGCCGTCGTTCGCTTCTGGGTCGCGTATTCCGGGCGACCGGAAGCCTTCGCCGACCGGCTTCCCGAGCGGATGGCGGCCGGCAACCGCGCGCTCGGGGCGCTCGAGCGCCACCTCGAGGACCAGCAGTACCTCGTCGGCGACTGGTACTCGCTCGCGGACATCGCGCTGTACGGGTACACGCACGTGGCACCGGAAGGCAGCTTCGACCTCGAGCCGTACCCCTCAGTCCGTGCCTGGCTCGATCGCGTCGCTTCGGAGCCTGGTCACGTGCCGATCGAGGCGTGATGGATCGCCTTCGGCCGTTCTGGGACTTCGACGACCTCGACGGAAGCGAACACCGGCTGCGCGAACAGCTCGACCGTGAGACGTCGGACTCAGGCCGCGCCGAGGTTCTGACGCAGCTGGCACGTGTGGAAGGCCTGCGCGACGACTTCGACGCTTCTGAGCGCCTGCTCGAGGAAGCCGAGGGGCTTGCGGGCTCGAGCGAGGTTGCAAGAGTCCGGATCGACCTCGAGCGCGGCCGAAAGCTGCGTTCGAGCGGCGACCCGGCCGCGGCGCTGCCGCTCTTCGAATCGGCCTACGCTCGGGCCTCCGATGACGGCCAGGACTTCCTCGCGGGTGACGCGCTGCACATGTGCGCGATCTCCGTCGACAACGTCGACGCGACGGAGCAATGGACGCAGCGCGGCCTCGAGTTCGGCGAGCGCAGACCCGCGGCGGCATATTGGGCCGGGCCGCTGCTCAACAACCTCGGCTGGGCGTACTACGACGCCGGCGACCATCGCCGGGCGCTCGAGCTGTTCGAGCAGGCGCTCGAGGTTCGGCTACGCGATCCGGAGAACGAGGCAGCGATCGCCTTTGCACGCGAAGCGGTCGAAACCGCGCAACAGGCGCTCGCCTAGCCGGGCGTCGTCTCGAAGCGCTCGAGACCGTCATCCGGCAGCGTTTCCCAGGCGGCGACGGATCTGACGTAGATGTGCGCGCTCGGGCGCGCGGCGAACTCGTCGTCCAGCGCACTCGCTCGCACACCCGTGATCTCCGAGTTGGGCCAGCCGCCGCCGAAGAGATTCGAGCCGCACCTCTTGCAGAACGTCTTCGCGCTTCCTCCGGGTGGCTCGAAGGTCTCCAACAGGTCAGCGCCCTCGACGATCCTGATCGAGGTCGAGGGCACACGCCCGTTCAACGTGCCGGTGCCGCCGGAGAGCTTCTTGCAGCTCTCGCAGTGGCAATAGCGAAGCGTCTCGGGTGCCTCGGAGACTTCGAATTCCACGCCACCGCAGAGGCAGCTTCCTCGGAGAGCGGTCACGCGGGGAGCCTAGCCGTCGGTCTATCATCGAAACGTGGCAACGAACGGCAAGCTCACCGCGAAGGACTACAAGACCGACCAGGAAGTCCGCTGGTGCCCGGGCTGCGGCGACTACGCGATCCTCGCCGCGCTGCAGTCGTTCATGCCGGAGCTCGACATCCCGAAGGAGAACATCGTCTTCGTCTCGGGCATCGGCTGCGCGGCCCGGTTCCCGTACTACATGGAGACGTACGGGATCCACTCGATCCACGGCCGCGCACCCGCGATCGCGACCGGTCTCGCCACCTCGAGGCCCGACCTGTCGGTGTGGGTGGTGACCGGCGACGGCGATTCGCTCTCGATCGGCGGCAACCACCTGATCCACGCGCTGCGGCGGAACGTGAACGTCAAGATCCTCATGTTCAACAACGAGATCTACGGGCTGACGAAGGGTCAGTACTCGCCGACGAGCCCGCTCGGAACGCGCACCAAGTCCACGCCGATGGGCTCGCTGGACTGGCCGTTCAATCCGCTGTCGCTCGCGATTGGGGCTGAAGCGTCGTTCGTCGCACGGGCGATCGACACCGACCGCGCGCACCTGACGGATGTGTTGCGTGCCGTGGCCGCGCACAAGGGCAGTGCGTTCGTCGAGATCTTTCAGAACTGCAACATCTACAACGACGGCGCGTTCGACTTCGTCCGCGAGAACAAGGAGAACCGCATCTACCTCGAGCACGGCAAACCGATTCGATTCGGTGAAGACGGCGAAAGGGGTGTGCGGCAGCGCGCGGATGGAAGTGTCGAGGTCGTCGACGTGACGGACGAATCGGAGCTCCTCGTCCACGATTCGCACCATGCTGAACCGAGTGCGGCGTTCGCTCTCAGCCGGCTTACTCAGTCGACGTGGGGGACGACTCCGATCGGCGTCTTCAGGGACGTCGAGCGCCCGGTCTACGACGAGCTGATGGCCGACCAGCTCAACGCCGCGCGGGAGAAGCAGGAAGGCGACATCGCCGCCCTCCTGCACTCCGGCGATACCTGGACGCTCTAGCCGGCCGAGGGATCGGTCTGCCAGAGACCGATCGGGTTCCCTTCGGTGTCTTCTCCGGTGGAGAACCAGCCCATACCGGGAACCGGCTGCGGGTCGTCCGCCTTGCCGCCGAGCTCCTTGATGCGAGCCGTGCCAGCATTGACGTCGTCGACGTCGAAGTAGACGCGGATCGAGCCTGGGTCGCCGGGGAAGATGGCTGCGCCGGCGTCGTCGCCGAGCTGCGTCATGTTGTACTCCGTTGGCCCTTCCATTCCCTGGAACTGCCAGCCGAACATGCCTTTGTAGAACTCCTGCGCGCGGCCAGTGTCCTTGGCCGCGATCTCGAAGTGGACAGGCTTTCCAGCCATGGGAGCTCTCCTTCCGACGTAGGTCGGGATCGACAATAGCCCTAGTGCCGTGTTCTCTGGGTTACGGAGTGGAGGCGGCTCTTCTGCGGGGTCTGCTGGCGAGATACTTCGCTTTGGCTTGAGCGAAGAACTCCGGGTCACGCTCGTCCTCGCCGATGAGCCAGTCGACGAACGCATCGCTGTACTGCGGTGAGCCGAACTTCGGGACGTGGACGAACTCGGGTCTCGTGTCTTCGCTGATGGCGTGCACACGCCGCACGCTGAGAATGTCGAACGCATTGACGTTGTAGCCGTCCAGCCTCGCGTTCACCTCTCGGATCACTTCCTTCTGGCGATACGGATGGGACTGGTCCGGATCGACCTGCCCGTACAGCGGCGCGTGTGGGTCGGTCGTCAAGCGGATCAACGTCGGCCGTCCCTGCTCGTCTCGCTCAGCCGTCTCTATCACGGCAACCTCGGCACCGTCGGGCGCGTGCATCACCTGGCGGATGTTCGCGAGCCACTGTGACCGCGTCGCGTCGAGCTGCCGCTTGATGAAGTCGCGCACGTCCGCGCCGGTCGCCGACTCGCTCTTCGCGCCGTGTCGGAAGTAGAGGGCGCCTCTCGTGAAGGCGATGTGCTCTCCGCCGTCCGCGCTCCGGTGGCGACCTTGCCGCGTGAACACGAGGGGCGTGACAGCGGCTTCGACGACCACGGCCGCCGCCGGACGGCCGCCCCGCGTCACCTCCTCGAGCGTGAAGGCTTCGAACTCCGGTTCCGCGTAGCGGGCGAGCTGCTCGTGGATCAACTCCTCGTCGACGTCGCCTCCACCGAGGACGACGACGCCGCCTCCCGAGTTGGCCATGGCCGCGACGTCCCGGACGAGCTCGAGTTGGGCGCTGCTCGAGCTCGGGTCGAAGCTCTCCTTCAGCTCAATACGCTTCGAGCTCCGCTTCGCCTCCGCCGCCCGCTTGACGAATCTCTCCGCGTTGGAAGCCACCACCGCATCGTCGCACGATCAAGCCTTGAAACCTTGACACATGCGCCCCGTGCGGCAACTCTTGTGGCGATTAGAGGCCGGTTAGGGTTGCAACGAAGGTGGGGTCATGGCCTTGAGAGGCAGAGCGTGGGTCGGCGTGTGCGCCGCGGCAGTCGCCGCGGGCCTGCTCGGCTTCCAGCCGACCGGCGCGCAGGCTCAGGTCGCGCCGACCTGTGACGCCTCTTCGTACTCGCTGGCGCTCCAATCTCTGACGCGGCCGCCGCGCGCAGACCTGGTCATTCGGATCACCGCGAAGGTCCCGGAGTGTGAGCTTCCGGAGTCCCTGAGCGCACGGGTCACGCTCCTGCCGTTCAAAGGCGCACCCGCCAAGACACTCGCCTTCGGCGACGTTAATGCGTCCGGCGGCGTGGCCACCGTGAACATCGGGCGGGTCCAGCGGCTCCGTCGGGTCCTGGCAACGGTCTCGTTCGGTGCTGAGATCACCCTCGCCGGCCAGGCGAAGACGCTCCTCAAGCCCGACCTCGTGCTCACGCGCGCCTACACCGCCCGATCCGTCTTGCTGGGACGCCCCTTCTTCGTCGTCGCGATCATCCGAGAGCGCACGAAGGACGTGGGGCTCACCGCAACCGTCACCGTCTCGGCCGGCGGTTCGGCGCTGGCCACACAAAACGTGACGGTGGCCACTCGCCGCCGCGTGGTGGTGCAGATCCCGGTCTCGCTGACCGAGCTCGGCCGGATCCGGCTCACGGTGACCGTCACGCCCTCGGCCCCGGTCGAGACGACGCTCAAGAACAACACACGCCGCACGAACGTCGAGACGACCGAGTTCAGGCTGCAGGAGTCGGCCACGCTTGTGCAGAGCTTCGCCGGCTACGGCGGCCAGTTCAACCACCACGTCTACGCGGCGATCTCCCGGTCGGTCGGCGTCACCGACGCCAACGTGGGCGACATGGAACGAAAGATGCGCGCGCTCCATCCCGAGTTCTCCCGCATCTTCTTCACCGGGACCGCGTTCAACGATGCCGACCGGATGCAGTCCTTCATCCGCACCGTCCAACTCGCGCAGAGCACGGGGACGGTGATCAACATCACCTGGCAGGGCGGCACGCTGAACGTCGCGAACGGGACGATCCCGAAGTTCGCGAACGTCCTGATCGACCTCGTTCGCAACCGCGGTATCACCAACCTGCGCTGGCTCACGCTCCAGAACGAGCCCAATCGCACCAAGATCACGAAGCAGGCCTATGAGGCGCAGTACCGGGCCCTCGACCCGTACATCCAGAGCATCCGCGGTCAGGTCAAGTACATGGGCGGGGATCTCGTCCGCGGTCCCGACGTCGGTGCGCCGGATCAGGACGCCTGGTTCCAGTACATGGCGACGAACATGGCCGACATACTCGACGCCTACTCGATCCACGTCTTCTGGGACTACTGGGACACGCAGAAGCTCGTCGACCGGCTCACCGAGGTCCGGGCGATCGTCGACGCGCTGCCGGAGTCCGGCCGGAAGCCGCTCTACGTCGCCGAGTACGGCGTGCGCGGCCTGCGCACGTTCAACGGGCTTCCCGCCGGCGACCCAGGTGTCTGGCAGGACGGCACGCCGATCACGCAGACGAACATCAGCGCCTTCCAGCACGCGTGGTTCGACATCCTTGCCGCGCGGCTCGGCTACATGGGGACGAGCAAGTGGGACTCGTACTTCGGGAAGTACGACAACGGAACGCAGGCGTACTTCATGATCGGGAGCCCTGCGAACGGCTGGCCGCTCTATCCGCTCTACAACTTCGTCCATCTGTTGACGTCGACGGTGAAGCGCGACTGGCGCACGGTCAACGTCGACGGCGTTCCCGATACGTCGCGGCTCCTTGCGGCCTACGTCGGCAAGAAGGGGGAGCACACGGTCGTCGGGCTCGACACGGCCGGTGCGCAACTCAATGCGCTCTCCACAACGCAGGTCCCCTACACGCTCGGAGGCCTTCCACCGTCCCAGAAGTTCCGCCTCGCAGTCTGGAACGAGGCCGGCGACGGCGTTACCGGCCCGTCGAAGGTCGTCACCTCTGACGCCGCGGGGGTCGTCACGTTCGCCGCGCCGCAGCACGGCGTGTTCGCGCTGACCTCGTTGCGGCTGCCCTAGCCCGCTGGAGGACGCGGTTCAGGTCCACTTGTAAGTTGACCCCTTCGAGCCGCCCTGGGAAGCTGTGGAGCGAGCGAACAGAAAGGGGGCGAGACATGCCGCAGAACCCACCACAGGGGTATCCGCGCGTGATGCCTTATCTGCTGTACGAGGATTCGGACGCTGCGCTCGAGTTTCTCGTGAGCGCGTTCGGCTTCACCGAGAAGATGCGCCTGACCGGCGACGACGGCCGCATCAACCACGCCGAGGTGAGCATCGGCGACGGAGTGATCATGTTCGGAACGCCGGAGGGCGACTACAAGAATCCCAACGAGCTCGGAGGAAGGACGGGGAACATCTACGTGTACGTCGACGACGTCGATGCCCACTACGAGCACGCAAAGCGAGCGGGCGCGACGATCGCGCGGGAGCCCGAGGACCAGTTCTACGGCGACCGGAACTACCTCGTGCACGACCCGGAGGGACACGAGTGGTACTTCGGAACGCACGTTCGCGACATGTCCGAAGACGAAATGCAGTCAGCCGGGGTAGCGACTAGCTAGAGGAGGCACCATGTACGCACGCGTTGCAAGCTTCAACATGCAGGAAGGGCTGGACGAGACAATCAGTCAGGTTCGTAACGATGTCGAGAACGACAACCGCCCGCCCGGTCTCGAAGATGCAAAGGGGATGATGATGCTCGTCGACCGCTCGACCGGAAAGTCGATCGGGATCACGCTCTTCGACAGCGAAGACGCGATGAAGCGCGGCGACGAGGCGCTGAATGCGATGTCTCCCACGGGCGGAGGCGCGCGGACGGGAGTCGAGTTCTACGAGGTCGCCGTCCAGATGATGAGCTGACGAGGTAGCGACAGCCGGCGCCCGCAACTCGGCGCCGGCTGTCGTCTCGCTCGCTCAGGTGTTGTTGTCGTGATCGCAATGCGAGGAGCTCGACTGTGGGGTCGTCGTCGTGGCGGTCGTTGCGGCGCCAGACGACTTGGAGCTCGAGCTTCCGCCGCTTGCGGCGATTGCTACGCCCGTGCCGCCGAGGGCCAGCGCCGTGGCGGTGGCGAGCAAAGCGGCGTGCTTGGGTCGGAACACGTGTGACCTCCTTTCGGTCGTGGTGTTCCTCAATGGAACTCCTGGCTCTTAAGAGGAGCCGAAGACGGATCTAAGAAGTCGGTGAGACTTCTGCAGGGCGCGAGAGGAGCTCGTACCTCAGGACTTCGCGGAACCCGAGACGTCGATAAACCGATTCGCCGAGCGCGCTCGACTGGAGGTACGCCAGCTCGGCCCCGTTCGCGAAGGCCGCGTGCACCGCATGAGCCGTGATGGCTGCGCCGTAGCCGCGACCACGATACTGGGAGGGTGTCGCGACATTGAAGACGCCAACGTCGTCATCGACGACAAAGCTCGCCGCCGTCGTCACGTCGCGACCCTCGACTCGGCCGAGGAACAACTCGTATCCGTCCAGGCTTGTGACCTCGAGCATGTAAAGCGGCGTCAGAAAACCCTCGGGCGCACCGAATCCCTCGGTCGCGATTGCCAGTGCCTGAGCGAACCCATCTGCGGATTTGACGTGGACGATCTCGAGGGCCGACGCTGCGGGTCCCACGATGTCACCGGCGTTCGCAACCATTCCGGGCATGCGCTCCACCGCAGTGAGCCCGAGCTCGCGGGCTGCCTCGACCACGGCCGGCGTCTCCTCATTCCGAATGAGGACGCCTGGCGCGATTCCGTTGGCCTCGATCTCCGCGAGGGCGTCGGGAAGTGCGTTCGCGGCAGAGTCCTCGTCGGGCCAGACCCCGTTGAACGAGGGGATCGGCAGCGTCGGGAAGGTGACGAAGGCGTAACCGTCTCGCCGCTCGAACCGTGCCTCTTCCATCACCCCGGCGAGGCGTTCAGCCACGGTGCAGAGTGCGAGGTGCAGCCGCAGGCCCTCGTTCATGTGACGACTCTAATCGGCGGCTTCGGAGGTGGCGACCGTAAGTCGTTCGCGGCGTCGCACCGGGGGTGTAATGAACACGGCGACCGCCGCGCCCACCAGAGCAACGACCGCCGCGAGCGCGAAAGCGGTCGTGTAGCCGTCGACCGAGGGGACGCTCGTTCCCCGGATCGTGTGCGCAGTGAGGAGGGCCGCACCGACCTGGCCGCCGACGACGCCGCCGACGGTGCGCGCGACGGTGTTCATGCCCGTGGCGACTCCGGTCTCCGTTGGTCGCACAGCCTCGGTGATGAGCGTCGCCATTGCCGCGAAGGCGAATCCGACTCCGACACCGAGGATCAGCATCGCGGCGAGGATCTGCCACGGCCTGTCATGCCACTCGGCGAGCCCCGCGGCGGAGATGGAGACGAGGAGCATCCCCGCGGCGAGCGGCCATTTGAACCCGGTCCGCCGCCCGATCAGCCCGGCGATCGGCCCGGCGAAGAGCAGTGCGAAGGAGCTCGGCAGGAGATAGAGGCCTGCCTTCGTCGCGCTCGCGTCGAAGCCGTAGTCGACCACCCGCTGGACCGCCGCCGGGAGACCGTGCGCCGTCTCGACGAAGTTCGGCACGAGCACGAACGTCCCGAACATGGCGAAGCCGGCGATGAGGGCCGTGACGTTCGTGAACAGGATCTCCCGGCGGGCGAGCATCCGCATGTCGACCATCGGCTCTGTGACGTGCAGCTCCGCGTAACCCCAGGCGACGAGGAAGACGAGCGCGGCGGCACCGAGGCCCAGCGTGCGGCCTGACGTCCAGCCCCAGCTTTCTCCTTCCGTCAGCGCAACCAGCAGAGAGATCAACCCGCAGGCCAGGAGCACCGCGCCGACGTAGTCGACGCGCGACGGTGTCTTCACCGGCGACTCGGGGACGAAGAGGTACACGAGCACCATCGCAATGCCGATCCCGACGGCGCCGACGATGAAGAGCCAGCGCCACGAGGCGTTGTCCACGATCACGCCGGAGAGCACGATGCCGAACCCTCCACCGATCCCGAAGACGGCCGACACGAGCCCGATGGCGACCCCGACCTTCTCACGCGGGAACTCGTCGCGGATGATCCCGTAGCTCAAGGGGAAGACTGCCGCGCCGGCGCCCTGCACCGCGCGCCAGGCGATCAGCGACCAGATGTTCCACGCGGCGGCCGCGCCGACGGAGCCGACGAAGAAGATCGCGAGCGAGATCACGAGCAGGCGTTCCTTGCCGTACTGGTCGCCGAGCTTGCCGAGGATCGGCGTTGCAACCGAGGCGACGAGCAGGAAGACCGTCAGGACCCAGGTGACCCAGGTCGTCGTGGTGTGCAGGTCCCGCTGCAGGGTCGGCAGAGCGGGGATGACCATCGTCTGCTGCAGCGCGAACGCGATCCCGGCCAGCGTGAGGATCGCGAGCGTCACGTTGTAGTGCTGTCGCTCGCCTGCCACTGGGCTTCGCAGCCTAGCGATCTCCTTGCGATTCCTGGCCTTGTTTAGATCGACGGCTGTCCCGGCCGAACGTCCGACGACGCATCCGTCGTATGGCTTGTCGGCTTGTGCACTCTCCAAGGGTCTGGGTAGGACACTCCACCCGTCCAGTACGCGGCAGGGCGCCTGCCGCAATGGTTGTCACATGGCGAATCTGGTCGACATTGCTACCCGAAGCGGTGGCGGAATCGAAGTTGCGTTGATCTGGGATCGCGATGAAAAGAGCCTGGTCGTGTTTGCCCACGACCTGTTGACGAGCGAGGAAGTGGCCATCCCGGTCAGCAGCGTGGAAGCGAGCGAGGTATACCGCCATCCGTTCGCGTACGCACATCGCTCAAGCGCAACAACGCTTTCCCGCAGAAACGCTAACAGCGTTCGCTGAGCGCCCGTTCTAGGATCTGCGGCGTGACCAGGCTCTACACCGCCGACGCCGAGCTCTACGACATCGCGTTCGACTGGGACATCTCCGACGAGGCGGACTGGCTCGTTGCGCGGTTGGAGGCGACCAGGGTTCTCGAGCCCGGGTGCGGCGGCGGCCGGATGCTCGAGGCGCTCGCGGACCGAGGCTGCAAGGTGGCCGGAATCGACCGCTCGTCGCGGATGGTCGAGATCGCACGCAGAAGATTGGGCACGAGGGCCGACGTGTTCGAGGCCGACATGACCGACTTCGATCTGGGGACGACGTTCGACGGCGCCGTCTGCCCCATCAACACGCTGCTTCATCTGAGCAGCGCCGAGCTCGGCCGGCATCTCCACCGGATGGCGCGCCATCTCGAGCCGCGTGCGCGGTATCTCGTGCAGGTCGGGCTCGTCGGGACAGAGCAAGAGCCGTTCGCCGGCTCGCACTGGGAGGCGAGCCGAGGCGACACCACTCTTCATGTCGACTGGGTCGACGAGGAGCTCGACGTCGTGCAGGGCAGCTCGCGCCAGCGGTCGCGGATCGAGGTGCTGTCCGGCCCTCGCACGGGCGAGGTCGTCGAAGAGGTGCACGAGATGACGGCCTGGACGCCCGCGACCTGGGCGGAGGCAATCGCCGCATCCCCGTTCGATGAAGCTGCGACCTACGACGGCGGCGCGAAGGAGCAGTGGCCCCAGGTGGACGCAACGGCAACGGGCGGACTGCTCTGGCACGAGCTCGTGGTGCGTGGCTGACCCAGGGGTCAGACCCGTGCTGTTCGGGACCTGTCGGGACTAGAAGTGACGGAGCCCGCTGGGAGACAACGGGCTCCGTCTTCGGCCCCCTCCGGACCGAACTTGGCTAGCTGCAGGCGCGCACGGTGCGGTCGAGCGTCACGAACCGGTCGAAGGCGACGCTCACGCGGACACGGATCGTGGAGCGCTTCTTCACAAGCAACCGGGCGCGGAACGGTGACCGGCTGTCCGTCAGCATCTGCCGGCCGTTCACGAGGAACGTCGCAGACTGGACGCCCGGCCCGGAGGCCGTTGCCGTTACGACGCCGCAGCGGCCCCGGCGAGCGGCGGTGAAGCTCACGGCCGGGCGCGCCCGGCAGCTTGCGCCCGAGCACGAGACGAGGTTGTGCAGCCGCGCAGCAAGCGACGCCTTCAACGCGTCGTAAGCGGGGTTGGCGTGCTGACTCTGAAGCTCGTCCGGATCCTTGCGCAGGTCGTAGAGCTCGCGGTCGCCGTTCGCGTACTCCGCATACTTGTAGTGCTGCGTCCGGATCCCGTCGAAGTGGCCCGCGCCCGGTGAGTTGTCGAGCAGGACGTCGCGGCCGATCTCCTTGCCCCGGTCGCGCCAGAAGGGGAGGAGCGAGACGCCGTCCTCGGTACGACCGGCCCGCACGTTCGCGGCGTCGAGGATCGTCTCGGCGTCGTCGACGTTCATCGTCAGCTGGCTGCGATGGACCCCGCGCGGCAGCGACTTGTTCGCGGTCCAGCGCATCAGGAGCGGCAGGTGGATGGACGGCTCGTACCAGAGCACCTTGCCGTTCGCGACGCGGTGCTCCCCGTGGAAGAAGCCGTTGTCGGATGTGAAGAGGATCAACGTGTTGTCGAGCTCGCCGGTCTGCCGCAACGTCTCGACGATCGACGAGATCGCCTCGTCCACCGACAGCAACGTCTCGCGGCGCTGCTGCCAGTTCTCCTGGATCGCCGCGATCCGGCGCGCGTTCAGCAGCGGCCGGCGCCTGATCACCTGCGGCTTGTCGGAGACGTCGGCCTCGTTGAAGCTCGGCGGCCGTGGCAGCGGTGTCCCCTTCAGCGCGTCGTGGTGGCGCGGTGCCGGAACGGGGGTGCCGAGCTGGGGCGGATCGTCGGGCTCGCGGGGCGTGCCGGAGTGATCCCCGAGGAATGCGACCCAGAGGAAGAACGGCCCCTGAGTCGCCCGGCGCTTGATGATCTCGTTCGCCTTGTCCCGGTAGACGTCGGTCTGGTAACACGACGGCTGCGGGGTGGCACAGAACGTGTGCAGGGTTCCGCCTTCGTTCAGCGTGTAGTTGTAGTACCGGTAGGTCGTCGGGTCGACGGATCCGTGCCATTCGCTCCAGCCCGGTGGGATCTCCGTCGGGTTCTGGCGGCCGTAGCCGTTCAGGAACTTGCCGAGGTGGACCGTGTAGTACCCGCCCCGCTGGAGCCAGACCGCGAGCGTGTTCGACTTGTCGAGCGCCTGGTAGCCGCCCTGCGGCGGCGAGTTTCCGCGGACGTTGTTGTTGTGCGAGTACTGACCCGTCAGGAAGGTTGCGCGCGACGGGCAGCAGAGCGAGAACGAGTCGAAGTTGTTGTCGAACGTCACGCCCTGATCGCCGATCAGGCGGCGGACGTTCGGAAGCACGGCCATCTCCGCGAGCGTCTGGTCGTCCGTTTCCAGGACGAGGACGTTGGGGCGCTGCGGAGCTGCGGCCGCCTGTGCGGTGCTTCCATGGTGCTGGGCGCCAACGGCGATTCCTGCGGCGAGCGCCAGCGAAGCCGCAATCGCGAGTCCGAGCCTGCGTTTCATCGCTATTCCCCCTGTTGCGAAGCCAGTGCTCCCGTTATTCCCGCTGGGTGTGTGGGAGCCGTATCGCTCCCGCAAGGATTTCGTTAAGCAGCGAGCTGCTCTTCGGCCGCCCGCTCGTGGACGAGGACCCCGCCGCGAGAGCGAAGCCACACGAACAATGAGACAGACAAGCCGGCGACACCGGCGACGGTGAATGCGAGCTCCGTCCCGCCGGCTGCTGCGAGCCAGCCGGAGAGGATCCCGCCCAGGGTTCCGGTGCCGGCAAAGGCGAAGAAGTAGATGCCGATCAAGCGGCCACGAAGGTGATCGGGCGCTGCGAGCTGGATGAGCGAGTTCGAGTTCGACGACCAGGTGGTGAAGCAGATTCCGCCGAGGAACAGGAGTAGCGCGACGACGACGGTGGAGTGCACGGGTGCGATCAAGAGCTCGCTGAGAGCGAAGCCGCCGCTGCCGAGCGCGGTCGTTCCGACGGTGGCACGGCTCACGTGCGCAGACACGAGCGCGCCGATCAGCGCGCCCACTCCGAAGACCGCCGACAGAATGCCGAAGGTCTGCGGGCCGGCATGGAGCGTGTGCTTCGCGAGCACCGGTAGCAGCACGTTGAAGTTGAGGCAGAAGGTGCTCATCACGAAGACGAGGACGAGCATGAGCGCAATCTGCTCCTCATGCCGTGCGTAGGAGATGCCTTCCTTGAGGCCCGTGAGGAGCGTTCTCGGACGCTCGCGGCGCTCGACCGCGTGGAACTCCGAAGGCCGCATCAGCAAGAGCCCGGCAATGACGGCCACATAGCTGGCCGCGTTGAGCGCGAAGCAGATACCCGTGCCGGTCGTGGCGATCAGGACGCCTGCCAGTGCCGGGCCGAAGATGCGTGCGCCGTTGAACAGCCCGGAGTTGAGACTGATCGCGTTCGGCAGTTCAGCCGGGCCCACCATCCGGAAGGTCAGCGACTGGCGGGAAGGAGCATCGAGCACCTGGACGAGCCCCATCAGCGCGGCGATGACGTAGACCTGCCATGGCTGCACGACTCCGGTGAGGGCGAGGACCGCCATCGTCGAGGCGAGCACCATCTGCGTGATCTGAGTTCCGATCACCGTCCGCCACGAGTCGAGCCGGTCGACGATGACTCCGGCGACGAGGCTGAAGAGCGTGAACGGCATGAATTGGCAGAGCGCGAGGATCCCGACCGCGACCGGGGAGTGCGTCAGCGAGAGGATGAGCCAGGCCTGCGCGACGCGCTGCATCCAGGTCCCCGTGTTGGAGATGACCTGGCCGGCGAAGAAGAGGCGGTAGTTGCGGTGCTTCCGGACGCTCGAGAACGTGCGGGCGCCTGCCCTGAGAATGGCCGCCGTCAAGCTTCGTCTTCCGTCAGCAGGTGCATGAGCGGCTCGATCGCGGCGTCGATCGCGTCGAGCTCTTCCGGATCGAGCGAGCGCAGCCGCGCCGACAGCCATGCCGTGCGCTTCGATTTCACGGAGCGGAGCACCTTGTGCCCAGCGGCCGTCAGCGTCAGCCCGACGCGGCGCTGATCGCCTTCGACGGGCGCGCGGCCGACGAGCCCTGCTTCCTCGAGCCGGGCGACGAACTTCGACATCCCGGGCACGGACATCCGCTCGAGGGCGGCGAGCTCGCGCACCCCGATTCCCGGATGGAACTTGATCTGAACGAGGAGCGAGACCTGGCCGCCGGTGACCCCGAGCGAGTGGATCTCCCGCCGGAGCTGCCGGTTCAGGTGCAGGAGAACCGGGCGAAGCCGGTTTGCGAGGACTGTTGGATCGGACGCGACGGCTGGCATTTCGTTAACCAGGTTAACTAATCGGCCGGCCTCGTCGTCGGCTTGAGGCGTAATCCCTCTCTCGAGGGGGCCGCAGCGCGGCCTGTCCGCGAAGCGGACCAGGGAGGGGGTCTGGGGGAACCTGGGTTCCCCCAGAGCTTGAGGCCGATGCGTATGGGCAGAATCAACGTGTGGCACGGAAACCACTCGAGGAGGTCGCCCGCGGTCTGAAGGTGCTGGGAGAGCGGCTGTCCCAGACGACGGGCGGCGGCGATCCGGCGGAATGGATCTCGGATCAGCTCCGGCGGCCGGAGCCTGCGCGGACGATGCCCGAGCTCCAGGCCGAGCTCGACGCCCTCGTCGGGCTCGAGACGGTGAAGGAGCAGGTGCGGGCACTCGTTGCCTTTCTCCAGGTTCAGGCCGAGCGCCAGCGGCACGGACTCCCGGAGGTTGCGACCTCGCAGCATCTCGTCTTCCTCGGGAATCCAGGGACGGGCAAGACCACGGTCGCGCGGCTGCTCGCGGAGATGTACCGAACGATGGGATTGCTGAGCCGCGGCCATCTCGTCGAGGTCGACCGGGCCGGGCTCGTCGGGCAGTACGTCGGCATGACGGCGATCAAGACCGACCGCGTGATCCGGCGCGCCCTCGACGGCGTCCTCTTCATCGACGAGGCGTACGCGCTCGCGCCGGGAGACGAACGCCAGGACTTCGGGCCGGAGGCGATCGAGACGCTGCTCAAGCGGATGGAGGACTACCGTCACCGCCTCGTCGTGATCGTGGCCGGCTATCCCCGGCTGATGCATCGCTTTCTGCAATCGAACCCCGGGCTGCGCTCGCGCTTCTCGCGCGAGATCACGTTTCCCGACTACTCGACCGGCGATCTCGTGGAGATCACCCGGAAGCTCGGCGCGGAGTACGAGTATTCGCTCGACGAGGACGCCGTCGAGGCGCTGCGACAGATTCTCGGCCGCGCCGCGCGCGGCGAAGGCTTCGGAAACGCGCGCTTTGCCCGCACGTTGTTCGAGCAGGCGCTCAATGCGCAGGCCCTACGGCTGGCCGGCGTGCAGGGCGGTGAGCTCGCAGACCTCGAGCGGTCGGAGCTGATGACGCTTCGTGGCGACGACCTCGTTGCCGCTGCCCGGGCACTGGGTGAGGATGGCCCGGACGAATCGCGAGGCGCGTTCTGGTGGCGCCGGCGCTAGATCGGCTCGAGCTTCAGTTCAGCCAGGCCGCGACGAGGAACGCAATCGCAGCCGCGGCTGCCGCCGCAACGAGCAGCAGGTTCAGGGCGAGCAGGACCGTCAGCGTCTGAGGTCGCCGTTTCGATGACCCGGCACCTGCGCTTGCCGGTCGTCCCCAGCCCACCGCTCCGGCGAGCACATTGGTGATGAACTGGTTGAGGCTGATGCCGCTGCGGTCCGCCGCACGCGCTAGCTCCTCGTGGAGGCCGGCGGGCATGCGGAGCAGAAGGCGCCCGCTATTTCTCCCCGCCCGCTGACGCGGCTTGGCGGCGGCGTCTTCCTGCGCCGCTTCCCCGACGGCTTCTGGAGTCGCCATGCCACGAGTTTAGGGGCTTCTCGTTGCCTGCACAATGCAAATCTCCCTCGAAATCGTCGTGAAGCTTGGCCAGTCCGGAGGCGATCAGCCTGGATGCGTGCGTCTGCGAGACGCCGAGCCGCGCCGCGATCTCGCTTTGCTGGAGATCGCCGAAGTAGCGAAAGCCCAACGCCTGGCGTTCACGGGGATCGAGCGAGCGCAGGCCGCTCTCGATGGCCAGACGATCATCGGTGGCGTCGAAGTCGTCCTGGGGCCGGGTGGCATTCGAGGCATCTGCAAGCGTGAGCGGCGCCCGTGCCTGGTCGGCACGCAATGTTTCGGCAAGCTCGTCCTGGTCGAGCTCGGCTGCAGCCGCGAGCTCCGACGAGGTCGGGTCTCGGCACAGATCGGCGGTGAGTTGGGTACGAGTCGTGCGCACGCGGACGCTCGCCTCCTGATAACGCCGAGGTATCCGGATCGCCCCGCAGCGATCGCGCAGGTGCCGCTTGATCTCCCCGAGGATGTTCGGGATCGCGAACGCGGCGAACTCGACTTCCCGGTCGGGCTCGAAACGATCGACCGCCTTGATGAGGCCGATCGAGCCCACCTGCACGAGATCCTCCAGACGCTCGCCGCGGTTTGCATACGGGCGGGCGATCGACACGACCAACGGGATGTACGCCTCGATCAGGCGTTCTCGAGCGGAGAGGTCCCCCTCCTCCCGATACGCGCGCAGCAACTCCGCTGACGAGTTGCACGAGCGAGCCAACCGTTCCGCCGCAACGATCGTCATTTCTCTCTCGACACTGTAGACATTTCCAAATGCATTTTCAAATCGCGCGGGTGCATGCAACGAACATTGGGTAGTTGTTTCTCCGATGGTCTCGTCTTCGTACGGAGGACCGGTGGGAGGAAGGCAACATTCGCGAGGGCCAACGGGAAGCTGGGGACGGCTCGCCCTGCTTCTCGTTGCTGCGCTCGCTGCGATTGCCTTTGCTGCGCCGGCGCGTGCGGACGAGAACCTCCAGACGAGCTCGACACCGCCGTTGCGGATCGATCGATCGGCAGCCTTGGTCGTTGCCGAAGTCGATGCGGCAGCGGTGCCCGACGTGATCGTTCCGGCGTCCGCTACTGCAGCGCCGACCGCTGCGGCCGCGGAGTCGGTGGCCACGGAAAACCCTGCAAATGAGCTCTCCTCGACGGACGACGCGGTGTCGCCGGCGGAAGCTACGACGCAATCCGGAGCGATATCACTCCCTGCCGTCGTGCAAGCGCCCGTGCGTCGCGCGTCCTCGAATCCGGGGCTCTCACGCAGAACGCCGGGGCAGTATCACGACGTCACACCGCAGTATCAGCCGTCTCCCGAGCGCCGCGCGACAGTCGACCGACGTGGCGCGCTCCGAAGCCGAACCGCCCGTCTCACCTCCCGCGCCCGACAGCCCTGAGGAGACGAACGGTACGAGCGCCGGCAGCGGTTCCAATTACGGAGCGAATTGCGCGGATCCGTCCACAGATACTGCACCAATCTGCTCCGAAGGTGGTGCTCATAACAGCGATTGGAATTGCGAGTGGATCGCGTACTGCAGCACAGAGATCCCGCCGGTCGAGACGGTTCCGGCACTACCTGAATGCGCCGTTTCCACGCCGAGCGCGGGCCAGTATCAGCAAGCAGACGGGCAGTATCAAAGTGATCCGACGTGTGAGCCGGCTCCGGTCGCACACCGGATGCGCTGCAGCCGGTGCCGTCACGCCGGCGGTCTCCGCTCCGGACTCGACCACCGCACCGGTGCCTGCAGACGTTCCGCCGACTCAACCCCAGCCTGCCGAGCAACCGACGACAGCACCGGCGGTCGCGCGGCCGCATGGCGGTACCGACGGTCGCGCTGAGTCCCCGCTCACGACGGCCCAACAGGAAGCACGCGACAGCGAAGGCTGGTCGCAGGTGAGCACGAGCCGTGCGGTGCGGACCCGCCTGCGGTTGCGGCTTCCACCTCGCAGCCGGCTGCCGAGACTCGACCCGAGCCGGCGCCACGCGGCGATGTTCCCGCCCGCGCTGAGCCCTCGCCGGTCACTTCCGTGAAGCCGCGGCAGTTCCGTCTCGCACTGGCGGCGCCGCCGCTCGGCAACCTCGCGAACGCTCCGGTCTCTTCACGCGGTGCAGCCGGTCGCGGCGGGGCCTGGCTCCTCGTCTTCGCGGTACTGCTGGCCGGCGTCACCGCTTTCGGTCTTTCGGCGGCCGGTTCGCTGACCGTGTGGCTGCCGGCGGTCGCCCTCGAGCTCTCGGCGCGCCTGCGGAGCAAGGGCTTCTCGCGGTCAGGCGGGCAGCTTCCGCGCAGCGTCGAAGGACGAATCGTCGGACGCGATCAGGTATCGCGATTAGTCGAGCCGTCGTGCGGTTCCCGGGATCTTTCGAGCTTGTCGATCTTGAAGGGCGTGACCTTCAGCTCGGAGCTGAGAATCGGTCCGCCCTCGTCGTTGTAGACGACCGTGTCAGGGCTCGACGTGGGATCCGCCGGTGAAGGACCGACTCCGTCGATCAGACCGAGCGCAGCAGCCTTCCGGACCGCCTCGATGCGGTTGCCGGCGTCGAGCTTTCGCATCGCATGGCTGAGGTACTCCTTCACGGTGTGCCTGCTGAGGTGCAGGCGCTCGCCGACCTCAGGATTCGTCAGACCCTCGGCGACGAGCCGAACAACGCTCAGCTCCTGGCCGCTCAGCTTCGGTTCCTCCGTTCTGCGCGCATCGATCAGCACGGCCGCAGCGCGTGGATCGATCACGCTTTCGCCTGCAAGCACCCGCTCGATCGCTCGCCCCAGATCGAGGTCCTCTGCATCCGTGACGAGGAAGCCGCGCGCACCGGAGTCGAGTGCCGCTTCGACAGCTCTCTCGTCGCGCTCCGCCGAGAGCACGATGACCGCGGTTCCCGGCTGTCGTTTCAGAATCGCCGCGCAGACCTCGGCCCCGGAGCCGTCGGGGAGCCTGGAGTCCAGCAGCACGACGTCGGGCCGATGCTCGACTGCCGTGGCAACAGCCTCCGTGCCGCTCTCCGCCTCGGCGACCACGCTCGCGCCGCTCGCGACCAGTTCCGCGCAGATTCCGCGCCGGACGATCCGGTTCGGCTGGACCACGAGAACGCGAGCTGGCCATACCGGTGATGGTAGACCCACCTCATCGGGGGGATGGAAGACCCGCCACCCGGGGTCTACCGACGGACGGGCGAAAAGCCCATCGTGAAGCGCATGGGGAGGGGGCGGTGTCGCTTCGCGCTACTGGCGTGTGTCGTGCTCGCTGGAGCGGGCCTGCACGCCGGCAACGCTGCCGCAGCGGGTGAGGATCCTGGCTCAGGCGCGCAGACGAGCTCGAACGGCTCGACCGCAACCGCGCAGAACGTCAGCAACACGAGCCAGACCAGCACTGAGACCCAGACCGGCACCGATGCCGGGCAGTCGCAGACGGTCACTCAGAGCGCACCGACCGAGCAGACGGCCAACGCGGCCTCGGTCTCTCAGCAGAATTCGACCAACGCTTCGACCGGGGGCTCCTCCGGCCAGGACAATCACGCCGGGGCCTCGAGCACGGCCGCCAACACCAACAACACGACCCAGCAGAGCGCCCAGACCCAGCAGGCGAGCGAGCCGCAGTCGGCCGGCGGCCAGTCGCAGTCGACCGCGCAGAGCGCGCCGACAGAGCAGGCTGCGAACGCGAGCGCAAACTCGACGCAGGTCGCACCCACGAACGTCAACGTGGTGATCCGGCTCGACTCCCCCGGAAACGACGGCCCGGTGGCTCAGACGAACAGCTCACAGGCAAACGCCGACGCCGGAAACACGAACAGCCTCTCCCAGGGGTCAGGTCAATCCCAGAACGGCGCGGGATCGGCTGCAGGCCAGTCTCAGTCTTCGAGTCAGAGCGCGCCGACGACGCAGAGCTCCCAGTCGACGGCGACCTCGACGCAGGTCAACCCGCTGAACGCGAACATCGTGATCCGGAACAAGAGCCCGGGCGACGAAGGGCCGGTCACCCAGACGAACTCGGTGCAGTCGACGGCGGGAGCCGCGAACTCGAACGCGGTCGATCAGGCCGCGAGCCAGGTTCAAGGCGCCGGCGGTGCAGGGAGCGGCCAGTCGCAAGGCGCTACGCAGAGCGCGCCGACCGTTCAGACGGCCGGCGCGACGGCGACCTCGGTACAGGGTTCTCCGACGAACACCAGTGTGACGATCGATCCCGCCGCACCCGATCCGAACGGCTCGGGGGCGATCGGAACGTTGATTCAGGTCTGGATTCCCAACGACCCCGAAACCTCGCCGGCGGGCTCCCCTGCAGCCGGCGAGGTCGTGGGGACAAACAGCTCGACCGCGACGGCATCCGCCGGCAACACGAACCACGTGACGCAGTCGGCCGTTCAACAGCAGGACGCCGGCGGACGCCCGTCGTCGGGCCCCACCCAGGTGGGGGGAGGCACCCAGACACAGGTACTCGAACAGAGCGCACCCACGACGCAGATTGCAAGCGCCCAAGCCACCTCCATTCAGGGGGGCAGCCGGTGCCACCTCGATCTCGTCGGCGGGCGCGCAGGCGTCGAACGTGAGTGAGGTCACGCAGTCGGCCACTCAGATCCAGCACGGCGGAGTCGGGGGAAGTCAGGTCCAGGTGATCCGCCAGGAAGCTCCGACGACCCAGTGGGGGAACGCGGAGTCGACCGGAGGTTCAGGGGAGAGCCACTCGTCCTCGAGCTCGACGAACAGCGGCTCGAGTGCAATCTCGCAGAGTGCAGTGCAGGTCCAGGCCGGCGGAGGCAGCCAGGTGCAGAGTCGTCGAGCAGGACGCCGGCAGCCACTCGTGCGGCAAGAGCAGCGCGACCTCGCTCGCCGTGTCTCGCGGGACTGCCCGCGCTAGCTGGCTCGCGGCATCGAGCGGCGATCCGGCCGAGTCCGGGTCGATCCGCTCGGGGAGTGGACGACGTGACGTGCGCGACACCGGTCGGCGCGCGCCGCAAGACCCGCGTGAGCCCGGCCCGCAGGAGTCGTCCCTGCTCGGCGCACCCGGAAACGGCGCGCCGGGGGTCTCACTCTGGGCCTTCGCAGCTTTGCTCGTTCCGTTCTTCTTGACGGCCCCTTGGTGGGCTCGTCGCCATCGCTCGGCGACCTTCCGGCGGCTGCTGAGCGTCGTCTTGCGACTCGAGCGCCCGGGCTAGCCCTCGGCGAGTCCGACGGACAGCTTCGTCCCGTCGGATCTTGCCGCGGTGCTCCGGTGCGCCCCGGCAAAAACGGATCGCAACGACGACAAGAAAAGGAGACATTCGAAACCATGAAACGCCATCTCATTGCGGTGGGCATCGCATTGATTGCCCTGGCCGCGTGGGTGGGGACGGCTTCGGCCGCCGCCGGTGATCCTCCGCCGCCGGGCGCTGACCAGCTTGTCGGCCAACTGGCCGGGACGCTGCAAGGTGCGCCGGCAACGGGCACGGCGGGGCAGACGGCGTCGGATGCGAGCTTGCCGACCGGTTACGGCTACGGCGGCACGATCCTCGCACCGACTCCGGGCTCGAGCGCGGCGAATCAGACGGCCACGAACACTGGGACCGCTGATGCGTCGAACACGAGCACGACCGCGCAGACCGCGACCCCGACGCAGACCGGCGGCAGCTCCAGCTGCACGGCCGGCTGTGGTGGTGCGGGGCAAAGTCAGAACATCGATCAGTCGGCGAAGACGACGCAGGATGCCGATGCAGATGCGCTGGCGAAGCAGAACGCAGTCAACGCGAACGTCCCCATCGCAATCGCGGGCGGGAACGTGCTCGGCGGCTCGAGCGCGGCCAACCAGACGGCCACGAACACCGCCGACTCCACCGCTGACAACACGAGCAACACGACCCAGACCGCAACCCCCACACAGACGGGCGGCAGCTCCAGCTGCACGGCCGGCTGTGGTGGTAGCGGCCAGAGTCAGAACGTCGACCAGTCGGCCAAGACCAAGCAGGACGCCAACGCCGACGCGAAAGCCAAGCAGGACCTCGTCAACGCCAACGTTCCCGTGAGCATCGCCGGAGGCAACGTGAACAGTGGCTCGAGCGCGGCCAACCAAACGGCGGCCAACACCGCCAAGGCCGATGCCTCGAACGACAGCACGACCACGCAGACCGCAACGCCGACGCAGACCGCCGGCAGCACCAGCTGCTGGTACGGCTGTGGCGGCAACGGCCAGAGTCAGAACGTCGACCAGTCGTCCAAGACGAAGCAGGACGCCGACGCTGACGCCAAGGCCGAGCAGAACGCGGTCAACGCGAACGTTCCCGTGAACATCGCCGGAGGCAACGTGAACGGTGGAACCAGCGCCGCGAACCAGACGCTGACGAACACCGGGACTGCGGATGCGTCGAACTCGAGCACGGACGACGCAGACGGCGACGCCGACGCAGACCGCTGGCAGCACCAGCTGCTGGTACGGCTGTGGCGGCAACGGCCAGAGTCAGAACGTCGACCAGTCGGCCAAGACCAAGCAGAACGCCGACGCCGACGCCAAGGCCAAGCAGGACGCGGTCAACGCCAACGTCCCCGTGAACATCGCCGGAGGGAACATCCTCGGCGGTACGAACACGGCGAACCAGACGCTGACGAACACCGCGACAGCCACTGCGCCGAACACGAGCACGACGACGCAGACGGCGACGCCGACGCAGACCGCCGGCAGCACCAGCTGCTGGTACGGCTGTGGCGGCAACGGCCAGAGTCAGAACGTCGACCAGTCGGCCAAGACCAAGCAGAACGCCGACGCCGACGCCAAGGCCAAGCAGGACGCGGTCAACGCCAACGTCCCCGTGAACATCGCCGGAGGGAACATCCTCGGCGGTACGAACACGGCGAACCAGACGCTGACGAACACCGCGACAGCCACTGCGCCGAACACGAGCACGACGACGCAGACGGCGACGCCGACGCAGACCGCCGGCAGCACCAGCTGCTGGTACGGCTGTGGCGGCAACGGCCAGAGTCAGAACGTCGACCAGTCGGCCAAGACCAAGCAGAACGCCGACGCCGACGCCAAGGCCAAGCAGGACGCGGTCAACGCCAACGTCCCCGTGAACATCGCCGGAGGGAACATCCTCGGCGGTACGAACACGGCGAACCAGACGCTGACGAACACCGCGACAGCCACTGCGCCGAACACGAGCACGACGACGCAGACGGCGACGCCGACGCAGACCGCCGGCAGCACCAGCTGCTGGTACGGCTGTGGCGGCAACGGCCAGAGTCAGAACGTCGACCAGTCGGCCAAGACCAAGCAGAACGCCGACGCCGACGCTAAGGCCAAGCAGGACGCGGTCAACGCCAACGTTCCGCTGAACATCTCTGGTGGGAACGTCAACGGCGGCGGCTCGAGCACTGCCAACCAGACGGCGACGAACAACGCCACTGCGAACGCGCCCAACACGAGCACGACGACGCAGACGGCAACGCCGAAGCAGACCGCCGGCAGCTTGAGCTGCTGGTACGGCTGCGGCGGGCACGGGCAGTCGCAGAACGTCCGGCAGAAGGGCAAGACGAAGCAGGACGCCGACGCGGACGCGTGGGCGAAGCAGTACCTGCTGAACAGCGACGTCCCGTTCGCTCTCTCGTACGGACGTCAGCCGAGAGGCCAGGTGATGACCTACTAACGAAGACGCTCGAAAGACGAAGCGCCGTGAGGCGCTAAAGCCCGGGGCGGCCGTCCCGCCGCAGAGCGGTCGCCCCGGATCGTCTTCGCCAGGTGCCTAGACCATGATTCAGACCACACTCGAGATCACGTTCTCCGACGACAACTTCGCCGGTGTGGCGGTCGAGACCAATGCCGACGGCGAGCTGAAGCTGCAGGCCGAGCTCGTCGGCTTTGCCCATCTCGCGGCGACCGTCATCCCGTCACTCGGACGCGAGCGCGCACGAGCGCTCGTCCGGTCGCTGGCCGACGGTGGCTTTGCGGACGACGAGCTGCGGCTCGAGGGGAGCTCCGGCGGAATGTTGAGGATCGCCGCGAGCTTTCTGGACGCACGACGAGGCCCGCGGCTCTTCTTCGAGCTGAAGCCGCGTGATCTGCGTCGTCTCGGCAAAGACCCCGATCTTCTTGCGGCTCGCTCGGTGCTCGAGGTTCTTCGGGCCCTGGCGGGGAAGCGGAAAGCGGACGCAGAGACTGCCGCGCGGGTGAGGGCGACCGCCGCCCTGATCGCAAGAGCCGCCGAGAGCGGATACGTGCGACACGAGACGGCATTCGACGTCTCGTTGGCAGCGGCAGACCTTGCCTGGGGGGTTGTCGGAGCGCGCGCCCGGCGTGCCTCCCTGGGCTTCGTCGGACGACCTTCTCTGCCCGGCCTGCGGGTCACGCGAGCTCGAGTTTCGGCTCTGGCCGAGCGGCCGGTCCGCCCTGCGGTGCTGCGCGAGCTGCGGAGCCGGTCTCTGGTTCCGCGCCGGCCGTCGGCCCCGGTCTGTTCCAGATGCGACGTGGAAAGGATCGGAGAGATTGCGCGACGACCTGAGGGCTCTCTCGAAGAGCGCGTCGAAAGGGACGGTGTCTTCAGGCGACCCCGTTGCGGGCGCACTGCTCGCCGACCTCCGGGTTCTTTTCCGCGAGAACGGCTGGCCGTTCTCCGATGTCCGGGGCGCTCCCGTGCTGTTCAGCGAGCTGTCCGGCACCCTCGGTCGCTGGAAGTTCTACGCCCAGGTGGTCGAGGAGCAGGACTTGATCCTTCTCTACTCGGTCTGCCCGTTTCGGGTCCCCGAGGAGAGGCGCGCCGAGGTCTCGGAGTTCCTGACCCGGGCGAACTACGGGCTTGCGGCGGGGAACTTCGAGCTCGACTTTGCGGACGGGGAAGTCCGCTACAAGACAGCCCTTCAGCGGCACGTCGACGGGCTCGACGCCGCGGCGCTGAAGCGAATCGTGCGCGCGAACGGGATCGCCATGGAGACGTATCTCCCGGGTATCGGAGCGGTCATCACGGGAACGGCTCCGGTGCCGGCGCTCGAGCGACACGGCGGGGCGGCCTAACAATCGGCATTGAAATCCATGAAAGACAGGAGTACGTTCAGTGCGGGTAACGATCGCGAACGGGGAGGAGGAGACCGTGAACACGGCTCCTTGGCGAAGAAGATCGTTACTGCGGCGACCGCGTTGGGCCCGAGGGGCGGCCCTGATGGCGAAGCGCGGCCTGCGGATGCTGCTGACGCTCCGGCGTCACAAGGAGCAACGGCCGTTTTCGCGCGCGAGGCGTCGCGGCGCGTCGGTTGTTGCGGTTCGCCTGGCGGCGTGCGTCGTCGTCGCAGCCGCACTGTGGAGCGCGGCTCCTGCGGTTGCCGACGACGTGCCGCCAGTTCCCGGGGTGACGACCACGACGGATGCTCCGCCTCCGGACCCGTACAGTCCACCGGCGCGGACGACCAAGCCCAAGCCTGCGGCTCGTTCCGTCACGCCGGCCGTGAGGTCGGCGCCGACCACGCACTATGTACCGCCCGCCGCGAGTTGCTCCGGTCCACGTGGCCGGCGCGCCGCGGCACAAGATCAAGCACCAGGCCAAGGCGGTTCAGACAAAGCGAACGCGAGCGGCGAGGAACCGAAGCGTCTCGCCGCCGTTCAAGGTGAGTCTCGCGCCGCTTCAGACGGTCGTTGCTGCGCTGGAGCGGCAAGTCGTGCCCGGTAGCGATGGGCGCGACCGCTACCTCTGGCTCGCGGGGAGCTCGTTCGCGGTGCTCGCGCTCGCCGGGTTGTCATTGCTGATGCTGACGATGCGGATTGCACGGACGGGACGGGAAACGTGAGCTGGCGCTATCCGCTCGTGCTGTTGTCCTGGCGTCTGTCGTGCCGCTGCTGTTCGTCGTCCCAGCTGCGGCGCAGGTGCGGTCACAGTCACGTGCAATCGGCGCGTACGGATTGCTCCGACTGGTACAAGACGTCAATGTCACCGCTCGCTTTTCACTTGGGACCACGTCCGGTAACTCCATGTCCGACATCACTGGCTGCGGTGACCTGACGGTCAGTTCGCGACACGTCGGGCGTGAGCTTCAAATCTGCTCGAGCAACGGCGGAGCGATGGCACGCACAGCACTGTCCTGTAGCGACGACCGCCGCGATCAGAGGACTCACACCGCCGGTGATCGCGGCGCGTCACCGACGCGCGGTCCCGACTCGAACGGCTGGTACAACCATCCGGTCGGAATCGACGTCAATGGCTAGCGACGCGACATCTGGGTCTCGCGGGGTGCAACTCGACTCACCTACGGTGGCCCTGATACGGCGAGGTGCATCCTTCTCCGGAACGTGCACCGACAATGCTGGGAACGTCAGCGCAACTGGCGAGCTTCGGGTCGATCAAGTACGACGCGACGCCGCCGGCCGTGAGTCTCTCGCTCTCGCGTGGCCCGGACTCGAACGGCTGGTACAACCATCCGGTCGACTTCCATGCATCCGGAAGCGACAACCTCTCGGGCATCGCTTCCTGCAACTCCGGCACGATCGGCGGAAGCGGGTCGGTGGCGGCGAGCTGCACCGACAACGCCGGCAACAGCGGCAGTGCCGGTACCTCGGTGAACTACGACGCGTCGGCGCCGTCCATCAACAGCGTGACGCTCGACCGTCCGCCTGACAGCAACGGCTGGTACAACCACCCGGTCCACGTGACGTTCCACGGAAGCGACGGCGGCTCGGGCATCAGCTCGTGCACGGATACGACCTACTCCGGGCCGGATACTTCGAGCACGACCGTCAACGGCAGCTGCACGGACAAGGCAGGCAACCGCGCCGGCGGCACATCACCCGCGTTCAAGTACGACTCGACTCCGCCGACCCTCACGAACCTCGGGTTCGACTGGGACGACGGCACTGCCACGCTGACATGGACGGCATCGGCGGACACGAAGGCGATCGAGATCGACCGAACGCCGGGCACGGCCGGCGCGGACCCATCGGCAGTCTTCAAGGGACTCGCGTCGAGCTTCGAGGACACCGGCCTGAAGAACAAGGTCAAGTACGTCTACACGATCAACGGGTTCGACGACGCCGGCAACAAGGCCACCGATAGCGTCAGCATCATTCCCGGAGCAAAGCTCTACTCGCCTGCCCGCGGGACGACCTTGAAGAGTCCGCCGCTGCTGGCGTGGCGACCCGTCGCGGGGGCTGCCTATTACAACGTGCAGCTCTACTACGGAGTCGGAGCGACGATGCGGCGTCTCTCCTCGGTACGCGTCAGCGGCCGCAAGGTCCTGAGCGTCTGGCCGCTGCAGTCGCGCTTCCGGCTCAAGAAAGCGTGGAAGTTCAAAGGCAAGGCCCGCAAGCTCGCGCCGGGCCACTATCGCTGGTACGTCTACCCGGGCGTCGGCAAGCGGACCGCGAACAAGTACGGGCCGCTCATCGGAGCGAGCGACTTCTTCATCGCGAAGCGTTAGCCGGTCAGTTCGCGAGCACGGGCCCAGCCTTGTTCTGGCCGCCTGTGCCTCCGGCGCCATCGGAGGCAAGTGCAGCAACCACAAGAACGAGCCACGCAACGAGACAGAGGATCAACAGCCGCATTGACGCTTCTGACGCTGTCGCCGCGTAGGAGTTTGCGTCGCGCTCCCCTTAAAGGGTGATCGTCCGGATCTCCCACGGCCGGAGCTCCAGTTCTCTGCCGGCAAAATGGACGGTCCGCGGCGCGTCGCTCTCGTTGACGATCCGTGCATGATCATCCAGGAACGCGGTCAGGACGACGCTGCCGTCGCCCTCGAGTTCCGGGCCGGCTGCCGATCGGAGCTCGCCGCCCTCCGCCGTACCGCGCGCGGTCAAGAAGCGATGGCGGTACGCCTCGGCGTGTTCGGCGATCGAGTCCGCGCTCGGGTAGTACGCGAACGAAAAGGACCGAGGGCCGCGGAGTTGTGCCGCCGGGATCGGGATCTCGGGGCCGGCGGGCTCTTCGCGCGACGGGTTCCCGTTGAGGCTGATGTAACCGATCGAGCGCAACGCGGTCAGCGCGAGCTCGCCTCCGACAACCTCGTACTCGGTGACGTGGTCGAGGAGGAGCGCGATCCCGCCGGCGGCGACGAAACCGGAGGCCGGAAACGTCGGGACGGCGACCTCGCCGTGTCCACCTTCCACCGCCAGGCTGCGCTCGACCACCGCGAACTGGCCCTCGGCATATGAGCTCTCCGCAGGCTCGCGCAGTGGCACGTGCACGCGCACGCGCTGGTCATCGCAGATGTTGTCGAGCTCGAGCCGAACCCGTACGAACGATTCGCCGGCCCGCTGCTCGAAGCGCGTCTGCGTCTCGACGCTCCGGTCGTCCCAGACGTAGGCGCGGTGCAGGACGTCGACCCTGCGGAGTGGCCCGTCCTCGACGCCCTCGAGCCGTTCCTCGGTCGGAACGTCGACGAGGACGTCGTCGGCAGGCGGTGCGTAGTTGTAACTGTCGCCGATGTCCTTCCCGCGGACGATGCGGGTCAGCTGCGCTACGTCGGGCATCGGACACGTGCCAGGGACTGTCCCTGGCACACGTACGGGACGGACACTGGTCCAGCCGAGCGGCGGCGCCGGAACGGCCGCGACGATGGTTCGCTTCGGTTGAGCGACGACCAGCAACGTCCACTCACCCTCCGCGGTCGCAAGGCCGAGCTCGCTGACGAGCTGCTCGACGTCGAGGAACTCGGGGTCCGGCTCGTCACCCACCTGAAGGATCGCCTCGCGCTCTTCGATCCGGAAGCCGTTCACGATCCGTCCGAAGATCTCGCGGCCGTGCAGGCGGCGTGCGATCACCGCCGCCACTTCCGCGCCGGCGAGCTTCGCCTCCCACTCGAACGGCGGCTCGCGGCGTACTTCCTGTGTGGGCAGGCGCGTTCCGTCCGGAAGCTCCAGCTCGACCGCCTCCCACTCATCGGGGACGACGACGTCGAGCTCGATGAGGTCGGTGCGCTCCCGCGGCGATGGATTCACGATTGCGAAGGCGCCGCGGGGAACCTCCGCGGCAATCTGCGCAACCGCGCGCTGCGCGAGCTCGCGGCCGATGTGCTCCGCCTCGGCGTAGCGCGCCAGCACCTGCGCCGAGACGTCGTCCGTGGAACAACCGCAGATCGAGTCGTGCGCGGAGTTCTGGAACATGCGCGTCCACGCCTGGGCGAGAAACGGCTCCGGCCGATCGGTGCCGCCGTAGAGCGCCTGCAACGGCTCGGCGTAGCGCTCGAGCCACCGTTCCGCACGGGCACACGCCGCCTTGAGGTCGATCCGGGCCGAGACAACGCCGGGGAGCAGGTTCGCGCGCGCGGCGGAACGCAGCTCGCCGCGCCAGCGGAAGAGACCCTCTGGCGCGGCGTCCGCGAGGTACTCGCCGACCGTGCCGACCGTCGCTCCGTCGGGAACACGCGCCGAAAAGTCGTGCACGAGCGGCTTGTGGTCGGTCCCGACCATGCCCAACACGGGATCGCTCCCGAACCAGGGACGGAAGCGCTCCTCGAACGGCCGAAGATCGACCGGGCCCGGTACGTCGAAGATGTACGCGGCATTGCCGTATCCGCCGGGCAGGTACTCCGCGACCACCGAGGAGCCGTCGATCCCTTCCCAGACGAAGCGGTGGAAGTCGACCGCCGCGGGGACGCCGCGCCACACGACGGCCGTCTCGATCCCGGCCGCCCGGAGGATCTGCGGCATCTGCGCCACGTGCCCGAACATGTCGGGCAGATAACCGACGCGCATCGGACCGCCGAGCTGCTCCGCGCGGCGCATCCCCGCTTCGAGATTGCGCAGCGTCGTCTCGCCGTCGACGAGGAACTCGTCCATCAACGTCTGCCACGGGCCGAGTGCGAGCCGGCCGGCCTCGACGAGCGAGCGAATCCGCTCCTCCGACTCCGGACGGATCTCGAGGTAGTCGTCCACCGTTGCGAGCTGGCCGTCCAGGGTGAAGCTGAGCGTCTCGTCGGCCTCGAGCCGGTCGAGTAGCTCGTCGACAACCTCGACCAGCGAGATCCGGAAGGACTGGAACGGCCGGTACCACTCCCGGTCCCAGTGCGTGTGCGGGACGAGAAAGACGCTCAGGTCTTGACGGAGCCTGCGAGGAGGCCCTGCACGAAGTAGCGCTGCAGCGCGAAGAACACGACCAGAGGGAAGGATCATCAACAGGAACGAGGCCGCCGCCAGCAGGTTGTACTCCTGGCCGTACGTCGAGAGCAGGTACGGGATCCGCACCGTCATCGGTTGCTTCGATGGATCGGAGACGAAGATCAGCGCCATCAGCAGGTCGTTCCACACCCAGAGGAACTGGAAGATCGCGAACGATGCGAGCGCCGGAACGGACAGCGGCACGACGATCCGCCGGAAGATGGCGAGGTTCGACGCGCCGTCGATGCGCGCCGCCTCGATCAAGTCCTTCGGCAGCGTGATGAAGAAGTTCCGCAACAGGAAGACCGCGAGCGGCAGGCCGAACGCGGTGTGCGCGAGCCAGATGCCGTAGAAGCTGGTTGTTGAGGTGCCCGTTGTCTGGCGAAGAACTTCAGCAGCGGCACGAGCGAGGTCTGAATCGGAACGATCATCAGCGCGATGATGATCAGGAAGAGCGTGTCGCGGAACGGGAACGGCACCCAAGCGAACCCGAACGCGGCCAGCGCGCCGAGTGTCAGCGGCAGGATCGTCGCCGGCACCGTGATGATCACGCTGTTGACCCAGGCGTGGCCCATGCCGGTCGCGTGGATGACGGAGCCGTAGTTGTGCAGCGTCCAGTCCCATTGCGTAACGCGTGCCACCAACCGCTGGAGGCGATGCAGGCGGCTTGCGGAAAGACGTGAGCGCCGAGCCCGACCGTCGGCACGAGCCAGATCACCGCGATCGCGACGAGGGCGAAGTGGATCGGCGTGCGGGTGAGGAAACGGACAAGGCGCTCGCTGCGCGTCTGCGCGCGTGATCGGGACCGCGTGAGTCGACGGTCGCCATCAGGCCACGACTTTCTCGCTGCGGAAACGCCGGACGTTCAGGATCATCACCGGCGCGATGAGCACGAGCATGATCACGGCGACCGCCGCGCCGTAACCGGGGCGGCCGTTGTGGAACGTCTCCTCGTACATCGTGAAGGCGATCACGCGGCTGGACGTACCGGGGCCGCCGCCGGTCATGACGTAGATGATGTCGAAGACCTTGATCACGTTGATGAACAGCCAGATCGTCACGACCGAGAGTGGCAGGCTCAGCATCGGCAGCATGATGCGGCGGAAGATGTTCCACTCACCGGCGCCGTCGACGCGCGCTGCTTCCATGATCTCCGCCGGAATGCCCTTGATCGCCGCGGACAGCACGACCATCACGAAGCCGACCGACGCCCAGACGTAGGCGAAGATCAGCGCAGTAGTTGACGAGGTTCGGACGGCCGAGCCACGCAATCGGGTGGAAGCCGAACCGTCGAAGGCGCGGATGGTCGCGTTGAGGACGCCCGATGTCCGGGTTCGGGCTGTAGACGAAGAGCCAGATGATCCCGACGGCGGTCGCGGAGATCGCCATCGGCACGAAGATCGCCGTCTTCACGACTCGCTCGTAGCGAACTCGCACGGCGAGCACGGCAAGCCCAGGCCGATGACCAGTGACGAGGCTGATGTAGAAGATCACCCAGCGGAGGTTGTTGATCAGGGCACCGCCCGGCGTTGGAACTTGCTCAGGTCGAGGAAGTCGGGATCGTTCGTCAGAAGCTGCTTGAAGTTGTCGATCCCGAGGTAGTGGACGAAGCCGAAGTGGAAGTCGCCCTCGTAGAACGCCAGCCGGATCGTGTAGTACGCGGGATAGATCGAGGAAGAGACCAAGCACGACGAGCGCCGGGAGCACGAACAACAATCCCTGGAAGCCGTCCGAAGACCGAGCGGGCCGTCACGCGTCGACCTTCGCTCGGCGGCGGGGCGGCAACCGGGGTGGGGAGCGGCTGCGTGCTCATTCGTCCGCAGTCAAACAGAGTTGGCGGCGCCCGTCACGGGGCGCCGCCAACTCCAACTCGAACGAGCCTTAGAACTGGCCCTGGATCTTGTTCTGGAAGGTGGACAGGATGCTCTTGATGTTGCCCGGGTGCTGGATCACGTCCTGGAGCGCGAAGCCCCACGTGTCACCGAACGCTCCCGGAAGCAGGTCGGAGCCGTCGAACAGGAACGTCTTCGCCGTTGCCAGCTGCTCGACCTCGGCCCGCACGAGCGTGGTCGGGTAGGCAGCTCGCCGGCACCTTCTTGTTCGGCGAGGTCACCGCTCCGGTCGAGACCCAGATCCTTCCGGCGGCGCCGGTCGAGATGTACTTGAGGAACTGCCGAACCTCGGGCGTGTCCTTGAACGCCGCTGCGAAGTCGGCAGCACCGACGACCGGATGGTCGAGCGATG
Source organism: uncultured Actinomycetes bacterium (assembly GCA_963833255.1). Classification (GTDB taxonomy): domain Bacteria; phylum Actinomycetota; class Thermoleophilia; order Gaiellales; family Gaiellaceae; genus 3-1-20CM-4-69-9. The sequence goes on from CAWHXK010000020.1 coordinate 129,384, forward strand.
CCTTGATCGTCGGCCACGGGAAGTCGCCGATCGTCTTGCCCGGCTTTCAGGTTCGTGATTCACCTGCTGCGTTGCGATACCACCGACGAAACCGCCCTCGAAGTAGAGCTGCGCCTTCGCGCTCGTGCCGAAGACGTCGCCGATCCCGCCGACGAAGCTCTGTCCGAGGACACCCTGCACGCCGTTCAAGACGTACTTGTTGTTGATGATCTGGGTCATGATCCGCGCCGCATTCGCGACGGATGGATCGGTGAACTTCAGCTTTCCGGTGAACAGCGCCTGGTACTTCGCAGGCCCTGCCGTGCGGGCGTAGATGTTCTCGAACCAGTCGGTGAGCGTCCACTGGCTCTGGCTCGGGCCGGCGCCGACGGACCACGGCACGAGACCCTTCGCCTTGTACTTCTTCGTGATCGCAAGCAGCTGCGCCCACGTCTTCGGGATCTTGAAGCTTGTACTTCTTGAACGAGTCGGGCTTGTACCAGATGACGCTCTTCGAGTTGGCCTTGGCCGGGACGCCATAGAGCTTCCCGCCCGAGCTACCCAGCTTCAACCAGCCGGCCGAGTAGTTGCCCTTCATGTACGCGTTGCTGAGACCGAGCGCTCGAGAGCGGCTTCAGCGCGCCCTGCTTCGCGAGTGTCGTGATATAGCCCGGCCTCGGCAGGATCCCGATTTCCGGCGGATTACCGGCGGCGAGCCGCGTCCGGATCTCCGGGATGAAGTCACGAGCCGAGGTGTAGTTCGACCTTGATCCCCGTCGCCTTCGTAAAGGCGTCAGTTACCTTCAAAAATGCGTCCTTCTCGCTTCCGCCCCAGAGCGAGAGAACCTCGATGGAATTGGCACTTCGTTTCGTCGGTTTTGCACTGATCGCTGTCGCCGTCAATCCGGCGGCGATAACGGCAAGTGCGACGGCCGACGCAATCAGCGATTTCCGTCGCATCACTCGAATCCTCCTCCTAGTTAGACCCCTGTGTCTGCTCCGATGCTATCTCCAACGTCTAGGACGCCGTTATCTCGGGGCGGTTAGGCTCAGCTCGGTCTCCGGATCGAAGACGTGCAGCTTGTCCACCGCAATCGCGAAGCGGACCTCCTCGCCGGCCTGGACTTTCTTGTCGGACGGCACGAGCGCCACGATCTCGTGCCCCTCGGACTGGGCATGGATGAGCTCTTCGTGGCCGAGGTACTCGACGACGTCGATCTGCGCCGGGATCTGAACCGCGCCCGACCCCGGCTGTGCCCGTTCAGCTCGAGATCCTCCGGCCGGAAGCCGATCATCAGGTCACGGCCGCGATTCTGCTCCGCCGCCTTCGCGGCGCGGCCGGTGAGATGGAGCGTCGTCCCGCCGAGCGTCAGGTGCCCTTCGCCGGCCTTGGCGGTCGCGAAGTTCATCGCCGGCGAGCCGATGAAGGCTGCAACGAAAACGTTCACGGGGTTGTCGTAGAGCTCGGGCGGCGAGCCGATCTGCTGCAGCACGCCGTGGTTCATCACGGCGATCCGGTCGCCCATCGTCATCGCCTCGACCTGATCGTGCGTGACGTAGATCGTCGTCGTCTCCAGGCGGCGCTGCAGTCGCAGGATCTCCGCGCGCGTCTGGACGCGCAGCTTCGCGTCGAGGTTCGATAGCGGTTCGTCCATCAGGAACGCCGCCGGCTCGCGGACGATCGCGCGTCCGAGCGCAACGCGCTGACGCTGACCTCCGGAGAGTGCGCGCGGCTTGCGATCGAGCAGGCTCTCGAGGTTGAGGATCTTGGCGGCCTCTTCGACGCGCCGCTTGATCTCCTGCTTCGGTGTCTTCAGAAGCTTGAGCCCGAATGCGAGGTTGTCGAACACCGTCATGTGCGGGTAGAGCGCGTAGGACTGGAACACCATCGCGATGTTCCGGTCCTTCGAAGGAACACGGTTGACCACGCGCGCATCGATCTTGATCTGGCCCCCCGTGATCTCCTCGAGCCCGGCGAGACAGCGCAGCGCGGTGGTCTTCCCGCACCCGGACGGGCCGACGAGGACGAGAAACTCGCCGTCCTTGATCAGCAGGTCGAGGTCGTCGACCGCAACTGTGCCGTCGGCGTAAGCCTTGGTGACGTGGTCGAAGGTGACGGTCGCCATGCGCGGCCGATGCTAACCGGCGAGAGCTTCCGCGCAAAGGCGCTGGAAGTGGGCGACGAGCTGCTCGCTCTCGGAGAGGATGCGGCCCTCGGTCAGGATTCCCGAGCGAACCCCGCGCTGGACGCCTTCGACGAGCGCCCGGTCCTCGGTCCCGACCTGGTTGTCGAAGGCGACCAGCTCGTCGATCCACTCCTGGTCGACCTCGGGTGCGAAGAAGTAGTCGAGGAAGCGGCCGGTCCGCTCAGGGCCGAGCGGGAGCATCGGCCCGCAGGAGAGATTCGGATGGCCCGGGAACACGTTGAGCCCGAAGTTGGGCCAGAGAAAGTGGAACTGGCTCCGAGGGACCTCGCCGCCTGCGAGGAACGAGTTGCCGTTCTGGCGCAGCGGCCCGACCTGGCTCGACACGAGGCCATCCGCAGAGAGGCGATAGGCGTCCGGGGAGACGTCCACGGCTGCGCTGAACCCCGGATGCGCGACCGCGCAGTGGTAGCACTCGAGGAAGTTCTCGCAGGAGATCTTCCAGTTCGCGTCGAGCTCGAACTCGGTGCGGAAACGGAATTCAAGGGCGTTCACGTCGAGGATCTCCGCCAGTTGCGCCGGCACGTCGCCCAGCGCCGCCGCGAGGGGCATCGCCTCCGGATCCGGGTTGACGAAGACAAACGGGCCCCACGTGTCGACCTGGATCTGCTTCAGCCCGAGCTCATCGGTGTCGAATCCGGGCTCGCGATCCGAGCGCGGCGCAGCCCGCAGCCGTCCGTCGAGGCCGTACGTCCACGCGTGGTAGGGACATTGGAGCGTCTCCCGCTCGCCCGAGCCGCTGGCGACGACGTGTCCGCGGTGCCGGCAGACGTTGAGGAACGCCCGCAGCTCGCCGTCCCTCGCGCGTGTAACAACTACAGGGATCTGGCCGGCCGTCGCTGCGAAGAAGCCTCCGGTTTCTCCGATCTGTCCCAGGTGACCCGCGTATTGCCAGGAGCGGGCGAAAATCCGCTCGCCCTCGCGGCGCAGCACGTCGGCGTCGGCATACCAGGCCCAGGGCAAAGACCGCTCCACGCTTGAGAACTGTAATCTCCGGGCCGTGGCCGTCACGAAAACGCGAAAGCTGCCGCTCATGGAGCAGTTTTTCGCCGTCCGCCGCTTCTCCTCGGCCCTGACCTTCTCGGCAGACGGCTCGCAGCTGCTGTTCGCCAGCAACATCTCCGGTCAGTTCAATCTCTGGCGGGTCCCCATCGAGGGAGGCTGGCCCGATCAGCTCACGGCGTTCACGGACGAGACCGTCCGCGGCGCCGCAGTCTCGCCCCGCGACGGCAGCGTCCTGATCTGCGCCGATCACGACGGCGACGAGTTCCACCAGCTCTATCTGCTCGATTCGGAGCGGGGCTGGCCTGAGAAGTTGACGGACGAGCCGCAGGTCCAGCACTACGTGAACGGCGGTGCCTGGGCGCCGGACGGAACGAAGTTCGCGTACGCCGCGAATGCGCGCAAGCCCTCCGACATGGAGTGCTGGGTCCGCGACGCCGCCTCCGGTGAGTCGCGGCCCGTGTTCGGCGAGGAAATGTTCTCCTTCCCGGGCCCATGGTCGCCTGACGGTACGAAGCTGCTCGCGATCGAGGCCCGGAACAACAGCGATACATCCATCCACCTCGTCGACGTGGAGGGAGGCGGCTCGCGCGAGCTGACACCGCACGACGAGGACGGCATCTTCGCGCCGGGTCCGTGGACCCGCGACGGTTCGGGCTTTTACATGGTCGCCGATGCGGGCAGCGAGTTCCGCGGCCTCGCGCTCTACGACCTCGCCTCGGATCGCTACGAGTGGGTCGAGGAGCCGACGCAGGACGTCGACGACGTCACGATCTCCGACGACGGCAGGGTGCTCGCCTGGATCGTCAACGACAAGGGCTACGACAGGCTGCGGCTGCGCGATCTCGACACCGGTGAGGATCTCCCGGAGCCGGAGCTGCCCGGCGGCGCGCGTCCGCACCTGACCGGCGCCGAACCGCCGTTGGCGTTGTCGCCGGACGGCTCTCACGCAGCTTTGATCGTCTCGAGCCCGCGCCGCCCGCCCGATGCCTGGGTCGTCGAGACGGCGAGCGGGCGGGCACGTCCGGTCACCGACAGTCGGATGGGCGGCCTCAAGGAGGAGGATCTCGTCGACGTCGAGCTCGTGAGCTATCCGACCTTCGACGGCCGCGAGATTCCGGCGTGGCTCTATCGGCCCGACGTCGACGGCAAGGTTCCCGTCGTCGTCTCGATCCACGGCGGCCCGGAGGCGCAGGAGCGGCCGGTGTACCAGCCGCTGTACCAGTACCTCCTGTCGCGCGGCATCGCCGTGCTCGCGACGAACATCCGCGGCTCGACCGGGTACGGCAAGTCGTACCAGCGGCTCGTGCAGCGCGACTGGGGCGGCGGCGACATGCAGGACTGGGAGCACGCGGCCAAGTGGCTGCGCGAACAGGACTGGGTGGAGCCCGACAAGATCGGCGTCTACGGCGGCTCGTACGGCGGCTTCGCCGTGCTGACGTGCGTCACGCGCCTGCCGCAGTACTGGGCGGCCGCGGTCGACATCTTCGGTCCGTCGAATCTGGTCACGTTCGCGAAGGCAGTGCCCCCGACGTGGAAGCGGTTCATCGCGCGCTTCGTCGGCGACCCCGAGACGGAGGCGGACTTCCTGATGGAGCGCTCGCCGATCACGTACGTCGACAACGTCCGGACGCCGCTGCTCGTGATCCAGGGAGCGACCGATCCTCGCGTCGTGAAGGGCGAGTCGGATCAGCTGGTGGACAAGCTGAAGTCACTGGGTCGAGAGGTCGAGTACGTCGTGTTCGACGACGAAGGCCACGGCTTCACCAAGCGGACGAACGAGCTGAAGGCGTACGGCCTCGCGGCCGAGTGGCTCGAGCAGCACCTGCGCGCCTAGACCTCGCGGTTTTTTCGCCGTCGCGTTTCGGGCTGTTCCACTAGAGCTAACGCGTCAGCGTGATCTTCGTCAGCCCGACCGGGCTGTCGACGTCGACGTGGCGAAGCGTCGCGAGACGAACTGCCGCGACCTGGCCGGGGACGACGGTCAAGAGCGGGCTCAGCCATTCCGAGACTCCCGGGACCAGTGGCAAGGGGGTGTCCGCCTGCTCGAGGAACTCGGCGTCGTCACTGATCGCTACCACCTCGGCTCCGCGCTCTCGCACCTTGTCGACCGCGACCTGCATGCTCTTCAGCGTCCGCCCCGACGGTGCGATGACGATTGCCGGACGACCGGCTTTCAACGCGGCGATCGGGCCGTGGAGCAGGTCGGCCGAGGAGAACGCTTCGAACTGGGCGCCTGAGAGCTCGCGGATCTTGAGCGCGATCTCGAAGGCCGCGCCGTAGTTGACGCCACGCGCGACGACGCTTCCGCCCTCGACGTCGCGGTATCGGTCGAGGCTTTCGGAGGCGGCGAGCGAGTCTTCGATCTGCTGCGCGACCTTGCCGGGCATTGCCAGCAGCTCGTCCAGCCGACGAGGGTCTCCCGCCGTCGAGAGCAAGGCCACCGCCGCGATCGAGTTCAGGTAGGTCTTCGTCGCTGCAACCGCGCGCTCTTCGCCGGCATGCAGCGGCAGCGTGTGATCCGCGGCGAGCGCGAGCGGCGACGACGGATCGTTCGTGATCGCGAGCGTCGGCCGGCCCTGCTTGCGCGCTTCGGCGATGACAGCGACCACGTCCGGAGAAGCACCCGACTGCGAGATGCCGACCACGGCAGCGGGCCCGAGCTCCGGCGGCGCGTCGTACACCGTGTAAAGCGACGGTGTCGCGAATGCGACCGGCAGGCGGTTGACGGTTCCGAACAGGTACTGCATGTAGCGCGCGACGTTGCTCGAGCTGCCGCGCGAGACGATCAGGAGGTAGCGGACGTCCGCGCGGAGGAGGCGGTGCGTGATCTCCTGTGCGTTCAGCGCCTCCGCGTCGAGGAAGCGCTGGAGCGCTGCCGGCTGCTCGCGCAGCTCCGCTTCAACCCACGACATCGGACACCGCCTCGCGGACGACGCCGCGCGCAGCGGTCAGCCGGGACCGTGCGGTCTGGGCATCGACACCCGCAAGCAGCGACACGATGGCAACCTTCGTATCCCCGTCTGCAGCAGCGATCGCCTCGGCGACCTCCTTGTCGGGAGCAGCTGTCGCGATCGCGACCGCCCGCTCTGCCCGCGCGCGCAGCTTCTCGTTCGACGCCTGCACGTCGACCATGAGATTCCCGAAGGTCTTGCCCAGCTTCACCATCGCGATCGTCGAGATCGCGTTCAGAACCAGCTTCTGAGCGGTTCCCGCCTTCAGCCGCGTGGACCCGGCGATCACCTCGGGGCCGACATCGATCTCGATCGACATCTCGGCTCGGCGCGCGAGCTCGGAACCCTGGACGCAGGCGAGCCCGATCGTGAGCGCGCCTACCTTCGAGGCGTGCTCGACCGCGGCGAGCGTGTAGGGCGTGCGACCGCTCGCGCTGACGCCGAGCACGACGTCGCGTGGGCCGACGTTCAGCCGCTCGAGCTCGCCGACGGCCGCTGCACCATCGTCTTCGGCCGCCTCCTCGGCGCTCGTGACCGCCAGGATCTGGTCCGTCGAGAACGTCGGCCCGCACTCGGCCGCGTCGGCCTCGGCCGCGCGGCCCGACGACCCTGCGCCGACGTAGACGAGCCTTCCACCGGCCTCGAGGCGTTCGACGATCGCGTCGATCGCCGCGCCGATCGCATCTGCTCCACCTGCGACCGCGCTCGCAACTGTGCGGTCCTCGTCGTTGATCAGGCGTACGAGCTCCGCCGTCGGGCGGAGATCGAGGTCGTGCAGCTCGACACGGTGTCGCTCGGTCGTTCGGACTCCGCCGGTCAGCGCCTTCGTCACCGCCTCCCAGACGAGCGGCGCATCGGGCGTCGCGAGCTTCGTCATGTGTCCGCACGCTTCGTAGCCCCAGGTCCAGACGTCGTCGATTCCGGCCGCACGGGTCGCAGCGATCGCCGACTCCAACTCGGGTATCTCCTCGCGCGTGAGCCCGAAGCTCGGCAGCCACATCTGAGCGTCGACGCCGTGACGGGCGGCTGTCTCGCCGAGCAGCCGCGCGAAGCGCCCGACGAAGGACTCGGCCGACTCGTCGAAGTTCTTCCAGTAGGGATCGGTCGCCAGCACGGAGAGGTGAGGTAGCGACGCGACCGCGTCCCAGTCGCTGACACCGTGAGGCCCGTCGGTGAGCGGGAGCAGGCAGATCGTGTTCTTCGCACCGCGCGCTGCGACGTGCGCGAGCATCTCACCGAGGAATTCCACGACAGACCTTTCACGGAACGCCTGGACCTCCGGTGTCAGACCGGCGGCCAGATCCAATCCGGAGAGCTCCGCGGCAGACGTCGCAGCAGCAGGCCCAGCGCTCGGGATCGTCGACGCCGACGTGCTCGGGCACCGTCCAGTGCGGCTCATCCCAGAAGACGTAGTCGGTTCCCGCCTCGACGGCTGCGTCGGCCCACTCCTTGCAGAACGCGCGGTACACCGGGTTGTTGAGACACCCGGTCGCGACGCGACGTCCGTCGTCGAGCACCTGGCAGGCCTCCGGGTGAAAGGTCACCCAGCGGCTCTCGGCCTCGCCGCCGAACGTGCGGCCGACGCCCCAGGGGCACATCTGCACCTCGAGCCCGAGCTCGTGCGAAGCCGCGACGATCTCCGCCATCGTCCCGCGGTAGTACGCGAGGTCGTTCTCCGAGAAGGTGTGCAGCACCGCCGTGTACCCGCGCCCGGCGATGTCCTCGAGATCGCGTCGTGCATGGCGGGGAATGCGGACGCCGAAGTACGAGACGCCCGTGCGCGTCATGCCGGGTCTGCGACGAGTGCGGCCGCAACGACCGGCCGGTCGCGGCGCTGCGAGAGCTCGGCCACGAGCCGGTAGCGGTCGCCGCGGTACAACGAGCGCACGAACTCGACGGTCTCGCCCCCCGCAGTGCGCGACGTGCGCTCGAAGAGAAAAGCGGGGGAGTGCAGAGGCACACCCAGGAGCTCCGACTCCTCCTCGTTCGTCACGGTGGGCTCGATCGACTGCATCCCGCTCTCGATCACGACGCCGTACTCCTTCTCGAGCAGCTCGTAGAACGATGCATTCTCCAACGCTTCGCGTGACAGTCCCGGGACGAGCGCCGCGGGAACGTGCAGAGTCTCGAGCGCCATCGGCTCGCCGTCCGCGAGTCGCAAGCGGCGGATGAGCACGACGCGGTCATCCGGGGAAAGCTTCAGCGCGCGGCCGACGGCCGCCCCGGCGTGGGCCTCCTTCAGCTCGATCGTCCGGCTGCCGGCCGTCATGCCGCGACGGCGCATGTCCTCGCTGAACGACGTCAGGGTCAGCTGCTGGGCGATCTTCGGCTCGCTGACGAAGGTGCCGCTGCCGTGGCGCCGCTCGAGGTACCCGTCGCGGACGAGGTCGTCGAGGGCGGCGCGGAGGGTCAGGCGCGAGATGCCGAGGTCGCTGCTGAGCCGCCGCTCTGGCGGGATGGCTTCTCCGACCTGGAGCTGGTCGATGAGCTCGAGCACGCGCTGCCTGGTCAAGACCTGTTTGCTCATCCGTCCCCCATGGAAGCACAGGGGACAGGCCATGGTCAAGACCACTCCCTCCCAAGAAGCGCGGAATTCACCCTCTTGACACAATGATTGGTCTGTGCCAATCTCCCGCTCGTGGTTGGTGGTCTAAACCAATCGGGGAAGCCAGCGTGGCTCCCCATGCTCCGGGAGGCGACATGAAAGTTCGATTCCTCGTGGCGGCGGTCCTCGCTGCCATGCTCGCCATTGCGGCAACGACCGCGAGTGGCGGGACTTCGAAGGCCCAGGCCGGCAAGATCGTGGTCTGGCTGCAGAACGACGCGCAGAACGGTTGGCCGGAGGCGGTTGCCCTCGCCAACAGGAACTTCAAGGCCCAGCATCCGGACGTCGACGTCGACGTCCAGTACCAGACGTGGGGCAACCATCTCCAGAAGTTCGACGCCGGGCTGGCCGGTGGCGACGCGCCCGACGTGATCGAGCTCGGCAACACGGAGATGACGAAGTACATGGCGGCCGGCGCCTTCAAGACGCTGACGCAGTCGGCCTTTCCGAACAACAAGACCTGGCTCCAGGGCCTCAAGAACTCGAGCCAGTACAACGGCAAGCTCTACGGCGTTCCGTACTACGCAGGTGCCCGTGCGGTGATCTACCGCAAGGACCAGTACAAGGGCGCCGGCATCAAGTCGACGCCCAAGAGCCTCGCGCAGTTCGTGGCCGACGGGAAGAAGCTGATGAAGAAGTACGGGAAGGACAGCGGCTACTCGGCTGTCTACTTCCCCGGTAAGTACTGGTACTACGCGATGTCCTTCGTCTACGACTACGGCGGGAAGATCGCGGTTCGCTCCGGCGGCAAGTGGAAGGGGACGCTGAACTCCCCGAGGGCACTCGCGGCGCTGAACCAGGTCGCGTCGATCGCGAAGTCGCTGAGCCGGGCGAGCAAGACGACCGACGAGGCGAACCCGCAGCAGGCGCTCGTCTTCTCAAAGGGCAAGGTCGGATCGTTCGTCGGCAACGGCTGGGAGTGGCCGTACGCCCTCGACGCGAAGCTCGGCAACCCGGCGCTCGAGCCGGTGGTCGGGGCCTATCCGATGCCGAGCCACACCCCGGGCAAGTTCATGCCCACGTTCCTCGGCGGTTCGGATCTCGCCGTCCCGGTGACGACGAAGAATCAGAGCCTCGCCGTCGACTGGATCAAGGCGTTCACGAGCACCGCGTCGGAGAGCGAGATCGCCAAGGCAGGCAACATCGCCAACACGACGAAGCTCCTCGCCTTCAACGCGTCGAACCCGAAGCTGGCTCCGTTCGCCCGCGCGGCGAAGGAGAGCTGGTTCGTCCCCACGAGCCCCAACTGGGCGAACGTGGAGAATGCGAACGTGCTCCAGAACATGCTCGTCAAGATCTTCACCGGCCGGGCGTCGGTGAAGGCAGCAGCAACCAGTGCAAGTAGTCAGATCACGAGGATCCTGAACACAGGCGCGTGAGTCGCCTCGCGCCCGAAGGAGCAGCCCTGTCGTCCGTCGCCGAGAGCGAGTTCGCACTCGCCTCTCGGCGGCGGCGACGCCTGACACGGCAGCGCCTCGGGCACGCCGCTGCGCCCTACGCCCTCCTCGCGCCTGCGGCGGTGGCGATCGGCGTCATCCTCGGGTACCCGATGTACCTCCTCGTGAGGATGTCGTTCGAGAAGTACGGCCTCTTCGAGCTGATCCGCCATCAGGGCCGCTGGGTCGGCACGGCGAACTACGCGCAGATCTTCCACGACTCGGAGTTCTGGCACGTTCTGCTTCGCACCGCGCTCTTCACCGTCGTGAACGTCACGCTGACGATGGTGTTCGGGACGGGGATCGCCTTGCTGCTGCTTCAGGTGTCTCGGTGGCTGCGCATCGCGCTCACGACCGGGCTCGTCCTCGTGTGGTCGATACCGGTCATCGTTGCGGTGGACATCTGGCGCTGGATGGTCGACTACGAGTTCGGCGTCGCGAACTGGTCACTGCAGCACCTTCACGTCGGGAACTTCATCCGGCACGACTGGTTCGCGAATCCGTGGAGCGGCTTCGGCGTGATCACGGCGCTGATCGTCTGGGGCGCGATCCCGTTCATCACGATCACGATCTACGCAGCGCTCGCCCAGGTGCCGCAGGAGCTGCTCGAGGCAGCTGCGATCGACGGTGCCCGTCCCTGGCGGATCTTTCGCGAGGTGACGATGCCGCTGCTGATGCCGATCTTCGTCATCCTCACGAGCCTGTCGATCATCTGGGACTTCCAGGTCTTCCAGCAGATCTGGGTGATGCTCGACGGCCGGCCGACGAGCGACTACTACACGATGGCGATCTACGCCTTCCATCAGTCCTTCCAGATCAGCGAGTACGGGCTCGGCGCTGCGATCGCGGTCGTGATGGTGCTCTTCATGTTCGGCGCGACGCTCGTGTACCTCCGGCAGATGCTGCGAGCGGGGGAGATTCGGTGACCTCCGGCACCCAGATCGCACCCACCCCGATCCTTCCGGTTGCGCCGCGCATCAGCGGGCGCCGTCGCCTGCACAAGCTGGGCTGGAACGTGCTCGGCGTGATCGTGCTCGTCGTGATGGTCTTTCCCGTCTACTGGATGGTCGCGACGGCGTTCAAGCCGGGACAGAAGATCCTCAGCTACACGCCGCAGTGGATTCCGACGAGTCCGACGCTGTCGAATTTCCGGGATGCCGTCAACCAGCCGTTCTTCTGGGATGCGGTGAAGAACAGCGTGATCGTCGTCACCGTCGTGGTCGCGCTGTCGGTCACGCTCGCGTTCCTCGCGGCGCTCGCGCTGGCGAAGTTCCGTTTCTACGGGCGGAAGGCGTTCATCGTCCTGATCCTCGGTGTGCAGATGGTGCCGCTCGCCGCCCTGATCATCCCGCTCTACATCCTCATGTCGCGCCTGCACCAGGTCGACAAGTTGACGGGCGTGATCGCGATGTACCTGACGTTCGTCCTGCCGTTCACGGTCTGGACGATGCGCGGCTTCCTGCTCGGCATTCCCAAGGATCTCGAGGAGGCCGCGATGGTGGACGGCGCGACCCGCTTCGGCGCATTCGTGCGGATTCTCCTGCCTCTCGTCGGCCCCGGTCTCGTCGCAACGTCGATCTTCGCCTTCATCCAGGCCTGGAACGAGTTCATCATTGCCTACGTGTTCCTCCACACACCGGAGAAGCAGACGCTGATGGTCTGGCTCGCCTCGTTTACGACGCTGCGCGGAACGGACTGGGGCCCGCTGATGGCGGGTGCGACGCTCTGCGCGATTCCGGTGGTCGTGTTCTTCCTGCTCGTGCAGCGGCGGATCGCATTCGGGCTCACTTCCGGGGCGGTGCGCGGGTAATGGCCCAGATCGAGCTCGTCCACCTTTCCAAGGTCTACAGCGGCGACGTGGTCGCGGTCCGTGACCTCAACCTCGAGGTCGCAGAGGGCGAGTTCGTCGTGCTCGTCGGCCCGTCCGGGTGCGGCAAGACGACCGCCCTGCGCATGATCGCCGGGCTCGAGGAGATCAGCTCGGGCGAGATCCGGATCGGCGGCAAGGTCGTGAACGACCTCGCCCCGCGCGATCGCGACATTGCGATGGTCTTCCAGACCTACGCGCTCTATCCACACAAGACCGTTTACGACAACCTGGCATTCGGACTGCGCATGCGGAAAGTGCCGAAGGAGGAGCAGAAGCGGCGCGTGGAGGAGATCGCGCGCGTGCTCGGCCTCGGTGACATGTTGCAGCGCCGGCCGGCGCAGCTGTCCGGTGGGCAGCGGCAGCGCGTCGCGATGGGACGGGCGATCGTTCGGGAGCCGAAGGCGTTCCTGATGGACGAGCCGCTCTCGAACCTGGACGCAAAGCTGCGCGTGCAGATGCGGGCGGAGATCGCACGCATTCAGCAGGCGCTCAAGGTGACCACCGTCTACGTCACACACGACCAAGTCGAGGCGATGACCATGGGCAACCGAGTCGCCGTGATGCGCGACGGCAGGCTGCAGCAGGTCGACACGCCGCAGCGGCTGTACGACGCGCCGGTCAATCTCTTCGTCGCGAGCTTCGTCGGTTCGCCGGCTATGAACCTCTTCGAAGCCGGCCTTGAATCGGACGACGGGAAGCTGGTCTGCCGAATCGGTGACACCGACCTCGAGCTTCCGTCCGATCTCACCGCGGAGCGTCCGTCGCTCGCGAACTACGCCGGCAGGCGGGTCGCTGTCGGTATCCGTCCCGAAGACGTCCGCGAGGCTGCGGGCTGGGACGGCACCCGGCTACGTGGCCGGATCCTGCTCGTCGAGTCTCTCGGGTCGGAGCAGCTGGTCCACATCGAGATTTCCGCAGCACCGCTCGAGCGTTCGGACCTCGTCGACACCGCCGCCCAGCTCCCAGGTCCCTCCCTGGGTGTCGACGACTCAGAGCGGTCGGTGACGCTCCTCGGCCGCTTCGACCGGCATCTGCTCCTCGCGCCGGGCGAAGCGGTCGAGGTAGCGATCGATCCCCGTCTCCTCCATTTCTTCGATTTGGAGACCGGGGCAGCCATCTCCAGGGTCGGCGTGCCGGTCGCGACGCCGGTTGCCGGGTAGCCGTGCGACTCGGAGTCGGGGCAGCGCTCGTCGACGGGAGCCTGGTGCCGGGCGACGTCGAGGTGGCCGACGGCCGCATCGCCGGTGTCGGCTTGAGCTCCCCCAACGGGAGTGGCGTTGCCGCTCCCGGTTTCGTCGACCTGCAGGTCAACGGCTTTGCCGGAGTGGACTTCTTCACGGCCGACACGTCGGGCTATCGCAAGTCTGGCGACGCCTTGCTCCAGGGAGGCGTCACCGCCTACCAGCCGACGTTCATCACTTCGCCGGAAGACGAGCTCACCGCCGCGCTACAGGAGGTGCCACAGAACGGTTCCGTGCCGCGCATCATCGGTGCGCATCTCGAGGGACCGTTCATCTCGGGAGAGCGGCTCGGCACGCATCCTGCCGAGGCGCGGCGCGATCCCGACTGTCAGCTCTTGCAGCGATTGCTGGATGCCGGGCCGGTGAGTCACGTCACGCTCGCGCCTGAGCTCCCCGGTGCGTACGAGCTGATGGAGCTCCTGAGAAAGCGTGGCATAACGATCTCGTGCGGGCACTCGAATGCGACTGCGGCGGAGGCACGTGATGCGTTCTCCCGCGGCGCGAAGACGGTGACGCACATCTTCAACGCGATGCGCCCGTTCGCAGCGCGTGAGCCGGGCCTCGCAGGTGCGGCACTCGTCTCGGGCGATGTCGTCGTGCAGGTGATCCTCGACGGTGTACACCTCGCCGACGACACTGCGCGGCTCGTGTGGCAGGCCGCTGCCGGCAGGGTTGCCCTCGTCACAGACGCTATCGCCGCAGCAGGCGCCGGCGACGGCAGCTACACGATCGCCGGCGTGGACTTCGAGGTCGAGAACGGCGTCGCTCGCAGCGCCAACCGAGTGCTCGCCGGGAGCACCGTGCCCATGATCGAGGCGGTGCGGAACCTCGTGCACCTCGGCGCTCCCATCGAAGCGGCACTGTCCGCTGCCAGCGAGGTGCCGGCGCGCATCGCGGGCCGGCCGGAGCTCGGCACCCTCAGGCCTGGATCGGTCGCAGATGTCGTCGTTGTCGACGACCGCCTCGAGATCGTGCGAGTGCTCGTCGGCGGTGACAACGCGACCGGCTGACCGGCCGACTACTTGTTGCGGATGACGAGGGCGTAGCGAATCGACACCGTTGCTCCGAGCGCATCCTTGACGGAGACGGTGAAGTGGAACGATCCCGCGCGTTTCGGCAGACCGGTGATTGCTCCCGTAGTCGAGTTCAGCTTCAGGCCGGCCGGCAGCTTGCCCGACAACAGGGCCCAGACCGGATCCTGTCCGCCTGCAACGCTCACGTTCGCCCGATAGCGCTTGCCGACGATTCCGCGGGCGAGCCGCGTGGACTCGATGTGAAGCTTCGGCACCACGGTCACGGATACCGTGACTTGCTTCGTCGCACCGTTCGCGTCGGTGATCGCGATCGTGAGGTTGACGACGCCGGGCTCGCGAGGAGAGCCAAAGATCTGGCCCGTAGCAGAGTCGAAGCCGATCCCGAACGGAAAACCGCTGACCGGTGCGTAGCGGTACGGCGGTACGCCGCCGGTCACTCCGAGCATGGTTGGCACCGATGCGGAGTAACTCGTCCGCACCTCGGCTGTCGGCACAGTCGGGGTGGCGTTGACGGTGATGCCGGGGATGATCGTGAGCGATAGGCCCTTCGACGAGGAGCTCGCACCGTCGCTGACGGTCGCCGTAAAGGAGTAGCTCCCCGGAGCCGTCGGCGTACCGGACAGATGTCCGTCGTTCGAGAGAGTGAGACCGGCGGGAAGCGCGCCCGCAGTCACCGACCAGGTCTTTGCCGTTCCGCCGCCGGAGGCGGAGAGCATCACCGAATAGGAGAGGTCGGCCTCGCCAGTTCCAAGGGTGGAGGACGTGATCACGAGCGGCGGGGCGCCGCCCTGGATCTTGATCACGAACGGCGCGTTGCCCTCGCCCTCGATCCCGCAGTTGTCGGTCTGGCGGATGTAAAAGGTGTAGGTGCCGGCCTGGGTCGGAGTCCCGGTGATATGTCCGTTGGACGAAAGGGTGAGCCCGGGCGGGAACGCGCCTCCGACGACCGAGTAGCCATACGGCGGGCAGCCCGTGCCCGGCTTCCACGACACCGTGTGAGAGTACGGCGTCCCGACCTTGCCGACGGGGGTGTAGTACGACTCGTCCGTGTAGCCGCCGGCCGACGCAAGGGGGGCGTAGGCGCCCGCGAGCAGGGCGACGAGGGCAAAAGCCTTCAGGAGTCGCATCGGGTTCGTATCGGAGAGAAGCTCATCGGACTTGAGCGACAGTCTGCCCGGTATGGCGGTCAGCTCGCCTGCCTTCTGTATTACTGGCGGGATGAGCGGTCGGCTCACTCAGATCGGAGACGTGGATCGCACCGCAGCCGAAGACTGGATCCGTGCGCACGTCGATCCGGTGGGCGCGATCGAGACGGCGCACGAGCGACCGTGGTCGACGGTCCTGCGCGTGCCACTTGCCGACGGCGTCGCCTGGTTCAAGGCGTGCGCGCCCGTCCAGGCGTTCGAGCCGCGCCTCACCGCCGAGCTCTTCGCACGCTGGCCCGACCGCCTCCCGGAGGTGCTCGGACACGACGAGAAGCGGGCGTGGCTCCTTCTTGCCGACGCGGGCACACCGATCCGTGTGTTCGGCAACCCGCCCGAAGCTTGGCTCGCTGCGGTGCCGCTGTGCTCCGAGCTCCAGCGCGGGGAGGTTGTGCACGCGCACGAGCATCTCGCAACCGGCGTTCCGGATCTGCGCGTTCCGACGTTGCCGGCACGTTACGAGCGGTTCCTCCACGGCGAGCTGCCTCTGGAGCAGGACGAGCTCCGCCGCCTGCGCGAGTTCGCGCCCCGCTTCGCGGAGCTCTGCGCCGAGCTCGCCGCTCACGACGTGCCCGAGACGATTCAGCACGACGACCTCCACCACGCGAACGTGTACACACAGGGCGAGCAGTTGCGCCTGCTCGACTGGGGCGACTCGTCGGTCGCGCATCCCTTCTTCTCGCTCGTCGTCACGTTCCGCTTCCTCGAGGAGATCAACGAGTTGGCGCCGTCCGACCCGTGGTTCGCGCGACTGCGCGACGCGTATCTCGAGCCGTGGGGGAGCGATCACGAGGATGCGTTCGCTCTCGCCATGCGCGTCGGCAAGTTCGCACACGCCTTCGCATGGGCGCGGCAGCGGGATGCCTTGCCGCCGGAGGAACATCCTCAGTTCGACGAGTGGTACCGCGTCGTGATTCGGCGTGCACTCGCCGAGACGGGCGGCGATTAGCGGCCGACCCAGATGTCGCGCTGCTCGACGACGAGCCCGTCTGGGTCGAAGCGCAGGAGCGAGACGCCGACGAGGTCCTCGGTACCGCCGTCTGTGAGGGTCGTCTGGCCGTTCCATGCCACGGCGGCACGATCACCGTCCACGAGCGGCGTTCCGAATTCGCACTCCGCAGACTCCTCCTCGTCGAACACGCGGGTGAGGTAACTGGGATCAGGCTCACGAAACGGATGCTGCTGCCAGTACACCCCCTCGGCGTAAAGACCAGCGATGGTGTCAGCATCGTGCTCGCGCCAACCGCGCTCCCAGGTGTCGGCCCAACGCTGTGCAGCCTCGCGCGTATCCACGTTGCGAGTTTAGATCCGCTCGATCACAGCCGGAGTCGATAGCGGCGCTCCACGAGGCGAACGTCAGGGCTCATCTGGATCTGAACAACCGCGATGACAGGACCTCGCACGCGGCCGGCGTAGCGGAGCGCGAGGAGCGTGCGTGCGCCGGGGGCCAGCGCAGGTCGAGCCGCGGGGCGTACCCGCGCGACACGACCGCCGCGGCGGAACAACGATGCTGTTACGTGCCCGCGGAGCTGCACGGTGACGTTGCCGCGGTTGACGACTGGGACGAAGATGAACCGTAAGCCACGCGTCCGGTGGACGCGAACACCGCCCAACACGAGGCGGCGGACGATCCTTCCCGGCATCCGCACGCTGACGTGGACCCCAACCCTGAGCCGTAGAGCAACGCGGCTGCCGTGCTGAGGGCTTGTCGTCAGTAGGACCAGTACTCGATGGTCGCCGGGTTCGGCGGCTCCTCCCACCTTGGCGCGGAACGTCAAGACTGCGCTTCTCCCCGGGCCGAGGAGCAAACGTTCCGGTGAGATCTGGAGCCACCTCGTGGCGACGGTTCGCCGACGGACGGCGACAACGACTCGCTCGGCGCCGTCGTTCCGCACGTTGATCCTCCTCGACCCAGGTGCGGCGAGTGCGAGTCGTGCGGGCGAGACGGAGAGGGCGACGCGAGGCCTATCGCCGCTGACCGCCTCTGCGGCGGAGGCGGTCAACAAAAGAGCGGCGAACACGACAAGCCCGAGGGGTCTTTTCAACGAGCGACCGCCGTGAAAGTCACCGTTGCCGAGTAGCGGCCGGTCGCGACGAGCGGCAAGGGAGCAGAGAAGCCGATGTTCGTCGCCCAGACATCTCCGCCCGCTGCACTCGCTGCGGACTTCGTGCCAACGGTCAGTGCCGTCGCTGGCGCGATCGGGATCGGAACGAGCGCACTACCACTCAGACCGCCTCCAAGCGTTCCGCCGGCCGGTGCGGTCGCGGAGAGTGCGAGCGGAAGATCGGTGGGGGCGAAGGTCGTCCGGGTGACCGCGAGCGAGTAGCCGGCAGCGTTGTTGCTCGACACGGTCACCCGCTCGGGGAGCGGTGCCGGCCGATCGCCGGACGTGAACGTTCCGAAGCTGAGCGAGGAACGGTCGAGTGAGACGGTGAGGACGGAAGCGACATCGAGGTCGATGTTCACGGAGCCGCTCGGCCCGGAGGAAGGCGTGCCCGCACACACGTGCGCGGGAGAAGCTGAGTTCCGTGGCGCAGGAGTGGCCGCCGTGAAGTCGGCCGTATTGTCGTTCGTGTCCGTGCAACCCCCGTCCGCGCGAACCGCGGCCGTGGTGTTGGAAAGCGCCGCAGCGGAGCCGGAGCCCTCGAAATCGCTGGGATCGCCGTAGCCGACTAGATCCTCGACGAGCCCTGAGCAACTCCCCGCCGAGGCGCCACACGTGAGTGCGGCGGCACTCGGAACGAGGGCGATCTTTCCGCTTGCCGCGCCGAGGTTGCTCGTTCCGGTGGCGTCCGGCGTCGGCAGAACGGCGCCGACGTCGGCGTTCGACGCAAGCTGGACCAGGTAAAAGCGGCCCGGCGCGATCGTTCCCGCGAGGGCGGTCGCCTGCCACGTCGCTCCAGCGGCCGTGGCGTACTGCACTGTCCAGCCCGCGAGGTCGACTGTGGCTGACCCGGCGTTGAAAAGCTCGACGTAGTCGTTCCGAAACGTGGCGCCCGCGTTTCCGCCGCCGCCGTAAACCTGGCTGATGACGACACCGCTTGACCCGGCGGCATCGGCGGCAGCAGGAAGGAGGAGCAGTACTAAGAGGATGACGACCATCAGGACTCGTGACATGCGCACTCCGATCGTTGAAAGGCCGGTGGCCTTCCGTCATAGATCGAAGCGGAAGCGAGCGAAAGGGTCCGTCAGCGTTTCGGCACACTCATGGTGTGCTTCAGTAACAGTCAGTTCAGTGCTTGCGGATGCGCCGGATGCCGACGATCCGGGATCCATAAGACGAACTTCCCAACCTCACGACCTGCACGACGGTGCCGGAGTGAGGCGCGTGGACCATACGCCCGCGCCCGATGTAGATGCCGACGTGCCCGAGCCCGGAGAAGATGAGGACGTCGCCGGGCCGCATGCGCGAACGTGCGACGCGTCGGCCCATGTCGAACAACGCGTAGGAACTGTGCGGGAGTCCGATGCCGAGCCGGCTGTACGTCCAGTAGACGAGCCCTGAGCAGTCAAAGCCGGTCGCCGGCGAGAAGCCTCCCCAGCGATACGGCACTCCCACCTCCTTCACTGCAATTGCCGCTGCGCGATCGCCGAGGGTTCGAGTCATCGTCTTGTGACCGTCCCGCCAAGGTGCATGTTGCGCGGCCGCCGCGTCTGGGTCGTGCAGACCGGCAACCGTGCAGCAAAACAACGTCGCGGTGAATGCGCACGTCAGCAGGCGGCTGCGGAGAGAGGTCGGCACGGGAGAGGGTGAACAACGGGCCGCGAAAAGAGAGGGGCAGCCCTGGGCCTGTTCTTGAGCGTCGGATCGTACTGAGGAGGCCGGGCTTGTCTACCCCCTTTGGGTACTGCGTGGCAAACGTCACAACCAGGTTGCCGCTACATCAGGGTCGCGCGAATGCGCGGCCGGACTTGCGCAGAGAGAAGGAGCGCGACGCCGACGCCCCGCGCTCCGCTCTGTTGGCCGTCGCGGCTACTGCGGTGGCCCGCTGGCGAGCGTGACGCTTGCGCTCTGGCTCTGTCCGCTTGCGTCGGAGTAGGTGATCGTGACTTTGTCGCCGGGCTTGTGCGCGAGGATGATCGGCGCGATATCGCTCGGGCCGCTCACCGCTCTACCTGCGACAGCGACGATCACATCGCCGGGAACGAGTCCCGCCGCTTCGGCCGGTGCGCCGGGGACGACGCCGACGATCGTTGCGCCCTGGCCCACAAAGGAGGGGTTGTTCCCAAGTTGCACGCCCAGGAACGCGGTGGCGCCGATGTGTACCGTCGCCGATGACTTACCCGCGACGATCTGCCTCGCGATCGTCGTTGCCTTCCCGATTGGGATTGCGTAGCCGTCGTTCGACGCGGAGACGGCGAAGGGAGTGCTGCTTGATGCAGCCGTGTCGATTCCAACCACGCGGCCCGCGCTATTCAGCAGCGGCCCGCCGGAGTCTCCCGGCTGGAGAGCGGCGTTCGTCTCGATGAGCCCGGTGAGCTGTTCGGTCGTCCCGTTGTCGCCCTGCACCATGATCGACCTGTTCAACCCGGTCACCTTGCCTCTCGAAGACGTGAGCCTCCCAGTGCCGCCCGCATTGCCGACCGCGGTGACGCGCGTCCCGAGCTTGAGGTTCGAGGCGCTACCGGTCGTCACCGTCTTCAGATGCGGGGCCTTCTGTAGCTGCAGTACGGCGACGTCTGAGGTCGTGTCGTAGCCGACTACGCGCGCCGTGTAGGTCTGCGTCGTCTTCGGGACGACCACCCGGATCGTCGTCGCACCGGCGATCACGTGATTGTTGGTCAAGATCCGTCCCGACGACGTAAGCACGATCCCCGTGCCCGCCGCGGCTGCATTCTGGTAGGCGAGGTTCGTCTCGATGATCACGACGCCTGTGCCGACCGGACGACTCGTCGTTCGCGTTGCCGCAAAGGCGGTGCCGGTGCCGATCGCGGCGAGGGCCACGAGGGCGACTAGGGAGGTGCGGACGTGGCTGCGCCCCATGATCAGTTGTCCTTTCGCTCGCTGATGAGCTCATCTCAGCAGCCGCGACTAAGCGGAAGTTGAACGCCAGCTAAGAAGTCCTTAAAAGTGAGGACGTCGCCCGCTCGGCTCGAGGGGAATCGCGCGATTTCGGGTGGGGTCGCGTAGCGCGGTCAGCCACCGCTGATTGCCGCAATAACGTCCACACGTGACTCTTCCGGAACGGGCGTTTCGAGTTTTGCGCGCTCGCGGTTCACGTACACGTGAATGTGGCGGCGGAGGATCGGTCCGGGCTCGCACAGACGGTCGCGAATCCCCGGCCACTCGTGCTCGAGGTGGTCGATGACGTCGCGGACGGTGGACGCCTGCACGTCGAGCTGCCGCGGCAGCCCCGGGAAGAGCGGCTCCAGCGTCGACGGAAGACGGACGTCCGCCATTACTCGATCGCAGCGACCTCGACCGAGGAGATCGGCGGGAGGTAGTCGGCAATCTGCGTCCACGTGTCGCCTTCGTCGGTGCTTGCAAAGACCTGCCCCGTACTCGTTCCGAAGTAGAGCCCGGGTGCGTCCTCGGAATCGATCGCCATCGCCTCGCGCAGGACGCCGACATACGCGTCGCGCTGCGGCAGCCCGCGGTCCAGGGATTGCCAGCTCGAGCCGGCATCACGCGTCCGCCAAACGGCCGCGTGGCCTTCCGGCATCGTCCGTCCATGACCCGGATCAAGGGGGATGACATAGAACGTGTCGCGATCGTGTGGATGCGTTGCCGCAGCGAATCCGAACTCCGTGGGCAAGCCTTCTGTGATCTCCGTCCAGGTCTGACCTGCGTCGTCGCTGCGGTGCATGCCGACGTGGTTCTGCTGATACATGCGGTCGCCGTCGACGGGCGAGCGGACGAGCTTGTGCACGCAGAAACCGACCTCTTCATGCTCACGCGGCCAGTCGGCGCGAAGCCCACGGTTACGCGGCGACCACGACTGCGCGTAGTCCATCGTCTCGAACACGCCGACACCCTGCACGATCGCCCAGAACCGGTCCGCGTCCTCACGGTCGAACATCAGCGCCGAGATGCCGAGATGACCGGGCGGCTGATTCGACGGATCGTCCCACGCCTCGCTTCCCGGTTGTCCGGCGAGGGTCGACAGCAACGACCATGTGTGCCCTTCGTCGCGGCTTTCGAAGATTCCGGGCGCTTCGACGCCGACCAGCAGGCGGCTGTCGCTGACGGCGAGCGTTGAGACTTTCGAGATCTTGCGCCCGGTCTCGGCGTCGTACGTGATCCCCTCGCTCGAGTGCGTCCAGGTCTCACCCAGATCACCGCTCCGCCAGATCGCCTGACCATGCCATTCGCTCGCGGCCGCGGCGTAGACGGCGCCGCTTTTCGGGTCGTGGATCACGTGGTACACCGGCCAGCCTTCGCAGAACGGGCCGTGCAGCTCCCACGCGTTCCTGTCGTTGCTTTCGAGGAAAAAGGCGCCTTTGCGCGTGCCAATCAACAGCAGGGTTCGTGACATCGATGTCGTACCTCCCGGTCGTAATTCCAAAGACCTACTTATCAGACCGGCGGTGCGCCGAAAAATCATCGGAGATCGAGGCCGTCTTCGTCTGAAAGGCGAGCCTCCGAGAGGCCGGACCTCCGACGGGAGTATCGGGAGCGACGGGACTTCGAACGCTCGCTTTACCCCCGTGAGCCGCTCGCGAAGAGGGCTCCCAAGGCCCTGACCGCTCTGCGATGACGTTCGACGCCTCCCCGCGGGGGCGATCGCAGGCGCGCTGCGATGACGACGAGGACGAGGAGGAGGAGCGGCGCAGCGCCGTAGTGGACTCCGTCCATCACTGCGGGCGTCGTTACGCCGTGAAACGGATCCGCAGGGATGAGCGTGAATGCAAGCACGACGCAGGCGAACACGCCCGCGAAGATGAGCACTGCGTCCTCGAAGAACGCGAGGAACGGAACGAACCACGCCGCGTACCACGGAAGTAGGTACGGAAGCGACAACGCGAGCATGAACAATGCGATTCCCCACTCCGCGATCGGTGCTCTCGCGTCCGCTCCCCTTACCCGTTGGACGAGTCGCCACAGAAGGACGGCGTAGAGCAGCAGGAATGTCGCTTCCACGACCACGCGTGTGTTGTGCCCTGCCTGTGTGCCCGCCACTGCCACGACGAACGTCTGCGCGCCGTGGGCGACGAAGTGCGACGGACTCGCCCAAGACTCGATTCCTCCGAGGCTCGCGAACGGCGCCCACGGATGCGACGCCGAGAAGAATGCTCCTCCCGTCGCAACAATGAACGCGGCGCTCACGAGCAGGTGGAGTGCAAGCGTTCGGACTGACCGCGGACGCGCGAGCCAAGCAAACCACAGCACCAGTACCGGCAGCATCACGGTCTTGACCAGGCAGGCAACCGTGATCAGTACGGTGATCGCAAACGCACGCGCCGACCTGGCGGGCGGCCGTGTTGCGACAAGTGCACATGCTGCTGCAAGCGGCGGAGCAATCAGTGCGTCGACGTGACCGCCGCCTACCGTATGCAGGACGATCACCGGATTCAGGCCGACGAGCGCGGCCGCAAGCGCTGCACGTTCAGGACGGATCTTCCGTGCGGCGAAAGCCACAAGACCCATGGCTGCTGCGATCGAGACGCCCGCGAGCACCTTGAACGCGAGGATCGTTCCATCCATCGAACCCGCCCACGCGCGGGCGAGCCCTGCGCTTGCCAGTGTGAACAAAGGACCATAATGCGAATGTGTGTGAAGCCACTGCACAGACGTCACGGCGACGAACGGATCGTGCGGGAACGCTGAAAGCGTCGTGAGGTAGGGATTGCCGCCGTATAGCGCCTCGATCCGTCCGTAGCCCGCGTACGTGTAGACGTCTCGCGAGAGGAGCAGCGGACCGGCGACGACGATGAGCAGGCTGCAAGCTGCTGCGGTCAGCACGGCCGCAAGGCGGATGCTCTTCGACCACGCCTCGAAGACCACGACCGTGAACGCCGCGACCACCACGAGGAGGAGTACCCACGCGAGTGCCGTCAGCCCGCGGCGTCCAATAGTGGTCACTGAATCTGCGAGGAAGCCCGCCCAGGTCGGAGGAGCTGCGCCGCTCGGCAGCAGGACTGTGAGCGGCGAGTTCGGAGCGCCTGCGACGACCGCCATTGCGAAGTAGCCGGCGACGAGCGTCACCAGCGCGATCTTTGCGCGACGGGACGTCCGTTCAGGCACCTCGACGCACCTGGCAGCTTGCGTCGACGCGCAGGAGCCGCGCCAGCCAGAAGCGATGGCGCACGGTGAATCCGTAGGCGCGTTCAGTGACACCGGGAAAGGCCGCGAAGACGGCAGCGAGCGGACGGCCGCCGGGAAGCAGTCGCGCGAGGGGTTCGGCGGCTGCCCCCGCCGAGAAGAGCCTTCCGTCATTGCTGACCAGATGCCACGATTCGAGGCGCGCTTCGGGAGCGATCGGCGCGAGCAGGCGCGACCCCTCCTCGCTTTGGATTGCGACCGGCCGCACGCGCTTCGCGCGATCCCAGGCGAGGATCTTGTCGAGTGACCACCTGCAGAAGCCGCAGTCCTCGTCGTAAAGCAGGACACTCTGCGCCGCACGGCTCAACGAACGACCTCTCGCGGCGCCGGAGTGGGTGCAAGTGCGCGGCGGGTCCAGTCGACGACGACCGGCCAATTGACGAACACGATCAGGACGGTCAGCCATTGCGCCGAGTAGTCGAGGCCTAGGGCGATTCGAATCGCCACGTGCATAGTCAGCACCGCCGGAATGAGGAGCCAACGCAGTCTCGGCACGAAGAGGACGAGCGGAAAGAGCGTCTCGAGAAGAAGCGCGCCTGCCGCAAACAGATGTGCGAGCAGTGGATGGTCGGCGATGAACAGCGCGAAGGCGTTCGGATGCGGTTGCGCGTACAGGATCCAGCGGAGATTGTCGCTTGTCACCCAGGCGAACCCCGAGTAGCGCCACTTCTGAAATGAAGCGAAGAAGTATGCGAGCGCGATGACGACCATCGCGGTCCGGATCGGCCATCCGTAGCGCTCGCCGAACGGCGTCCGGTTCGGTGCGTGCCAGGCCCATACTTCGCCGGTTGCGCGTCCGGCGGCGACAATGACGGCGAGGCACAAAATGAGCAGCGCATCGCGCACCATCACGCGCCCCGTGCTGTTGAGCATCCCGTTCAGGATCAACGCACAGACGAACGCAACCGGGAGAGTGATCCGGAGTGCGATGCCTAGGCCGGCGGCGAGCGCCCCTGCGATGCCGAGGGCCTGCAATGCCGACGCGAGGTCGGGGGACGGCATGCTCGCGAAGACGTCCATGTAGAAATGCGGCAAGAAGGGGACATGGCGTGCAGCGAGCACGTCGTAGTCGTGGGCGGAGAGGCGGTACGCGAGCAGCAGGCAAAGTCCGATGCGAACCCCGGCGAGGCGCCTCGCGTCCTCCGGCGCGAAGATCCAGCGCTCAACCCGGCGCATGTACGCCTTTCGCCGTGCACGTGGCGACGAGCGTCCGGTAAGGCGGCCCGGCGTGAGCGCCGATGCGGTCCGAGAGTAGACGCTCGACGTGATAGATCCGAACGTCAGTGGCCTGCCCGAATCGAACCGTCGCGCTTCGTAGAAGCGGGGCGCAGGCCGTGTGCGGGGCGATCGCGTAGTCGGCGACAACGCCGTGATGCTCGACCACGGCTTCCGAGTAGCTCTCGACAGGTCCGCGGAGCCGGCTGAAGAGCTCCCAGTTCGAGAACGGCCAGAGGTTCAGCGGCGCCAGCGCACATACCACGACCATCCCGATGAAGATCGCAACGAACGGCCGGGCATAACGCGGTGCCGCGCCCATCAACCGGCTATTCCAACAGTTCGAGCACTCCCAACGACGGCTGAACCGAGGGCCGATAGACGGAAACGTCCGCTGATTGTCCTTGTGTCAGCGAGTGGTAAGTTCGGCGCCTCCGCGACCGTCACAGAGGAAGGGGTTTAGGGATGCTTTCGGATCAACAGCGGGCGCATCTTTTCGGCGTCCTCTACCTCATCACCTTCGTCACGTCGATCCCCGCTTTGTTGCTCTACCAGCCAGTGCTCGACGACCCCGTCGGCTACATCGCCGGCGCCGGGCAGAACAACCAGATCTTGTTCGGGGTGCTCCTTGAGTTGTTGCTCATCATCGCGAACATCGGCACCGCTGTCGTGATCTTCCCGATCGTCAGGCGACAGAGCGAAGAGCTCGCGCTGGGGTACGTGACTGCCCGCCTCTTCGAGTGCACGTTCATCCTCGTCGGCATCGTCGCCGTCCTGGGGATCGTCACGTTGCAGCAAGACGTCGCGGGCGCGGGAGAAGGCACGCTGGCTTACACGCTCGCCGCGATCAAGGATTGGACGTTCCTGCTCGGGCCGGGTTGGGTCGTCGGCTGGGGCAACGGTCTGATCCTCGGCTACCTCATGTACAAGTCGGGCCTAGTGCCGCGAAAGATGACGTGGCTGGGTCTCGTCGGCGGGCCGCTCATTATCCTCTCGGGCACCCTCGTCCTTTTCGGCGTCGCGGATGCCGGTGGAGCCCTGCAAGGCCTCGCGACGATCCCCGAGGCCCTCTGGGAGCTCTCGCTCGGCCTCTACTGCGCGGTGAAGGGGTTCAGACCGTCCGCCCCGATCCTTCGAGGCGACACGGCTGGGGATCGCAGGGAAGCGATGTCGGCTGCAACACCCGTTTAGAGAGCGGAGTGAAGCGGGAGCGACCGATACTCGAACCCGCGCTTTACGACCCGTGATCCGCCTATGCAGGGGCCGTCGAAGGTCTCCGGGCGGTCGTCGGCGTGGGCGAACGGCGTGGCTCGAGGATTCGTAGGAATCCGAGCCACAGGACAGGCGCGAGTGCGACCGTCGCAATTATCGGTCCCTTGACGCCCACAAAGTCAGTGCCGGCGTAGAGCGCGTGCATGAGCGCGAGGCCGAACGCGGCGAAGCTCGTGTAGTGCAGCAGTCGCCAACCGCGCTGGCCGATCCAGCGGCGCGCGCGGAACGAGAGCGCGAGCATCAGCGAGAACCAGCCCGCGATCACGCCCATCGCGACGGCTCCGGCGTGCCACGGCGACGCGAACGGCACCAGCACCGACGGCAACCCGAACTGGAGCACCGGGTCGAGGAGCAAAGCGCCTGCATGCAGGACGAGCATCGAGAGCCCCGTCCAAACGAGCGTGCGATGCCAGCCGAGCAATGCCTTCTGACGCCGCGTGCCGAGAATGCGTGTGCTCATCGCGAGCCCGAGCCAGGTCGAGAATGTCAGCAGCGCGAACGCGACCATGCCGGCGGCACGCGCGACGAACCAGGCGAGCGGCAGGTGCGCGACGAGCATCAGGCAGCGACCTCAACCCTGACCTGTGGGACCACCGGAAGCGTGCCAAGCTGGACGGGCGGCCCCTCATGGGGAACATAGAGTGCGGAAACCGCCGGCTGGGCGTCGACGTGTGCGCGCGCGTCTTCGAGGGGAGCGATCGCGAGCGCAGTGGCGTGTACCTCGGCCTCGGTCGCATCAGGTGCGACCACGGTCACCGCTAGCGGTCCGCTTTCCGCGGGCGCGCCCGTTGCGGGATCGATCAGATGGTGGAGAGAGTGCTCGGGCCCGAATCGCCTGCGGTCCCGCCCGGACGTCGCGACGCCGGCATCGCGCAGGCGCAACGTCGTCAGCGTGTTTCCGGGTACGCGCGGATCCGCGACCGCGACGTGCCAGGTGGAGGCGGCCCCGGCGGGGACGCCGTAGAACGCGATGTCCCCACCGAGATCCACGAGCCCGCCGATGAGCTCCGGCCACGCCCAACGCATCGCCCGTAGCGCGCGTTCGGCGGAGAAACCCTTGCCGATGCCGCCGAGGTCGACGGCGGCACCGGCTGCGACGCGTGCCCGTCCGTTGTCTTGGTCCACGTCGACGCGGGCGCCGCCGCGCCAGCCGTCGATGCTCGTAGCCGGACGTGGCTCCAGCTCGTCGAACGTCCGGTCGTAGCCGGCCGCGACGAGAGCAGGGAGGATCGTCGGGTCGAACCGACCGTGTGTTCGTCGCCGTGCGCGCAGCGACGCCTCGAGCGCGGCGAGCACGCGCGCATCGACGTCGACCCAGCTCCCGGCCGCGTGGTTGAGTCGGGACAGATCGCTGCGCGGATCGAAGCGTGTCAGGACGCGCTCGCACTCAGCCACTTCGGTCCGTGCGGCCGCGAGCGCGCACAATGCACGGTTCCTATCCGACGCGGAGGCGTACACCGCGACGGCGCAGGATGTGCCCATCGCGCGGAACTCATGCCGCTCGAGCCGAGCATCGGTCCCCGCCACCGGCCGGCCTCGAGATGAGCACGGGCTGCCCGTTCGGGCCGGTCGCCGACACCAACTGCGTCTGTCCGCCGCCCGGAGAGGTCTGGGTGGTTGCGTGGGCGGGTTGGATCACGACTGTCCGCTGTCCGCCGCCCGGCAGCTTCACGACCGCAACCGTAGGCTGCGATTGTGCCGCCGGGATCGCCGGGCGAGACCGCGCGATTGCGGCGACGAGCACGACCAGTGCGACGAGCGCGAAGACGGCCGCCAGGAGCCGCCGTTTGAATTGTTCGGAGGTTGTCTGCATGAGAAGAGGTCTACTCCTCCGCGCGTAAACGCCGGGACAGGGAATCGTTCAGGTTCGCCCAAGATATGGTCGATGACGATTCCGATCATCGGCGAGCGAGGGCGGCAATAAGATTCGGCCAGGTCCTCGTTCGAATAGGTATTCAGACTCAACCTGGCCTGTCTCACTAACGGCTTGAGAAGGAGCGGGAGCGACGGGACTCGAACCCTGCTCCACCGCCCGCGATCCCTTTGCCAGTGGCCCC
>CAWHXK010000021.1:0-22636 GCA_963833255.1 uncultured Actinomycetes bacterium
GTGCGAGCCGTTCCGCATCCACACGGGCGTTGGCTTCGTGCACCTCCAGCTCGTAGTCGTGCGCGGGCAGACCGAGGCGTTGCCGAGCCTTGGACTCGATGCGCTCCCGCTCGTGAAAGGTCCGAAGCAGGTTCCGCGCGATGCCGTAGAGCCAGGGCAGGCCTGAACCGCCCTTCTCGTCTCGGAACCGCTTGAGCGAGAGTGCAGCCTGAGCGAAGGTCTCGGCCGTGAGCTCACCGGCGACCCTCTCCGGGACCCGGCTCTGCAGGAACGCCAGAACAACACCGGCGTGGCGCCCGTAGAGCTCCCCGAAGGCATCGGGGTCGGTTCGTGCCGCTTTGATGAGCTGGGCGTCCGTCTTCATTGCTCTCATCGAGTTCATGCCGTTCGGGAGAAAAACGTTTCGGCGGTTGGGCCTGCGCACCGTGATCGACTACACCTGCGAGCGTCCCTGGGTTCCGTGACTACTGACGCTCCGCTGGCTACCGTCCTCCCGGTGGATGGCTGGGAGACGTGGCAGCGTCAAACGGGCGACGGTTCGGTCGAGTCCGAACAGCGCAGCGTGCTTCAGGAGCCCGTCGTCGAGTTCACCCGAGCCGGAGCGGAGTACCTAGGTCTCGCCTACTGGCGCGAGGTCGAGCGAGTCACTCGAGGTCTTGTCCGGCAACGAGAAAGGAACGGCATGCTCGAGTTGCGGCTGCTCGGACGCGGTCCCAGCCTGCTTCGGTTCGGCCGGCCGACGATTCAGGCGACAAGCACGCTTGTCTGCTGCAGCTATCCGATCGAGGGTGGCTTGCTCGCCCGGCGGCCCGCGGGAGAGATCGCCTTTGCGCAGGTCGGTGGCTCGCCGCCCGTCGTCCGCTCAACGATTCGCGGCTTCTTCCCAAGCCTCGCCGCTCGTCGGAGGGAACGGGATTGGACGGGCGCGCTCTACAGTCAGGTTCAGAGCCGAGTCCATATTGCGATCAGCCGTCGCTACTTCGCGCGGTTGATCCGCGAAGCCCGCCGATGAAAGTCGTCGTCTTAGGAGCTTCCGGGACGATCGGCGGACCCCTGGTGGCCGAGTTGGCGGGCAGGCACGAGGTCGTGGCGGTCTCGCGTCGCGAGCACGCTCCGACAGAGGGCGTTGTCTGGAAGACCGCGGACGCGACTCAGTGGGACTCCGTTGCACGTGTGCTCGAGGGATGCGAGGTCGCGTATTACCTCGTCCATTCGCTCGGAAGCTCCGACTTCGAGGAACTGGATCTCCGTGCCGCGGAGACGACCGCGCTGGCGGCGGAGAGCGCCGGTGTGAAACAGCTCATCTACCTCGGTGGGCTCGGCGACGACTCCGCTGATCTCTCACCCCACCTGCGCAGCCGTCGCGAGACGGGTGTTCGCCTGGCCGCCACGTCAGTCCCGGTGACAACGCTTCGCGCCGCGATGGTCGTCGGCCGTGGAAGCGCCGCGTTCGAGACGATCGTCGCTCTCGTCGACCGCCTGCCCGCGATGGTGACCCCACGCTGGGTGTCCACGCGCACTCAGCCCATTGCGCTCCCGGATGTGGTTGCGTACCTCGCAGGCGTCTGCGGCCTGGAGGCGACGCTCGGCTCGGGATACGACGTCGGCGGGCCGGAGGTGATGACCTACCGCGAGATGATGGAGCGGATCGCCGCTCTCCGAGGGAAGCGGCCTTTCATCTTCGAGGTCCCGGTCTTGACGCCGTACCTATCCTCGTTGTGGCTGCACGTTGTGACACCGGTGAAGGCGGGAGTCGCGCGGCCGCTCATCGAAGGATTGCGTAACGAGACCGTCGTGCGAGACGATCGGATCCGCGAGCTGGTGCCCGTTAATCTGACGCAGTTCGAGGCCGCTGCACGGTCTGCCCTTCGTGAGCACGAGTAGCCCGGCGGGACTCGAATGCATGCCCCCGGCCGGAATCGAACCAGCGCACGCGGTTTAGGAAGCCGCTCGATTGATACACGAGCTGTACGTCTGTGTCCGCGGAGTCCGCCCTGTCCGCGTTCGAACGCGCATCGAGTACGTCTGAGTACGCCTGAGTCCCTGTGGTTCCGGCCTGTCCTGGTAGACGGCTGGTAGATGGAGAGCATCTTCAGGCAAGGCCTGACGGTTAGACCGCTCGAACGCAGGGCTATCTCAGCGGCGTCGCAGGTGGGCGGCCAACGCTTCCCGAAGTCGACAAGGTTGTGGCAGACGCGGCGATGGGCCATGATCGGGGCCATGCCCGAGTAGATCTCGGGCGGCCATGGAAGGGGTCAGGGCGACGGCCGAACTCGCGCAACCGCTGGTGGCGAGTCCCGAGCGCGCGGCGCGAACGCTGCGACGTGACATCGGCTTGCTCGGGCTCCTCTTCGCGTCCTTGGGGTCGATCATCGGCGCCGGTTGGTTGTTCGGTGCGTTGTATGCCTCGTCGCTCGCCGGGCCGGCCGCCGTCATCTCCTGGGTGCTCGGAGGCGGCGTGGTGATGCTCCTCGCATTGACTTACGCGGAGCTGGGAGGGATGTACCCGGTGGCCGGCGGCAGCGCTCGCTTCCCCCGTTACGCCTTCGGGAACTTGATCGGGTTCACCAGTGGCTGGATCGCGTTTCTCGGCGCCGTGACCGTCGGGCCGATCATGGTCGAGGCCATGCTCCTGTACACGTCGAACTACATCTCCTCGCTCACGACCGTGTCTGGCGGCAGGCCGGTGCTGACCGTCCAGGGCTACTTCGTCGCTGGAACGCTGCTCTTGCTGTTCTGCACGATCAACGTCATGGGCGTGCGCTGGCTGGCCGACATCAACATGGTCGCGGTCTGCTGGAAGCTGCTGGTTCCGGCCGTGACCGTTGTCGCGCTGATCGCGACCTCCTCACATACGGGGAACTTCAGCGCGCACGGTGGTTTCATGCCCTTTGGGTGGAAGGGAGTGTTTCTCGCGCTGTCGTCGGGCGGTGTCATCTTCGCGGGCCTCGGGTTCGAACAGGCGGTCCAGCTCGGTGGGGAGACTCGCAATCCGAGACGGAACATCCCCTTCGCGATCATCGGTGGAATGAGCGTGGCGATCGTCCTGTACATCGCGCTTCAGGTGGCGTTCATTTTGGCACTGGACCCTTCGCAGCTCTCGAAGGGTTGGGGGGCCGTCACGTTTTCAGGAAACGGCCACTTGTTCGGGCCATTCGCCGCACTGGCGACCGCACTCGGCCTGGGCTGGCTCGCAGTCCTGCTGTATACGGATGCAATTGTCTCGCCGGGCGGCACCGGTCTGATCTATACGGGCGCCAGCGCGCGCCTCACCTTCGCGCTTGGCCGCAACGGCTTTGTCCCCTCCGCCTTCGCCCGCCTCACGCCGCGCGGAACACCTTTCTTCGCGATCGCGTTCTCGTTCATCTGCGGCTTGGTGATCCTCCTCCCGTTCCCCGGCTGGCAGCAGCTGGTCGGTTTCATCTCGGCGGCGGCCGTCGCCGTGTACGCAATGGCGCCGCTCGCACTCGGAGCGCTCAGACGTCAAGACCCTGCGCGGCCACGCCCCTTCAAGCTTCCCGCCGCGTCGCTACTGGCGCCTGGAGCGTTCGCCGCCGCGAGCGAGATCTTGCTCTTCACCGGCTGGGCGGTGATGTGGAAGCTGATCGTGGCAATCCTGATCGGGTTTGCGCTGCTCGCCGTGTCGACTGCCATCGATTCGACCGCGCGGACCGACTCGACCGCGCGGAACCTGTCGCTCGACTGGCGAAGCGCCGTGTGGCTCTGGCCGTACCTGCTCGGCATGGGTGCGATCTCGTACCTCAGCTCGTTCGACACGAGAACGCCCAGCTCGATCCCGCTGCTCGGCCTGCACGGGCCTCGGAACGAGCTGACGTTCGGCTGGGACATTCTCGTGGTTGCGGTCTTCAGCCTCGTCATCTACGCCTTCGCGATCCGAAGCAGGCTCCCCGCACGCCGGGCGCTCGAATACATCGGCGATCCGACCGTGGAGGAGCCTGGAGGGGTCGACCCTCGACCCTGATGCCCCGGCCTTAGCCGGCCAAGACCGCTTTCGCACTCCGGCGACTGGAGGCTCGCGAGCGCGCCCCGAACATGAGCACTGCGGCAGCGAGCAGCGAACCCCCGAGGAGGCTCAAACCGATCCCGACCCAGAGCGCTGCCGGCACCTTGACGCCGACACCGAGGGTTGCGGCGACGTTGCGAGAGCCGTCTGCATTCATGACGACGATTGACCATTTGCCAGAGCGGAGGTTCCACAACAGTGGGCCTTTGCGACCGGAGACCTTGGCGGCCCAGAACGGCTCGCGCGCGGCCCGGCCGGGATCGACCGTTCCCGTGTGGTCGACGTAGGTGACCTTGAACGGGTCGAGGTTGAGCTTCGTCGCTTCCGTGTGCTCGATCCGGGCCAGGTAGGCGTCCACGGTCTTCTTGGGCGCGATGCCGACGAACAACGGCTTGTCGCCGGAGACGTCGAGCCGGACCTTTCCTGCGAGCCACGTGGGCACGTAGCTCCCGACGGTGATGCTCTCGGTCGAGATCGCCCGCGTATGGGTCTGGTAGCGGTGCGCGTTGGCGGAGAAGTAGCCGTTGTCGTCCCGCTTCGAGGTGTCGGCCCAGATTGCCGTGACGCCCGCTGCGAGCACGAGGACGCCCAGGACGGCGGCGACCCAGGCGCCAATCGTGAGCCCGGTGCTCTTCTTCGGATGTGCCTCAGCTTGCATGAGTACTCCCTTCATCGCGAATGCGGCTGGGCCTCCGGCCGTCGAAGGCCGGAGGCCCAGCCGTGTTGTCTTAGGCAGAGAGGACGGGCTTTGCATCCGCTGCGGGCTCCGACTCGTGCCCTTCGAGCCGGGGAAGCCACTCGAGCCAGCGCGGCAGGTACCAGTTCCGCTCCCCGAGCAGCTTCATCGTCGCGGGCAGCAGCACGCCGCGAACGATGGTTGCGTCGATCAGGATCGCGGCCGCCAGCCCGACGCCGAACTGCTTGAACATCAGCATCGACAACGTCGCGAAGATCGAGAACACGGCGACCATGACGATCGCTGCGCTCGTGACAACGCCGGCGGTGGACTTGATCCCGTACGAGATGGCGTCGTCCATGCTCGCGCCGCGATCGAACGTCTCCCGGATCCGGCTGATGATGAACACGTGGTAGTCCATCGAGAGCCCGAACAGGATCACGAAGAGGAGCAGCGGCACGACCGGCGAGATGCCCGCGGTCGAGCTGAACCCGAGCACACCCTTGCCGACTCCGTGTTGGAAGACCAGCACGAGGATCCCGAACGCCGCGCCGACCGACAGGAGGTTCAGGACGATCGCCTTCAACGCGACGACGATCGAGCGGAACGCGATCAGCATCAGGACGAACGCGAAGATCAGCACGAACGCCACGACGTAGGGGAGCTTGGATTTCTGCTGCGCGAGCTCGTCGTTCCAGC
Source organism: uncultured Actinomycetes bacterium (assembly GCA_963833255.1). Classification (GTDB taxonomy): domain Bacteria; phylum Actinomycetota; class Thermoleophilia; order Gaiellales; family Gaiellaceae; genus 3-1-20CM-4-69-9. The sequence goes on from CAWHXK010000021.1 coordinate 5,400, forward strand.
GGGCTGCGATGCCGGTGACGCCCACCTCCGACGCAGGAACGGTTCCCACGGTCGCCGGGATGAGCTCATTGCGCAACAGCGCGAGCGCGTTCATCGAAGCGGAGTCGGTGCCGGTGCCCTTGATCGGCATGGTGATGTTCGCCACGGTGCCGCTTCGATTCGTGTCGACCGTGATCGGCTTCTCGATCTGTCCGGTGGCGAGCGCTCGACGCTCGAGCGCCGCGATTGCGTTACGCACCGCTGGAGAGTTCACGTTTGACGCCTTGACGACGACGTTGGCAGGCAGCGCGTTCCCAGGGAACTCACGCTGCATGCGGTCGTACGTCTTGACCACCGCCAGCTTCTGCGGGAACGTGTCGGGCCCCGGCGTCGCCATATGCAGCTGCAGCGCCGGAATCGCGAGGGCGACCAGCAAGCCGGCGGCGAGTGAGGCAGAGAGGAGCGGGCGGCGCAGCACGGCGTCGACGATGCCGCCCCACGCGCCACCTTCGCGCACGCTGCGGCGTCGCCGGTTGACCAGTGGGACACGGAGCCGATAGACGCCGTCGCCGAGCTTCGATAGCAGCGCCGGCAGAACCGTGAGCGAGCCGAGCATCGCGACTGCGACCACGATGATCGTTGCGTAGCCGAAGGATGCGAATGTCGCATCGCCTGTCAGGAAGAGCCCGGCCATCGCAACCATGACGGTGAACCCGGAGATGAGCACCGACCGTCCGGAGGTTGCGGCGGCAATCTCGAGGGCGTCCTTTGGGCTTCGTCCCGCCGCACGCTCCTCGCGCTCTCGGCGCAGATAGAAGAGCGAGTAGTCCACACCGACGGCGAGCCCGATCAGCAGCACGACCGCGAACGCTTCCTGTGCAAGCGGAATCACGTGACTCGGCAACGCCGCGATCCCGAAGGTCGCGATGACCGCCGTGAGTGCAAGCAGTAGCGGGATTCCTGCTGCGACGAGCGCGCCGAACGCCACGACGAGAATGATCAACGTCAGCGGGATCGACAACGCCCCGGCGCTCTGCAGATCGTTCGCGAACGCCGTGTCGACGCCTTTGGCGGCGCTGGCGCCGCCGAACTCGCCGACGAAGAACGACGGATGTGCCTTTCCCGCCTCGTCGACCTTCTTGAGCACTGGGCCGAGCCTGTCGGCTGCGGTGTTCTTGTCGCCGCTGATGTCGAAATCGACCAGCACTGCGTGGCGGTCGCCGGCGATCTTGGGCGCACGCACGTTGCGCACGACTGCCACCTTGGACAGGCGTGCGACCACGTCGTCGACCGCGGCAGCGAAGGCGGGCGTTCCCGTCTGCAGGGAGCGGTTCTGGATCAGGACGCTCTCGCCGGCAGGCTGCTTGAACCCGGCGTCGAGGATCTTGTCCATCCGGCCGGACTCGCCCGGCCCCTTGGCGTTCGGATCGATCTGCTTCGTCCCGATCTGACCGCCGAGAGCGAAGGCGACGATGACGAGGCCGAGCCAACCGAAGGTCGCGGTCTTCCAGTGGGCGGCGCTCCAGCGGCCCATGCGTGCCGCCAGGTTGCGGCTCTGGTTCGTGTTGCGAGGCATGACGATTCTCCTTTCAGCCGCTAGGCGGCGTACGCGAATGGGTGGTAGAAGGCGTCGAGGGCTCGATCAGGAGCGACAGCGAGTTCGAAGCTGTCACCGCGGCGGTCGTCCTCGACGGAGACCGTGAGCGCGCCCTCTTGCGGGTCCCAGAGCAGCAGGACGCAGATGCCGTCGCCTTCTCGGGCAGCGAGCTCGCGGGTGTGCGGAGTTGCGGGGCTCAGGTGTCCTCCTGTCATGGGATGTCGACCTCGCTCACGCTCGTGGCGGTCGTGCGCTCGGCGACGTAGCGAGGCAACAAGCGCAGTGCGTCCTCTTCGGTCGCGCTTTCGACCGTCCACCAGATCGCGTGGCCGCCGGAGCGGCACGAGGCGAGCGTCGGCAGGTGACGAAGCGGGCTTTCGTGCCCTTTGAACGAGGCGAAGACGGTGCCGCACTCATGGGGCTCGTGGTGGTGGTGGAGCAAGAAATGGGCCACCCGCCGAGACTGACCCCGCCGGGCCCCCCGGACATCAGGGGGACACCCTGATCCTGCACCCTGATTTTGGGATCCGGCCGGGCTGATCTACCCTGGCTGGAGAGCGAAATGGCCCTGCTAACCGATCAATTCGTCGGCCGCGCCGAGGAACTCGGCTCGTTCGACCAGGTGCTCGGCGAGGTCGATCAGGGGGTTGCCTCCGCGCTCGTCCTCATCGGCGAGCCGGGGATCGGCAAGACCCGTTTCCTCGCTGAGTTCGCGCGTTCTGCCGACGAGCATGGGCGGCTCGTCCTTGCCGGCTCGGCTTCGGAGCTCGAACGCGACCTCCCGTTCTCCGTTTTCGTGGACGCGTTCGACGAGTACCTGCGCGGGCTCGGCCCCGATCGCCTGGCTATGTTGGACGAAGACCTGCGCACGGAGCTTTCGCACGTCTTCCCTTCGCTCTCTGCTTTCGGGACCGCGAGCGGCGTCGCACTCCAGCACGAGCGCTACCGCAGTCACCGGGCGGTCCGCGCGCTGCTCGAGGAGCTGGCAAAGACGCGGTCACTGGTCCTTATGCTCGACGACGTCCACTGGGCCGACCCGGCTTCCGTCGAGCTTCTCGGCGCGCTGCTGCGGCGGCCCCCCGCTGCGGGCGTCCTCATCGTCCTGGCCGTCCGCCCACACCGGATGCCGGAGCGCCTCTCGGTCGCGATCGAACGGGCCGATCGTGCGGGGGCGGTGACCCGGATCGAGCTGGGTCCGTTGACCGCATTCGAAGCTCGGCAGCTGGTCGGTGAGGAGGCCGAAGTTCTCTATGACGAGAGCGGCGGCAACCCGTTCTATCTCGAGCAGCTTGCGCGGTCACTCGGCCGTCACGGCGGCCGCGAGGCTGCACCCGATGTCTCGCTCAGCGGCATCAAGGTCCCATCGGCCGTCGCCGCATCGCTCAGCGAGGAACTAGGCCTCCTGTCCCCCGAAGCGCGCCGGGTACTCGAGGGAGCCTCTGTGGCCGGCGACCCCTTCGAGCCCGAGCTGGCCGCAGCGGCTGCCGCAACATCTGAGGCCGACGCCATGGAAGCGATCGACGAGCTCCTTCTGCTCGACCTCGTTCGAAGCACGGAGGTGCCGCGACGCTTTCGTTTCCGGCACCCGCTGATCCGCCGCGCCGTGTACGAGGCGACGCCCGGCGGCTGGCGACTGGGGGCGCACGAGCGTTGTGCGGACTTGCTCGCCGCGCGCGGCGCCTCCGCTGCGGCGCGCTCCCACCATGTCGAACGCTCCGCGCGCGAGGGCGACCTCGGAGCAGTCGCCGTTCTGCGGGAGGCGGGTGAGGGCGCGGCGCGGCTCGCCCCCGCGAGCGCGGCGAACTGGTTCGCCCAGGCACTTCGCCTCCTGCCGGCGAGCGCGCCCTCGAACGAGCGCATCGAGCTCCTGCTCGCGCGTTCTGCAGCGCAGACGGCAAGCGGCCATTTCGCCGACAGTCACAACGTCCTCTTGGAGGCACTCGCGATCGCTCCCGACGACGCGACGATCGCCCGCAGGTGCGCTGCCGTCGAGAGTTTGCTCGGACAACACGAGCAGGCCGGCGCGCGTCTTGCGAGCGCGATCGAGCGGCTTCCGGATCAGGACTCTGCCGAGGCCGTCGCACTCATGAACGAGCTTGCGGTGAATCTCGTCTGGCGAGCGAGGTATCAAGAGATGCACGCGTGCGCCGAGCGGGCAGTGGGCGCGGCGCGGCGCCTCGGAGATCGGTCCTTGACTGCGGCGGCACTCGCCCTCTTGACGATGGCGGAATCGATGACGGGCGCGGCCGAGCGCGCAGAGGCGTTCCGCCGAGAGGCCACGGCTCTCGTCGATTCGCTGTCTGACGAAGACCTCGCCCGCCACCTCGAGTCCGCGACCAGGCTCGCCGGCACGGACCTCTATGCGGGTTGGTACGCCGACGGTGACAGACACGCCAGCCGTGCACTCGCCGTGGCACGCGCAACGGGACAGGGAGGCGAGCTCTTCCTGGTACTCGTCCTGACTTTGGGCGGCCTTTGGCGCATGCGCGGCAAGCTGGCCGAGGCCGGGGAGCTCCTCGACGGTGGCATCGAAGCAGCACGCCTGCTCGAGAACACCCACGCACTGGTGTGGAGCCTAGGCAGCCGGTCTGCAGCGGCGCTCCATGCCGGCGACGTTGCCCTGGCGCTTGCGGCCGCGCAGGAGGCCGTCGACCTCAGCGCAGATCTCGACGAGGGGTTCCACTCAGCCGAGGCAGCCGTCGACCTGGCCCGTGCGTTGCTCGAAACGGGCGAACCGCAACGCGCGGTCGACCTGCTCGTCGGTTCTGCAGGAGGCGAGGAGTTGGTGCTCATCGCCGGTGGGCCGAGGGCGCACTACCTCGAATCGCTCACGCTCTGCTGGCTTGCACTGGACCGCCCCACCGATGCGAGACGCGCAGCCGTCAGGGCTCAGGCCTGGGCCTCCGCGCTGCAGCTTCCGATGGCGATCGCCTGGGCCAATCGTGCGGCGGCGGCGGTTGACCTCCATACAGGGAACGCCTCGGCGGCGGCCGAACGAGCGCGCTTGGCGGTGTCGGGCGCTGAGGAGGTCGGAGCGCCGATCGAGGCAGCGCTCTCGCGCACGCTGGCCGGACGCGCTCTGGCGCAAACCGGCGAGCGTGATCGAGCCGTTTCGGAGTTGCAGCAGGCGGCGGCAGAGCTCGAGGTGTGCGGCGCGCTACGGTGGCGTGACGAGGCCGAACGCGAGCTGCGCAAGCTCGGCCACCGCATCCACCGCCGAACACCACGCGGCAAGGCCGGCGCCACCGGGCTCGAAGCTTTGACCTCGCGTGAGCGGCAGGTCGCGCGCCTGGTCGTCGACCGGAAGACGAACCCCCAGATCGCAGCCGAGCTGTTCCTCAGCCAAAAGACGGTGGAGACTCACCTGCGCAACATCTTCCGCAAGGTCGACGTCTCTTCCCGAGTGGAGCTCGCGCGCGCCGTCGAACGCGCCGACAGCAACGGTCTCTAAGCGTGCCGGCGCGCATCGCCGGGGTTTGCGGCCTCCTTGCATTCGTCACGTTCAACGTCGCTTGGATCGCGGGTGGTCGGGCGCAACCATCCGCGTACAGCGTGGCGAACGACGACATCTCGGACCTCGGCGCGATGAGGGCCGTGAGCCCCTGGATCTACAACCAGGTCGGAGCGAACCTCACAGGCATCCTCGTGATCCTGCTCGGGCTCGGCTTGTGGCGCGCCCTCAGCCCCGATGTCATCGGCCGCATCGGCGCAGCCGTGCTGATCGCCGAAGGCATTTCGACGTTCTTCGACGGCATCTTCCACCTCGATTGCCGAGGAATCGATGCGGCGTGTGACAACGTCTCGTGGCACTCGCGCGCCCACAAGATCGAGTCGGGCTTCACCGCGGCGTTCTCGCTCCTGGCACCGCTCGTCCTTGCGTTCGCATTCCGCCGGAACCCCGCCTGGCGAGATTCGTGGATCCCAAGCCTGCTCACCGTTCCTGCCGTCTTCGCTGCGAACGCTGTCTTCTCGACAGTTGGCGACGGTGCTGCCACACGCGCGGGCACCGTGGTCATCTTTGCCTGGGTTGCTTTCGTCAGCGTGCGCCTGCTCCAGAAGGGCGAGACCGAGGCGCAAGAGTTGTCCTGAGGCCGGCCCCCTCGCTTGCCCCCTTACCGCCGCTAGGTTTTACGGCACTCTTTGTGTTTGTGAATGCCCCCGGCATGAGTCGAACATGCGCACGCGGTTTAGGAAGTCGCTCGATTGATGCACCTGGAGTGCGTCTGCGTCCGCTGAGTCCGCTCCGTCCGCGCTCGAACGCGCATCGAGTGGGTCTGAGTACGCCTGAGTCCCTGTGGTTCCGGCCTGTCCTGGTAGACGGCTGGTAGATGGAGAGCGTCGTCAGGCGATGCCTGACGACCGGCCGGTCTCGAGTGCAGAGCGACTGCGTGGCGTCGCAGGAAGGCAACTGCGCGGAGCCCGGAGCCGGCGTGCTTCCCGATATGTCTCCGCGGCTTCCCGCTGGCTTCCGTTGTCATAGGAGATATTGATGCGACCTCGCCCCCGGCCGAGTCGCTCCAAGGTCACGGAAGACCGAGAACGTTGTCAGTCGCCGGGGGTCGCAGCTCGTCTGCATAGACAGCGGCTCGTGCGCGCGCGAGGTTCGTCCCGAGGCGAATAGGTCAACTTGAGGGACCCGCGCGTTTCGCTTCGGACGGAAGTATCCCGACAGGTCTTGGGCGCTTCAGGCGAAAGCACGCTCGCTCAGCCGAGAGGTCGGCGTTACCGAGGTGGTTTACATAATCAAGTTCCCGAAAGTCGCCGCGACGACGGCACGAATCGTGTCTCGCAGCCACTGTTGCGCCGGGTCCTGGTCCAGGCGTGGATGCCAGACCATGAAGTACTCCATTCGCTCGAGCTCGACGGGCGCCCGGACGACGGCGATAGGACGTTCGTACGACCCCTGGGTGCGATAACGACCGAACGGCGGTCTGGTGCGGCCGCTCAGGCTTGCTTAAGCCGTCTGAAGGCATGATCCAGATCTCCCCCGACGGCAACGAGCTCTGGGTGTCGAATCGCTTCGACGGCAATGTGTCAGTCGTCAACACGTCGACCGGTCGGTTGATTCATAGGATTCGTACCGGAAAGAGACCACATGGGCTCGCCTACTTCCCTCAGCCGGGGCGGTACAGCCTTGGCCACAACGGGGTGTACCGCTAGGTCGCAAGACCTCTGAACGCTACTTTATGTCGGATCACGAAAAGCGACCAACGGAGCGACGCCGAGCTCGACGACTGGTTCGCCGAGCCTGAGTCCTCGCGCCCGCAACGTCCACGGGGCGGCCAGACCGTTCCTCCGGACGAGGCACGAACCGAAGAGCGCGTGTTGCCTTCGGCGGACGACTGGCTTGGAAGCTCCGCGCCCTCCCGGGCACGGCGGCCGCCCTTCGCCTCTGACTCGACGCGGAACGCCCTGGTCATCGGCGCCCTCCTGCTCGTCCTGCTCCTGGTATCGCTCGCACTTGCCGGAGTCTTCTCGAGCTCCAGCAAGCACTCCACAGCAGGGACGACAACCGTGCGGACGACGTCCTTAACGACTACGACGCCGGCCGTCCAGCCTCCGACAACCGCGCTGACGCCGGGCGACCGTGGGGCGCAAGTGCGGGCGCTCCAACGGGCGCTGGCGCAGCTCGGCTACTCCACCGGAACGATCGACGGCTACTACGGGCCGGCGACCAAGACCGCAGTTTCGAATTTCCAGCAGGCTCACCAGCTCATCGCCGACGGGATCGTCGGACCTGCGACTCTCACCGCACTGAGACGCGCTACCGCACCGTAAGCGCGCACGTCCGCGTGGCGCCGGCGACCGCTGTTGCGAGCGCGCGTTCGATCCCGACGTGGAAGGAGACGACGACCATGCCGGGCCGTGGGGCCAGCACTTCGCTCAACCCATCCGGCCGGGCGACGATGCATCCACTCGAGGTACGCCAGTACGGCGAGTAGTGGACGGCTAGGCGGTAACGGCCGGGATGAGCGATCCGAAGCACGAGGCGCGTTTGCGTCAGTGCAAGGAGCCGTGCACCCGGGCCGCCGCTCAAGATCCCGGCTGGATCAGGAAGGACGAAGATCGTCAGGTTCGGCGATCGGAACACCACCCGAAGACCCGACCGACCGCTTCGAAGGAGCACCGCCTCGCCCTGAGAGCTGTAGTCCGGCTGTGCGCTCGAGAGCAGCACGTAGCGCACCCCGAGACCGCGGAGCCACGCCCTGTACCGGGCCGGGGTCAGTCGGCCGTAGAGAACGGCGTTCACGGGGAAATCGTCCTGGCGAAACCAGCCGCGCGCAAGCGGAATCCCCGAGTTCGGCAGGTACTCAGCAGGCCAGTGGCCAACCGTGTCCACCGCCTCGACGCGGTAGGACGGCGTTAAGTGCGCATCGAGAAAGCGAATCGCCGGCCTCCAGTAGGCGAGTCTCGCTGCGGGGTTCTCGAGCCCCTGCGAGAAGCTCCGCACGAGCGGCTTCACGTTCCATGAGACGGCGAGGGCGATGACCACAAGGCAGACCGGCAGCGGCCGCCACGAGCGAAGTGACACGACGAGCACCGCGATCGGGATGGCCACGAACTGGAGCCGCGTGATGTTCGAGCCGAGTGCCGAGGGAACGACATAGGCGACGAGGCACGCGAATCCGTAAACCAACAGGACCATCCGGAGGGCTCGCCCGCGGTCGATCTGCCAGATGAGCGCGGCTCCGAGCAGACTGAACGCGGATGCGGCGGCGAGGTCGGCGATCGAGAACGGGTAGCGTCCGTTGTCGGGGAAGATCCGCCACAGCGCAAGCTCCAAGACGCCCGTCCCCGCGAGCGCGGCGGCGGGCACAACAGCGCGCCTCGTCTCGATCCGCTTTGCGATCGCAACACCGACGGCGATCAGCGCGAGGAGGACGAAGGCGAGCGGGCTCGCGGTGAGCGTGAGAAGAACGAGGGCGACGAACGCCCACTGGGCCCGCACCTGCAGCGCGTAGAGCGCGAACAGGGCGAAGGCGACACCGAGCGCGAACGGGAATGCTCCCGCGAGCACGATCCCTGCCCAGACTAGTGCGAAGGTCCTGCTCGACCAGCGAGCAGTCGGCCCCCACTCGCGCCAGGTCACGATCGCGAACCCGAGCGCCGCCGTCGCCACGGTGGCGACCGCGAGCAGGCGAATCCCAATCACCGCCGCGAGCGGGTAGTAGAGGACGCTGTAGGTGACGAAGCTGTAGTGCCCCGCGTACCAGAAGTTGTTCCACAGCGTGAAACCGTGCTCGATGAAGAACGCTCGCTGGTAGGCGTGAGCGGCCATGTCCGAGCCTTGAGGCCCCAGCCAGGCGAGTGCCGCGGCGAGAAGCGCCGCGGTGCCCGTGCACACGAGACCTTCACCGGCACGGAACCGTCCCGGTGCGGGCCACCCAAGTTCGGAGCGAATCGAAGACAAGCGGAGCGATGCTATGCAACCGTGGTCGGAAGAGAACGCGGGTCCGACGAGAACCTGAGTTCCGTAGGCGTAGACTCGGCGACCGTATGACGCCGGGCACACGGGCCGGGGCGAGATCATCGCCTACCGGGAGGTCGGTCAACCTCGCGTTTCAGGCCGCCCTCTGGTTCGTGTTCGTCTTCGGCTACCAGCTGATCCAGGCCGGAGCCGGCCAAGACCGCGGTCGGGCGCTCGCAAACGGACTCGGCGTCGTAGAGCTTGAACGAGATCTGGTGCACGGGCTCGTCGAGCTGCGTCTGCAAGAGGTTGCGCGCGACTCAGGCGCCCTCGACACCTTCGTGGCGCTCACGTACTGGAGCTCGGAGTTCGCAGTTGTCGGGCTCGCGCTGCTCTGGGTCTACCTGCGCCGACGCGAGGGATTCGCTCGGTTTCGAAACACGCTTATCATCACCAACCTCATCGCTCTTGTCGGCTTCTACGCGTTTCCGACCGCGCCGCCGCGCAAGTTCCCCAGCCTGGGATTTGTCGACACAGCAGGAAGCTCGAGCACTCCTGGCCATGGACACGGACTGCTGCCACTTCCGAACGACCAGTACGCGGCGATGCCGAGCCTCCACTCAGCGGACGCACTCATCGTCGGTGTCGGTCTGGCGCTCCTCGTTCGATCACGACCTATCAAGGCCGTCTGGCTGCTCTGGCCTCTGACCGTCTGGTTCTCGGTGCTCGCCACCGCTAACCACTTCTGGCTCGACATCGTCGGTGGAATCGTGGTCGCAGGAATCGGTGCGCTCGCAGTTGAAGCTCTGCGGACGTATCGCCTGGCGGGGCCGCGTCCGGCGCCCAAAGACCTTCGGCTCCGAGCCCTTCCCGAGCGAGGAACAACAGGTCCAGGCTGAGCCGGGCGGACGGGATGAGTGACGTGCTTGCGTCACGGCGCGGCCTGATCGCTCTCTCCTTCCACGTGGGTATCGAGCAGGCGCTGGCGACGTTTGCCGGCCGTTCAGGCCGAGCCTGCAGTCGCGTCGATGGTCGCCGCGCTTCTGCGCCCCAGTCGGATACCTACACGTCGGCGGCCGCGCGGGCGCACAGGGACTGACGTCGTGCCGCTCCAGATCGCCATAGTCAGCGACTACTACTACCCGATGCTCGGGGGCATCACCGAGCACGTCCATGGCCAAGGGGCCGAGCTCGTTCGGCGTGGACACGAGGTCACCGTCGTGACACCCCGGCTGGCCCGCGTTCCGAAGCTTGTGGACGGATACAACCGGGAACCGCCATTCGAAGTCGTTCGAGTCGGCCGCGCCTTTCCGTTCTACGTCAACGGGTCCGAAACGCTCCTCACCATCAGCCCGCGGACTCTGCCGGAACTCGATCGGCTCTTTGCCGCCAGGCGCTTCGACGTCATCCATGTCCACAACCCCTTCGGGCCGCTGCTGCCGATCACTGCCACGATGCGTTCTCGCGCCCCGGTCACGGTCGGCACAGTGCACAGCGTTGTTCCAGAGGGGTACAGGCTGCTGCGCGCAATGAGACCCTTGCTCCAGATCGTGTTCCGCCGCTTGGACGAGCGCATCAGCGTCTCCGATGCGGTGACTGACTCGGTCGGGCCTTACTTTCCGGATCTGGGCTTCCGGACGATCCCGAACGGCATCGACACCGAGTTCTTCTCCCCGGACGCGCCGGCGGTCATGCCTGATGCGGACAAAAAGACGATCGTGTTCGTCGGGCGGTTCGACCCCCGTAATGGGGTCAAGCACATGATCGGCGCCTTCAACGCACTTCGGCGAACACGCAGCGACGTCCGCCTGCTGATTCTCGGCGATGGGCCACTGCGTCCTTTCATCGCGCGTCTGGTCCCCGAACACCTGCGGAAGGACGTGGTCTTTGCCGGCCGAGTGGACCGGCTTCGACCGGGTTACCTCGCAAGCGCAGACATCCTCTGCTCCCCTTGCAGCCTTGCTTCCTTCGGGATGGTGCTGCTCGAGGGAATGAGCGCAGGTCTCCCGATCGTCGCGAGCCGATTGCCCGGGTTCGAGTTCGTCATGCGGGACGGAATCGACGGACTGATGGTCGACCGCGGTGACGACCACCAAGCGTGCGCGAACGCACTCAACCGGCTGCTCGACGATCCGGGTCTGCGGGCATCGATGGGTCGAGCAGGCCGGCGAAGGGCGCTTGAAACCTTCGCTTGGCCGCTCGTCGTCGACCGCCTCGAACGTCTCTATGGCGAGATCCTTCAGCGAAAGGAGTCGCAAGCCGCATCGCTCGAGACGGCCGCCTGACGTGAACAAGCACGCTACGTGGCTCAGCTGCGGAGGCATTGGCGCGGGAATCGCGGGCATCGGCCTTCTCTCCGACAAGCGCCTCGGAACCACACCCGTACTCAGCGCCGCGGGAGCGCTCGTCGGTGGGGCATACCTCGTCGGCACGTTCAGCCCGAGATCCCGCATCTTCGGCGGCGGCATGCGCACGTTTAAGAGCGACGGCCGTTTCGCGCTGACGTTCGACGACGGACCAGATCCGCGCTATACGCGACGGATCAGCGAATGCCTTGCCGAGCGCGGCCATCGAGCGACATTCTTCGTCCTCGGCCGCGCCGTTGCGGCGCATCCGGAAATCGCCGCGCAACTGGTGGCTGACGGCCACGAGGTCGCCAACCACGGAGAGGATCACCGTCTGCTGGCACTCAGCCGTCCGTCAACCGTTCGAGCTCAGGTCAGCGCTACAGAGCGAGCTGTGCAACACGCCACGGGCAGCCACCCCGTCAAACTCTTCCGCGCGCCGCACGGGGTCCGGAGTCCTTGGCTCACAACGACTCTCCGCCAGCTGGGGTATCGCCTCTGCGGGTGGGACGGTCACGTATTCGACACCTCGCGACCAGGTGTACGCATGATCGTCGACCGGGTCACCGAGCTGCTCGCGCCCGGAGCCGTCGTCCTCCTGCATGACGGCGATGGGTCGGGTCTCGACGCGGCCCGGGATCAGACGGTCGACGCGCTAGAAGGCATCCTCGACGCCGCCTCAAAGCGTGGTCTTCACTCGGTGCCTTTGAGCAGCCTCCTCCAGTAGCTCTGGCCAGGCTTTCGATGACTCGCGAGCCCCAGCGTCATTCGTTGATCTTCCCGAGCTCAGGCTGATCGCATGACTGACTAGCTTAAGGGCTGCTGCGCGCTCAGCGCTCGGGAGAGAAGTGAGGCGATCTGCTCTCAGCCACAAGTAGGCCGGGCCGCGCGGCCTACGCCTTCACGTTCGGCTAGGCGGCAAGACCGGAAGCTACAGTCGGAACGTGAGCAGTGCTGCTGTTCTCGTTGTCGACGACGACGGGCCGATTCGCCGGATGCTCGAGCGCACTCTCGGCGCCGAGGGCTACGAGGTCGCGGGCGCCGCGGACGGCGGAGAGGCGCTGGCTGCGGTCGAGCGATCGGTCCCCGACCTGATCATCCTCGACGTCGCCATGCCCGGAGTCGACGGCCTGGCGGTCTGTCGCCGATTGCGTGCGAAAGGCCTGGCGCTGCCGATCCTGCTCTTGACCGCGCGCGACTCTGTCGCCGATCGGGTCGACGGGCTCGATGCCGGCGCCGACGACTATCTGGTCAAGCCCTTTGCGCCCGAAGAGCTGCTGGCCCGGGTTCGGGCTCTGCAAAGGCGGGGCCGCGAGCGGAGCGAGCTTCTCGCGTACGGCGACGTCGTCTTCGATCTCGGTTCCCGCCGCGCGCAACGCAGCGGCCGCGAGCTCGGACTGAGCGCGCGCGAAGGCGATCTGCTGGAGCTCCTGCTGCGGAATCCCGGACAGGTCGTCAGCCGCGAGCTCGCGCTCGAGCGTGTCTGGGGTAGCAGCACCGTCGCGAGCTTCAACGCGGTCGATCGCTACGTTTCGTACCTTCGGCGAAAGCTCGGCGAGCCCCCTCTGATCGAAACAGTGCGCGGGGTCGGCTTCGTGCTCGGCCGGTGAGTGGACGCTCGCTTCAGCTTCGGTCGGTCGTCGCGGCTGCACTCGGAATCCTGATCGCGCTCGTCGTCGTCGGTGCGGCGATCAGCGTGCTCGTGTCACGCCACCTTCATCACTCGCTCGATCACACGTTGCGGCAACGAGCGGTCGAGATCGCACAGCTGAATGCCTCCGCGCCGGCACTGTTGACCGCACCCGGTGCGCTCGACTCGCCCCTCGGCGGAACTCAGCTGATCGTCGAGGTCGTCGACGCGCGGGGCCGCATCGTGGCGCGCTCGCTGTCGCTCGGCGGTCGGGTGCTCCCCACCGACGCGACTGCCAGGAGTGCGATCGGCACGGGCCGCTCCGGCTACTCGGACGCACGCCTCGGCAACGAACGAGTGCGTGTCTACGCCGCGCCCTTGGCCGAGCTCGGTGGCCCGGCGGCCGGCGGCGCAGTGGTCGTCGCTGCCTCGACGCACGACCTGGAGGAGACGCTTTCGAGCCTCCACCTCTTTGTGTTCCTCGCGGGCATACTCGCGGCCGCGCTCGGCGCTGGAGTCGTCGCTCTCCTCATGCGGCGCGCGTTGGCGCCCCTCGGCCGGCTCGCGACGGCCGCAACGGAAATCGAGCGCACCGGAGATCCGCGGCGAAGGTTGCCTCAGCCTGCCTCAGTCGACGAGGTCGGTCAGCTTGCCGGAACTCTGAACGCGATGCTGGCGAGCCTCGAGCGTGCACGCGAAGGCGAACGGCGCTTTCTTGCCGACGCCTCGCATGAGCTCAGGACACCTCTGACCGCCCTGCGCGGCAACGTGGCCTACATCGTCCGTCACGGCGCGACGCCCGCGGTGATCGCGGAGCTCGAACAGGACGCGGAACGGCTGGCGCGGCTGGCAGACGATCTGCTCGTCCTCGCACGCGAGGAATCGGACGCCGCAGTGCCCAACGAGCACGTCCGCCTTGACGAGCTCGCGACGGCTGCCGGAGAAGGCGAATCGAGAATCGAGGTCGTTGCTCCCGACCCGGTCGTCGTGCGCGGGGATCGAGCTGCGCTCGAACGCGCGCTCGACAATCTCGTCCAGAACGGCCGGCGCTACGGCCCCGTCGAAGGTCGCATCACGATTGCGGTCAAAAGCAATGACGGGCTCGCGTCGGTGACGGTGACCGACGAGGGGCCAGGACTCCAGCCGTACGAGGCCGACCGCGCCTTCGAGCGCTTCTGGCGGGGACATCACGGCAAGTCAGGCTCAGGGCTCGGGCTAGCGATCGTGAGAGCGACTGCCGAACGTCACGCCGGCCGCGCCTACCTGGAGGGGGCCCGCTTCACGATCGAGCTGCCCGCTCTCAGAGATCTCTCAGAGACGGACGGTACAACGGAAGAGGAAGCGCCTCAGAAAGGATCGCCGTGAGACTTCTCCGCACACTCTCCACCCGTCGTCTGATCGTCCTGGCCGTCGTTGCTCTCGTGGTGGCCGTAGGCGGAACTGCAATCGCTGTCGCTGCCGGTGGAGGAAGCGGGACAACGCCGCCGCCGAAGCCGCTGGCGCAAGCCATTCACGACGCCCTGGCTGCGCCCGACTCAGCCGGAATCACAGCCACGATCAGCTTCACGAACCGACTGTTCCCGTCCGGGTCCCTCCTCGGCGCCACCGGCTCTGCGCTCATGTCAGGCGCCAACGGCCGTCTCTGGCTGACGAACGACGGACGCGGCCGTCTCGAGCTGCAGTCCGATGCCGGGGACGTTCAGATCGTTTGGAACAAAGACAAGGTCACGGCGTACGACGCATCCTCGAACACCGTCTACACGTTCAACCTTCCCGCCACGACGACGGACTCGTCTTCCCCGGCGCGACGGCGCTACCCCGTCGCTCACGCAGATCGGTGACTTTCTCTCGAAGCTCGGCGAGCGCGCGGACGTTTCCTCTGCGCGAGCCCACGAACATCGCGGGTCGGCCGGCCTACAACGTGAGGGTCGCGCCGAAGCACGATGGCGGACTGCTCGGCTACGCCGAGCTCGCCTGGGATGCGGAGCAAGGCGTTCCACTCCGGGTCGCGGTCTACGCGCAAGGAAGTTCGAAGCCTGTGCTCGAGCTGGCCGCGACGGACGTCTCATACGGCTCCGTGCCCTCGAGCACCGTCGAGGTTTCACCACCCGCCGGTGCGAAGGTCGTCGATCTGAGCTCGGCCGCCAAGCCGGAGACCGGTGCTGACAACGCCAATGCCGTGACAGGTCTCGCTGCCGTACAGGCGGCAGTGGACTTCCCCGTGATCGCACCCGACACGCTCGTCGGACTCCCGCGCAAGGACGTCCGGACCGTCAAGGGCAATGACGCGCTCGTTCTCTACGGACAAGGACTCGGTGCGATCGTCGTCGTCGAGCGCAAGGGAGACGCCACCGGGGCTCAGCAAAGCGGCCCGATGTCAGCTCTGCCCGCCGTGTCGCTCGACGGGCTGACCGGGCACGAGCTCGCAACGCAGCTGGGCACCGCGATCGAATGGCAGCGAAATGGAGTCTCGTTCGTCCTGGCCGGGTCACTCCCGCCCGCCGCCGCGGAATCGGCTGCGCGCGCGCTCAGATGAGCGACGCTCTTCCGATCTCGACGACGGGGCTCGTCAAGCGTTACGGGGACATCGTCGCCGTGAACGGCGTCGACCTCACGGTCGAACGCGGCGACGTGTTCGGATATCTCGGACCGAACGGCGCGGGCAAGACGACGCTCCTGCGGATGCTGCTCGGTCTGATCCGCCCGACCGCCGGCTCCGCAAAGCTCTTCGGGCGCGATCCGCTCGTCGACGGAGTCCGCGCGCTCGACGGAGTCGCCGGTTTCGTTGAAGGCCCACGCTTCTACTCGTACCTTTCGGGGCGCAGGAACCTGGAGCTGCTGGCCGACTACGACGGTGACGGCGCGCGCTCGAGGATCGACGGCGTTCTCGAGATCGTCGAGCTGCGCGACCGGGCGAAAGACCGCGTCGGCGGCTACTCACACGGCATGCGCCAGCGTCTCGGAATCGCTGCGTCGCTCCTTCGCCAGCCGAGACTGCTCCTGCTCGACGAGCCGACCACCGGGCTCGACCCGGCCGGTATGCGCGACATGCGGGACCTCGTCCGCCGTCTCGCCGGCGAGGGGATCACGATTCTGCTCTCGAGCCATCTCCTGAACGAGGTCGAGGACCTCTGCAACCGCGTCGCAATCATTCGCAAGGGCAGCATCGTGTACGACGGCCCACTGAAGGAACTCCTGGCGACCGCCGCGACCGGCTACCGACTGCGTGTCACCGACCCGGAGCGGGCGCGGGTCGTTCTCCTCTCCCAACCCGGAGTCGACGGAGTCTCGCTCGGCGACGGGCAGCTTCGCTTCACAGCCGACGAGGACGCGGTCGCGCGCGCGGCGATCTCCCTGGGCCAGGCACGCATCGGCATCACGGCACTGATCCCGGAGACGGCGAGCCTCGAAGAGCTCTTCCTCGGGCTGACGGGTGGAGAATCGTCGGACCACGACCGCGAGGCAGTCGTCGCGTGACAGCCGCGGTCGCAAAGGTGTACCGCTGGGAGATCGCCAAGCTTCTCGCCCAAAAGCGGACCTACCTGGGCCTCGGTACTGCGATGGCTGTGCCGCTCATCTTCGTGGTCGTCCTCGTTCTTCAGTCCGGCGGCCCGAACGATGTGCCGCTCGGCCGTTACATCCGCGATACGGGCCTGGCGACACCGTTCGTCGTCCTGTTCTTCATGTCGATCTGGGGCTTCCCGCTCATCACCGCGCTCGTCGCCGGCGACATAGTGTCGTCCGAAAGCCAGAACGGCACGCTGAAGACGATCCTCACGCGCTCGCGCAGCCGAGGTGAGATCTTCGCCGGAAAGATCCTGGCGTCGCTCACGTACACGCTCGTGATCGTCTTCGCGATGGGCATCGTGGGCGCCGTCGCCGGGAGCATCGCCTGGGGCTTCCGCCCCCTCACGTCCCTCTCCGGAACATCGGTCTCCGCTGCTCACGGAGTCGCCCTGCTTGGCGGGAGCCTTGCGCTCTACGTGCTCCCGCTAGCCGGAATCGCCGCCTTCGCCGTGCTTCTCTCGACGGTCACGCGCAACAGCGCTGCTGCGGTGGTCGGTGCGTTGATGTGGGCGCTCCTCATGCAGCTCCTCGGAGTACTGCCGGGAACGGAGGCCATTCGCCCGTATCTCCTCGGCACGCAGTTCGAAGCATGGCACGGCTTCCTGCGCGTTCCCGCAGACTGGTCACCGGTGATCCGGGCACTGTGGGTATGCGCTCTCTACATCGCGCTGCCTCTCGTGACCGCCTACGTCGTGTTCCTGCGGCGTGACG
>CAWHXK010000022.1:0-10204 GCA_963833255.1 uncultured Actinomycetes bacterium
GCTCTCCGATCCGTTCCCGCAGGCGACCGTGAAGCCGCCCAAGCAGATCGGCGGCACGAGCGTGGGCATCTTCATGTACGTCGAGGATGTCGACGAGGTCGTGCAGCAGGCGGTCGACGCCGGCGCGAAAGTGTCGATGCCGGTGGATGACCAGTTCTGGGGCGATCGCTTCGGGACGGTCACCGATCCCTTTGGCCATGAGTGGCTGCTCGCTACGCACGTCGAAGATCTCTCAGATGAAGAGATCGCAGAGCGTGGCAAGACCGCGATGGCCGCGATGGGCTGAGCCTCGACGTAGGGCCGCCGGCATTCCGCCGGCGGCCCTACCTGCTCCACAAGGCTGCGCCACCGTCATACGCTTCGCGGGTGAGCGAAGCCCGCCGAGAGCGCAAGGTCGTCACCGTCCTCTTCGCCGACCTGGTCGGCTTCACGACGCAGGCCGAGCAGCTGGATCCGGAGGACGTGGAGGCGATCCTGCGGCCCTACCACGAGCGGCTGCGCTACGAGCTCGAGCGCTGGGGCGGAACGGTGGAGAAGTTCATCGGCGATGCGGTGATGGCGCTCTTCGGCGCGCCGGTGACGCGCGAGGACGATCCCGAGCGCGCCGTGCGTGCCGCGCTCTCGATCCGCGACTGGATCGCGGAGGAGGGCGAGCTGCAGGTGCGGATCGCCGTCAACACGGGCGAGGCGCTCGTCAACCTCGCCGCGCGGCCCGACGCCGGCGAGGGCATGGCGGCAGGCGACGTCGTCAACACTGCGGCGCGGCTCCAGTCCGCGGCGCCCGTGAACGGGATCCTCGTCGGCGAGACGACGTACCGCGCGACGGCGGAGACGATCGAGTTCCGCGAGCACGCTGCGATCGAGGCGAAAGGCAAGGAGCAGCCCGTTGCCGTCTGGGAGGTCGTCGAGGCACGCGCACGCTTCGGCGTCGACCTCGCACCGGAGACGCGGACGCAGCTCGTCGGACGCGAGCGCGAGGTCGACTTGCTCGTCGGCACGCTCGCGAGGACACGACAGCAGCGCTCGACGGAGCTCGTGACGCTGATCGGCGTCCCGGGCATCGGCAAGAGCCGCCTCGTCGGGGAGCTCTTCCAGTCGATCGAACGGGGCGGCGAGCTGACGTACTGGCGGCAGGGACGTTCGCTGCCGTACGGCGAGGGAGTCAGTTACTGGGCCCTCGGCGAGATGGTGAAAGCGCAGGCCGGCATCCTCGAGACGGACAGCGACGACCAAGTGGCGGCGAAGCTCGCGCGCGCGGTCGAGCAGTTGGTCGACGAGGACGCGGACTGGGTGCTGGCACACCTGCGTCCGCTCGTCGGGCAGGCCGGCGACGCCACCGGATCGCAGGACGAGGCGTTCGCAGCGTGGCGCCGCTTCTTCGAAGCGCTCGCCGAAGATCACACGCTCGTCCTCGTCTTCGAGGATCTGCAGTGGGCCGACGAGGGCTTGCTCGACTTCGTCGAGCATCTCGCTGACTGGGTGCGAGATGTCCCGATGCTGATCCTCTGCACCGCGCGGCTGGAGCTGCTGGAGCGACGCCCAACGTGGGCCGGAGGGAAGCTCAACGCCGCGAACGTCGCGCTGGCGCCGCTGTCGGCCGACGAGACGGCGAAGCTGATTGCGGCGCTGAGCGACCGGCCGCTGCTCGAGGCCGGTGCGCAGGCCGAGCTCCTCGACCGCGCCGGCGGTAATCCGCTCTACGCAGAGCAGTACGTGCGCATGCTCGCCGAGCGCGGGACCACCGTCGACCTGCCGGAGTCCGTGCAGGGGATCATCGCCGCACGCCTCGATGGGCTGCCGCCGGAGGAGAAGGCGGCGCTGCAGGACGCCGCAGTGCTGGGCAAGGTGTTCTGGCTCGGGGCGCTCGGTGTCAGCGAGGAGCGGTTGCACGCGTTGCAGCAGAAGGAGTTCCTGCAGCGCGCTCGGAGAAGCTCGGTCGCCGGCGAAACGGAGTTTGCGTTCAAGCACGTCCTGGTTCGTGACGTCGCGTACGGGCAGATTCCGCGCGCCGAGCGGGCGCAGAAACACACGCGTGCCGCCCAGTGGATCGAATCCCTCGGTCGTTCCGAGGATCATGCGGAGATGGTTGCGCACCACTATTCCAGCGCGCTCGAACTTGCACGCGCGGCGGGCCAGGACCTCGGCGACCTCGTCGTCCGTACGCGGGCTGCATTGCGCGAAGCGGGCGAGCACGCGCTGACGCTGAACGCACTGGCGCAGGCGGAGGAGTATTTCCGTCACGCGCTCGTGCTCACCGAGTCAGGCGACCCCGAACGACCCCGACTGCTCCTGCAGTACGGCCGGGTGCGCTATCTGCGAGCTCTGGAGGGCGTCGACGAGCTCACCGAGGCACGCGAATCCTTGTCCGCAGCCGGCGACCGCGAGGGGGCTGCCGAAGCATCCCTGATGTTGGCCGACATCGCGTGGCAAGGAGGCAGTCGCGACGGCATGCTGAGAGACCTGGAGGCCGCTCGGACGTTCGTCGACGGCGGGCCGCGTTCCCGCACCCAGGTCGCGGTGATCGCCGAGGTAGCGCGTTACGAGATGCTCGCCGATCGGCTGCAAGAGGCGCTCGACGTCGGCCGGGAAGCCCTCGCGCTCGCCGAGGAGCTCGGCCTAGAGGATCTCCGCTCGCACGCACTGAACACCATCGGTGTTGCGCGAGCGGGCATGGGCGATCGTGGTGGGTTCGACGACCTGGAGAAGAGCATCGAGATCGCGTCTCAAGGAAACTTCGTCTCGGATCTGCTGCGTGGGCACAACAACCGGCAGGCCCTCTACTTCCTTTACGGCGACATCCCGAAGGCCCGTGCGGCCGAGGAGGTCACGCTCGAGCTGGCCCGCCACTTCGGCCAACAGGCATTCGTGCGTTTCGTCGAAACCGGGCCCTCGGTGGGGAACCGCTATCTGGCCGGTGAGTGGGACGACGCGTTAGCACGTGCCGAGGCGATCATCGCTGAGGCGGAAGCGGGCATGCGCTTCTACCAGACTGATGCGATTTATTGCTTCCGAGGCTTGATCAGGCTCGCCCGCGGCGATGACGGCGGGGCGGAGTCGGATGCTGAGCGGGCGATCGAGCATGCGCGGGAGATCAGGGATCCTCAGGCGCTCCACCCCGACCTGTCGAGGGCAGCTCTCATCTTCCAGTCGACCAGCAACGAACAGCGCGCGGACGAAACGCTCTCAGAGGCCCTGGAAGGGTTGCGGGAGTTGCACCGGTTCGGCTTCGCTGCGAACGATCTGCCGTCGCTCGCCTGGGTCGCCGTGATGCGCGGCCGCGAGCCGGAGCTGAGCGAGCTGGTCGAGCGCGAGTCCTTCGTCTCGCCGTGGCTGCGCGCAACGGCTGCCGTTCTGGCGCACGACTTCCGCGGCGCGGCGGAGATCTACGCCGAGATGGGGAGTCCGGCGCACGACGCGTTCTACCGGCTGCGCGCAGCGGAGCAGCTGGTTGCAGAGGGGCGACGCGCGGAGGCCGACGAGCAGCTTCGCCCAGCGCTCGCGTTCTACCGGTCGGTTGGGGCGACCCGGTATGTGCGCGAGGGAGAAACGCTGCTCGCCGCCAGTGCCTAGCTGCGTGCGCGCTTCGTAATGACCGCGAGCGGCGGGGTGCTCGCTGAGTTCACAGCGGTTGCACGCAACCGGAACCTCCGCCGGCTCGAGCTTGCCTACGGCGTGGCGATCACGAGCGAATGGGCGTTCGTCGTGGCACTCGGCGTCTTTGCCTACGAGCGTGGCGGGGCTGCGGCGGTCGGAATTCTCGGCCTCGTCCGCATGCTTCCTGCCGCCTTGGCGACTCCGTTCACGGCAGCGCTGGCCGACCGCTACGAGCGGGAGCGCGCGCTGATCGCGGTGACGTTGCTGTCCGCTGCGGCGCTTGCCGCGTCCACGGCGCTGTTCTACTTTGGCCGGAACGAGGCTGCGATCTTCGCGTTCGCGGCGGCGCATGCGGTTGTATCGACGCTCTGTCGTCCTGTGGTTGCGGCGTTGCTGCCATCGCTGGCCACAACCCCGCAGCAACTTGTCGCTGCGAACGGGGTCTCGCTCACGCTAGAAGGTTTTGGAACGCTTGTAGGCCCACTCATCGCCGGCGTTTTGATCGAGACTGCCGGCATCGGCGTCGTGTTCGCGTTCGGGGCAGTCGCCTACGTGGCGGCCGCGCTTGCCCTGGCCGCGATCCACGTCGAAGGACGCCTTCGGTTCGCACATCAACGCGCCGAAGGTGGTCTTACGGCCGGGTTCGAGTTCCTCGCGCGCGAGCCGCATACGCGACTGATCGTGGGACTGTTCGTCGCGCAGACATTTGTCCGCGGAGCGCTGAACGTGCTGATCGTCGTGATGGCGTTTCAGCTTCTGCATGAAGGCGGAGGATGGGTGGGTTTCCTTTCGGCCGCGGTCGGCGCGGGAACGATCCTCGGCGGATTCGCTTCGATGAAGTTGGTGGGTCGGCGGCTCGCGACGCCGTTCGCAGTCGGCTTGCTGTTGTGGGGAATCCCGATCGCCCTTGTCGCGGCGCTGCCGCATAGGCTGACGGCGCTGCTTCTGCTGCTGGTCGTCGGTGTCGGGAACGCGCTCGAGGACGTGACCGGCGAGACCCTCCTGCAGCGCCTGGTCAGCGACGACCTTCTCGGCCGGGTGCTCGGTGTGATGTTCGGGGCTGCAACGTTGGGGATGGGCCTCGGTGCGATCATCGCGTCCGGCTTGATCGGTGCGCTCGGCGTCTCCGGCGCGCTGGTCGCGACCGGCGCGTTTCTGCCGGCGCTCGTGCTCGCATCGTGGCGCGGGCTGCGGCGCATCGATGCCGCCGCGGGCGCGCCGCCACGCGAGCTCAGCTTGCTCGACAGCGTCCCGATGTTCGCACCGCTGCCCCTGGCCGCGAAGGAACAGGTCGCGAGAAGCCTCAGCCGAATCAGCCAACCTGCGGGTCGCGCAATCGTCAAGGAAGGCGAGGCCGGCGATCTTTTCTACATCGTCGCCCGCGGGCAGGCAGCGGTCACTTCCAACGGCCGGCACCTGCGCGATTGCGGACCGGGCGACTACTTCGGGGAAATTGCACTCTTGCGCGACGTCCCAAGGACGGCAACGGTCACGGCCACCGAAGACATGGAGCTGTACACGCTGGAGCGGGCGGCGTTCATCGAGGCTGCGACGGGTCATGCCGTCGGCCGCGAGCTGGGAGAGGAACTCGTCGTTAGACAGTTGGCACGTGGCTGAGATCGAGTACCCGGGCGTCTAGGTCGATTCGCCAGACCGTGCCAGAACGTCTTACGCTTCGGGAATGACGGTCTGTCCGAGCTGCGGCCACGAGAACGAGCCGGCGGGGAAGTTCTGCTCGGAGTGCGGCACTGCGCTGATGGAGCCGGTAGTTCGGCCGGCCCGAGCTGAGCGGAAGGTCGTCACGGTCCTTTTTGCCGATCTGGTGGGCTTCACTGGGAGGTCTGAGCGGCTGGATCCAGAGGATGTGCAAGCGGTGCTTGCTCCGTATCACGCACGGTTGCGCTCGGAGCTCGAGCGTTATGGCGGGACGGTGGAGAAGTTCATCGGTGACGCGGTCATGGCGCTCTTCGGTGCGCCGGTTGCGCACGAGGACGATCCGGAGCGGGCGCTGCGCGCTGCGCTTGCGATCCGCGACTGGATCGTCGAGGAGGGGAAATTGCAGGTTCGGATCGGCGTGAACACTGGCGAAGCGTTGATCAGCCTCACCGCCCGTCCCGAGTCCGGTGAAGGCATGGCCGCCGGTGACATCGTCAACACGGCGGCGCGCATTCAGACCGCTGCGCCGGTGAACGGGATCCTCGTCGGCGAGACGACCTATCGCGCCACTTCTCAGACGATCGACTATCGCGACCCGACGACGATCGATGCGAAAGGGAAGGAGGAGCCGATCGCGGTCTGGGAGGTCCTTGAAGCACGCGCCCGCTTCGGCGTCGATCTCGCACAGCAGGGAGCTGCCGAGCTCATCGGGCGCGAGCGCGAGTTGGAGCTGCTGAAGAGTGCTCTAACACGCGCGCGTATTCAGGAATCACCTGAGCTCGTCACGCTCGTGGGCGTCCCGGGCATCGGCAAGAGCCGGCTGGTCGGCGAGCTGATGGCCTCGATCGAGCGGGGCGAGCAGGACTCCCAGCTCATCTTCTGGCGTCAGGGTCGCTCGCTTCCGTACGGCGAGGGCGTGAGCTTCTGGGCGCTTGCCGAGATGGTGAAGGCGCAGGCCGGCATCCTCGAGACCGACGACACGGAGGAGGCCGATGCGAAGCTCGGACGCACGGTCGACGGGCTCGTGCACGAAGACGCCGAGTGGGTGAAGGCGCATCTCCGTCCGCTGATCGGGCAGGCCTCGGCTGAGCTCCCCAGCGGCTCGCATGACGAGGCGTTCGCCGCGTGGCGGCGCTTCTTCGAGGCGATGGCGGAACAGCATCCGCTCGTGCTCGCCTTCGAGGACGTTCAGTGGGCCGACGACGGTCTGCTCGACTTCGTCGAGTACTTGGTCGACTGGGTGCGAGGCGTACCGCTGTTCATCCTCTGCACCGGCCGCCTCGAGCTGCTCGAGCGCCGGCCGGCGTGGGGTGGGGGCAAGGTGAACGCGGCGACGGTCGCGCTTGCGCCGCTGTCGGACGAGGAGACGGCGAGGCTGATCTCGAGCTTGAGTGAGCGGCCCGTGCTTCCCGCGGAGACGCAGACAGCGCTATTGGCACGGGCGGGCGGCAACCCTCTGTACGCAGAGCAGTACGTACGCATGCTCGCCGAGCGAGACGGCGCGGAGGACATGCCGTTGCCCGAGTCGGTGCAGGGGATCATCGCCGCCCGGCTCGATGCGCTTCCTGCCGACGAGAAGACCCTGCTGCAGGACGCGGCGGTGCTCGGGAAGGTGTTCTGGCTCGGAGGTCTCGCGGCGACGAGCCGTGACGGAGGTGAGCTAGAGCGACGTCTGCATGCTCTCGAGCGCAAAGAGTTCGTCCAGCGAGCCCGACGCCCATCCGTGGCCGGTGAAACTGAGTTTGCCTTCCAGCATCTGCTTGTTCGGGACGTGGCCTACGGCCAGATCCCGCGCGCCGACCGCGCCGAGAAGCATCGGCTGGCGGCCGAGTGGATCGAGTCACTGGGCCGGCCTGAGGATCACTCGGAGACGGTCGCGCACCACTACCTCAATGCACTCGAGTTGGCGCGGGCGGCGGGGCAGGACATCGAAGAACTTGCAAAACCGGCGCGGGCCGCGTTGCGCGAAGCCGGCGACCGAGCAGCCTCCCTGAACGCGCTCACGCAGGCGGAGCGCTACTACAGCGAGGCGCTTGCACTCACGACCCCTGACGAGCGAAGCGAGTTGCTCTTCCGACTCGGCAGGGTTCGTTACGTACGCGAATACGGCGGCGCGGGAGAGCTGCAAGAGGCGCAGGACAGTTTCCTCGCGGCCGGGAAACACGAAGAGGCGGCGGAGACCGCACTCATGCTTGCCGACATCGCGTGGAATGGCGGTGACCGTCAACAGTTGCTCGCCCATATGGCTGATGCGCGGTCTTTCGTGCAGGGAGCGCCGCGATCGCGGGCACAGGCTTCCGTCCTCGCCGAGCTTTCGCGCTACGAGATGCTTGCCGATCACAACGACGACGCGCTCGAGGTTGGACTCCAGACGCTCGAGCTTGCCAATGAGCTCGGGCTCGACAAGGTTCGTTCGCACGCGCTCAACAGCATCGGCTGCGCCCGCGTCGCGCTAGGCGATCCGAGCGGGCTAGATGATTTGGAGGAGAGCATCGGGATCGCCACGCAGATCGGCGCGATCGCGGACATAACGCGAGGCCATAACAACCTTGCGACCCTGCATCTGATGCTCGGCAATCTCGACTTGGCGTGGGCCGCCATCACGGAGTCGATTCGGGTCGCAGAGCATTACGGCCTCTATGGATTCATGCGCTTCTCCGAGGGAGGGCCCAAGCTCGGTGATCCTTACCATCGCGGGCGCTGGGACGAGGCGTTCGCGGGCGCCGACGCGTACCTGGCGGCGGAGACCAGGTGGTCGCCCGACTATCAGAGCGCAAGCGCTTATTACATTCGGGGCCTGATTCGTCATGCTCGTGGCGACGCCGAAGGTGCGCAGAGCGACGTCCAGTTGGCAGTCGACTTGGGTCGGCGGGCCCAGGATCCTCAGATCCTCATCGCGGCCTTGTCGATGGCGCCACTCGTGTTGCTTCCGTGCGGAGAGACGTCGCGCGCGGACGAGTTGGTGGAGGAGGCCGTTGTCGCTTTGCGGGACCTCCACCAGCTTGGCTTCGCGATGGTGTGGTCCCATGGGCTGGCCTGGGCTGCCTGGAAGCTCGGGCGCGGGGACGAGTTCCTCGACGTCATACGCGCCGAGCCGCTCGATTCACCCTGGGTGCGCGCGGCGCGGGCGATCGCCGTCGGAGACTTCACGAACGCGGCGGACATCATGCGGGAGATTGACGCGCGTGCACAGGAGGCGCTCTGTCGCCTCTGGGCCGCGGACCAATTAGTTGCCGAGAGGCGACGCGCGGAAGCGGACGAGCAGCTGAGGAGTGCCCTGGCGTTTTATCGAAGCGTTGGTGCGACCACGTACGTGCGCGAGGGCGAAGCGCTGCTCGCTGCCTCGGCTTGAGCGCTGGACGGTTGCGCACGGGAGCGCAATAGTCCTCTAGGCATGGCCACGCTGCCGACCGGCACGGTCACCCTGCTGTTCACCGACATCGAGGGCTCGACGAAGCTGCTCCAACGTGCCGGCGACATCTACGCGGAGCTGTTCCGCCTTGATCGACGATGGCGAGAACGCGAGCGCCGTCAACTCGACGATCGCCGATCTCCTGCGCGGGTTCGTGCGGCGCTTCCCGATCGAGCAGGTGATCGCCCCGCTGCAGCGGCTCCCGGGCCTCTAGAGCCTCGGCAACTTTGAAGGCCCGGCAGCAGCTTTCCGCTCTAGCTGAGACTCACGAGCTCCTGACTCGCAGCGGTTTCGACTACTGGCTGTTTGGCGGGTGGGCAGTCGACTTCCACGTGGGATCGATCACGCGCTCTCACGATGACATCGACGTCGCGGTCTGGCTCGACGATTACGAGCGGATCGCTCGTCTACTCGAAGCCGAGGGCTGGAAGCACGCCCCGGAAGCAGACGAGGACGGCGGGACGGGCTACGAGCGAGATGCGGTTCGACTCGAGCTGACCTTCGTCGTCCGCGGCGATAGGGGAGAGGTGTACGTACCGCTGCGTGCAGGTCGCGTGCTGTGGTTCGACGAGTCGCCGAGTGTCGACCTCTCCGAATTGTCCGGTGCTCGGGCGCGTGTGCTCGGGCTCGCCGAGCTCAGACGCGGGAAGTCTCGCGCGCGTGACGATCCGGGTGAGGCCGCGAAGGATCGTGCGGACTTCGCGGCTCTCTCTCAAGTCGGCTAGGCAGGCCGCTCCCGCAACGCTCGATCCAAGTCCCTGCACGTCGATGACATCGCCGCCCGAGCGCGAAGCGGGGCCGGCAGAACCGGCCCCGCTGCGATCTCTCCGTGGATTCGTCAGGCGTGAACGGCGCTCAACTGCTGCGCCACCGCGACCTCGTAGCGGTCGACGCCGGCGATGCTCTGGCCGCCGCCTGTAGCAGCCTGCTCGCGAAGCCGATCCGCGTCCTGCTCGCTCTTGGCAAGCGCGTCCGCGCTCTCCCAGAGCGTGATGATCGTGCCGCGGCCGCTTGCGCGGTCCACGAGACCGATGGCACCGACATTCCCCTTCAGCTTGCGGACCTGCGGCAGCGTCTCGGACTTCATCTTGCTGATGCCCTCGTCGATGCCGTCAGGTGATCCTTCGAGGGAACTGACGCGGGCCGCCTTTGCGCGCTCGGCGTCGCCCTCGAAGATCGTGACCTCGTAGACGTCGACCGCGGTCCTCGACCGCGCATCTCGGACGGGAAGTCCCGCGCCATGTCCTCGAACGCCTGCTCGGAGTTACGAATCGCCTCCTCGCTGTCGAAGAATGTGATGCCGAGCGACGTTCCGCGCTCGCGGTCGAAAAGCCCGAGGAAGCCCTTCGCGTCGGGTACCGAGCTCGGCCCTTGGTCACGAACCCGTTGAATCAACTGGTCCGTGAGGCTCGAGTCGCGCCCCTCGAAACTGGCAACGCGTGCGTACATGCGTTACCTCCTTCCGTTCGGGAAGGACGAGCCTAACGCCTTTGCGGGAGCGAATTCAGGGGTAGCTGCAGGTTCCTAGCCGCCTCTCAGCCG
>CAWHXK010000023.1:0-14289 GCA_963833255.1 uncultured Actinomycetes bacterium
TATTCCCCCGTTCGGGCCGAGGAAACCGAGAATCTCGCCGCGCCGGACGTCTAGGTCAAGATCGAAGAGCCCGTGCCCCCGGCCGTAGTCCTTCGCCAGCCGCGTCATCCGGATCGCGAAATCGTCGCTCATGGCCGGTGGTCTAGGTTACGGCGTCGTGCCGGCCATGCTGGCGGTCTCGGGTGGACAGCGGTGCGTGCCTCTTCGCAGTGCTAGCGTGGCTGGCGGATGGCTGATCCTGTCTCGTGGTTGCAGATCTCGCAGGGGTGGAACGTGGTGAGTTCCGATGGCGTCATCCTGGGCACTGTCGCGCAGGTCGAAGGCGATAAGCAAAGCGACATCTTCGACGGCCTGGCCGTCGAGTCTAGGCATCCCACCCAGATCCGGTATGTGCCGGGCGAGCAGGTCGGGGCGATCTATCCAGGCAAGGTGACCCTGAAAATCCCTTCTGCGGACATCGGCATGCTCGAGCCGTTTCAAGCGCCACCGCCCGAGACGAAGTGGCTTCCGGGAAAGCCACCGCTCGCGACTCGGATGTCGAACTGGCTGCGAGGAAAACCCTAGAGGCGTGCCAGAGAAGGCCAAGTTTCCGGGGCCTTAGCCAGTAGCGCCGGCCTCCCCCGAGATCGCGACCGCCTGCCGCAGACGGTCGCTCCGCCGTCCACCACCTGCAACGCCGGCAACTTCGTCCGCACGCCCGCTACGCGTCCGCACCGCGTGCGCGACGTATCGTGCTGCGGCGTCGAGCTCGCCGGACGTCGGCCAGGACAGCCCGGGCTGCGTTCCTTCCGGGGCCGCCTGTGACTCCGCCCCCGGGATGTGCACCGGCCCCACACAGGTAGAGGCCGCGGATCCCGGCTAGCCGGTAGCGAGCATGTCCGAGGAGGGGCCGCCAGGCGAAGAACTGGTCGAGGGCGTGCTCGCCGTGCATCGGGTGCCCGCCGGTGAGGCCGTACTCTCGCTCGAGGTCCGCCGGCGTAACAATGTGGCGGGCGACGATCTTGTCCGCGATACCCGGTGCGTAGACCTCGAGCGTCCGCACGGCCAGGTCCGCAACACCATCGCGCGCTGCCTCGTCCCAGTCCGCGTCACTGAGGCGTCGTGGTGCGTACTGCAACAGCGCGGTGATCACGTGGATCCCATCGGGGGCGAGTGAGGGGTCCGAGAGGGTGGGGATCGTCGCCTCGAGATACGGGTGCTCGGAGATCCGGCCGTACTTCGAGTCGTCGAATGCCCGCTCGAGGTCATCGAGGCTCGGTGCGATGACTATTCGCCCGCGCAGACGCTCGTCGTCAACGCCGCCGATCGCCGGCGGGCCCTCCAGGACGAGGGTCACCTTCGCCACAACGCCCGGCGTGCGGATGTGCTCGACCCGCCAGCCCAGAGTCGGGCCGACCACCGCCGGGTCGACGAGGCGCAGAAGCGTCTGCTTGGGGTCGGCGCTCGACGCGACGATCCGCGCGTCGATCTCCTCTCCGCTCGCGAGAGCGACCCCGTCAGCTGAGCCTCGACCGGTCCGGATGGCCGCGACGTCGGCGTCGAAGCGAATCGTCGCGCCGTTGCTCCGCGCAGAGGCTACGAGCGCCTCCACCAGGGAGTCCGGCCCACCGCGCGCGAAGACCGTGCGGCCCGCCGCTCCTCCTCCTGAGGCCGAGTCCCACAGGAAGTTGAGCGCCGTCCCCGCCGACCGAGGACCCATGGCCGCGTAACGAACGCCTCGCGCGCCGATGACGCCGCGTAGCGCCTCGTCTTCGAACGCTTCGCCGACGAGGTCGGTGACGGACATCGGAAGCACACGCAGCGCCTCGCGCAACTGCTGCTTCCCGAGGTGCCGAAGGCCGTTCAACAGCGTGAGCCCGCCGGTGGCGTCCGCGAGGGACGGAGAAGCGAGGTCCGGTGGCTCGGTTGCCTGGACGCGCGCCAGGAACGCGCCCAGCGAGCGGATCCCGCGGTCGAAGGCGACGAACGCCTCGGCATCGCGTGGATGGGTCCCCTTCCGGAGCTCGATGGCCGTCCGGACCGGGTCGCGCCACAAGGTGAGGCCGGGCCCGTCGGCGGACGGGGCGAAAGCCGACACCTCCGGCTCGATGACGCGAAAGCCGTGCGAGCCGAGCCGGAGGTCACGGACGACGTCGTCGCGGAGACCTCCGACGCAGTCGGCCCCAACCGGCGCCCGCACACCGGGCGCGACCTCCTCGGTGGACAGAGGGCCGCCCGCTCGGCTTCGCCGCTCGAGAACCAGCGTCCGGAGTCCCGCCTTCGCCAGGTACGAAGCGGTGACCAGGCCGTTGTGGCCGGCACCGACTACGACTGCGTCGTATCCCTCCCGGGTCACTCTCAGGCGGCCTTCTTGGAGCGGAGCGCGCGCAGGACCTGCAGCGCCGCGAGGCGTCCCGACGCGCCCATGATCCCACCCCCGGGGTGCGTGGCCGAGCCGCACATCCAGAGGTTCCGCAGCGGCGTCCGGTAGCGCGCCCATCCCGGCACGGGCCGGTTGAAGAAAAGCTGCTCGAGTGAGAGCTCGCCCTGAAAGATGTTTCCCTCGGAGAGCCCGAACCGGTCCTCTATGTCCTTGGGGGTGAGCACCTGCGTGTGCAGGATCAGCTCGCGGATGTTCGGCGCCCGCTCCGCGATCGTGTCGACGACGGTCTCCCCGAACGCATCACGCCGGCCGTCGTCCCATTCGTCGCCCTCGGCCAGGTGGTAGGGCGCGTACTGGACGAAGCAGCTCATGACGTGCTTACCCGGAGGCGCCATCGACGGGTCGACCAGGGTCGGGATGACCATGTCGATGTAGGGGCGCCGGCTGAAGCGGCCGGATTTCGCGTCGTCGTAGGCGTGCTCCAGGTAGTCGATGCTCGGGCTGAAACTGATCGCGCCGCGAAGGTGGTCGCCCGCGCCGGGCAAGCATGTGAACTCCGGAAGCCCGTCCAGTGCGAGGTTCACCTTCCCGCTGGAGCCCCGGTACCGGTAGCGCCCGACCTCTTCGAGGAACACCCCGTCCAGGAGGCCGGACGGCAGGAGCCGGACGAACGTCTGCCGCGGGTCCAGGCTCGAGAGCGTCACCCGCCCGGTGACCTCGTCGCCCGCGGACGTGACGGCGCCGGCCACCTCGTCGCCTCGGGTCAAGAAGTGCTCGACGGGGGTCTCGGTCCGGATCTCGGCGCCGAACGACCGGGCGGCGCTCGCGATCGCCTCGCTGACGGCGCCGGTTCCTCCTCGCGGTATTCCCCAGGCGCGCAGGACGCCGTCGATCTCGCCCATGTAGTGGTGGAGCAGGACGTACGCGGTTCCGGGAGAGCGGATCCCCTGGAACGTGCCGATGATCCCGGAGGCGCTCATCGTCGCCTTCAGCGGATCCGTCTCGAACCACTGGTCGAGGAAGTCGGCGGCGCTCATGGTCATGAGCTGGATGAACACCGCCCGCTGCTCCACGGAGAGCCCGTTGAACGAGCGGGCGAGACGTGCGAGGGGAAGCCATTCGCGCGGATCGAGCCGGCCTGGGTCCGGCGGCGCCATGGACAGGATCGGCTTGACGAACTTCGCCATCTCGAACATCAGGCGGCTGTACTCCTCGTATGCCTCGGCGTCGCTCGCCGACCAGCGTCGGAGCTCGCGCACGGTGCGGCCATGGTCGTTCACACGCCACAGGTAGTCGTCGTCGAGCGGCGTGAACGTTCCGTCGAGAGGCAGGATCTCGAGGCCGTGCTCCGGCAGCGCGAGCTCCCGGACGATCTCGGGGCGGAGCAGCGAGACGACGTACGAGGCCACGCTGAACCTGAAACCGGGGAAGACCTCCTCGGTCACCGCCGCCCCGCCGAGAACATGCCGCCGCTCCAGCACGACGACCTTGAGCCCGGCCCGCGCGAGGTAAGCCGCAGCCACGAGCCCGTTGTGCCCGCCGCCGATGATCACGGCGTCGTACGTGCGGTGATCGGAGGTCGCCATCAGCGGCGACACTAACCGCGGCACGGCGGGGCGCGCTCCCCGAAGGCCGCCCGACTATGCTTGCCGACTTGTCGGTCGGAACCGCGTTCTATCCCCGTACCGCGCCACTCAACACCAAGCTGCAGTGGCGGGAATGGTCGGGCTATCTCGCGGCGAGCGCGTACTCCGACTCGCACGAGATCGAGTACAACGCCATCCGTGAGGCGGCCGCGCTCATCGACGTCTCTCCGCTCTACAAGTACCTGGTCTCCGGGCCGGAGGCCACGCGGCTCGTCGACCGAGTGATCACGCGGGACGCGAGCAAGCTCGCCGTCGGCCGCGTCTACTACACGTCCTGGTGCAACGAGGACGGTCGCGTGGTCGACGACGGCACAGTCGGCCGGCTCGAAGAGCAAACGTACCGCTGGACGGCGGCCGACTCGTCGCTGCGCTGGCTCCGGATGAACGCTCGTGGCCTGGACGTCGAGATCGAGGACGTGAGCGAGCGCATCTCCGCGGTGGCCGTGCAGGGGCCGCTGAGCCGCAAAGTACTCGAGGCGGCCACCGAGTCGTCCTGGGGCGACCTCAAGTACTTCGGCAGGCGGGCCGCGCAGGTCGGGAGCATCCCGGTCGACGTCTCCCGGACCGGCTATACGGGCGACCTCGGCTACGAGGTGTGGGTCGAGAGCACTCAGGCGGTCGAGCTCTGGGACGCCCTCGTGCGGGCCGGGAGCGCCTACGGCGTCCGGCCGGCCGGAATGCTCGCCCTCGACATAGCGCGGATCGAGGCAGGGCTAATCCTCATCGAGGTGGATTTCGACTCCGTGCGGCGCGCATTGATTCCCGAGCAGTCGTACTCACCCTTCGAGCTGGGTGTCCTGGGCCGCTTCGTCGACTTCGAGAAGCGCGCAGAGTTCGTGGGCCGTCGCGCGCTCGAGCGGGAGCAGGGTCGCGGCGGGCCCCCGCGGAGGCTGGTCGGGCTCGAGCTCGAATGGGAGCCACTCGAGGAGCTGTACCGCGCACAGCGGCTGACGCCGACGCTGGAGCCGGCCGCCTCGCGCATCCCCGTTCCTGTGTATGCGCGGGGCCGGCAGATCGGCAAGGCGACGAGCACTACCTGGAGCCCGACGCTGAAGAAGGTCGTTGCGCTGGCGTCAGTCGCTGCCGAGCAAAGCAATGTGGGCACGAAGATCGACGTCGAGTGGACGGTGGAGGCGCAGCGCAGCCGGACGGCGGGAACGGTGACGGAGCTCCCATTCTTCAACCCGAAGCGCAAGACCTCGACGGTCGCTAGTTAACCAGCGCCCTAGCTTCACAGTCGGTCACAGTCGACGTATCTGTGCGACACGCGTTGCACTTCGACTGCGCGAGTTGCTCCACCGTCGCTCCGCGCGCCGCTTTTTGGCGTATCCCACACCACCCTGAACCGCAAGCAGAGGGGCATAAGCCTCGCGCCGCGCCTCCCTATGTGTGGCATCTGAGGCTCTCGAGACGTACGCGAAGGCTCGTCGCGCGTGACGGAGCGCCTACGACCTGTTGAGGTGCTCCGAGAAGAACGTCGTGATCGCGTCGTAGCAGCGCACGCGGTTCTGTAGCTTGAGCACGTCGTGGCCCTCGTCCTCGAAGACGAGATACGAAACGTCCTTGCCCAGGCCGCGCAGCCTGTTGACGAGGTCGTATGACTCCTGCTCGACGACCCGCGGATCGTTCTGCCCCTGGATCACGAACAGCGGGCAGGCGACGTTCGAGATGTGGGTGTTCGGAGAACGCTCGACGATGAAGTCACGGTCGCGCTCCGCGTCGCCGAGCGTGAGCGCGAAGAACGGCTTCCAGGTCTCGGGGATGCGCTGCATGAACGTCAGTAGGTCGAACGGCCCGAACATGTCGACTGCGGCGCTCCACAGCTCCGGATGACGGCCCGCCAGCGTCAGCGTCATGTACCCGCCGTACGAGCGGCCGATCACGCCCGCGCGTGTGACGTCGACGCGGTCGTCCTTGGGCAGCACCTCCTGCATCGCGAAGACGTGGTCGAGACGGTCCTGGCCGCCCCAGTCGCGATCGACGCGCTGCGAGTACCCGAGCCCGTACCCGGTCGATCCGCGCACGTTCGGAACAAACACGGCGAAGCCCTCGAGCGCGAGGATCTGAATCAGCGGCATCGAGAACCAGGCGAAGTTCGGGCGCTCCTGGCCCTGCGGGCCGCCGTGGATGTAGTAGACGAGCGGCCGCGGCCCCTCGTAGCCGAGCTCCGGCGAGGGCAGGTAGAGCCGTGCCGACACGCGCAGCCCGTCGTGCGACTCGAACGACGCGTCCTCGCCGGCCGCGAGCAACTCGGGCGCGAGGCCGAGCGCGCGCTCGCGCGTTCTGCGCGCAGGTGCGTCGTCCCCATCCAGGAGGTAGAGCTGCGTCGGCGTCGTCGCGGTGCAGAACGCCGCCGCGAGGACGCCGCTCGAGCGATCGAGGTCGATGCCGTGGAGAACGCCGTCGGCGAGGTCGCCCTCGCCGACCAAAACCCGCTCGAGCACGAGGCGACGAGCCGGCTCGTCGAAGCGAGCGTCGTAGACCCACGAGCAGCCGTCGATGTTGTAGATCGCCGCATACCGGTCTCCATCGAGATGCTTGAGGCGTTCGAGCTCGCCCTCGCCGCGATGCACAACACCCTCGGTCTCGACCTGTTCGAGCTCGGCGCTCCCGTCGAGCGGCAGGTAGCCGGGCGTCCCGGTGTCTCGGAAGAGGGTCGTCGTCACGAGGATGCCCTCGCCGCTCTCGGTGACGCGCGTGGTCGCGAAGCCTGCGCGCGGATACTCGCGCCCTGCCTCGCGCTCCTCGAGCGGCGTTCCGTGCAGCATCGTCCGGGCACCCCCGCCGTCGAGCTCGTAGAGCACGACGTCGCCGAGCAGGTACTGGTCGGCGAGGACGACCCGCGTGTGGTCCCGGGTCCAGGCCGCTGGGATCGCACCGAACTGGCTCTTGCCTAGCTTCTCGACCTCGCCGGTCCGGAGGTCGCATCGGAGACCGTAGATGAGCGCTTCGGCGCGGGACTCGGAGGCGAAGTACGCGAGCGCCGCCTCCGGGTCGACGTCGACGAGGTGGGTGCGGTAGTCGGCGAAGCGGTCGCCGGCCAGAGGCTCGGGGAAGCCGCCCTCGAGCGAGACCAGGAAAGGCCGGTAGTTCTCGTCGCCGTCACTATCGATCATCACGAGGATCTGGCCGAGCTCCGGCAGGGCGTAGAACGAGTGGCCGCCGATCAGTTGAGGGTTCTGCAGCGCGAGCTGCGGCGGCAGCAGCGGTTCCGGGACGCCGCCCTCCGCGTCCATTGCGAACAGGCTGAGCGCGCCGGAGAGGCTCGAGATGAAGTAAAGGCGCCGGTCTTCGAATTGCGGCTCGACGAAGAGGCGCGCCGAGAGCAGCGACTCGATCCGCTCGTCCGTCCGGCCGTGGAGGGCGACCCGCTGGGCGACCACGACGCCAGCCTATCGGCGGCCGCCTCGCGTGGGCGAACGTTCGTCGGGATGGCCGACCTCCGACCCGGTGCCGCACTAGAAGGACGCGTCGTCCGCGTCGTGTCGATTGCAGAGAGGCACCCCGGGGGCCCCCGCGACGCCCGCGGGCGAAGATGGGGCGCGAACGCAACCAACTGTGGCGACGATGTCAGCCGGTTGTTGGCGGCAAGCACGGCATGTTGTGCGCCAGGGCCGTGCGCTGCGGCCGCCACGTTAACCCGATACGGCAAACGGCTGCTCACCGATCCAGACGATCGTCTGGGTAATCCGCTCTTCGGCGAGCCAGCGGCGGACTTCGGCGAGGAGCTCAGCAGCCGGCCCGGGCGTCGGCGGCCGATTGAATTCGAGGTACCAGCTGTCGTCGCTCTGCTGGCCGATGCGGCAGCGGTCGCGCCCCAACCGCTCGGCGAGCAGGACAGCACTCAGCTCGTCCGGTGCGCCGACCCGCATCCGACATCAGTTTGATGCGTCGCATCCATCCGCGCGGTCCTTGTCGCTTTTCCGACATCTCTACGGGTCCTCCTGTGGCAAGTTCCAGTCCGCAGGTCGCACCGGGTTGCCGTCGGCGAGGGAAGGGGTGTAGCCT
Organism: uncultured Actinomycetes bacterium; assembly: GCA_963833255.1. Lineage (GTDB taxonomy): Bacteria > Actinomycetota > Thermoleophilia > Gaiellales > Gaiellaceae > 3-1-20CM-4-69-9. The sequence goes on from CAWHXK010000023.1 coordinate 8,017, forward strand.
CGCGGCGTCTGCTCAGCTCGGGGAAAGGGGAGGTTATGCGTTCGGGTCTCTCTACTGCCGCGATCTTTTCGTCTCTGTGCGTCGCCTCGCTCGTAGTCGGTCCGGCAAGCGCGGGCCAGCCGCGGCGGCCCGACCCGCCGCCGGTGAACGTTGACATCAGCCAGCGGCACACGAACGAGTCCGAAGAGTCGATAGCCGTCAACCCGACCAATCCCCAGAACATCGTCATGGTCTCGAACGTCGACGTTCCGGCGGCAGGAATGTTCGAGGGTGTGAGCTTCGATGGCGGGCAGACCTGGACGACGAAGCTGATCGGCAACAACGACAACCTTGGCGACGCGTGTTGCGACCCCAGCTTGTCGTTCGACAGCTACGGCAACCTCTTCCTGGCCTATCTCTTCAACGTGGAGGACACACTGCCGATCGCCCTGTCGACCGATGGCGGTCTCCATTTCCACCTGATCGCGAACATCCCCGGCATCGGGAAGCGCAACGGCAAGGGCGCCGGGGAGAAGGGGCTGTTCCGCTTCGTTGATCAGCCCACGATTACGGCAGCCGAGGGGGAGGTGTGGGCCGTCGTCAACGTCGGCGGGCCGATGGGCGCGTTCGGGGCGAAGGTCAGCGGCTTGGGGCAGGTCGGGGACTTCTCGACGGCCGAGGTCGTGCCGGGTACGAACAATTGCACCTACGGCGACGTCGCCATTGGTCCGGCCGGGCAGGTCATGCAGGTCTGCACGCTGACGGAGAGCGGGCAGGGTGGCGGCAAGCTGTTCGTGAACGTTGATCCCGATGGGCTAGGGCCTGCAGGTTTTGGCGATCGGGTCTTCGTCACAGACACGCACGTCGGCGGGTTCGATTTCATCCCTGCGCAGCCGGACCGCTCGGTCGACGCGGAACCAGGCCTTGCTTGGGACCGCAGCGGCGGGCCGCACAACGGTCGCGTCTACCTCGTCTACACCCTCGAGCAGAAGAACGAGAGCGACAACACGGACATCTTCGTTCGCCACTCCGACGATGGCGGGGCGACGTGGAGCGCACCGGTGCGCGTGAATGACGACGGCACCACGAACAGCCAGTTCCTCCCGAAGATCTCGCTCGATCCAACCACCGGACACATCGCCGTCGTCTGGTACGACACGCGCAACGACCTCGGCAGCGGAGGCGCGGGCGACACCGACGGTGTGCCGAACGACGACGCCCAATTCTGGGGCGCGTTCAGCAACGACGGACAGACGTTCTCCGGCAACATCCAGATCAGCGCAGGCACCTCGAACTCCCACGACGCACAGAACGGCATCGACTACGGCGACTACAGCGGCCTGTCGTTCTTCGGCGGGATCGCCCATCCCGCCTGGGCAGACAACTCGAACAGCACCGGCAACAACCCGGACGGAACGCTCCACCAGCTGGACGTGTACACCGCAGCGGTGTCAGCCCCCTAAATCCGACGCCCCCGAGCCCTAAGACCCGTCGACGAGGGGGGCTAAGCCGTCGCGCTTTGGCGGAAAGACGACAGAGCTTGCGGTCGCAGCGACGCCGAATCAGCTCCGCGTCCGGAACCAGCCTCCGCAGCCGACGGCGCGGCTTCTCAGCACGGATTCGCCCGAATTGGCCGGCTCCTCACACAGGAGGTCAGGCAAAAGGCAACGTCAGAGAAGGTATGCCTTGGTGATCTTCGATCGGCTGAGGTCAGCTCATCATGAGATGGCAAGAGTTTGGGCAAAGTCTGGCTCCCAATCGCAGGCGATCGCCTACTTTTGATCCGGTCGAGCTACGTGCCCACCCTGTTGGGCGCGGCGCACGGTCAGTCGCGCGCTGACGCGGGCGGCACGGTTGACCTTCTCGGTGCGGCCGGAGACGTTGCTGCGCTCGCCCGCTAGTCTAAGACAGATGGTCAGCTCGAGCGCCGACAGGCGGCTGGCCGGTGTCGTGCTTGTGCTTGCGGCCGCAGTGCTCGCGCTGGCCGGCGCAGCCTGGACGAAATCCGACGTCGCAGACCGAACGAGTCGCATCGTCAAGGGCACCAACGGAAACGACCTGTTGCACGGAGGGCCAGGTGGCGACACCCTGGAGGGGCTTGGTGGGAACGACCTGCTCTATGGCCGTCGCGGCGCTGACCGACTCTACGGGGGAGCCGGGAACGACCGGCTCTTCGGCGGGCCTGGGGACGACAAGCTTGCGGGCGGTCCTGGCAACGACCGCTTCGGCTGCGGAAAGGGACGTGACATCGTCTACACCAGCCCCTCCGGCGGCGTCAGCCGCGACTGCGAGATCGTCCATCGCACGGGAACTCCGGCGCCAGGGCTTGCGACCGGCAGCTACCGCGGCGACGTAGTGAGCTTCCAGCTTGCGGGCGACGCGAAGACGATCTCGAACTTGAGGATCGAGTTCAAAGGACAGTGTCCTGCCGGAACCGCCACGCAAATCCAGATCGCAGACTCAGGCCCCTTCACGTTGCAGTCGGACAGGACATTCGCGATCGACGAGAAGGAAACCAACGGCGACACCGTCAAGCTGAGCGGCGCCATCCAAAACGGCGGGTTTGCCAAGGGAACACTCGAGCTGCACACGAGCGCTTGTGACACCGTCACCGTCGCTTGGAGCGCCCAGCGGCACTAACGAGCTCGATGCGGCTTCTCGCAACGTCTGCCCGACGCCGAACCAAACGCTCGGGCGGATGATTTGTGGTGCGGCCAGCGTCTATGTCCTCACGGCTTGCAGAAGTGCCGGCTGCGGGGGCCGACTCATAAGCGAAAGGCCCTGTTTCCAGGGCCTTTATGAGTAGCGGGGGCAGGATTTGAACCTGCGACCTCCGGGTTATGAGCCGCCTCGATTACGTACACGCGTTCCGCCGTATTCCGCCGAAACGCAGGCTCCGAGCCAGAATTTCGGGCGCGGGCGTGCATTTAGGCGGAACACGGTGACATCGCTGCGGAAGCCCGATGCTTGCAGAGCGCTTGCAGTTGAAGTGCGTAGGAGAAGCTACTCGAGGCCTACTTCAGCGCGACCGCCGACGCGAGGCAGCGTCGCGCATCTTGCCCTCAGCTCGGCCAGTGGGCGATCTCGTGGATTCACCCAGGCTGTAGCCCTATGACGGCCTTGCGGGCAGCTCAGCGACGGCCACGATCGCCGTTCGCCATCTGCTCGAGGGCCTGAAACAGCGCGGCGAGGTCGCGCCGCTCGTAGCCGAGTACTTGTGCGCGCTCGAGCACCTCGTCGGCACGCTCGGCGGTCGGCAGCGGGATCTCCAGCCGTCGCGCCGGCGTCGAGCGCCAGCTCGATGTCCTTGTGCATGAAGCTCAGGTCGAACCACGCCTCTTCAGGGGGATCGAGGATGATCGAGGCGCGCGCCCTGGAGCATCGGCGAGCCGATCGGGCTCGACTCCATCACGTCCAGCGCCCGTTGCCGATCGACGCCCGAGCGCTCGGCGAGGAGTAGTCCTTCGGCGAAGGCGAGCATCTGGACGGCGAGGCTGATGTTGATCGCGAGCTTGAGCGCTAGCCCCTGGCTGTTTTCGCCGATGTGCGTAGGCGTGCCGAGCGCGCGCAAGAGCGGTTCGACTCGAGCGGTAGGCGTCCTCGTCGCCGCCGACCATGATCGTGAGCGTCCCCGACTGCACTTGTGGGACGCTTCCCGAAACGGGCGCGTCGAGCATGAAGGCCCCCTGCGCGTGTACTCGCTCGGCGAGTTCCCTGCTTGCCTGTGGGCTGACGGTGCTCACATCAACCCAGGTCTTGCCGGCGGCGAGCCCGGCGAGGACGCCGTCAGGCCCCGATGCGACGTCCTCGAGCACGCGGGTCGTCAGGGACAGAGGTGAAGACGACGTCGACCGCCTCCGCCACCTCGCGTGGCGTGTCGCACCAGCTGTAGCCCTTCCGTCGATCAGGTCCTGGGCGTGCTCGCGGCTTCGCTCCTCCCCGTAGACCGGATAGCCGGCGGCGAGGAAGCGCGCAGCCATGTTGCCGCCCATGTGGCCGAGAGCGACGAAGCCGATCCTGGCGCATGTCGCGGCCATGTCGCGCACCTCCCGAGGTCGTCGCGCGATTGCCCGTCCGCAAGTCCGAGCTTCGCGAGCGGCTCGGGTGTCGAGTCTATTCCGCTGCGCTTGCAGCTGCCCGTGCGGCGCTGGCGCGCTCGGCGAGGTGTGCCTCGAGGCGCCAGAGATTGTCGAGATGCTGGCTCGCCCAGAGCAGGACGAGCGCGGCGGCGACCGGCGCCTTGTCGCGGCCGCTCGCGGCATCGCGGACGCACGTGAGCAGGCGGCCGCGGCCCTCGGCGTCGCGGATGTGCGGCGGCGGAGCCGGCGTCGGTTGAGGAGGCGGATCCGAGCGCGACGTACCAGGCTTGCAGGGCGTGAAGCTCGTCGTCGAGGTTCTCGCGCGCAGCGCGCAAGGCGCGCGTTGGCGTTCGTCATGCGGCCGAGCGCCGACAGCGATTGCCCTGCTCGGCGGACGCGCGCGGCGCCCCCGACGAGCGCCCCGATGCTCGACGTTGCACGCCTCGCAGAGCGCTCGGCGAGGTACTGCCGAAACGCGTCGTCGAGCCGGTGAACGGCGGCGGCCGCAGCGCGGCGCGGGGCCGGCCGCCTCGTAGGAGCCTCCTGCGCTCATCCGCCAGGCCGTGGCCACGACGTAGTCCGCGGCTCCGCATACGCGAACGCCAGATCCTCGCGCAGGAGCGCAGCCGCGCCGCGTGGCCAGAACAGGAGGCCGACCCCGAGGCTGATCGCGAAGCCGATCGCAACGTCCTCGATCCGGACGAGCCCGACGCTCCAGCCGACCGGCTGAATGAGGTTGAAGAGCACGAAGAGGACGACCGTGAAGCCCGCCTGGCCCGCCGCGAATGAGATCGCCCGCGGAGCGTAGGCAGCGAGGAACACCGCGGCCGGCAGCAGGGCCCAGAGCACCGCCTCGTGCGTGCCGATCGCGATCACGAGCGAGGCCCCGACGAGGATCCCGATGGCGGTCCCGACCAGCGCGCTGAGGATCGACCAGCCCGTGCCCAGCGCATTCGAGCGCAGCACCGAGAGCGTCCCGAGGACCACCCAGAACCCGTGTTGAAGCCCGGTTCGCTGGGCGATGAAGACGGCGATCGCGAGCCCGCGGCGCCCCGGAGGCTGTTTCGGAACCAGACCGATCTCACGCTGACGTGCTCGATCGTCAGCCGCTCGGTCGCTTCGAGCGCCGCCGGGCGGTGAGCGGCTGGACGAGGTCGAGATGGTCGAGGTCGGGCACAGCGACCCCGCTCGCGAGAACCGATAGCCGGCGCCTGCCGCGCGGCATAGGAGATCACGCGAATTCGGAACGGAGCGCCAGTGCGCCGCGAGACTCGTCGTCCCCGACGGGGTGCCGGCGGGACGTCCGGCAACCCGTTGGACAAGCGCCCGTGCCACGGCTTCCCGGGCCTCGTCGAGTCGGTGGAAATCCGGCCACTCGTCGCCACCGGCCATGTCGCGGCTGCCGGCGCGCAGAACTGCCACGGAGGCCGCGGGCATCGCCTCGGCGTTTTCCTCCCGCACAGGTCGAGCTGGAGGGCACGTCGGCCCCCGGGGCAAGAAACGACAGGAGCCAGTCGAGCTCGTCGACGAGCGAAGCGAGTGCGGCGGTCGGTCCGGTCGGGCCCGTCGGTCGATGCGGCGCCGAGGAAACGCCGCCCAAGAGCATCGACGGCGTCTCGGGCGCAGGTGCGCGCGCACCGCCCGATCCCGCAGGCTCGGCCTCGGCTAGGTCGGCAAGGGCCTACGGCACGCGCCGGCGGCACTGGCGCGGAGTGGCCTGCGGCCGTGCGGGCCAGAGCAGCATGTGCGCGCAGATTCCAGCCGCGGCCGCCAGCGCCCATCCTCCCAGGCGATCGGGAACCGTCGAGAACGGCGCCGGAAGGGTCACCGGCAAGACGAACGTGAGCATCGCCGCGGTCCCAGCCGCCGCGAAGTAGCCGCTGATCAAACCGGAGAAGAGGATCGCGAACCCGACGAGCGCCATCGCAGCAGCCGCGAGCCAGGCGTTCCGCGAGCAAAACGTCCCGACGACGACGTTGAACGCGGCGCCGACTCCGGCCAGGGCCAGGTACGCGACAGCGGGTCCGCATCGGCCCCGTGAAGTCGACCAGCACTAGCATCGCGAACGATCCAAATGCGGCGAAGAGCGGCATTTGCGGGTTCCCAATCACCTTGTCCGCAACCGCGAAGACGGCAGGCATGACGATCGCTGCGCGCGCAGCGCTCTTGAACGCCGCGACGTCCCGCCGCGGCGGTCGCGTGCCGGTGCAGGACC
>CAWHXK010000024.1:0-25334 GCA_963833255.1 uncultured Actinomycetes bacterium
CTGTCCCTGGAACGTGGCTCTTACCGCCCCGGCGGTGAGGGCGCCTGGAGCTAGGGGCCGAGACGGGTCTTGCGCCGGATCCCGAGTCGTCGCTGAACGGCCTTGTCCTCTTCGCCGTCCTTCTTTGCGCCCCACACGAACACGGCCAGGACGGCCACGATGGACACCAACATGACCAGGGCGAGGAGAATTTCTGCCGCGAGCTGCATGCCCTCAGAGGCTCTCTCTCACCGTACGTACCTCGGTCATGAACCGGCTCGCGCGCTCCGGGTCGACCGGATTCCACGTGCCTCCGTCGACCTTGAGATCCGAGCCAACGATCGCGCCGTCCGCGACCGCCAGGAAATCCTTCACGTTGCTCGACTTGACGCCGGTGTTCGCGAGGACCGGCGTCTCGTCCCCGCAGCCTCGCTTCGCCTCGCGGACTGCGTCGACCGACGGTTCGGCTCCGGCCATCGGCCCCGAGACGAGGATCGCGTCGGCGAGGCTCGAGACCCGGACGGACCGCGCCGTGGTCGCGATGTCGCGCGTTCCAACCGTCGAGGCGAACTCCGGCGTGATGTTCATGAACACCGCCACGTGCTCGGCGTCCAGCTCGCGCCGGTAACGCAAGAGCTTTCCCGCGTCAGGGGCCCAGAGACCCATGTCCGATTCGTAGACGCCGGTCGCGACCTCGCGAATGAACGAGGCGCCCGTGGCGGCGGCGACCGCCAAAGCGGCCCGTGGATCCCAGAGGTAGTCGACTCCGAAAGGCCGGTCAGAGGGGGCGACCTCGGCGACGACGCGAGCCATCATCGCGACTCCCTCGAAGGAAGCCTGCAGCTGATACGGACGGTCGCCTTCGTTACAGAAGAGGATCGCGTCGAAACCGGCCCCGACGAGGTGCTCGACGTCGCGAGCCACCGACTCGACGATCGCCGCCGGACCGCCGGTCTCGTCGTACAGCGGTGTCCCCGGCATCGGCGGGAGGTGCGCCATCGCGACGGCCGGCTTGTCGACGCCGAAGAGCTGCTTCAGGTCAAGCGACACTTCCGCATCTAACCGCACCGGAGGCTCCCCTCGGAGCCTCCGGTGTCACGACGGAACGGACCCCGTCCTAGCCGTTGTCGTCGTTCGCAGCCGCCAGTGCAGCAGCTTGCTCCGGGCTGAGCCGGATGACCTGCTCACAGCCGCGGAGCGTGACGGGGTCGTGCTGGATCACGTAGGCGACGTCGAGCCCAGGTCCGCAGTCCATGACGTCACGCGTGTTGTCGTTGGCGAGCGCGTGCAGGACGTCGCTGCCCTGTCCCCCGAACTGAACATCCGCGCCGCCACCGGCCCATGTCACGTCGTTGCCCTCTCCCCCGTAGATCACGTCGTTGCCGGGACCGCCACGGACGACGTCGTTGCCGCCGCCTCCGTAGATCACGTCCCCGCCGTCGTGCCCACGAACGGCGTCGTTACCGGCGCGCGCGTAGATCAGGTCGCCGCCGGCCGTACCGTTCAGCGTGTCCGGCCCCCTCGTGCCGCGAATCACGTCGAGGCTCGCAGCAGATACCGAAGCCGAAGCCACGAGCGTCAGCACGCCGATCAGAAGAAGCAGCCTGCCTCTCATCTGGAACCTCCGTGTGGAAGGAATCGACCCAGCCGTTATCCCGCCCACGTGTGTTCAGGCGCTGAATTCCCGGTAAGAAGTCGCTGAAAGTTTCGTAAATCAGGGCCAGTTAGCGCCCGGAAGAGAAGATCGAGCGTGCCTTCCGGCCGGCATTGGCTGGAGCGGTAGGCCGGTGGCATGCCGGACAGCGACGCGACTTCCCCCAGACGTCGCTCGAGCATGGTGGCTGCACGATGCGGCACTGTTGACGTAGCTCCACTTCTCGGTGTGGTCGTGCTTCAACGCAGCTGCATTCGGACCGGGCACCATGAAGTGAAAGCTCTTGGCGATGAGTTTTCCGACCCGATCAGGTCTTATGTGCGAGCTACCGCGAGATAGGAAGGACGCCCGGCCATGCCCAAAGTGATTGTCGACCTCTCCATGTCGCTCGACGGCTTCGTCGCGGGGCCGAATCAGACTCTCGACGAGCCGCTCGGCGAGCACGGCGACGACCTCCACGAGTGGGCTTTTGCAGCGGTCAGCTGGCGCGAAAGCCACGGTCTATCCGGCGGGGAGGACAACGCAGACTCCAAAGTCATCGAGGAATCGGTGGCCCGCACCGGAGCCTTCGTGATGGGGCGGCGCATGTTCAGCGGCGGCGAAGGGCCCTGGGAGAACGACCCCAGGGCAACGGGCTGGTGGGGAGACGAGCCTCCGTTCCATGTTCCCGTCTTCGTTCTCACACAACACGCTCGCGAGCCGTTGAACATGCAGGGTGGTACGACCTTCACGTTCGTCACCGAAGGCATCGAAGCGGCGCTCGAGCAGGCTCGGAACGCTGCCGGCGAGAGAGACGTGACTCTGGCGGGTGGCGCCAGCATCGCGCAGCAGTACCTGAAGGCCGGACTGGTCGACGAGCTGCAGATTCATGTCGCCCCGGTATTCCTCGGCGGCGGCGTGCGGCTCTTCAAGAGCCTCGGCGATGATCGTCCCGAGCTCGAGCTCACCAGAGTCATCGACTCTCCGACGGTGACGCACCTGCGCTATCGGGTTCAGAAAGGAGCGAGAGCATGAGAAGAATCGTCGTCTCCGAATTCGTGACCCTGGACGGAGTGATGGAGGACCCCGGCGGCGCGGAAGATTTTGACCGCGGTGGCTGGGCGTTTCAGTTCGAGCGCGGCCCCGAAGGCGACAAGTTCAAGCTCGACGAGGTCCTCGAGGCAGATGCACTCCTGCTCGGACGCAGGACGTACGAGGGCTTCGCGAAGGCGTGGCCCACGGTGACGGACGAGGTCGGCTTCGCCGAAAAGATGAACTCGATGCCCAAGTACGTGGTGTCGAGCACGCTCGAGTCGGCCGACTGGAACAACTCGACCGTGATCAACGGTGACGTCGCCGAGGAAGTCGCCAAGCTGGGCGGCAACATCCTCGTCGCGGGGAGCGCGCAGCTCGTCCAGACGCTGATGGACCACGACCTCGTCGACGAGTACCGGCTCATGATCTACCCCGTCCTGCTAGGGAGCGGCAAACGACTCTTCAAGGACGGTGCCGACATGACCGCCCTTCAGATCATCGAGACCAATCAGACCGGGCAGGTCGCGACCGTGGTTCTCCAGCGCGCGGCATGACGCTGGTCCTGAAACCGGTGCCGCCCGCGCGGCACCTGCTGCGGGCGAAAGATCTGATCGACGCCCGCTACCGCGAACCGCTCGACGTCCGCGCGCTCGCCCGCGCTGCACATCTCTCCCCCGCGCACTTCAGCCGCGAGTTCCGCCGCGCATTCGGCGAGACGCCGCACCAATACCTCCTGACGCGCCGGCTCGAGCGCGCCGCCGCGCTGCTGCGAAACACTGACTACTCCGTCGCGGAGATTTGCTTCGCCGTCGGCCTGCAAAGCGTCGGCTCGTTCACCACGAGTTTCGGACGAGCGTTGGGCATGTCCCCGACGGCGTACCGAGCCGCGCACCCACCGGCGGCCAGCCGGGCGCGAATCCCAACCTGCATCCAGCTCGCGTGGGCCCGCCCGCGAGGCAGCAGTTTTCGAGAAGACAGTCGCGCGGCGTCCGGCTACCGTCGGCCGAGTACCGACGACAACGGAGGATGATCGAGATGCTGAAGAACCTCACGAACGTACAGGTCTGGGTCCACGACCAGGACGAGGCGCTCGCCTTCTACACGGAGAAGCTCGGCATGGAGCTTCGCGAGGACGTGACCGTTCCGGAGCTGGGCAATTTCCGCTGGCTCACCGTCGGCGTGCCCGGGCAGCCCGACGTCGCGGTCACGCTCATGGCCGTGCCCGGCCCGCCGGTGTTCGACGAGGAGACGCGCCAACAGATCATGGCGCTTGTGTCCAAAGGAGCCGCGACCGGTCTCTTCTTCTCGACGGAGGACGTCCAGGGGACCTACGAGGAGCTCAAGGGCCGCGGTGTCGAATTCCAGCAGGAGCCGACCGAGCAGCCTTACGGCATCGACGCCGGCTTCCGCGACCCGTCCGGCAACCAGATGCGGATGGCGCAGCGGAGCTAGTGCTTGCTGAGGTCGTCACGCCGTCGATCAGGCGGCGTGAGGACCTCGGTCCTAGAATCCACTCGAGATGGAGCAAGTCCGCATCGACAAGTGGCTCTGGGCGGCGCGGTTCTTCAAGACGCGGAGTGCGGCGACGGAGGCCGTGCTCGGTGGACGCGTGCACGTCAACGGCTCACGCGTCAAGCCGTCCAAGGAAGTCGGGCTCGAGGACATGGTCGAGGTGAGCGTCGAAACGCTCAAACGCACCGTGCAGATCACCGGCCTGAGCGACAAGCGCGGGCCGGCCCGCGTCGCGGCAACCCTGTACGCCGAGACCCCGGAGTCGGTCGCAGCGCAGGAAGAGCACAGACTCGAGCGCAAGCTCGCAAGGCCGCTCGGCGCTGATCTCGGCGCGCGGCCGACGAAGCTCGATCGGCGCCGCCTCGACGCGCTACGTCGCTCGATGCGGCGAGGACGGCCCTGATCCGCTAGCGCGGCGGCCGACTCGAATCCGAGTCGGCAGGACGGCCGCGATCACGAGCACTCCGAGGACCACGAGAATGGCGAGCGGCCATGGAAAGCCAGAAGTGCCGGTCGAGGGCGGGCGCACCTGGAAAGTGGCGAGATCGACGTTCAGCGCCGGGCGAGCTCCCCGCGTGACGCTCAACAGACCGCGCCGGGTGTCCAACTTCAGTCCAAGGCGCGTCAGATCCGTTCCGGCCAGGGCATCGAGGTCGACGCAGCGAGCGGTGCGGTTGCCGGTGTCCAGAGCGTGGACGAACGGCGCCTTACCCGCGCCGTCATACAGGGTGTACGCCCAGCGGCCGTCGGAGCTCGTTGCGCGAGTCAGCGGTTGGCCCCGCATCTTCTCTCCCCGCTCATGGGGGTCGACGATCGGGGCCTTGACCAACCGGCTCGAGTCGACGTCGTAGACGCGGACGTTGTACTTCGTCGGGTCGAGCGCGGACGTGTACTGGATGAGGTAGAGCGACGACCCGTCCGGCGAGACCGCGTCGAAGCTGAAGTCTCCAGCCAGGGTGATGGTCGTTCGCCACCGGAGCGGTTGAGTGTTCAGCACGGCGAGCCTCGTCTTTGCACGCGGGAAACCGGCACGCGGCTCGATCAAGATGAGCGTGTGCCCATCGCCCGAAAGCCCGCTCGCGGATCCGTCATAGGCGACCGCGGGAATCGTGAACGTCCCCGGCAAGAGCAGCGAAGCGCTAATGCGGCCGCCCTGAGCGTCGACGCGCGCGACAAGCGTGTCTGCGCCCGCGGGAATAGTCACGTAGCGCGCCTTGCCGGACGGCGCGACGACACCGGTCGCACCGACGTCCACACCGAGCACCGGTAGCCCGTCGGCCCGCGCAGCAGTTACGCCCAGGCTCGAGCAGACCAGGATTGCACCTGCAAGGACGATCCAGAGCCGAGCTGTCTTCATCTCACGCCTCCTGTGGGACGTTTCGTATGAGTTACATACGCTCAGCTCCGCTTCCGGGGTCCCGCGAACGAGTCGACGGTCTTTGCGATTGCCTCGGGCGCGGCCAGCATCGACAGGTGCCCCGCGCCGGGGATCAGGTGGAACCGCGCGTGTAGCGCCTGGGCCGACTTGCGTCCGGCCGGAACCGAGTCGACCGTGTCATGCGCTCCCCACAGCACCAGCGCAGGGACTCGCACGGCCCGAAGTTGAGGAAGGCGAAAGCCCTGGATTCCGTACCTCAACATTGAACGAAACGCGTCGAGGGTTCCTTGGACCTTGAACGGCCGCTCCCACTCGTCCAGGAACCGGCGCGTGAACGGAGGATGGTTCGGATAGGCGCCGGCAAGACCGCGCCGGAAGATCCAGTCGGAGCTCGTCGCAATTCGGTACGCACTCGTAACCCAGGGACCAACGAGCACTTTGCTCACCCAGGATGGAGCGCCTCCTGCCGAAATCGCGTCGCCGTCGAGCATCACGATCCCTCTCGTCTCGCTCGGATACCGGAGCGCATCGGCGACGACAACCGCCGCACCGAGCGAGTGGCCTACGAGGACAGGGCGACGCAAGCCGAAGCGTCGCTCGAAGGCGCGCACGAGGCCGACCCAACCGCGCAGCGTGTAAGGCCCTTTGCGCTCTGTGTACCCGAACGGCGGCAGGTCGATCGCAAACACACGGTGGTCGCGTGCGAGTCTGCGGCCGACGCCATCCCAGACCGAACTCGGAACGATGAAGCCCCCCAGCAAGATAACCGGCGTCCCATGCGCTCCCCAACGTCGATAGGCCACGAGCTTGCCGTCCACGTGCACGAACGGTCCCCCGTAGAGCGCACTCGCCGGTTTGACGCGGTCCCTTGTCGCCACGTTGTAGACGACCGACACGACCGTCAGCACCACGACCAACTCCAGCAGGACAAGTCCAAGCTTCTTCGCCCAACGACGCAGTCGCGGCATCCGGCGACACTAGCCGCGGAGGCCGTGCTATTTGGAGGCTGGCGCGCGCGGCTGAACCTGCGACCTCCGGGTTATGCGCCGCCTCGACTCCGCCCGCTTCCGGTCGGATCAGCCACGCGGCCTCGGTGCCTGTGTGGAGCCGCCGTGACCGCGGCTCCACACTCGTGCTGGGCGTGCCGGCCTAGAACGGGCAGTTGCCGGGGGCGGGCTGGTCGATCCGGCGACTCGGAGTGTTCGCCGCAAGGAGCTGCACCGCGATCGTCTCGGCCAGGACGCTTCCCTCGTTCCGAAGGATGTGGACGTCCTTGCCGGAGTCGATGAACCCCTGCCCCGCGCTGTACTTCTGCCCGGTGCACGTCCGGTCTTCGCTCGAGTAGTTCGTCACCGTCCCCGCGACCACGAAAATGAGGCTCGGACCCGGATGCGAGTGCCAGCCCGTGTTCGCGACGGCGCCGGTGTTGGGATCGACCGGAGCCAGCTTGTTGTCGACGACGTAGACGTCCGAGAGCCCGTGCGTCCGGATCTTCGTCTTCCAGATGCTCGCTGGGATCGCTTGCGCCTTGACGTTGATCTCGTCGAACCTGGACTTCGCGAGCGTTGTGGTCCCCAGTCCTGAGGGGTTGGTCGCCATGAGCGTGCCACCCCAGATGCCGGCACCCAAGACCATGGCGAACAGCGCCCAGACCCATTTCGATTTCATCTCTCCTCCTCGTTCGTTCGAGCTGTCGAATTGCGAGCGATCCGAGCGATCGTCAGCGCCTCGTCGCGCGAGAGCGTCATCCCGTGGGCTTCGGACGCGTGACGCCGGATCTGCTCGACCAGCGCCTCCTCGTCCGCGGCTCGAGCCTCGAACCCGCAGTCGCAAACCAGCACCTTGTCCTCGATCACTCCCGGCGAGGCTAGGAAAGTGCAGCAAGATCCAGGCAAACTCCATGCAAGACGACGACTAGGAGGCTCGTCTGAAGGTCTTTCTGGCAGGTCGTGTCGCCGCCGAGAACGACGGGGTGGTGATCGACGAGGGTCGGTTCCCCGGCCGGCAGGGCCGTCTTCTCTTCGCCTATCTCGTGGCGGAGCAGGGGCGAGCGGTGCCCCGGGACGAGCTCGCGGAGGCGTTGTGGGGCGACGAGCCGCCGGCGACCTGGGACAAGGCCCTGACCGTCCTCGTGAGCAAGCTCCGCGCCGTGCTCTCGGACGGCGGCATCGACGGCGCCGGGGCCCTCACTGGCGCGTTCGGCTGCTACCGCCTCGAGTTCCCCGCAGGAAGCTGGGTCGACATCGTCGAGGCGGCACGCGCAGCCGACGAGGCCGAGACGGCGCTGGCGGCCGGCGGGCCGGAACAAGCGAAGACCGCCGCTGCGCTGGCCGAGACACTGGTCCGGCAGCCGTTCCTGCCCGGTGACGACGGAGCGTGGGTTGAGGAGAAGCGCCGCCAGATCGCCGATGTCCGCGTCCGCGCACTGAGCGTTCTCGCCGAGACCAGCCTGAGCTCGGGCGATGCGCGCGAAGCGGTGAAGTGGTCCGCGGAGATCGTCGCGCTCGAGCCGTTCCGCGAGAGTGGCTACCGCCAACTGATGCAGGCCCACGTCGCCGCCGGGAATCGCGCAGAGGCACTCCGCGTGTACGAGCGCTGCCGGCGGCTTCTCGCCGACGAACTGGGGACGTATCCGTCACCGGAGACCGAGGCGATCTATCGTGGGCTCCTCGAGCAGGCCCCTCCAGACGTCGTCGATGTACCGACCTCTGGCGAGGGGCGTCAGCCTGATCTCGCCGCGGCCGGGGCGACACCGCGCCGAAAACTGGTCTGGCTCGTCGCGGCGCTCGCCGTCGCCGCGGCTGTTGTCGCCGGCATCTTCGCCACGAAGGGCGGCGGGTCGCACACGACGGTCCCTGAGAACTCGATCGTCGGCCTGGACTCCTCCGGTTCGATCGCAGACACCGTCCCGGTCGGAGCGCGACCGGTCGCGATCACTTCAGGTGCGGGGTCTCTGTGGGTCGCCAACCTGGACGACCGGAGCGTGACGCGTGTCGACGCCTCCGCAGGGCGGTTCCTTCGCAATATCTCTGTGGGGAGGGCGCCGACGGCGTTGGCCGGCACGAGAACCGCGGTCTGGGTCGCCGACGCGAGGGGTGGCGTCTCCAGTATCGACCCGAGCTACGACCGGCTCGCCTCCACGCTCCACCTGGCGCCGCTTGGTCCGGGCTGCTGCTCCTACGCGGCGTCGACGCCTAGGCCGACGCTGGCGGCGTTCGACTCGATCTGGGTCACCGACCCGAACGGGTACGTCTCCCGAGTGAATCCCCGTTCCGGGCGGCGAACGGCATTAGTCGACGTCGGGAACGATCCCACGGCGATCGCGGCCGGCGCGGAGTCGGTCTGGGTGACGAACGGCACCGACGGCACCGTCACCCGCATCGACCCGGCGACGCTTCTGACGACGACGATCTCCGTCGGTCACGGCCCCGCGGCGGTTGCCGTCAACGCAGCAGGCGCGTGGGTCGCGGACGCCGGCGACGACAAGGTCGTCCACATCGACGTCGGGACCAACGCTGTCACCGGTACGACACACGTCGGCGCAGGGCCGACGGCGATCGTGGTCATGCCGACGGGCCTCTGGGTCGCGAACGGCGGGGACGGAACGGTGATGCGCCTCGATCCGCGTTCCGGCAAAGTGACCAAGACGATTCGCCTCGGCGGGACGCCGGATGCGCTCGCGACTGCCGCAGGGAAGCTGTGGGTCGCCGTCGCGCCGGCGCCGCCGCGTCCGCCGGCCGCGGGGGGCGTCGCGCACCTCACCAGCCAGTTCGACATCGAGGCCCTTGATCCCGCGCTCGCCGTTCAGCCCGGGATCCCATACGCGACCTGCGCGAACCTTGTCGCGTATCCCGACAAGCCGGCACCCGAAGGATCGCGCATCGTCCCCGAGGTCGCCGAGGCCGTGCCGACGCCCACGGCCGGCGGGAGGACCTACACGTTCACGATTCGTCCCGGCTTCCGGTTCTCGCCGCCGTCGAACGAGCCGGTGACGGCGGGGACCTTCAAGGCGACGATCGAGCGGGTGGCCAATCCGCGCCTCAAGTCGCCTTTCGCGAGCGAGTTCAGCGGCGTCGCGGGCTATGACGCTTACGTGAGCGGCAAGGCGCGCGGGCTCGCGGGCATCATTGCCCACGGTCGCACCCTGACGATCAAGCTGTCGCGGCCGGACGGCGGCTTCCTCACCAACCTCGCAACCGGCGGGGCGTGCGCGGTGCCGCGCAATACCCCGGCCGTCCCCGGCGGACTCGAAGTCGTCCCATCTGCGGGGCCCTACTACGTCGCCTCGTACACGCCTCGCCAGCAGCTCATCCTCAAACGGAATCCGAACTACCACGGCGAGCGCCCGCACCGTCTGGACGAGATCGCGGTCGCGATCGGAGTCGACAGCTCGCACGCGCTCGCCGAGGTCGAGGCGGGCACAGCCGACTACGCCCTCGACGGCCTGCCGCGCGCAGCGGGGCCGAGACTGGCGTCGAGGTACGGCCCCGGCAGCACGGCTGCGAAGGAGGGACACCAGCAGTACTTCGTCAGCCCCGCGCTCGGAGAGCGATGGCTGCACATGAACATGAGCAGGCCGCTGTTCTCCCGGCTCAGGATGCGGCGCGCGGTGAGCTACGCGATCGACCGGGCGGCTCTCGTCGCCCAGGGACGACGGTTCGCCGAGGTGAATCCCTTCAATGCAGGCGAGCCGACCGACGACTTCCTCCCGCGTTCGATCGCCGGAGCGGTCGACTATCACCTGTATCCGCTGAAGGGGCCCGACCTCCGAACTGCGAAGCGCCTGGCAGGGCACGTCCACGCGACCGCGATCATGTACACGCCCAACGTGCCGCCGTGGTTGCAGGAGGCGCAGGTCGTCCGCCGCGACCTCGCGCCGCTCGGGATCGACGTCGAGGTGAAGCAGTTCGCGCTCGGCGATTTCTTCGCGCGCATCGGCCGGCGCGGAGAGCCGTTCGACCTTGCCGTCTCGGGGTATTCACTCAGCCCTGATACGGGACAGGATCTGACGTCGTTCGACGGCAGCAAGATCCGTCGAATCGGCAACAACGACTTCTCGTACTTCGACGATCCCGCCTTCAACCGGGAGCTCGAGGCGGCGGCGAAACTGTCGGGCCCCAAGCGCTACCGGGCCTACGCACGGCTCGAGCTGGAGCTCGAGCGGAAGGTCGTCCCGGCTGCCCCGTTCGCGACCGACGCGAGCCGCGACTTCTTCTCCGCACGGATCGGGTGTCAGACCTACCAGCCCTTCTGGGGCATCGACCTGGCCGCGTTGTGCCTGCGACACGGACCACCTAAGTGACCGGATCAGAGCGTCGTCCAGCGTCAGCAGGCAAGCGGGCACGTGCTCAGCGGTCAGACCGATGAAGTTCCGCCGGAAGCGTCCGGCCGCACATGGGTTGTTACAACGGCGAGGAGCAAACGGTTCGAGAAGAAGCCGAGCGCAGCGCAGGAGAGATGCGCTACTTGCGTAGATCTCGCTGTCGCATCCCGAAGAGCGCGAGCGTCGTGAGCGCGAGCGCGGCCGCGGCTAGGACGGCGAGGTCGGAGGCGTCGACGCCGTTGCCGATGGGATCGTGACCCTCGTAGTAGTAGAAGAGCGAGAAGTACTTCAGCCACGCGATCGCGTCGACCAGCGGCGCGAAACCGTTGACGAAGGGCCATGCCCAGCGCCGAGAGCGCGGTCGTCAGCAGCCGCAGGCGCATCGCCATCCTGAAGGCCGGCACACTCATGCGCCCTCGCGATCGCGGTAGTAGCGCAGGAAGATCTCCTCGAGGTCGTCGTCCCGGCTTCGGATCGAACGCACCTCGTGGGCGGCGATCGCCTTCACAAGCGCGTCGGCCGAGCCCTGGAAGGCAACGACGAGATGCGCGCCCTCGAAGGCCACCTCGCGCACGCCCGGCAGCGCGGCGAGCTCCTCGACCCGTGGAGCGTCGCCCCCGAACTCGATCTCCAGACGCTGGACGGCGACCTCGCGCAAGTCTTCAAGCGAGTCCACGACCACCAGCCGCCCGCGCCGCAGCATCGCGACCCGGTCTGCGACCCGCTCGACCTCGGAGAGCGCATGCGAGGAAAGAAAGACGGTCCGCCCCTGCGCGGCGACCTCCCTCAGGAGCGCGTGAAAGCTCTGCTGAACCAGCGGATCGAGCCCCGCAATCGGCTCGTCGAGAATCAGCAGCTCAGGCTCATGCATGAACGCCTGAATCAGGCCGAGCTTCTGACGGTTACCCGTCGACAGCTCGCCGATCCGCCTGCCGAGATCAGCGTCGAACCGCTCTGCAAGCGCATCGCGAACCCCGCGCTCGACACCGCCGCGGAGCTCGGCCAGGTACTCCAGCATCGCCGCGCCGCTCAGCATCGGATAAAGCGCGAGCTCACCAGGCAGAAAGCCCACCCGCCGCCTGATCTCCACGCTGCCCGCCCGGCTATCGAGCCCAAACAACGTCGCCGACCCCGAGGTCGGCCTGATCAGATCGAACAGAAGTGGCATCTCGTCGACATTGCCCCCGTTCGGGCCAAGGAAACCGAGAATCTCGCCGCGCCGGACGTCTAGGTCAAGATCGAAGAGCCCATGCCCCCGGCCGTAGTCCTTCGCCAGCCCCGTCATCCGGATCGCGAAATCGTCGCTCATGGCCGGTGGTCTAGGTTACGGCGTCGTGCCGGCCATGCTGGCGGTCTCGGGTGGACAGCGGTGCGTGCCTCTTCGCAGTGCTAGCGTGGCTGGCGGATGGCTGATCCTGTCTCGTGGTTGCAGATCTCGCAGGGGTGGAACGTGGTGAGTTCCGATGGCGTCATCCTGGGCACTGTCGCGCAGGTCGAAGGCGATAAGCAAAGCGACATCTTCGACGGCCTGGCCGTCGAGTCTAGGCATCCCACCCAGATCCGGTATGTGCCGGGCGAGCAGGTCGGGGCGATCTATCCAGGCAAGGTGACCCTGAAAATCCCTTCTGCGGACATCGGCATGCTCGAGCCGTTTCAAGCGCCACCGTCCGAGACGAAGTGGCTTCCGGGAAAGCCACCGCTCGCGACTCGGATGTCGAACTGGCTGCGAGGAAAACCCTAGAGGCGTGCCAGAGAAGGCCAAGTTTCCGGGGCCTTAGCCAGTAGCGCCGGCCTCCCCCGAGATCGCGACCGCCTGCCGCAGACGGTCGCTCCGCCGTCCACCACCTGCAACGCCGGCAACTTCGTCCGCACGCCCGCTACGCGTCCGCACCGCGTGCGCGACGTATCGTGCTGCGGCGTCGAGCTCGCCGGACGTCGGCCAGGACAGCCCGGGCTGCGTTCCTTCCGGGGCCGCCTGTGACTCCGCCCCCGGGATGTGCACCGGCCCCACACAGGTAGAGGCCGCGGATCCCGGCTAGCCGGTAGCGAGCATGTCCGAGGAGGGGCCGCCAGGCGAAGAACTGGTCGAGGGCGTGCTCGCCGTGCATCGGGTGCCCGCCGGTGAGGCCGTACTCTCGCTCGAGGTCCGCCGGCGTAACAATGTGGCGGGCGACGATCTTGTCCGCGATACCCGGTGCGTAGACCTCGAGCGTCCGCACGGCCAGGTCCGCAACACCATCGCGCGCTGCCTCGTCCCAGTCCGCGTCACTGAGGCGTCGTGGTGCGTACTGCAACAGCGCGGTGATCACGTGGATCCCATCGGGGGCGAGTGAGGGGTCCGAGAGGGTGGGGATCGTCGCCTCGAGATACGGGTGCTCGGAGATCCGGCCGTACTTCGAGTCGTCGAATGCCCGCTCGAGGTCATCGAGGCTCGGTGCGATGACTATTCGCCCGCGCAGACGCTCGTCGCCAACGCCGCCGATCGCCGGCAGGCCCTCCAGGACGAGGGTCACCTTCGCCACCACGCCCGGCGTGCGGATGTGCTCGACCCGCCAGCCCAGAGTCGGGCCGACCACCGCCGGGTCGACGAGGCGCAGAAGCGTCTGCTTGGGGTCGGCGCTCGACGCGACGATCCGCGCGTCGATCTCCTCTCCGCTCGCGAGAGCGACCCCGTCAGCTGAGCCTCGACCGGTCCGGATGGCCGCGACGTCGGCGTCGAAGCGAATCGTCGCGCCGTTGCTCCGCGCAGAGGCTACGAGCGCCTCCACGAGGGAGTCCGGCCCACCGCGCGCAAAGACCGTGCGGCCCGCCGCTCCTCCTCCTGAGGCCGAGTCCCACAGGAAGTTGAGCGCCGTCCCCGCCGACCGAGGACCCATGGCCGCGTAACGAACGCCTCGCGCGCCGATGACGCCGCGTAGCGCCTCGTCTTCCACCGCTTCGCCGACGAGGTCGGTGACGGACATCGGAAGCACACGCAGCGCCTCGCGCAACTGCTGCTTCCCGAGGTGCCGAAGGCCGTTCAACAGCGTGAGCCCGCCGGTGGCGTCCGCGAGGGACGGAGAAGCGAGGTCCGGTGGCTCGGTTGCCTGGACGCGCGCCAGGAACGCGCCCAGCGAGCGGATCCCGCGGTCGAAGGCGACGAACGCCTCGGCATCGCGTGGATGGGTCCCCTTCCGGAGCTCGATGGCCGTCCGGACCGGGTCGCGCCACAAGGTGAGGCCGGGCCCGTCGGCGGACGGGGCGAAAGCCGACACCTCCGGCTCGATGACGCGAAAGCCGTGCGAGCCGAGCCGGAGGTCACGGACGACGTCGTCGCGGAGACCTCCGACGCAGTCGGCCCCAACCGGCGCCCGCACACCGGGCGCGACCTCCTCGGTGGACAGAGGGCCGCCCGCTCGGCTTCGCCGCTCGAGAACCAGCGTCCGGAGTCCCGCCTTCGCCAGGTACGAAGCGGTGACCAGGCCGTTGTGGCCGGCACCGACTACGACTGCGTCGTATCCCTCCCGGGTCACTCTCAGGCGGCCTTCTTGGAGCGGAGCGCGCGCAGGACCTGCAGCGCCGCGAGGCGTCCCGACGCGCCCATGATCCCACCCCCGGGGTGCGTGGCCGAGCCGCACATCCAGAGGTTCCGCAGCGGCGTCCGGTAGCGCGCCCATCCCGGCACGGGCCGGTTGAAGAAAAGCTGCTCGAGTGAGAGCTCGCCCTGAAAGATGTTTCCCTCGGAGAGCCCGAACCGGTCCTCTATGTCCTTGGGGGTGAGCACCTGCGTGTGCAGGATCAGCTCGCGGATGTTCGGCGCCCGCTCCGCGATCGTGTCGACGACGGTCTCCCCGAACGCATCACGCCGGCCGTCGTCCCATTCGTCGCCCTCGGCCAGGTGGTAGGGCGCGTACTGGACGAAGCAGCTCATGACGTGCTTACCCGGAGGCGCCATCGACGGGTCGACCAGGGTCGGGATGACCATGTCGATGTACGGGCGCCGGCTGAAGCGGCCGGACTTCGCGTCGTCGTAGGCGTGCTCCAGGTAGTCGATGCTCGGGCTGAAACTGATCGCGCCGCGAAGGTGGTCGCCCGCGCCGGGCAAGCATGTGAACTCCGGAAGCCCGTCCAGTGCGAGGTTCACCTTCCCGCTGGAGCCCCGGTACCGGTAGCGCCCGACCTCTTCGAGGAAGACCCCGTCCAGGAGGCCGGACGGCAGGAGCCGGACGAACGTCTGCCGCGGGTCCAGGCTCGAGAGCGTCACCCGCCCGGTGACCTCGTCGCCCGCGGACGTGACGGCGCCGGTCACCTCGTCGCCTCGGGTCAAGAAGTGCTCGACGGGGGTCTCGGTCCGGATCTCGGCGCCGAACGACCGGGCGGCGCTCGCGATCGCCTCGCTGACGGCGCCGGTTCCTCCTCGCGGTATTCCCCAGGCGCGCAGGACGCCGTCGATCTCGCCCATGTAGTGGTGGAGCAGGACGTACGCGGTTCCGGGAGAGCGGATCCCCTGGAACGTGCCGATGATCCCGGAGGCGCTCATCGTCGCCTTCAGCGGATCCGTCTCGAACCACTGGTCGAGGAAGTCGGCGGCGCTCATGGTCATGAGCTGGATGAACACCGCCCGCTGCTCCAGGGAGAGCCCGTTGAAGGAGCGGGCGAGACGTGCGAGCGGGGAGCCATTCGCGCGGATCGAGCCGGCCTGGGTCCGGCGGCGCCATGGACAGGATCGGCTTGACGAACTTCGCCATCTCGAACATCAGGCGGCTGTACTCCTCGTATGCCTCGGCGTCGCTCGCCGACCAGCGTCGGAGCTCGCGCACGGTGCGGCCATGGTCGTTCACACGCCACAGGTAGTCGTCGTCGAGCGGCGTGAACGTTCCGTCGAGAGGCAGGATCTCGAGGCCGTGCTCCGGCAGCGCGAGCTCCCGGACGATCTCGGGGCGGAGCAGCGAGACGACGTACGAGGCCACGCTGAACCTGAAACCGGGGAAGACCTCCTCGGTCACCGCCGCCCCGCCGAGAACATGCCGCCGCTCCAGCACGACGACCTTGAGCCCGGCCCGCGCGAGGTAAGCCGCAGCCACGAGCCCGTTGTGCCCGCCGCCGACGATCACGGCGTCGTACGTGCGGTGATCGGAGGTCGCCATCAGCGGCGACACTAACCGCGGCACGGCGGGGCGCGCTCCCCGAAGGCCGCCCGACTATGCTTGCCGACTTGTCGGTCGGAACCGCGTTCTATCCCCGTACCGCGCCACTCAACACCAAGCTGCAGTGGCGGGAATGGTCGGGCTATCTCGCGGCGAGCGCGTACTCCGACTCGCACGAGATCGAGTACAACGCCATCCGTGAGGCGGCCGCGCTCATCGACGTCTCTCCGCTCTACAAGTACCTGGTCTCCGGGCCGGAGGCCACGCGGCTCGTCGACCGAGTGATCACGCGGGACGCGAGCAAGCTCGCCGTCGGCCGCGTCTACTACACGTCCTGGTGCAACGAGGACGGTCGCGTGGTCGACGACGGCACAGTCGGCCGGCTCGAAGAGCAAACGTACCGCTGGACGGCGGCCGACTCGTCGCTGCGCTGGCTCCGGATGAACGCTCGTGGCCTGGACGTCGAGATCGAGGACGTGAGCGAGCGCATCTCCGCGGTGGCCGTGCAGGGGCCGCTGAGCCGCAACGTACTCGAGGCGGCCACCGAGTCGTCCTGGGGCGACCTCAAGTACTTCGGCAGGCGGGCCGCGCAGGTCGGGAGCATCCCGGTCGACGTCTCCCGGACCGGCTATACGGGCGACCTCGGCTACGAGGTGTGGGTCGAGAGCACTCAGGCGGTCGAGCTCTGGGACGCCCTCGTGCGGGCCGGGAGCGCCTACGGCGTCCGGCCGGCCGGAATGCTCGCCCTCGACATAGCGCGGATCGAGGCAGGGCTAATCCTCATCGAGGTGGATTTCGACTCCGTGCGGCGCGCATTGATTCCCGAGCAGTCGTACTCACCCTTCGAGCTGGGTGTCCTGGGCCGCTTCGTCGACTTCGAGAAGCGCGCAGAGTTCGTGGGCCGTCGCGCGCTCGAGCGGGAGCAGGGTCGCGGCGGGCCCCCGCGGAGGCTGGTCGGGCTCGAGCTCGAATGGGAGCCACTCGAGGAGCTGTACCGCGCACAGGGGCTGACGCCGACGCTGGAGCCGGCCGCCTCGCGCATCCCCGTTCCTGTGTATGCGCGGGGCCGGCAGATCGGCAAGGCGACGAGCACGACCTGGAGCCCGACGCTGAAGAAGGTCGTTGCGCTGGCGTCAGTCGCTGCCGAGCAAAGCAATGTGGGCACGAAGATCGACGTCGAGTGGACGGTGGAGGCGCAGCGCAGCCGGACGGCGGGAACGGTGACGGAGCTCCCATTCTTCAACCCGAAGCGCAAGACCTCGACGGTCGCTAGTTCACCAGTCCCCTAGCGTCACAGTCGGTCGCAGTCGACGTATCTGTGCGGCACGCGTTGCACTTCGACTGCGCGAGTTGCTCCACCGTCTGAACCGCAAGCAGAGGGGCATAAGCCTCGCGCCGCGCCTCCCTATGTGTGGCATCTGAGCAGAACGCACGAGGGCTCGAGCTAAGCGTCCCGCGTGCCTGCGAGCAGGCTCCCAACCAGCGCTCGGAGTTCCTCGTCAGCGTAGCGAGAGGACGATCAAGCGGCGTGAAGGATCAATCGAGCCAAGCTGCATCAACCTGACCAAGCTCGAGTCGCGCCGCGTCCCGGCCCGCCGTGGGAGTACGTCTTCTATGCAGAAGTGGAGGCACCGGCGCAGGTGCCCGCGATGGTCGACGCGCTCGAGGCGCTCAGCGAGCACGCGGCCTTCACGAGGCTCTCGAGACGTACGCGAAGGCTCGTCGCGCGTGACGGAGCGCCTACGACCTGTTGAGGTGCTCCGAGAAGAACGTCGTGATCGCGTCGTAGCAGCGCACGCGGTTCTGTAGCTTGAGCACGTCGTGGCCCTCGTCCTCGAAGACGAGATACGAAACGTCCTTGCCCAGGCCGCGCAGCCTGTTGACGAGGTCGTATGACTCCTGCTCGACGACCCGCGGATCGTTCTGCCCCTGGATCACGAACAGCGGGCAGGCGACGTTCGAGATGTGGGTGTTCGGAGAACGCTCGACGATGAAGTCACGGTCGCGCTCCGCGTCGCCGAGCGTGAGCGCGAAGAACGGCTTCCAGGTCTCGGGGATGCGCTGCATGAACGTCAGTAGGTCGAACGGCCCGAACATGTCGACTGCGGCGCTCCACAGCTCCGGATGACGGCCCGCCAGCGTCAGCGTCATGTACCCGCCGTACGAGCGGCCGATCACGCCCGCGCGTGTGACGTCGACGCGGTCGTCCTTGGGCAGCACCTCCTGCATCGCGAAGACGTGGTCGAGACGGTCCTGGCCGCCCCAGTCGCGATCGACGCGCTGCGAGTACCCGAGCCCGTACCCGGTCGATCCGCGCACGTTCGGAACAAACACGGCGAAGCCCTCGAGCGCGAGGATCTGAATCAGCGGCATCGAGAACCAGGCGAAGTTCGGGCGCTCCTGGCCCTGCGGGCCGCCGTGGATGTAGTAGACGAGCTACCGCGTCCCCTCGTAGCCGAGCTCCGGCGAGGGCAGGTAGAGCCGTGCCGACACGCGCAGCCCGTCGTGCGACTGCGGCCGCCACGTTAACCCGATACGGCAAACGGCTGCTCACCGATCCAGACGATCGTCTGGGTAATCCGCTCTTCGGCGAGCCAGCGGCGGACTTCGGCGAGGAGCTCAGCAGCCGGCCCGGGCGTCGGCGGCCGATTGAATTCGAGGTACCAGCTGTCGTCGCTCTGCTGGCCGATGCGGCAGCGGTCGCGCCCCAACCGCTCGGCGAGCAGGACAGCACTCAGCTCGTCCGGTGCACCGACCCGCATCCGACATCAGTTTGATGCGTCGCATCCATCCGCGCGGTCCTTGTCGCTTTTCCGACATCTCTACGGGTCCTCCTGTGGCAAGTTCCAGTCCGCAGGTCGCACCGGGTTGCCGTCGGCGAGGGAAGGGGTGTAGCCTCGCGGCGTCTGCTCAGCTCGGGGAAAGGGGAGGTTATGCGTTCGGGTCTCTCTACTGCCGCGATCTTTTCGTCTCTGTGCGTCGCCTCGCTCGTAGTCGGTCCGGCAAGCGCGGGCCAGCCGCGGCGGCCCGACCCGCCGCCGGTGAACGTTGACATCAGCCAGCGGCACACGAACGAGTCCGAAGAGTCGATAGCCGTCAACCCGACCAATCCCCAGAACATCGTCATGGTCTCGAACGTCGACGTTCCGGCGGCGGGAATGTTCGAGGGTGTGAGCTTCGATGGCGGGCAGACCTGGACGACGAAGCTGATCGGCAACAACGACAACCTTGGCGACGCGTGTTGCGACCCCAGCTTGTCGTTCGACAGCTACGGCAACCTCTTCCTGGCCTATCTCTTCAACGTGGAGGACACACTGCCGATCGCCCTGTCGACCGATGGCGGCCTCCATTTCCACCTGATCGCGAACATCCCCGGCATCGGGAAGCGCAACGGCAAGGGCGCCGGGGAGAAGGGGCTGTTCCGCTTCGTTGATCAGCCCACGATTACGGCAGCCGAGGGGGAGGTGTGGGCCGTCGTCAACGTCGGCGGGCCGATGGGCGCGTTCGGGGCGAAGGTCAGCGGCTTGGGGCAGGTCGGGGACTTCTCGACGGCCGAGGTCGTGCCGGGTACGAACAATTGCACCTACGGCGACGTCGCCATTGGTCCGGCCGGGCAGGTCATGCAGGTCTGCACGCTGACGGAGAGCGGGCAGGGTGGCGGCAAGCTGTTCGTGAACGTTGATCCCGATGGGCTAGGGCCTGCAGGTTTTGGCGATCGGGTCTTCGTCACAGACACGCACGTCGGCGGGTTCGATTTCATCCCTGCGCAGCCGGACCGCTCGGTCGACGCGGAACCAGGCCTTGCTTGGGACCGCAGCGGCGGGCCGCACAACGGTCGCGTCTACCTCGTCTACACCCTCGAGCAGAAGAACGAGAGCGACAACACGGACATCTTCGTTCGCTACTCCGACAATGGCGGGGCGACGTGGAGCGCACCGGTGCGAGTGAATGACGACGGCACCACGAACACCCAGTTCCTCCCGAAGATCTCGCTCGATCCAACCACCGGACACATCGCCGTCGTCTGGTACGACACGCGCAACGACCTGGGCAGCGGAGGCGCGGGCGACACCGACGGTGTGCCGAACGACGACGCCCAATTCTGGGGCGCGTTCAGCAACGACGGACAGACGTTCTCCGGCAACATCCAGATCAGCGCAGGCACCTCGAACTCCCACGACGCACAGAACGGCATCGACTACGGCGACTACAGCGGCCTGTCGTTCTTCGGCGGGATCGCCCATCCGGCCTGGGCGGACAACTCGAACAGCACCGGCAACAACCCGGACGGAACGCTCCACCAGCTGGACGTGTACACCGCAGCGGTGTCAGCCCCCTAAATCCGACGCCCCCGAGCCCTAAGACCCGTCGACGAGGGGGGCTAAGCCGTCGCGCTTTGGCGGAAAGACGACAGAGCTTGCGGTCGCAGCGACGCCGAATCAGCTCCGCGTCCGGAACCAGCCTCCGCAGCCGACGGCGCGGCTTCTCAGCACGGATTCGCCCGAATTGGCCGGCTCCTCACACAGGAGGTCAGGCAAAAGGCAACGTCAGAGAAGGTATGCCTTGGTGATCTTCGATCGGCTGAGGTCAGCTCATCATGAGATGGCAAAAGTTTGGGCAAAGTCTGGCTCCCAATCGCAGGCGATCGCCTACTTTTTGATCCGGTCGAGCTACGTGCCCACCCTGTTGGGCGCGGCCCACGGTCAGTCGCGCGCTGCCGCGGGCGGCACGGTTGACCTTCTCGGTGCGGCCGGAGACGTTGCTGCTCGCCCGCTAGTCTAAGACAGATGGTCAGCTCGAGCGCCGACAGGCGGCTGGCCGGTGTCGTGCTTGTGCTTGCGGCCGCAGTGCTCGCGCTGGCCGGCGCAGCCTGGACGAAATCCGACGTCGCAGACCGAACGAGTCGCATCGTCAAGGGCACCAACGGAAACGACCTGTTGCACGGAGGGCCAGGTGGCGACACCCTGGAGGGGCTTGGTGGGAACGACCTGCTCTATGGCCGTCGCGGCGCTGACCGACTCTACGGGGGAGCCGGGAACGACCGGCTCTTCGGCGGGCCTGGGGACGACAAGCTTGCGGGAGGTCCTGGCAACGACCGCTTCGGCTGCGGAAAGGGACGTGACATCGTCTACACCAGCCCCTCCGGCGGCGTCAGCCGCGACTGCGAGATCGTCCATCGCACGGGAACTCCGGCGCCAGGGCTTGCGACCGGCAGCTACCGCGGCGACGTAGTGAGCTTCCAGCTTGCGGGCGACGCGAAGACGATCTCGAACTTGAGGATCGAGTTCAAAGGACAGTGTCCTGCCGGAACCGCCACGCAAATCCAGATCGCAGACTCAGGCCCCTTCACGTTGCAGTCGGACAGGACATTCGCGATCGACGAGAAGGAAACCAACGGCGACACCGTCAAGCTGAGCGGCGCCATCCAAAACGGCGGGTTTGCCAAGGGAACACTCGAGCTGCACACGAGCGCTTGTGACACCGTCACCGTCGCTTGGAGCGCCCAGCGGCACTAACGAGCTCGATGCGGCTTCTCGCAACGTCTGCCCGACGCCGAACCAAACGCTCGGGCGGATGATTTGTGGTGCGGCCAGCGTCTATGTCCTCACGGCTTGCAGAAGTGCCGGCTGCGGGGCCGACTCATAAGCGAAAGGCCCTGTTTCCAGGGCCTTTATGAGTAGCGGGGGCAGGATTTGAACCTGCGACCTCCGGGTTATGAGCCGCCTCGATCATGTACACGCGTTCCGCCCTATTCCGCCTAAACGCAGGTTCAAGCCGGAATCTCCCGCATGCGCTGCATTTAGGCGGAACACGGTGACATCGCTGCGGAAGCGCGGTGCTTGCAGAGCGCTTGCAGTTGAAGTGCGTAGGAGAAGCTACTCGAGGCCTACTTCAGCGCGACCGCCGACGCGAGGCAGCGTCGCGCATCTGCCCTCAGCTCGGCCAGTGGGCGATCTCGTGGATTCACATCAGGCTGTAGCCCTATGACGGCCTTGCGGGCAGCTCAGCGGCGGCCACGATCGCCGTTCGCCATCTGCTCGAGGGCCTGAAACAGCGCGGCGAGGTCGCGCCGCTCGTAGCCGAGTACTTGTGCGCGCTCGAGCACCTCGTCGGCACGCTCGGCGGTCGGCAGCGGGATCTCCAGCCGTCGCGCCGCGTCGAGCGCCAGCTCGATGTCCTTGTGCATGAAGCTCAGGTCGAACCACGCCTCTTCAGGGGGATCGAGGATGATCGAGGCGCGCGCCCTGAGCATCGGCGAGCCGATCGGGCTCGACTCCATCACGTCCAGCGCCCGTTGCCGATCGACGCCCGAGCGCTCGGCGAGGAGTAGTCCTTCGGCGAAGGCGAGCATCTGGACGGCGAGGCTGATGTTGATCGCGAGCTTGAGCGCTAGCCCCTGGCCGTTTTCGCCGATGTGCGTAGGCGTGCCGAGCGCGCGCAAGAGCGGTTCGACTCGGCGGTAGGCGTCCTCGTCGCCGCCGACCATGATCGTGAGCGTCCCCGACTGCACTTGTGGGACGCTTCCCGAAACGGGCGCGTCGAGCATGAAGGCCCCCTGCGCGTGTACTCGCTCGGCGAGTTCCCTGCTTGCCTGTGGGCTGACGGTGCTCACATCAACCCAGGTCTTGCCGGCGGCGAGCCCGGCGAGGACGCCGTCAGGCCCCGATGCGACGTCCTCGAGCACGCGGTCGTCAGGGACAGAGGTGAAGACGACGTCGACCGCCTCCGCCACCTCGCGTGGCGTGTCGCACCACTGTAGCCCTTCGTCGATCAGGTCCTGGGCGTGCTCGCGGCTTCGCTCCTCCCCGTAGACCGGATAGCCGGCGGCGAGGAAGCGCGCAGCCATGTTCCCGCCCATGTGACCGAGGCCGACGAAGCCGATCCTGGCGCATGTCGCGGCCATGTCGCGCACCTCCCGAGGTCGTCGCGCGATTGCCCGTCCGCAAGTCCGAGCTTCGCGGGCGGCTCGGGTGTCGAGTCTATTCCGCTGCGCTTGCAGCTGCCCGTGCGGCGCTGGCGCGCTCGGCGAGGTGTGCCTCGAGGCGCCAGAGATTGTCAAGATGCTGACTCGACCAGAGCAGCACCAGGGCGGCGTCGACCGTCGCTTTGTCGCGGCCGCGCGCGGCGTCGCGGACGCACGTGAGCAGCCGGCTGCGGCCGGCGGTGTCGGGGATGTGTGGTGGCGGCACTTGGCGTCGCTTGACGAGTGCGGATCCGAGCGCGGTGTACCACGCTTGAAGGGCCTGAAGCTCCCCGTCGAGGTTGCGCGCGCAGTGCTCGACGCGCGTGCTGGAGTCCGTCATGCGTCCGAGCGCGGCCAGCGATTGGGCGGCACGGCGGACGCGCACCGCGCCGCCCACGAGCGCTGCGACATCCTCGACGTTGTAGGAGGTGGCGGAGCGCTCGCCGAGGTATTGCCGAAACGCATCGTCAAGACGATGAAGCGCCGCGTCCGCGGCGCGGGCGGCGCGGGCGGCCTCGTCGGAGCCTCCTCCGCTCAGCCGCCGGGCGGTCGCGACCACGTAGTCCGCGGCACGCGCATACGCGGTCGCAAGCTCGTCGAGCAGAAGGGCGGCGGCGCCGCGGGGCCAGAAGAGGAGGCCGACCAGGAGGCTGATCGCGAAGCCGATGGCAACGTCCTCGACCCGAATCAGTCCCACGCTCCAGCCAACCGGCTGGATGATGTTGAAGAGCACGAAGAGGACGACCGTGAACCCCGCCTGGCCGGCCGCGAATGAGATCGCCCGCGGTGAGTAGGCGGCGAGGAACACCGCAACCGGGAGCACGCCCCACAACACCGCCTCGTGCGTCCCGATGCCGGTCACGAGCAAGGCCCCGACGACGATTCCGACGGCGGTTCCGGCGAGCGCGCTGACGATCGACCAACCGGTGCCGAGCGCGTTCGACCGCAGCACGGAGAGCGTCCCGAGGACCACCCAGAACCCGTGCTGAAGCCCCGTCCGCTGAGCGATGTACACGGCGACCGCGAGCCCGACGGCGCCGCGTAGGCTGTTTCGGAACCACACAGACCTGACGCTGGCGTGCTCGATCGTCAGCCGCTCGGTAGCTTCGAGGGCGGCACGGGCGGGGGGCGGCTGGGCGATGTCGACGTGGTCGAGCTCGGGTACCTCGACTCCGCTGGCTAGCAATCCGTACGCCGCCGCCTGGCGCGCGGCGTAGGTGAGCGCGCGGATCCGGAACGGAGCGTCGAGTGCCCGCGGGACTTCGCCCGGCGGGGTGCCGGCCGGCAGGTCCGGCAGTCGCCGCATAAGCGCGTGTGCGACCGCGTCGCGCGCCGTTTCCAGCCGCTCGAAGTCGGGCCATCCGTCGCGACGCTCGAGTCTTGCCGCGCTCGCATGAAGCACCGCGGCGGCCGCTTGCATCGCTTCGGCGTCTTCTGCGCAGGCGAGCTGGAGCGGCACCTCAGACGACGGTGCGAGGAAGGAGAGGAGCCAGTCGAGCTCGTCGGGAAGCGAGGCGAGGGCGGCCATCGGACCGGTCGGGCCAGTCGGTCGGTGCTGGATGCCTAGGAGACGCCGCCCGAGAGCGTCGACCGAAGCGCGTGCGAGGTGCGCGCGTTCCGCCCAGGTCTCGCGGTTGGCGTCGAGTAGGTCGGCAACGGCACGCAACGCGCCAGCGGCCTGGCGCTGGAAGTCCGCCCCCTGACGAGGCGGCCAGAGCAGCATCAGCGCGCAGATTCCGGCGCCTGCGGCCAGCCCCCAACCTTCCAGGCGCTCCGGGATCGCCGAGTTCGGCGCCGGCAGCGTCACCGGCAGGACAAACGTCAGGAGGGCACCGGTCGCGGCCGCCGCGACGTAGCCGTTGATGACGCCCGCGAAGAGCGTCGCAAAGCCGACGACCGCCATCGCACCAGCCGCGAGCCATGCGTTTCGCGAGCAGAGCGTCCCGAGCGTGATGAACGCGGCTCCGACGCATGCGAGCCCGAGGTACGCCACCAGACGAGTCCGCGGCGGCCCCGTGAACTCGACCAGAACGAGCAGCGCGAAGGAGCCGAAGGCCGCGAAGAGCGAGGTCTGAGGCTGCCCGATCACCTTGTCGGCGAGCGCAAACACAGCCGGCATCACGAGCGCTGCGCGCGCAGCGCTCTTGAACGCCGCGACGTCCGCCGCGGCGGTCGCGTGCCGGTGCAGGACCTTGATGCGCTCGGCCGGCGACGCACCACGCAGTTGATCAACCAACACGGCGCAATGTTCTCACCGAGACCCATGCTGGGGCTGATGACGCCCTCCTCCATAGAGGGGTCCAGTTCCACTCAGGCGCGTCGCCGCAGGGTCGAGGCCGGTGCTCGTGGTCTGCGTCTGTGATGGCCGGCTCGTCCTGAGCGAA
>CAWHXK010000025.1:0-5619 GCA_963833255.1 uncultured Actinomycetes bacterium
CCCAGGCCCCACAGCGATGACGATCGCGAGGGGGCTGGGTGCGGCGGGTGGTGAGCCCCGACTCGCCGAGTCGGAGGTCGCCCTTAAACCCTCATGAACAGAGGGCTAGCGAGAGCGGGTCAGGTCAAAGCCAGACTTGACCGAGCCTTCGACGACCGCGGCCCTTCGCTCTTCGTCCGACGAGTATCTCGGCTGGTGGTGTGCGCCGCTCCGTCCCGTGAGGGGCGCGCCCTAACGGCGCCCACGGGAGGGCATTGCGAGAAAGACGCCGGCGAAGATCAAGAACACGGTTCCGACGCCGGACGAATCCCTGACGTACTCGACGATCGCGATGACCAGGAACGCTACGCCAGCGAGTAGGTTTCCGAGCGCCTGCTTTGACATTGCGTTGCCCGTTCTCTTGGGTCATGGACCGATCGGTTGGTATCTCGGGGAGTGAGACCGGCTCGCCGAGCTCGTGGCTAACAAGAGCGATGGAAATGGGATGGGAAGTTCCGGGGCGAGAGGTTCTCCCGCCCCGAAACGGCTTGTCGAATCAGATGAGCTGTGTTGCGGGCTCGACCTGTGCTTCGCCTGTGATCTGAGAGGGGGCGACGCGGAGCAGTCGTGCGGCCCAGGTGGGGAGCCACCAGTTCCAGCGGCCAAGCAAGGCTACGGCCGCGGGGGCGAGGACGCCGCGGATGATCGTGGCGTCGATCAGGATGCCGCCGCCGAGGGCGGTTGCGAACATCTTCACCTCGGTGCCCGGGCTCGCGCTGAAGGCGACGAAGGCGAGGAACATGATCAGCGCCGCGCTCGTGACGAGCCGGCCGGTTCGCCCGATTCCTTCGACGACGGCGGTTTCGGTGGAGCCGGTGCGGTCGTAGGCCTCGCGCATGCGGCTGATGATGAAGACCTGGTAGTCCATCGAGATCCCGAACAGGAACGCGAAGATCACGATCGGCATCTCGACGTTGATTGCCCTGGTTGCTTCGATGCCCCAGAGCGCGTTCGAGCCGTAGCCGTCCTGCCAGACGAGCACGGTCAGCCCCCATGCGGCCGCGACCGAGAGGAGGTTGAGAAGGACAGCTTTGAGCGGCAGGACGAGTGAGCGGAAAGCGCGGGCGAGCAGGACGAAGGTGAGGATGCTGATCGCGAGGATCATCAGCGGGAAGTTGCCGTAGACGGCGTGGAGGAAGTCGGCGCTTTGGGCCGCTTCGCCGCCCACGGTCACGCCGGCGATCTCTGTGGCGCGAATCCGGTCGAGTGTGGCTCGGCCGGCAGCCGAGTTGGCGTCTGCAGTCGGGATGATCGTGACGATCGCGGTGCCGTCGCGGCGCCACTCGGCCGGGGCAACGGTCGTCTGGACGCCGCCGACTTTGGCGATCGCTGCGGCGGCGGTTTCTGGCTTGCCGGAGCGGACGAGAGCTTCGAACGGTGAAAGTGGCCCGGTGCCGATGCCGGAGTCCTTCAGCTGCTCGAGACCGACCCGGGCAGGGCCTTTCTGGGCGAGCGAGTCGGCCTGCGGGTCGCCAAGCTGGATCTGCGAGGCGGCGAGGACGAGGGCGGCGAGCAGGGCGGTAGAGGCGCTCGCCGCGAGCCAGCGGTGTCGAACGACGATCCGCGCCCAGGCAGACCAGGCGCGGCTGGCGCTCCGATCCCGGTTCGAGCGGGGCCGGTCGAGCCAGGCGCCGACGGTTGCCAGGACGACGGGGAGAAGGGTGTTGGCGACGGCGACGCTGACGAGCGCAATCAGGAGGCCGGCGACGCCGATGCTGCGGAGCGCGGGCATCGGCAGCGCGAGCAGCGAGAGGAGCGAGATCGCGACGGTCGTGCCACTGAACACGACAGCGGAGCCGGCGTGCTGCATCGCGTTGCGGACTGCGGTCTCGTTAGCGACCTCTCCGCCACGGCGTTCCTCGCGCCAGCGGACGACGACGAGGAGGGCGTAGTCAATCGCGATCCCAAGCCCAATGAGAGCGACGAGGAACTGGACGATCACGGAGACGTCCGTGACGCTCGCGATCGGCCAGATCAGGAGGAACGTGGTCGGGATAGCGACGGCTGCCATCAGTAGGGGCACGATCGCCATGAAGGAGCGGAAGACGAAGATGAGCACGAGCAGGGCGCCGAGCGCGCCGAGCAGTGTCTCGACGAGCATCCCGGTGCCGCCCGAGTCGCTCTCGGCCGGAGCTGCGCGGAGCGCGTTCATCCCGGTGATCTCGACAGGCGAGCCGGCGACCGTGACGCCCTCGAGCGCCGCCTGCGCCTTCTTCGCTTCGGCTTGTCCGGGGTTCACGCCACCGACGGCGGGGTGATAGACGAGCGCGAACGTGGTGCGGCCGTCCTTGGAGACGAAGGCGCGGTCGTGGGTCGAGGCGTAGGAGGCGATCCGTACGTCCGGCATCGTTTTCTTCACCTGGGCAAGCGCCGAGCTGAGCTCGGCGGTGACCCCTGGTGAGTCCACGGTCGTGCCCTTCGCAAGCGTGACGACGGGAACGAGAGGAGCGATGTCGCCGCCGCTGCCGTAGATCTGTGCGATGTCCTTGTTGGTCTCGTAGCCCTCGCGGCCCGGGATGTTGAACTGCTGCGAGAGCGACTTCCCGGCCGGCCCGACCGCCGCGAAGGCGGCGACCGTCACAACGGCCCAGAACGCAACGACGAGTCGCTTGTGGCTGAGGATCAGGTTGGCGAGGCGGGTCATGGTGTCTCCTTTTCGGATGGTTCGTACAAGCGATGGTGGGTGGTGGCGTGAGCGAGGCGAGCGAGCACTGGGGGCCCCTTTTTCGAAGCAGAGACCGCAGGATCGGCTGCGCGCCGCGTCTCCGCAATCGGTCATACGGCGATCGTTGGGCCGACGAAAGTCGGCATGTGCATCGACTTCGGTCGGGTGTTCAACCGTGGCCGCGCGACCTACGCTTGACCGAGTGAGCGCTCACCGTCTCCTGTCCGCCTTGCGCGTCGCCCCCGACGAGGATCCGCCCCTGCGCCGCTCGCAGCGCGACTGGATCGTCGACGGCGTGCTGTTCCTGCTGGCGGCCGCGTTCGGCGCCATGGCGCTAGCTGACGAAGTCGGCCGCGGGTTGGACGGGCCCCTGCTGGTATTGGACGTGATCGGTGGCGCGGCGCTCTGCCTCTCTCTGTGGTGGCGGCGGCGATGGCCGCTCGCTCTGGGGCTGGCCTCCGTTCCGATGCAGGCCTTCTCGTCCTCAGCGGGTGTCGCCAGCCTGATCATCTTGTTCACGGTCGCCGCCTATCGCCGCTGGCAGCTGGCGGCTCTGATCGCAGCACTGCAGGTCGCCATGCTGCCCGTGTTCCGCAGCTTGCACCCCGACGACAACTCGCTGCCGCGGTGGGCGTTCTACGCCCTCGTGACGCTGGTCATGACGGCCATCGTCGCGTCAGGCATGTTCGTCCGCGTGCGCCGCGAGTCACGGCAGGAGCGCGTCCGCCACGCCGGCGCCGAGCAGCAACTTCTCGTCGAGCGAGCCCGCCACGCCGAGCGCACCCGGATCGCGCGCGAGATGCACGACGTGCTCGCCCACCGCATCTCGCTGCTGAGCCTGCATGCCGGCGCGCTCGAGTTCCGGCCGGACGCACCGCCCGAGGAAGTCGCGCGCGCAGCCGCGGTGATCCGCGCCAGCGCACACCAAGCGCTCGAGGACCTACGCACGGTGATCGGCGTCCTGCGCGACGGGGCCGACGGCGACACGCCGCAGCCTCCTCAGCCAACGCTCGCAGCGCTGCCCGAGCTACTCGAAGAGTCACGCGGCGCCGGGATGCGCCTGCACGCCGACGTGCGCGTCGCGGACTTGGCGGCCGTCCCGGACTCAGTCGGCCGCCACGCCCTGCGGATCGTCCAGGAGGCGCTGACAAACGCACGCAAACATGCGGCGGCGGCCGCGGTCGACCTGCGCCTCGAAGGCGAGCCCGGTGAGGGGCTGACGATCGAAGTGCGCAACGCGGCGCCAGTCCTCGCCGCCGGCAAATCGGAGATCCCCGGCGCCGGGACCGGCCTCGTCGGACTAGCCGAGCGCGCCACGCTTTCCGGCGGCCACCTCGAGCACGGACTCGACGAGGCCGGCGACTTCCGCGTCCACGCGTGGCTGCCGTGGCCGCTGTGAGCAAGCAGATCCGTGTGCTGGTCGTCGACGACGACGCGCTTGTTCGCGCGGGGCTGTCGATGCTGCTCGCGGGCGCCGAGGGGATCTCGGTCGTCGGCGAGGCCGCCGACGGCAGCGACGTCGCCCAAGCGGTGGCCGAGCACGAACCCGACGTCGTGCTGATGGACATCCGCATGCCCGGCATGGATGGCCTGGCCGCCACTGAGCTCGTGCGCGCGCGGAGCGACGCGCCCGAGGTGATCGTCCTCACAACCTTCGAGGTCGACGACTACGTTCTGCGGGCGCTGCGCGCCGGCGCCAGCGGGTTCCTACTCAAAGACACGCCGCCGGCCGACATCGTCCGCGCCGTGCGGGCCGTCGCCGCGGGCGAGCCGATGCTCTCGCCCACCATCACCCGCCGATTGATCGGCCACCTGCGGGACAGCGAAGGAGGCGACCGCAAGCGCCACGCGCGCGAGCAGCTCAACCGCCTCACCGAACGCGAGCGCGAGGTCGCCGTCGCAATCGGGCAGGGCAAGTCGAACGCCGAGATCAGCCGCGAGCTCTACATGAGCGTCGCGACCGCCAAGGCACACGTCTCACGTGTGCTCGAGAAGCTCGAGTTCAACAACCGCGTCCAGATCGCTCTGCTCGCCCACGACGCCGGGGAGGCATGAACCGATGTCCTACACAGGATCCGAGCTGAAGATCATCTAACCCGGCGAGGATCCAGATAGTTCAAGCGCTCGCGACCAGGCCCCGCCGCCACGATGACCGCGAGGGGGTGGGTGTGTGCACCCGAGGGCCGTCGTGCACCGACGCGTCTAGTCGGGGTTTGCGCCGAATCGCTGATGGATAGACGCGTCCCGGCGTCGTGTCAGACGGATGTCATATTGCGGCGGAGGTTCAAGCGACCTCGGCGAGGGCTCGAGCCAACGTCTCGCGGGTATCCGGCTCCCACCGCTGGAGCTCCAAGCGAAGCGCGCCGTCTCCTTGGTCGACGACGGCGCGGATCTCATTCGCGCACGACATCGCGATCACGAGGGCCAACTCGTCCGTGCTGAGGTTTTTCACCTCATCTGCGCTCGTTGGCATCCGCGGCTCGAGGACATCCGCCTCACCGACGCGACCGAGTCCCTCGCGCAGCAGCGTCTCGATCGCCTTGATGCGGGCGCCATGATCGGGCACGGAGATCTCCTGTCGGAAGCCCTTGCCGCACTCGGGACAGCGTGCAGGTCGCCCATGTCTCGCGCGTGGTGCTGGTTGCGGCCTCGAGCAGTACGCGCCGGATCGTCTCGACTTCCTCGGCGGCGGTGAGAGCCAGCGCCGGGCGGACAGCCGACGGCGAGCTTGGCGACCGCGACGGGAGCTCGAGCGGCTCGGACTCGGCGATCACGGGCTCGCGCTGCCGAGCGTTCCGCCTCTTCGTCTGATCGCCATTGGCGACGGTGTCGCAGCCAAGCTCGGCTGCCAGGGCGGCGTGATACGCGCAGAACTCGCCGTGGGTCGCGACCGAGCGGCACGGATCGCCGTTGCG